>CAXPTW010000053.1:0-9997 GCA_964220165.1 Abyssibacter sp.
ACCTCCAATGTGGACGGCGCGCTGGTGGGCGGCGCGTCCCTCAAGGCCGCCGATTTCTCCGGCATCGTCAGCGCGCTCGAAGCGGCCTGATCCCTTTCAGATAAAAGCGCCGCGCCCCTCCGCATCACACGGGGGAGGGGCGCGGCGCATCTCATCTTTGGCCTGCAATCGGCTGGCCGACTTACTCGCTGTCCACCAAGAGACAGCCCGTCTCTTCCAGCATCGCCTCGACAAACACCTCCGCCTGCGCGTCGGCCTCTTTGTTGATCCGCATCGCGTCGCGGAAACTTATGTCCTCTTCCGCCAGAAACATCTCCACATAAGCCTCCGCCGCCGCTTCGAGATAGGCATCCGTCATCCGCTGCGCTTTCGCGAGCTGCGCCTTGGTCGCGGCCTCACTCTCGCGCGGCGCGCAAGAAAACCGATAGCTGTCCTCACCGTCGCCGGAAGTCACCTCATAGAGCCGATTGTCGGGAAAGGCGCTCTGGATCATCGTTTCCGCCGAACAAGCGACGAGGCCAAAGCAGAGCGGGATCAGGGCAAATGTGGAGAGCTTTTTCATCTCTAAAACCTTTAAAAAACAACAGTCCCAGCTTTTTAGAGGACGAGACCACGAGACAAAAGGGCAAACCCGCCCCTCTGTTTCCTTTGCTGCGAAAATACTCCCGCCGGAGGCACCTCACCCAATCGTCACATCATAATCATAAAGCCAGGCAAACCGTTCCACCGCCTGTTTCGGCGCAAGTTGCCCGGCGAGGCGGAGCGCCGCGTGACCGGCAAAGCGTTTCGGCCCGCTGAGGTGATAGTTGCGCGCATTGCCATTCGCCGCCTCGATCACCCGCACCACCCGTGCGCGGCGCTTGGCCTGATAGGCCGGGAGCGCCTGATCGAGCGGCAATTGCCCGAGGCATTCCGCCAAGACCCAGGCATCTTCGAGCGCCATCACAGCGCCCTGCGCCAAAAACGGCAGGGTCGGATGCGCCGCATCGCCCAAAAGCGCCGTGCGATCCGAATGCCAGCGCACCGCGACCGGGTGGCGAAACAGACCCCAACGGGAGACCTCCTCAGCCCGACCGAGCAGAGCTTTGACCCCCGGACAGAAATTCGCGAAATTGCGCATGAGTTCTGCGGGGTCTCCGGGGTGGTGCCACCCCTCCTCCATCCAGTCCTCACGCTCTTCGACGGCGACGATGTTCATGAGGCTCCCGCCTCTGAGCGGGTAACTCACCACATGCCGCCCTGCCGCCATATGCACCATGGCGACCTGCGCCTCGCCTCCAAGCGCCGGAACGGTTGCCCGCCACGCGGTTTGCCCGGTGAAAAACGGTTTGGCCGGACCGTTGAGCATCGGGCGCAGTTTGGAATGCAGCCCGTCTGCCCCCAAGACGATGCTGTGTCGCGCCTCGGTGCCGTCCGCGAAAGAGAGGCTCACGCCGTCCAGATCGCCCTCAATCTCCGCTACCTGATGCGACAGCCGGATGTCGACGCCCACGTCGCGCGCACCAGTGTCCAAGAGCGCAATGAGATCGGCGCGGTGCAGGAGGAGAAAATCGTCATTCGGCCGGAACCGCGCCAGATCGAGGTGAAGCACCTCGCGTCCGGAATAGCCGTCCATAAGCTTGACCCCTTCGGAGCGCATCGCGACCGGCATCGGATCAAGGCCGAGCGCCCGCAACACCCGCACCCCATTGGGCGAGATTTGAAGCCCCGCGCCCACTTCTGTGATCTCGGGGGCCTGCTCATAAACCGTGACCTTGGCCCCGCGCAGCGCCAGCGCCCGCGCCACGGCCAATCCGGCGACACCCGCGCCCAAAACCGCAATATCCTGACCGATCAACATGGTGGCGCTCCTCTCCTCAACCCCTGTTCTCTCTATCCGCAGCGGACACAAAAAAACACCGGGATTTCTCCCGGTGTGTCTCATAATTTCGTTTGGACATCACGTGGCTATATTGCCGCGCGACACCATGTAGGCAGCAAAGGCCTCAGTCGTCGCGGTGCACTTTTTCGCGGCGCTCGTGACGTTCCTGCGCCTCAAGCGTCATGGTCGCGATCGGACGCGCGTCGAGGCGTTTCAGGGAAATCGGCTCGCCGGTTTTTTCGCAATAGCCGTATTCGCCCTCATCGATCCGGCGCAGCGCGGCGTCGATCTTGACGACCAGCTTGCGCTGACGGTCACGGGTGCGCAACTCAAGCGCACGGTCGGTCTCCTCGGAGGCGCGGTCCGTGATGTCGGGAATGTTGCGGGTGCTGTCTTGCAGGCCTTCGATGGTGTGGCGGCTCTCGTCGAGAAGCTCGGCCTTCCAAGCCAAAAGTTTGCGGCGGAAATATTCGAGCTGACGCTCATTCATGAAAGGTTCGTCCTCGGAGGGACGATAATCGTCGGTCAAGAAGGTCTCTACCTTCATCTCGCTCACCTCATTAACACTGTCGGTCATGTCTTTGGTATCGTCAGCCATCCCGGCCACCTCCAATTTGTGGGTCGTTTAGCGCGTTTGCACGGGGATGTCACGTCACAATGTCACCCGTGTTGCACCTTTCCCGGCGGTCGTTATGATCCGGCGGAACTCGCACCACAGAGGCAAAATCAGAAATGAAGTTTTCGTCGACCGCGGACTATGTCGCGCCACAGGACCTCACCGTCGCAGTCAATGCCGCCATTGCGCTTGAACGTCCCCTTTTGGTGAAAGGCGAACCGGGCACCGGCAAAACCGAACTGGCGCGTCAGGTCGCGGCGTCCCTCGGGCTTGAGATGATCGAGTGGAACATCAAATCCACCACCCGCGCCCAGCAAGGCCTCTACGAATATGACGCCGTGTCCCGTTTGCGCGACAGCCAATTGGGCGACCCGCGTGTCGAGGACGTGCGCCACTACATCAAAAAAGGCAAACTCTGGCAGGCGTTCGAAGCCGACCAAAAGGTGGTGCTGTTGATCGACGAGATCGACAAGGCCGACATCGAGTTTCCGAACGATCTCCTGCAGGAACTCGATAAAATGGCGTTCCACGTCTACGAGACCGGCGACACCATCTCCGCCCGCCAGCGCCCCGTGGTGATCATCACCTCGAACAACGAAAAAGAACTGCCCGACGCCTTCCTGCGCCGCTGTTTCTTTCACTACATCCGTTTCCCGGACATGGAGACGATGAAAGCCATCGTCAACGTCCACTTCCCGGGCCTCAAAGACCGGCTCTTGACCACGGCACTCACGCAATTCTACGAAATCCGCGAGACCCAAGGCCTCAAGAAAAAGCCCTCCACCTCAGAAGTCCTCGACTGGCTCAAACTCCTTCTGGCCGAAGACCTCTCCCCCGAAGACCTCGCCCGTGACGGCGCCAACGCGCTGCCGAAACTCCACGGCGCGCTTCTCAAGAACGAACAAGACGTGGCCCTGTTCGAACGTCTCGCCTTTCTCGCCCGCAATCAAAGGCGCTAACCCATGTCCTATAAAATCCGTCCCCTCACCCCAGACGACCGTGACCAATGGGCCGGTCTCTGGCACGACTACCTCGCCTTTTACGAGACCGAGCTGGGCCAGCACATCTATGAGACCACCTTTCGCCGCCTCATCGACCCGCAGCACACGGAACGTGGCGCGTTGGTGGCGGAGGCGGAGGACGGCACGCTCATCGGCCTCGTGCATTATATCTTTCACGCCCACAATTGGTCCTGCGAGGATGTCACCTATTTGCAGGATCTCTACGTGGCCGAGGCCGCTCGGGGCACCGGGGCCGGACGGGCGCTCATCGAGGCAGTCTACAAACTGGCCGATGAGCATGGCACGCCCAAGGTTTACTGGACCACGCAGGAGTTCAACGAGACCGCGCGCAAGCTTTATGACCGCATCGGCACCCTCACGCCCTTCATCAAATACCAGCGGTAATCCCCCCCGTGCGCGGCCCCATTTAGGCGACGGCTTAGACGACTGCGCGCTGGTCAACCTGCGCGTGTTGCCTTAGAATCGCCATACTCTCAAAGTTAACACGTCAGACGGTCGGAACGAGGTACTCTGGGTTGATGTGCAGATCGAACACGCCGCTCACACGGCATCAGGCGCGCGACTTTGGGTCCGCGATCCGGCGTCCCCGCATGATGGCGCTCGGCCTTCTGGCGGCGGGGCTTTTGTCGGCCTGCGCCCCCGCCTCTGTCACCCGACACGATCCCGCGACCCTGCCGACGCCTGCGCTCGATCTTCCGCCGATGAAAATCTTCGACGCGGTGCCGGCACAGTCCGTCACCCGCTCCAACACCTCCATCGCGCGCGATTTTCTCGACCTCAGTTTTCAGTTGGAAAACGGGGTACAGCTTCCGACCCTGACCCGGTTCGAGGGGCCGATCACGCTCCGCGTCACCGGGGACCGCATCCCTGTCTCGCTCAACCCCGATCTCGACCGCCTGCTCACCCGGCTGCGCACTGAGGCCGGGATCGAGATCAGCCGCGTGCCCGCCGCCCAGCCCGCCTCCATCACCATCGAGGCGCTGTCCAAGGCGGAGCTGGCCCGCCGCGCGCCGAACACCGCCTGTATCGTCGTCCCCAATGTGTCGAGCTGGGAGGAGTTTACCCGCGCCCGCCGCCATTCGCTGAGCTGGACCGAGGTGACGACCCGGACGCAACTCTCGATTTTCCTGCCCTCTGACGAGGCGCCGCAGGAAATCCGCGACTGTCTGCATGAGGAACTGGCCCAAGCACTCGGCCCGCTCAACGATCTCTTCCGTCTCTCGGATTCGGTGTTCAACGACGACAATATCCATTCCGTCCTGACGCCCTTTGACATGCTCATCCTGCGCGCGACCTATGACCCGGCGCTGCGCTCCGGCATGGGCGCACCCCAGGTGGCCGCCGCCCTGCCCGGCATTCTGGATCGCATCCACCCCCAAGGGCGCGGCTCCGATGGCCGCGCGCTCGCCATGGACACGCCGGTGGCCTGGCAAGAGGCCGTTCTCACGGCGCTTGGCGAGGGGGCCTTGAACACCCGCCGCACCGCCGCCCAAAACGCCGTTATCATTTCGCAGGAAAACGGCTGGACGGACAGCCGCGCGGGCTTTTCGTGGATGTTGCTCGGGCGTTTGTCGGTTTCTCAGGATCGCGTGGCCTCGCACATGGCCCTGACGACCTCCTATGACATCTACGCGGCACGGCCAGAGACCCGCTTCCACGCCGCCCATGTCGCCATGCAGCTCGCCGCGCTCGCCCTCTCCGAAGGCCAATATGAACGCGCCTATACGCTGTCGGCCAATGCCATTCCCGCCGCCCAAGAGGCGCAGAACGCCGCGCTCCTCGCCTCCCTTATGCTGACCGAGGCCGAGGCGCTCGTCAAACTCGGTCGCCCCTCGGAGGCGCGTAGCTTGCGTCTCGACAGTCTGGGCTGGGCACGATATGGCTTTGGCTCGGATGAACAGGTCCGGGCCCGTGTCGCCGAAATCGCCGCGCTCGCGCGCTGATCGCCACACGGCCTGCCCGCAACCTGAAACGAGCCGTGACACAGGCTGCAACAGACGGGCACAGAGATGAGTGCGGGGAGAGAGACGCGATGATCGGGATCATTTTGACAATCCTTGGGGGCCTTTGGGGCTGGCGCACAGCGTCCAAACGTAACGGCGACCGCGCCGACAAACTCCAATACATGGTCGTTTACGCCCTGATCTTTGGCCTTGTCGGCCTCTTCGTGGGCGTGCTCGTGGATCGCTGGGTCTTCTGATCCGATGTTTCTGCCTTTTTTCGATCACTTGCGAAAAGAGGGCGTTCCGGTCAGTCTCCGGGAATTTCTCGCCTTTCTGGAGGCGATGGACAAAGGGCTGACCACCTACGACATCGATGGGTTCTATTTCCTGTCCCGCGCGATCATGGTCAAGGACGAGCGCCACCTCGACCGCTTTGACCGCGCCTTTTCCAAGACATTCCAAGGCATTGAACAGATTTCCTCAGATGAAGTCTTAGAGGCCCTACAGCTCCCCGAGGACTGGCTCCGCAAACAGTTCGAGCGCCACATGACGCCCGAGCAAATGGCCGAGATCGAGGCCATGGGTGGCTTTGACAAGCTCATGGAGACGCTCAAAAAGCGGCTTGAGGACCAAAAGGGCCGTCACCAAGGCGGCAACAAATGGATCGGCACCGGCGGCACCTCGCCTTTCGGGGCCTATGGCTATAACCCCGAGGGCGTCCGCATCGGTCAGGACAAAAGCCGTCATCGCAGGGCGGTCAAAGTCTGGGACAAGCGCGAGTTCAAGAACCTCGACGACAGTGTAGAGCTTGGCACCCGCAACATCAAAGTGGCGATGAAGCGTCTGCGCAAATGGGCCCGGACCGGCGCGCATGAGGAGCTTGACCTCGACGGCACCATTCGCGCCACCGCCGAGCACGGCTATCTCGACGTCAAATCCCGGCCGGAGCGGCATAACGCCGTCAAAGTGTTGATGTTTTTCGACGTCGGCGGGTCGATGGATGACCACATCAAAGTGGTCGAAGAGCTGTTCTCCGCCGCGCGTTCCGAGTTCAAACATCTCGAATATTACTACTTCCACAATTGTCTCTATGAGGGCGTCTGGCGTAACAATGCGCGGCGATGGGGGGAGAAAATCCCGACCCATGAGGTGATGCGCACCTATGGCAAGGATTACAAATGCATCTTTGTCGGCGATGCCTCCATGTCGCCCTACGAGATCGCCATTCCCGGGGGTGCGAATGAGCATTGGAACGAGGAGGCGGGCTCCGTCTGGTTGGCCCGCGCGCGCGAAACCTGGCCCGATCATCTCTGGCTCAACCCTGTGCCGGAGGTGCATTGGCGCTATACCCAGTCTATCGAAATGATCCGTGACATTTTCGAGGACCGTATGGTTCCGATGACGCTTGCGGGTCTGGAGCGTGGGATGAAACTTCTCGGGTAATGCCCCTGTGAATGCCCCTGTGACTGCCCCTGTGATGCGCGCGCGGGCGCCATCGCTTACAATTTACCTTAACTTTTCAAATTAACCATTTGTTAAGTTAAGGTTTTGTTAATTTCCGAAATCGTGAGAAACCGTCTCCAACACCCCATCATCCGAGGGACTGAGACGATGCCGCACGCATATCATACCCCCGTTCCACGCCGCGCTCTCAGCACGGGCCTCGCGCTCTGGATGTCCCTTCCCATCGCGGCTCAGGCGGACACATACGCCGACATCGGATTTCGCGGCGCTCAGGCCTCCCTCGGCTATATCGCGCAGGACGGCGAGCAGATCACCACAGCGACAGGCACCCTCGACTACGCCATCACGCGGCACCACGGATTGCAGCTCGATCTCGGCACCACCTCCTTCTCCGATCATTGGCAAGGCACCCTCGGCGCACACCTCTACATGCAGCCTTCGTCGCAGGCAAAATACGGCCTCTTCGCCGCCTATACCGATCTCAACAACGATGGCACCGCCGTCGGAAGTGTCGGAATCGAAGGCCTCTGGGATCTTACCCCCGATACCCGCCTGTCGATGCGTGCGGGCGTGGGGATCTGGACAAAGGGCCACCGGGATTTCATTTTCACCGACTTTGGCCTGAGCCATGCCCTCAATGACCGCCTGACCCTGCATTCCGGCCTCTCGGTCTACGACATCCAGGAACCCGACTACCTGTCCCGCGATGTCAATGTGACATTCGGGGCCGCATGGGCGTTTGAGACCGTCCCTGTCGAGGCCCGCCTTGCCGCCACCTATAGCTTTGTCACCGACAGCGCCGGGCACGACGATGCACCGGGCCTCAGCGCCACGCTCACGTGGCATCCCGGGCACCCCGGCAACACGCGCGCAAAGACGGCCCGCCCGTCGCTGCGCCCCCTCAAAGACGCGCGCTTTGATGCCATCCGCCCGCTGACAGGCGCGTTCCTGCGCGAAATTGACTAAGCTCTGCCGGCGCGGCGCATGCACGCCGCCCACCCGCTCCAAAAACTACGCCAAAAACATCGGACCGCGCCCTTCCCCTTGGCGCGCCGCTTCCCCATATTCCCTATATGCTCAAGTTCACGCCTCTCCTCCTCGCCCTCCTCTGGGGCCTCGCGATGTACCGCTTTTCCGCGTGGCGCACGACGCGGGAACTGGCGGAGAATTCAACTGAGCTTGCCGACCCGGCCCTTGCTCCCGCGCTCACCGCCTTGGCCAAGGCGCTCGACATGCCCCGTGTGCGCGTCTACCTCTATGAGATCGACCCGGTGAACGGCCTCGCCGCGCCAGATGGCAAGATTTACATCACCCGTGGGTTTTATGAGAAATTCCGCTCCGGCCAGATCACGGATCAGGAAATGGCCTCTGTCATCGCGCATGAGTTGGGCCATGTGGCGCTCGGCCACTCGAAACGCCGCATGATCGACTTTTCCGGCCAGAATGCGCTCCGGACCGCCTTGGCGATGGTGCTCTCGCGCTTTATCCCCGGCGTCGGCGCCTATCTCGCTACTTGGCTCACCCGTATGCTCGCCGCGAAACTGTCGCGCAGCGATGAGTATGAGGCCGACGCCTATGCCACCGCGCTACTGATCAAATCCGGGATCGGCACGGGGCCGCAAAAATCTCTGTTTGAAAAGCTCGAACACCTCACCGGCGCACGCGGCGCGTCAATGCCCGCCTGGCTCCTGAGCCACCCGAAAACCCATGAACGGATTGCGGCGATCGAGGCCAATGAGGGCAAGTGGACGTAGCCGCTAGAGGCTCTGATCCACACCCGTCTTCTTCTTGGCCCAAATACTCAAACCCGCGTCAGCTCAGCGCCTTGCCCAACCGCGGCAATCGCGCCTTTTTCATCAGACGCCGCACATCCCAAGCCTCTCCCGACAGGCGCTCCGCCTCGGCGCGCACCTCCTCGACGGCCTCGGACACCGCCTCCGGGTGATCCGACCAGAGCCGCCACAGGAACCTATCCGGATCCCAGCGTTCTAGCCCTTCTTCCGCCAAAACATGGCGCGGGAAATCCTGCGCATTCATCGTGACACTCGCCTCGGCCCCGCCCGCGATTGCGGCGGCGAGGACGTGGATGTCATTCTCATCTTTTAGGTAAAGACGCGACTCCAACCCTTTGTGTTCTTTGACTTCTGCATTCGGAAATCCCGCGCGGACCAAGGCCACTTCGCCCCGCGCCTGGGCCTCGCCACCGGGGCCAAGCTTGCGCGCAGCTCGCGCCCATTCTTCCAGAATACGCGCCGACCAGAGCGGCGTGTAGAGCCCGCGTCTGGCGACGCCCAAGAGCACCTCCCGCATCACTGTCGGGTAGAGCACGCAGGCGTCTAACAAGACCTTCACGGGATCAACCGATAGAACAGCGCCTTGAGATAGCCGCTCTCGGCGAGCTGCGGCATGAGCGGATGATCTGCGCCCGCAAACCCCGTGTGAATGAGCAGCGCCGAGCGGCCCAGATGCCCCACGCCACGTCCGATCCCGCGATTACAGGCGGTGCGGAATTTCTCCAAATCCGCCGCATGCGAACAGGAACAGAGGCCGAGATAACCGCCCTCGCGCACCAGAGGCGCAGCCATGCGGGCGACCCGCTCATAGGCGCGAAGCCCCTTTTCCAATGCCGGTTTCGACGGCGCAAAGGCGGGCGGATCACAGATCACCACATCAAAGGTTTCGCCCTCCTCCGCCAGCGCGGCCATGACGTCGAACGCGTCGCCCTTGCGGGTGGAAAACTGCGCCGATTGGCCCATGGCCTCCGCGCCCTTCTCGGCCAGCTCCAGCGCCGCAGTGGAACTGTCGACGGACAGGGCGGAGCTTGCGCCCCCGGCCAGAGACGCCAAAGCAAAGCCGCCCACATGGGAGAAGACGTCGAGCACCTTTTTGCCCTTCACCAGACACCCTTTTTGAATGCTTAGCACGACGCGACGGACATCCATTGAGCGTTGAAGAATTATCCATTGACCACAAGCCTTTCGCAAATCTTATAAATTGACTCAATCTCTTCATAAGCCTGCATTTCCATGGATAATTCTTCAACGCTCAATGGATGTCCGTCGCGTCGTGCTAAGCATTCAAAAAGGGCCAG
>CAXPTW010000054.1:0-5945 GCA_964220165.1 Abyssibacter sp.
CCTGGGCGGTGGCGGATCACGGCGATGTGGTGCCCGACGTGCGCGCGCCGATGTCTCATCCCAACCCGGCGGTGCACAATCTCGCGGAGACCTGTGCCTGGATCGAGGCGGTCCAAACCGCCGCGCGCGCTGTCGCGGCTGAGGTCGACGTGCCGATTTTCATGGGCGGCGATCATTCGATTTCGGCGGGAACTGTGCCCGCCATGGCGGAGCGTGCTGCGGGGCAGGGACGTCCCTTGTTCGTTCTCTGGCTCGATGCCCACCCGGATCTCCACACGCTTGACACCACGGAAAGCGGCAACCTTCATGGCACGCCCGTCGCCTATTTCACCGGCCAATCCGGCTTTGACGCCTATCCCACCCTCACGACAACGGTGCCTGCGGACCAGATTTGCATGATGGGCATTCGCTCCGTGGATCGTGCCGAAGCGGCGCTCATCAACACGCTTGGCGTTGAGGTCCACGACATGCGCAGCATCGATGAGACCGGCGTCCTCGCGCCACTGCGTCGCTTTCTGGCGCGCGTCACAGAGGCCAACGGGATGCTTCACGTGAGTTTTGATGTCGACTTTCTGGAGCCGGGGATTGCGCCCGCTGTGGGCACGACGGTTCCGGGGGGCGCGACCTTTCGCGAGGCGCATCTCATCATGGAAACCCTGTGCGACAGCGGGCTTGTGAGGTCTCTGGATCTGGTCGAGTTGAACCCCTTTCTCGATGAACGTGGCCGAACGGCGAAACTTCTCTGCGACCTCACCGCAAGCCTGTTTGGGCGTCGCGTTCTTGATCGCATGACGCGCAGCTATGGGTGAGCACATGATCCAACCTTCTGATCTGGCCTATGTGCCCTTCGTCTCCGTTCAAAACATGATGAAACTCGTTCATACGATTGGAATTGAACGGTTTTTGACGGAGTTGGCGGCGGAGATTGAAGCCGACTTCAAACGCTGGCCGGAGTTTGACAAAGTCCCGCGTGTCGCGTCGCATGTGCCGGGCGGCGTCATCGAACTCATGCCGACGGCGGATCATGAGGCCTATGGGTTCAAATATGTGAACGGCCATCCGAAAAACACCCGGACAGGTCATCAAACCGTCACGGCTTTTGGCGTTTTGGCCGATGTTTCAACAGGCTATCCGGTTTTGTTAACCGAAATGACGCTTTTGACCGCGCTGCGAACGGCGGCCATGTCGGCTTTGGTTGGGCGTTATCTGGCACCGAAAGACGCGCAGGTGATGGCGCTCATTGGCAATGGTGCGCAGTGTGAATTCCAAGCGCTGGCATTTCGTGCGCTCTGCGGGATCACGACGCTACGCCTCTATGACATCGACAAAAGCGCCACTGCAAAAGCCGCAAAAAACCTGATCGCCCAAGGGTTTGACGTCACGTGTTGCGAGAGCGGCCAAGACGCCGTCGAAGGCGCGCAGATCATCACGACCTGCACAGCGGACAAACAATATGCGACGATCCTCACGGACAATATGATTGGCTCAGGCGTCCATCTCAACGCGATTGGCGGCGACTGTCCGGGCAAAACAGAGCTTCATCGCGACATTCTGCTGCGTTCTGATATTTTCGTGGAATATCCGCCACAAACGCGGATCGAGGGCGAAATTCAGCAATTGCCGGAGGATCATCCGGTGACAGAGCTCTGGCAGGTGATGCGTGGCGATGTGCCGGGTCGCCGCGATCCGCGCCAGATCACGCTCTTTGACAGCGTAGGATTTGCGACCGAAGATTTCTCCGCGCTGCGCTACGTGAAACGGCGCGCTGAGGAGGCCGGATGTGTGGAGCGTCTCGATCTCTTGGCCGACCCAGACGATCCGCGCGATCTCTTTGGGATGTTGGAGCGGGCCAAGCCGGTGTAAGGGCCGCGTGTTTCGTGCCGTTAATACAATGGATTACAGGGCATTTGTGAGGAAATGCTTATGTCTGTCTATTAAATATATAACATAATACGGATTATAGGATTATCGCATCTGGCCAAACTGTGGTCTCGGGTTGCCGCCTATCACACTTCTATTTTTCTGTTCGCCAATCAAATGCACTTCGCAAGTTCCCCCACATCTTCTTGTTGGATCCATTCGTGCCTCCCGCATCACGGAAACTGGGTTTGAGCGTGGCGCGGTCGCTCGCAAACCGTTTGGCCAGTTCACGCGCGACGGCCACGCGATCGTTCTCCTCCGCATAACCGAATGCCGCAGCCAGATCCGTCCAGCTTTGCGCCGTCACAGCACCAGCGGAACTTGGGAACGCGTCGAACGCATCCCGCTCTTGTGTAAATTTGTCGACCACCGCCTCAAGGTTTCGTCCCATACCGCGCGAATTGAGTTTCCGAAATGCGGTTGTCGCGTCTCCCATCGCGGCGGAAATATCGCCGCCCCCGGCCCGTATATCCTCTGAGAGCGCCTTGGCCGCGTGCGCAAAAATGACCGGCGCGGTTGCGGGCCCAAAGCTCTGAACATCTTCTAGCCTTTTGACGAGCGCTCTGTTGGTACGGTCAAGATAATCCGCGACATTTCCACAGTCCCGAAGCTTGGTGAGCGCATCCCGTGTCTCGTCCAAGAGGATCAGATCATTCGAAGTTCGTGCTTTGGAGAGTAAGATGTCATTGGGATCGGCCACGGGGTGCCGCTCTAGCTCATTTTGGCGGCTCTGCGGCAAATTGGAGTGATGGGTTTGCGTCGCCGGAGTGCGATCATGACTGCGGTTCGTTGTGCCTGCACCGGTCAAATTCGGGTCCGGGCTTTGATCTGTCTTGTCGAGGAAATCCTCCGCATCCTGGGTCCGCTGTTTTTGTTGCGCGGGTGTCAGATCGCGGGCGCGAACCCCCGCCTCCGCCACCTGACCCACATTAAACCGGGACCGCACGACGACCGATTTCACGGGGTGATCTTTGCCGTTGGTCCCAAGGATGTCGAGATCGGCGTGCATATCCGCATCGATGTAAAAGGCCGTGGTGACGCCATCGCTGTCGGTGACCTTTTTGGGTTGCTCGTTCTTGATCTCCACCGTGTAGCGAACCCAGAAATTCTCCGAGTTCACAAGGGTTTTGGCCTCATCTTCGATCATCGCCCGGTGATCGACATTGGCCTGATGGGTGATCGGATAGAGGTTTTCGGCCTTCCCCGGCCCGCCGAGATTGTCGTTGAGCAAATGCCCTTTGATATAGCCCTGCGCGCCCGTGTCGCCCAAGGTGGCGAGATGCACGAAGACATTCTTTAGAGCACTCGCAGATGGTCCCGCGCCTTGTGGGTGCATCGGAGTGAGCTTTTCGGCCACCATTTTGACGCCGACGGTGTCTTTAACGCTGATGTCGGGGCCATTCTTTTTATCCTTCCCGACGTTCCATGTGCGATCTTCGTAATGAAAGGTCACATCGTCGTTTTTGCGCTCCGCCGGCAGGCCTTTGATCAACTTGTTGAGCTTGACGTCCTTGGTGGCGTTGACCTTGACCTGAACGGAAATCGTCGGCCCCGGCGCGACCACATAGGCGATGGAGCTGAGCTGAAACCTCTCTTTGATCTTGAGAAAATAGTCGTCGAGCGCATCCGTGTCCGAGACCTCTCGCGTGACGACCTCGACCATCTTGGCGGCGGCTTCGACATCGGCCTTTTGCTGGTCTTTGGTGCGCGGCATGGGCACAGGCGGTTCATCGAGCACCGCCATGGTGAGTTTGGCCGGGTGGCGCGGGTTTTTTGTGTCGGCGGCGTCCTTTTCCTCCACGGTGCCAGAGGCCGCCAGATCGCGCTCTGCGGCGGATTTGGTGTTTTGCGCGGCCCGCTCCGGTGAGGTGACTTTGCCCGCCTCCGGGTCCGTGTCCTTTGCCTTGCCTTTTTGGCCCTTTGGCAGTGCGCCCGGCCCGTCTGGCGCGGTGCCCTTTTGCGGTGCGGGCGGCGTTTCCGCTTGTTTGGCCTGGGCCTGCAAATCGGGCGGGACTTTGTCCGCCTCTTTGCCTTTCGCGCGCTGCGCGCCCTGCCATTTGGCCTCGTTCTTGACCTGATCGCGCACGCCTGCGGAGGGCGGCCCGTCTTTCGGCATCGCATCCTCAATAAGGCTGTCGGTGTCGATGTCCGAACTGTTGAACTCAAGCGTCGGCGGCACGGGCGAGCCAAAGGTATAAGCCATTTTCGCCTGCATCCCGAGATCCGGCCCCACCGGCATGGTCACACTGGCAAGCTCCCATGTGTTGTCCCAAACGGTCATCCAGAGCGCTTCGATCTCGGCCCAGGCGTTGAGCGACAGCTTCACCCGCGCGCCTGCGGCCATGGTCGCGACGCCCTCGATGGAATAATCGCCATTTTCATAGGCCAGTTCCGGCACCACAGAGATCGCACCGTAAATCCCGGCGGTCCCCATGGCCTCGATCCCGCCCGTCAGAGAGCCGAGCACGACAGAGGCCCCAAGCCCCGCGCCAAAGCCCACGTAGCCCTCGACAAAGGCGGGGATAAACATCTCACCGGTGATGGCAAAGCTCGGCTCGCCCTCTTGGCCGATGGTGTAGGACCCGGTCACCTTGATGTCGCGAAACACCCCCGGCCCGATCCCGGCGCGCACACCCGCCCGGATGCGCAGCACCGCGACAAGGATCGCCCAAAGCGGGATTTTCTGGCTGACGTTCAACAGCTCCTTTTCAAACCGCGCCTCCGGGAACATCTCCAGAGGCTCAGTAACGGAAATCTCGCCCGAGACATCAATCCCGCCCTCTTCGAGAAACTCGGCACGCAGGGTGCCCGCAAGGCGCGGCGCGATCTGGGCCGTGACCTCGCCCTCGCCGCCGACCTTGAGGCTATCGTCCTCGGCCTGACGCACCCGCACAGTGATCTGACCGGACAGTTTTCCGTCATCGGCGGAATACCCAAGCGTCGTCTCCCCGGCCCAGCGGCCCTCCGCATAGGTGATCTGGACGCGGCCCTTGATGCCCGAGAGATAGGCCGGATCGACCGCCAATTCGCCCTGCCCTGTGATGTCCTTTCCGTCATAGCCGATGGTGAAACTCGCGGTCTCCATGCCGGGAACAGAGAGGTCGAACGTGGCACCGATGGCAAAGCCACCCTCCTCCGAGTAACTGGTCTCCAATTGCCCCGCGCCCGCCGGGCCAAGACGAATGCCGACGCTGCCCTCAAACGACAGCGCGCCATCCGCGCCAACCCGCCCGGTGATGGTGCCTTTCTCCAAAGGCAGCCCCTCTGGGAAACTGTCCTTGCCGAGGGTGAACGCGCCAGAAAGCCGCCCCTTTTCCATCGCCAATGTCCCAGAGGCTTCTGATAAGCCCGGCACGGTGAGCGCGAGATCGGCGGCGCCTTTGTAGGCCCCTTTGTCGATGCCGAATGTGACGGTCGTGCTGGCAAATGTCCCATATTGCATCGCGAGATCGGTGATCCCGCCGGTGATCGTCCCGTCCGCGTTGAGGCTCACGGACATACCACCGCCCAAGACCTTGAGCCCCGGCACGGGCGGGGACATTTCCCCCGCCGTTTTTGTCAGTGTCGCGGAAAGTGCACCATCCGCGCCAATCTGCCCCTCGCCGGTCAATTCACCGAGGAATTCCGCCTTGTTCTCTAAGCCGATCGTAGCGGAGAGGCCGTCCGGCCCGAACGCGCCTTTGAAATGCCCCTCAATGAGATCGGGCACGGTCACCGTGGTGTCGATTGCGCCGGAGAGTTTACCCTCCGCGAGGCCGAGCGTCAGGTTGCCGTCAGCTTTCCCCTTTGATCGGACCGTTTCGGGGATGAACTTTTTCGCATCGACCGTCAGCTCAGAGCGTAGCCCCCCATCCGGCGACCAGTCGATTTCCATCTTGGGCCGGTCGAGCCAATCGAGCGCCAGTTTGGTTTTGACCTTAAAGCCGGAGGGCTTGCCGTCTTTCGAGAATTTCAACGTGAAATCAGAGGCTTCGATCAGAGGTATTGCCGTCGACCCCGTCAGAGTGATCATCCGGCTGTTGGAG
>CAXPTW010000055.1:0-79410 GCA_964220165.1 Abyssibacter sp.
CGATCTCATGGACACAAGCTCTTCGCCCGGACGCAGCATGCCGCGCTCCACGAGCTGACCAAAGGGCACACGCGGCTCAGCGCGTTTGGAGGCAGAGACGCGCAGCGCGTCCTTGTCGAACTTGCGCACGGCGGCGATCCGCTTTTCCGCGACCTTGCGATATTTCTCTTCGCGCTCGATGCCGATGAACTCACGGCCGAGCATCTTGGCGACAGCCCCCGTCGTGCCGGTGCCAAAGAACGGGTCGAGCACCACATCGCCGGGGTTGGTCGTGCCGACCAGAAGGCGATGCAAAAGCGATTCTGGTTTCTGAGTCGGGTGAGCTTTCTCGCCGTTCTCATCCTTGAGCCGCTCGCCACCGTTACAGATCGGCAGCACCCAGTCAGAGCGCATCTGAATACCTTCGTTCAGCGCCTTGAGCGCCTCATAGTTAAAGGTGTATTTCGCGGCTTCGTTTTTCGACGCCCAGATCAGCGTCTCATGCGCGTTGGTGAGGCGTTTGCCGCGGAAGTTCGGCATCGGGTTCGATTTGCGCCACACGACGTCGTTCAAAATCCAGTAGCCCTGATTCTGAAGCTCGGCACCGAGGCGGAAGACGTTGTGATAGGAGCCGATCACCCAGATCGCGCCATTCGGTTTGAGAATGCGACGCGCGGCCTTGAGCCAGTCGCGGGTGAACTCATCGTACACTTTAAAACTGTCGAATTGATCCCACGCATCATCGACCGCATCCACCTTGGAATTGTCGGGACGATGCAGAACCCCGCGCAGTTGCAGGTTATAGGGCGGATCAGCGAAAATCAGGTCGACGGACTCCTCGGGAAGGGAGTTCATCACCTCAATGCAATCACCAGCCAATATCTCATTGAGCGGGAGCGAATTCGCCCCCTTGCGGATCGTTGTCTTCATCTTCTGCCTCATAGCGCGCCCCTTATGGGACGTCGTTTTAACGCGTCATTTTTGACGTCATTTATGGCCCTAAAGATGAGTCATTGCTGATTCGCAGTCAATTTCTTTTTCGAATCAGTCACTTACGTTTTGTCTTGATACAAGATATTGTGCACTGGCTTGAACGAACGTCTATGGAACGGGGTCACACCGAGATTTCGGAGTCCCTCCATGTGAATTTTGGTCCCGTAACCGGCGTTCTTTTCCCAGCCATAGCCGGGATACTGTTGCGCCAAATCCACCATGAGACGATCGCGCCATATTTTGGCCACAATTGAGGCCGCCGAAATCGACAAAGAGCGGGCGTCGCCTTTGACTATCGCCTCCGCATCGAGGCCGAAGGCGGGCGGCACCTTGTTGCCATCGACCAAAACATAGTCCGCCTTGGTTGAGAGGCCCGCCACGGCGCGTTCCATCGCGCGCAAGGAGGCCTGAAGGATGTTGATTTCGTCGATCTCCTCCACAGAGCAGGACGCGATGGAGACATCTGCCGCATTCAGAATCACGTCATAGAGCGCTTCGCGGCGTTTGGCGGTGAGCGCCTTAGAATCATTGAGGCCCTCCGGGATGGCAGCCGGGTCGAGCCAAACAGCGGCGGCGACCACGGGACCAGCCAGAGGACCACGCCCGACCTCATCGACACCGACGATCCGGGCATAGCCGCGCCGGGTGGCGGCCTCTTCAAAGGAGAAATCTGGCTGGGGTTTTGTCATGCCTCTGACAAAGCGGATCAGAGGGGCGATGACAACCGGGAAAAGAAAAATGCGGGAGGGACGCATGAACCCTCCCGCAAGGTGCGCGGACATGGGGACGTTATGCCGCGTATCTGCTCGATGTTATGCCTGTGTGATTAACGGTGGTGGCCATTCCCGGCATGCCAGCGCGGGATCTCGCGTTCGAGTTTGAAGCCGCTGTTTTTCATGCACGACAGGTCATAGGCCGTGGCCACGCCGCCGGTACGGGTGCGGACAGGTTCATCGCAATTGCGCGGAAGGTTTTTGAGCGGGACAGTGCGCACGAGGCAGCTTTGCAGCGCCATTTCTTCGCGCGCCCCCTGGTAGCGGACCGGTTCGATACAGGCCTCCGGGACGGTTTTCTCGGCGGGCCAAGGTTTCCAGTACTTATAGCCGTTTTTATTATGTTTGTAGGTATCGTCCTCAACGACGACCGGCGCGGATTTGGGTTTGTCGTCTTCGAGCGCCTTGCCGATCACGAAAAGGGTCAAAAGCCCGCCCAGCGCGAGGGCGATCTCTTCGTCTCCCGCCTTTGCGGGGGCGGCGGCCGTTCCGGCGACAGCGAGGGAGAGGGCCATCAGCGCAGCGGTGAATTTTGTCATTCTCATCGTTTTGTCCTTTCTTGCCGGCACGTCGGGGTGTGTGTGCGGCGTCCTGCCCGTGTTGGGGACGTGAGTGATGAGACGGTGATGCGGGAAAAGGCGAAAATCGCGCAATAACAGGCGCGGGTCATCGCATAACAGCGGCAGATCGGGCGCGTGATATTGAATAACATCGGCGATTTGAGGCAAATGGGCGGCATGAAACCGCTTTATACTCTTCCCCTGATCGCGCTTGTTGCTCTCGCCCCGGCTCTGGCCGAGGCGGGGTGCTTTGCCAGTTACAAAGCCAAGCGCGATGACCCGCTCAAGCTCCATTTCGGCGTGGCCGAAGTGCCCGATGAGGCCTGTACCCCGGAGGGTGCGGCGGAGGCTTTGGCCCCGCGTCTGGCCGGGGATGGCTGGATTCTTTTGGCGATCGTCGACATGATCCCGGAGGAGAGACTTGGCGAGGTGCAGGCGGATGCTGGCGACTACTTCCTCAGATACTAACAGTCGACAAATTCGGCGGCGGATTGTCGGGGGGATTGTCGCGCTTGTGGCGATTCTCTTGGGCACGGCGGCGTTGTTGTTTTGGAACTTGCCGACGGCGAATGCCTTTAACGCGCGAGTCGAACAGCTTTTCGTCGAGAGCGATCTAACGTCGAGCACGGAGATTGCGGCACTGGAGATTTTGGCGCAATCGGGGACGGCGTTTTCCGAGACGCTCAATCAGTATCTCTTGGTGATCTTTATTCTCGTGCTGTTTTCCATCGCGGTTCTGGTGGTGGCGCTGTTGCTCATCGTGACCGTTGTGGCGCTCAATCGGCGGTTGGCGGAGGTGGAGAAACGCGGGATCGAGATCACCTCGTTGACGATTTCGCGGGCGGAGAATGCGGTCTATCTCAACAATATGGCGTTCAACCTGACCCCGGCGGCGATCGAGACGCTGGCGGTTCTGGCCGAGGCGCGGATGGATGACGACATGCTGTCCGGCATTCAGATCGAGGCGATGATCTCCGGCAAGGCGGAGGCGGATTGTGACGAGGCCTCTGGCGCGACCCGGATCAAACGGCTGCGCGATGCGCTCGGCAATCAGATGGTGAGCGAGCTGTTGGTCAAGAACATCGCGCGAAAGGGCTATGTGCTCGCCTGTCCGCGTGATGCGATTTCGATGGATTAGGGTCTAACTCTTGCACCGCGGGATGCCGAGACGGATGAGTTCCGCGCCGGAGAGATAGGTCGCTTTCCAAATCTGATGCCGCGCTTTTTCCATGTACCAGGCTTTGACCGCAGGCGGGTAATGCACCGCAATGACACGGGACCATTCGTCGAATTCCTGCTGGGTCAATTTCGCGCCAAAGCGGTAGGGACCGTGAAAGCCAAAGCGCGAGCTGGCCGTGACACAGACATTTTTCGCGCCGAGATACATGGTGCAGCTCGACAGACAGACACCGCCGCGCACTTCGACCTTTTGGCCGAGCCGATTGATTGCCTGAATCTCGTTATACCGTTTTCGGACGCTGCCGCCCTCGTCCCATCGCACCACGATGGTCGCCCCCGGCGCGAGAGAGTTCGGCTGCGCGGCCTGCCCCGGTTGGCTGACCATCAGAAGCGCTCCTGCGGCGAGCGTGATGGCCTTGGCGAGCGCGTAAAGGTTTCCTGCGCGCACCCGCAGTGCGCGTTCAATGTTGGTCTGTGTCATGAAAATCACCCCACGTGAAGAAACTTGGGGTGGTTCTCCCCCCGCTCGGCCGACCCCCATCGGCCTGAACAGGATCAAAACAGAGAAACCCTAAAAAACAGTTGAGCGCGCCTCACCACGTGCATGGCGTTCCGTCAGCAGGGCCTCACGGACATCTCAAGCGCCTACTCCATCCCCCGCGACCTGCGGGCATAGACATCTTCGTAGCGAATGATGTCGTCCTCCCCGACATAGGAGCCGGTCTGAACCTCGATCAGGACCATCGGCACCTTTCCAGGGTTTTCCATCCGGTGCACCGCGCCGAGCGGGATGTAGACGGATTGGTTTTCGGTGACGAGCTGCACCTCGCCATCCACCGTCATGCGCGCGGTGCCTTCGACGACAATCCAATGCTCCGACCGATGAAAATGGCTCTGGAGGCTCAAGGCCCCGCCGGGGTGCACATGAATGCGCTTGACCTGAAACCGCCCGCCGACGATCAGGCTTTCGTACCAGCCCCAGGGCCGGTGCACCTTTGGGAAACGCGTGGCCTGTGACGATCCTTTGGCCTTAAGCGCCGTCACCGCTTTTTTGACATCCTGCCCTTTGCGCATATCGGCAATCAGAACCGCATCGTTCATGGCGATGGCCATGATGTTGTTGAGACCGATCCCGACCACTTCGAGGTGTTCACTGTCTGAGCGCAGCAAGGAATTGGTGCACTCAATCGCGGTCGCATCACCAGAGGTCACGACCCCGTTCTCGTCCGGCCCGCATTCTTTCCAAACGGAATCCCAGCCCCCGAGATCCGACCATCCGCCGTCAAAGGGCACAACCACAAGATTGTCCGCCTTTTCCATCACGGCATAGTCGATGGAAATGTTCTCGGCGCGGGTCCATGCCTCTCGGTCGAGCCGCAGAAACCCCAAATCCACCTCGGCCAAATCCAAGGCCTCACTCACAGGCTCCATGAGATGGGGCGCATGAGCGTCAAACGCCGCTAAAATGTCTTTCGCCCGAAACATAAAGATGCCCGCGTTCCAGAGGAACTTGCCCGCCTCGACCATCTTTTGCGCCTGATCGACGTCCGGTTTTTCGACGAAGGCCTTGAGATCAATCGCACAGCCTGAGGCGTCCGGTTTCTCAGAGAGTTCGAGGTAGCCGTAGCCTGTGTTCGGGGAGGTCGGTTGAATCCCGAAGGTGACGAGTTTCCCGGCCTCGGTCGCGGCAAGCCCCCGGTCGACCGCCGCGCGAAAGGCCTCTGAATCCGGGACGACGTGATCAGAGGGCGCCACCAAAAGGACCGCATCGGGCGTCTCCGCCGAAATATGGAGCGCCGCCGCCAACACAGCGGAGGCGGTGTTGCGCCCCTCCGGTTCGATCAGGATGGCTCCGGGGTCGATCCCGATGGAGTGAAGCTGTTGGGTGACGATAAAGCGAAAGTCAGAAGCCGTCACCACCACGGGGGCTGCATAACCAGACCCGCTAAACCGCGCGGCGGACGCTTGGAACAGGGTCTCCTGTCCGATGAGCGGGACAAATTGCTTTGGGTAGCTCTTTCGAGACAGCGGCCACAGCCGTGATCCCGCGCCGCCACACAGAATAACTGGGTGCACTCTCACCGATTTCACTCCCGCCTAGATCAAAATGAGCCCCATCGCCCAGTCGCGGTCTCTCTCGTCAAAAGGATATGCAACTTTGAGTTGTGTGTCTCGTGAAAATTCAAGGGGAGGCGCAACTTATGCGCGATGTTTGCCCAAATGTTTGAGAATTTCGCAGATGTCGCAGAGGAGGCGCGCAAAAGGTGCTGGTGACCCCGACAGGATTCGAACCTGTAACCTGCCCCTTAGGAGGGGGCTGCTCTATCCAGTTGAGCCACGGGGCCACGCGTCATTGTCATAAACGGGGCGGGACTGTGGAGACAAGAGGCGATGCGGGGCAGTGATCCGGGAGGGGCAGTTAGATTTGGCCGTCTGTCCCGGAGGGCGATAAAAAGGGGGAGCGAATTTGGCCCACCACTCCCCCTTTTATCCACCGTGCCGCATGACCTCGACAGGGGAGGACAGGCAACGCACGGATTTCTGCACGGCGGGAGACGTCAAACGGAGGCCTTTCCCACATGGTGCACAGCAAATCTCGCGGCAGGCTGCGTGGGTTTGTGACCGGCCTGAGCATTTGCTTGTTAGCGATAACATATTTGATGGACAACGCATAGACAAGGTCTATTTATCCTGTAGACTACGGGAAATTATTCAAATCATTCAGGAGGGTCACGTCATGTCGCAGGGTTCCGGGAATTCACCTTCCAAGCGGCCTTTAACTTTGCGTGACGTGTCCGAGGCGTCGGGCGTCTCCGAGATGACCGTCAGCCGTGTGTTGCGCAACCGGGGCGATGTGTCCGAGGCGACACGCACCAAGGTTTTGGAAGCTGCGCGGGAATTAGGCTATGTGCCGAACAAGATTGCAGGCGCCCTCGCGTCCTCGCGCGTGAACCTCGTGGCGGTGATCATTCCGTCGATGTCGAACATGGTGTTCCCTGAGGTGATGACCGCGATTTCCGACGTGTTGGACAACACAGATTTGCAGCCGGTCGTGGGCGTGACGAACTACAAACCGGAACGCGAGGAAAAGGTGCTCTACCAGATGCTGTCCTGGCGTCCCTCGGGCGTGATCATCGCGGGTTTGGAGCACACTGAGGCGTCTAAGGCGATGCTTGGCGCGGCGGGGATTCCCGTGGTCGAGATTATGGACACCGACGGCGAGCCGATCGATTCCGCGGTGGGGATTTCGCATCGCCGCGCTGGGCGCAAGATGGCGCAGGCCATTATTGATGCGGGCTACAAGCGGATCGGGTTTTTGGGGACCAAGATGCCGCTCGATCACCGGGCGCGGAAACGGTTTGAGGGCTTTACCGAAGTGCTCGCCAAATCCGGGTTGGAGATCATCGACAGCGAGTTTTACTCCGGCGGCTCCGCGCTCAAGAAAGGGCGCGAGATGACCGAGGCGATCCTCAAGCGCAACGCGGAAGAGCCGCTCGATTTCCTCTATTATTCCAACGACATGATCGGCGCCGGTGGGCTTTTGTACTGTCAGGAGAATGGGATCGATGTTCCCGGACAGATCGGGCTTGCCGGGTTCAACGGGATCGAGTTTTTGGACGGCTTGCCGCAGAAGCTTGCCACCATGGATGCGTGCCGTGTCGAGATCGGCAAGGCGGCGGCGGAGCTGATCGCGAAACGCGTGGAAGACCCGGAGATCAAGGGCGGCGAGATCATCACAATGGAGCCGTCTCTCGAATTGGGTCAGACGCTCAAGCGCAAGAAAAAGCTGATCTGACCGCTTTTCAGAGCGGTTTCGGCAACTTTATTCAATCTCGCACAGCCCATCGTGACTGGAAATGACGCGCCGAAAGATTTATGGAGCGTCAACGCCCCTTTTGCGGGGCTTTCAGTCGTAGCGGAAGGAAAGCACTATGCCACATTACAGATCCCGTCGCTCCACCCATGGTCGCAACATGGCCGGTGCCCGTGGCCTTTGGCGCGCCACCGGCATGACCGACAGCGATTTCGGCAAGCCGATCATCGCGGTGGTGAACTCGTTTACGCAATTCGTGCCGGGGCACGTCCACCTCAAAGACCTCGGCCAGATGGTGGCACGCGAGATCGAGAAAGCGGGCGGTGTGGCGAAAGAGTTCAACACCATCGCGGTGGATGACGGCATCGCCATGGGCCATGACGGGATGCTCTATTCCCTGCCCTCGCGCGAAGTGATCGCGGATTCGGTCGAGTATATGGTCAACGCGCATTGTGCGGATGCGATGGTCTGTATCTCCAACTGCGACAAGATCACCCCCGGCATGATGATGGCCGCCATGCGCCTCAACATCCCGGTGATTTTCGTCTCCGGCGGCCCGATGGAAGCGGGCAAGGTGCAGATCGGCGATCTGGAGCGTGCTGTGGACCTCGTGGACGCGATGGTTGCGGCCGCCGACGATCAATACACCGACGAGGAAGTCGACGCGTTCGAACAAAACGCCTGCCCGACCTGTGGCTCGTGCTCCGGCATGTTCACCGCGAACTCGATGAACTGTCTCGCTGAGGCGCTGGGTCTGGCGCTTCCGGGCAACGGCTCCACGCTTGCGACCCACGCGGATCGTAAGAACCTGTTCCTGGAAGCCGGTCGCAAAATCGTTGAGATCACCAAGAAACACTACGAAGAGGAGCTTCCAGGCTACCTCCCGCGTGAGATCGCGACCTTTGAAGCGTTCGAGAACGCCATGTCGCTCGACATCGCCATGGGCGGGTCCACCAACACGGTTCTGCACCTCTTGGCCATCGCGCATGAGGGCGAGGTCGATTTCACCATGACCGACATCGACCGCCTGTCGCGAAAAGTGCCGTGCCTCTGCAAAGTCGCGCCGAACATCCACAACGTCCATATGGAAGACGTGCACCGCGCAGGCGGCATCTTCTCCATCCTGGGCGAAATGCATCGTGGCGGGTTGCTTCATGGCGATGTGCGTACGGTGCACAGCGACACCATGGGCGCAGCGATCGCCAAATGGGACATCACGGTCGCGAACAACCCGGAGGCCGAACAGCTGTTCAAAGCCGCTCCGGGCGGCGTCCGCACCACACAGGCGTTTTCGACCGAGAACCGCTACAAAGAGCTCGACACCGACCGCAAAGGCGGCGTGATCCGCTCTGTTGAGCATGCCTTCTCGAAAGACGGCGGTCTGGCCGTTCTGTTCGGCAATATCGCGGAGCGCGGCTGTATCGTGAAAACGGCGGGCGTGGACGACAGCAACCTGATCTTCTGCGGCAAGGCGCATGTGTTCGAGAGCCAGGACGACGCTGTCGAAGGCATCCTGACGCGCAAGGTGGAGGCCGGTGAGGTCGTCATCATCCGCTACGAGGGTCCGCAGGGCGGTCCGGGCATGCAGGAAATGCTCTATCCGACGTCGTATCTCAAATCCAAAGGTCTCGGCAAAAAATGCGCCCTTCTGACCGATGGGCGCTTCTCTGGTGGCACCTCCGGTCTGTCGATTGGCCACGTGTCTCCGGAGGCCGCAGAAGGCGGTCTGATCGGCCTCGTGGAAGACGGCGATATCGTCGAGATCGACATCCCGAACCGCACGATCAACCTGAACGTCGATGACGCCACTCTGGCCGCACGTCGTGAGGCGAAAGGCCCGCTGCCGTGGAAACCGGCCGCGCCGCGCCCCCGCGCCGTGTCCACCGCACTCAAGGCCTACGCCAAATTTGCCTCTTCGGCCGACAAGGGTGGGGTGCGTATCCTGCCGGACGATTGACCCGCAGCAGTATCAAACAAGAAACGCCGCCCCTGATCCGGGCGGCGTGTTTTGTTTGTGAGAGGCTTTTCTAAACGAAGTTCACGGCATGGGCCGTAATCTGACTTATCTGCTCTCCTGCGTTCACGGCATGGTAGATGGACCGGGGCGGCCGGGCGGCTCCGTCTACACTCCGGAGCACCCATTTTTTTGCCTCCATGGTTTTCAGGGACTGAGACAAGGCCCGATCCGTGATCGAGGGCAGGCTTCGTTTGATGTCGTTGAAATGACTTGGGGCATGGAGCGAGGTCAGAACCGGCACAGTCCATGACCGACGCAACAAGGGGCGATCTTCCGCCTTCGAAAGATCATGAATCTTATTGGCGATGTCTGCGGCGGAGGCGCCCAACTCGGTGAGCCGAAATTCGGGGCGCAAGGGATGGCCATACCCGGGGTTTCGCTCCACCAAGCCCAGCTCAATCAGATGATCCATACTCTGTGCAAATGCGGTTCGACTTGCGCCGGTCGCGGTCAAAAGCGGTGCCTGCCGTCCAGCAACGCCTGAGCCGAGACTCGCCAGGATCGGCAGTGCCCAAGCCCGCGCGGAGATGTTGACAAGCAAATTAATGTTCATAAAGTATAGTTAGTATATTTTAAATAGTAGGGAAAGCCCATGTCTCTCGTCTCACTCGATCACACCATCACCATCGCCATGTCGGTCAAAGATCGCCATGTGAGCGCGAAATGGTATGAGGCCATGCTCGGATTTAAGGTGATACACCACATTGATGAGGCGGGATGGTCGGAGCTCAGCACAAATACGCCCGGTGTCGTCATTGGCCTTGGCGAACACACAGAACCCGCGCCCGGCAATTGCGTGCCCGTTTTTGGGATCGCAGATCTGGACACCGCGCGTCAGAAACTGGAACAGGCCGACGTCAGGTTCGATGGGGACACGGATGTCATCGAGGGCATGGTCAAAACCGCAACCTTTTACGACCCGGACGGCAACGCCCTGATGCTTGCTGAGGATTTGACCCAAAGCCTCCACTGACGCTCAGGGGCTTTTTCAAACAGAAGACTTAGACCTCTGGCGGCGCAAAACGCGCCCCAAGGCACACTCCCACGCAAAAGGCAGATTGCGTGGATGACGGGCAAGTGCCCTACATATCACTAGTGATTGAATTGGTCGGAGCGAGAGGATTCGAACCTCCGGCCCCTGCCTCCCGAAGACAGTGCTCTACCAGGCTGAGCTACGCTCCGACCGTGACGGGCGGAATATAGCGGCCTGCGGGGTTTGGCAAGAGCCAATTCGCGGATTCATGCCTTTGATCGACGAAGTTTTCCACGCCGCACAAAAGGCGAAATCCGAAAGGACGCCGCAGAGGAGGCGCGAGAGCGGGTTCTGAGCACAGGCGTGTTCTCAGAGTGGCCGCCACGCGATTCTCGGAAGACGATATAGAGACCGGAGAGGATGATGATTCCCGCGCCGATGATGGTCGGCGTGTCGACCTTTTCGCCAAAGATGAAATAGCCAAAAATCGTGGCCCAGATGATCTGGGAATATTGCATGGGCGCGACAATCGCCGCCTCGGACGCGCGATAAGCAAGAATGAGAATCACACCGCCGATGAAGCCCAAGAGCGACACCATGGCGACACCGCCCAGATCGAACAGCGGCAAGGGTTCGTAAAAGAACGACATGGCCGCGCCCATCACGATGAAATTGGCAATGAGCGGGTAGAGCATGAGGACTTCGGTCCGCTCCTCACGCCCGACCTTGCGCACGACAACGGAGGCGAACGCCCCGAACAGCGCACATGAGAGCGCAGCGGCATGGCCAAGGGTCAATTCGGTTCCGCCGGGGCGCAACACAACCATCACGCCGACAAGACCAAGAACCACCGCCGCCCAGCGGTGAAACCCCACGCGTTCGCCCAAAAGCGGGATGGACAGGATGGTGATCACCAGTGGCGTGGCAAAGATCAGGGCGTAGACCTGAGCCAGCGGCAGGACGGAAAAGGCGTAAAAGGCCGAGACCGTATTGATCATCGCGGCCAGCGTCCGAAACAGGGTCCACCACGGGTGCACCGGGCGCAGGTGTCCGGGGTTGCTATCGCGGATCAGCATGAACATCACGAGCGGGAAGGAGAACAGCGTCGAAAAGAAGATGATCTGGAACGGGGTGTAACTTCCGCCCAAGAATTTGATCACGACGTCATGGGTCGAGAAGACCGCGAAAGCGGCAAGGGCGTAGAAGGCTCCGGTGAGGTTCATGGGACTTTCCTGAGGCTGTCCTGTCTATTACCCGGACCACGGTAGCATGGCAGCCCGCGCTTTCAACGGGGGAGGGCAAAAGCCTTGCACCCTGTGGCCCTCACCCCCATGTGAAGCACATGTATTACACACAAAAATCTGCAACCTGCTGCTATTGCGGGTCGAAAACGGTTTTGACACTGGGTGGAACGACCCGGCACGAGTTGAAATGCTCGGATTGCGGCGCGCCCTTGTCGCGGATGAAGGCGCTGCGCGTGGAGCATGCTGGGGACGTGGGAAAGCCAAAGGGCAAAAAGGCGAAGACCACCAGTTTGCCCTATGAGAAGCCCAAGAAGAAAAAGAAAAAGTCCAAAGGCATGGCGCACCGATTGTTCGATGCGGCAGAGGATATTTTCGATCTGTTCGATTGATGAAATGAAAAAGGGCGCCTCGTTGGAGACGCCCTTTTTGAATGTGTGATCGCGGTGCTTACAGCGAGGCATCCAGAGCCGCGAGGATCGCGTCGCCCATGCCGGAGGTGGACACCGGGGTGACACCTTCGTCGGCCAGAAGATCGCCGGTGCGGACGCCATCGGCGAGCACTTTTTCGATCGCTTGTTCAAGGCGGGTGGCCTCGGCGCCCTCATTGAAGGAGTAGCGCAGCGCCATGGCGAAGGACAGGATACAGGCGATCGGGTTGGCTTTGCCTTGGCCTGCGATGTCCGGAGCGGAGCCGTGCACCGGCTCATACATGGCTTTCGGACGACCGTTTTCCATCGGCGCGCCGAGGGACGCGGAGGGCAGCATGCCCAGAGAGCCGGTGAGCATGGCGGCACAGTCGGACAGGATGTCACCGAACAGGTTGTCGGTCACGATCACGTCGAACTGTTTCGGGGCACGCACCAGCTGCATCGCGCCGTTGTCGGCGTACATGTGGGACAGTTCGACTTCCGGGTAGTCGGCGGAGACCTCGGTGACGACATCGCGCCAGAGGATACCGGCCTCCATCACGTTGGCTTTTTCCATCGAGCAGAGTTTTTTGTTGCGCTTCATCGCCAGCTCAAAGGCGGCGATGGCGGCGCGACGGATCTCGGACTCGGTGTAGCGTTGGGTATTGATGCCCACACGCTCGCCGTCGACGGTGGTGATACCACGCGGCTCGCCGAAATAGACGCCAGAGGTCAGCTCGCGCACGATCATGATGTCGAGACCGGCGACGATGTCTTTTTTCAGCGAAGAGAAATCAGCCAGCGCATCGAAACACTGCGCCGGGCGCAGGTTGGCGAAGAGGTCCATCTCTTTGCGCAGACGCAGAAGGCCGCGTTCCGGTTTGACGGAGAAATCGAGCACGTCGTATTTTGGACCACCCACAGCGCCGAGGAGAACCGCGTCCACCTCTTGGGCTTTCGCCATGGTCTCATCGGAGAGCGGCACGCCGTGGACGTCGTAGGCGGCACCGCCGACGAGATCCATGGTCACATCAAATTTGAGGTCGCGTTTTTCACCGAACCAATCGATGATCCGAACGACTTCGGCCATCACTTCGGGGCCAATACCGTCACCGGGGAGAATGAGAAGAGAGGGCGTGCTCATGTCGCATCGAGTCCTTGTTTTCGTAAGGTTGGAAGCGGGGTAACGACTGCTTGCCGCCTCGTCAAGGAATGGGAGCAATATCCACCCAGACAAGCCCATGCCGAAAGTCGTTTTTCTCGGAATCCCCGGAAACCCAGGCCACGCCCGCGTCCTGAACGGTCAAATCGGCAGAGGGCAGGACATAGTCGACACGCAGGTTTCCGGGCAGAGGATCGGTCCAATCGGCGGTGTCGAGCCCGGGATCGCCCCGATGTTCGGGATTGGCCGCAGGTCCGTGGCCTGAGACCGGCTTTGGGTCTTGGAGCCGGGGATCGGAGAGCAGGTCTTGCATCACCTCCCGCCGCCCGTCGCCGTCGTTGGGATCGAGGTTGCTGTTGCCGAGAATGACAAAGGCCCCCGCAGGCGGTGCCTGCTCCAACTCTCCGTCGAGATAGAGCGACCAGAACCGGGTTTCATCCGCATTGCGCCGCCCGTTGCGGTCCTCCTCGCCATCGAAGACCGGTGATGTGGCGGCATAGGTGAGAAGGTTCAGGCGATGCTCGCCCCAGAGGATCGGGACATCCCAATGGGCGTGTGAAGAGAGCTTGAGCACCTCCAAATCCTCAGCGTCGAAATATCCGTCGGGCACGAGCGCGCCGGGCAGGTCGCGCCAGAGAAGATCGGAAAAGGAGATCAGCTCATCCGCCACAATCGGCAGGCGCGACAGGAGCATCATGCCCCCCTGCCCCCGAAAAGTGCCGTAGGATTGCGCGTCCTCAGGCTCGCCCAAGCGTCCGTCTTTGTCGATGTCGCGCCCCGTGGGCTCACCCGTGTTGCCCCAGCGGGAGAAGACATAGGGATAGTCGAGGCGCGCGGCGAGCGCGGTGGCGCTCTGTCCGTCGAGGTCGGTATCTATGCCGGTGAGCAAGAGAATGTCGGGGGACAGGGCAGTGATATGGGCCTCGGCCTGACGCAAGTCCGGCGCCGTGTCCCCGAGGATGTCTCGCAGGAGAAGACCCGGCCCTTTGCGCTCAAGCTCCACATGCCAGGTGGCAATGCGCAACGGCGCCTCGGCCCAAAGGGTCACGGGCGCCGCTAACGCGAAAAGAGCGAGAGTGAGCGCCCGAAGGATCACGCGTGGGCGTGTTCCATGTCGAAGGTGGCATAGGCCTGACGACGTTTCTGCGCGATCATCTCTGCGACGCGCCCCATGGCGATGCCACGCATGAAAAGAGAAGATGGCAAGAACGCCCATGCGGCTACGGTCCAGATCAGGGATTGGTCATTGGTCGCGGTCAGCCCTCCGAAAAGGTCCGAGGCCGAATTTATCACAGCGGGGACCAGAAACGGCAAGACAAAGCCGATGATCGCATTGACCCGCGCATCGCGGCGCAGTCGCTCGACGACATCGCCGCCTGCGGTCGGATCAAAGGTCGGGAGGTTGATCCAGACATTGAAAGAGCCATAGCGGGACGGCCAATGGCCGAGTTTCAGCACGATCATAAAGAGCGAGAGCGAGAGGAGCGAAATGAGATAGCTCATCCCGGCCACTTCGCGCATGAGTTCCACCTCTTGCAGACCGCTGCCAGCCGGCAGGGTGTTGATCATCAGGCGGACCGGAGAATACGGAAAATCAAGGACATAGCCGATCAAAGCGCCAATGGCGGTGATAAAGTCTGTCACCACGGTCGGCGTATGGGTGCCGCGCAGAATCATGGTCAAAAGGAAGACGGTCACACAGAGCGCGCCAAAGCGGATGCGGTTGAACGGACGGGCATCGCGGAATTCGACGAGACCGGGATAGACGGAGACATATTCGAAAAAGGTCAGGGCCGCGCCAAATATGGCGACCAACGCCACGACTTGCGCCGCGTCGTTTGTTGTTGTTGGCAACAGCACCGATGGCATGGAAATCATAACCACGACCAATACGGCACGCACCAGCGCCCCTAGGACACGATGAATCACTGCCCAATTCCCTTCAAACTGGTTGAAAGCGATGCGATGCCGCTCTCTTGTCCCGTTTTGAATCCGCCAAATATGGCGATCTGCCTCATTGTTGCCCAATTTTTGCCTTCTTTCATCTCATTCAGCAAGGGATGGTTAAGGTTAACTCGGCAAATCGGGCAGATTCGTGGATAAAGCGGTGCGATTTTGCATCAATTATGACGCCTTAGCGGTCACCTGAGCACAAACCACAAGATGTGGTCTCTGGAAACGCTCTGTTTCGCTGGGGTGACAAGTCCGACGATTTTTGCACAGAGTTTGATGCAAAACATGGTCCGCGCGCCCATCCCGTGATGAAGTCCCCGCGACACGAACGGACCCGAAAAGGGAAAGGACTCCGCCATGGACTTGGCCATCTCACTTGAAGACACTGTTGACCTTATTCCCGACGGCGCGACGGTCATGCTTTCGGGCTTTATGGGCGTGGGGGTGCCGGACAGGATTGTCCACGCGCTTGCCGATGCGGGAAAGAAAGACCTGACGCTTATTTCCAACGACACCGCCCGTGACACCACGGGACCGGGACCGCTCTTTGCAGCGAAATGTGTGAAGAAGCTGATTTGTAGCCATATGGGCCTCAACACCATCGTCCAGGCGCAATATGCGGCGGGCGAGCTTGAGGTCGAACTCACCCCACAGGGCACGTTCGTCGAGCGCATTCGTGCGGCGGGCGTTGGCCTCGGCGGGATTTTGACACCGACGGGCGTGGGGACCAAGATTGCGGAAGGCAAAGAGATCGTCGTGGTCGACGGCAAAGAGTACCTGTTGGAAAAACCGCTGAAGGCCGATTTCGCCCTCATTGCCGCGCGGAGCTGCGATTATGTCGGCAACCTCGCCTATATGCTCACCGCGACCAACTTTAACCCGATTATGGCGCTGGCGGGTGACACGGTGATTTGCGAACCCGAAGAGATCGTGCCGGTCGGCATGATCCCTCCGGACCTCGTCAAAACCCCCGGCGTGCTCGTCGATTACATTGTCAAGAAAGCGGCTTGAGGAGGCACGATCATGGACCCGAAAGAACTCATTGCTCGCCGCGTTGCCCAAGAGATCCAACCGCGGAGCCTCGTAAACCTCGGAATCGGCATTCCGACTCTGGTATCCGATTACCTCGACGAATCCCTTGGCGTCTTTTTCCAGGCGGAGAATGGCGCCGTCGGCATGGGCCATCGCCCGCCGGAGGGGATGACAGATCGCCACCTGACAGATGCGGGCGGGCGGTTTGTGTCCTTTGTGCCGGGCGCATCTACCATCGACTCGGCCTTTTCCTTTGGCCTCATTCGGGGCGGGCATCTTGATCTCACGGTGCTTGGCGCGTTGCAGGTGGATGAAAAAGGACAGCTGGCGAACTGGATGATCCCCGGCCATTACACCCCCGGCATGGGCGGGGCGATGGATCTGGTGACCGGCGCGAAGAAGGTGATCATCGCGATGCAGCACACGGCCAAAGGCGCGGCAAAGATCGTCCCGGAATGCACCCTGCCGCTCACGTCACAGCGCCGCGTCGATCTGATCGTGACCGAGCTTGCAGTGATCAAACCGGAGGATGACGGGCTGCACCTCATCGAGCGCGCGCCCAATGTGCCGCTTGAGGTGATTTTGGAGATGACTGAGGCAAAGCTGATTCACGCGCCGGATGTGCCGGAGATGCAGATCGGCTGCTGAGGCGTTAGGCACAGTTTCGAACGGATCAAGAGGGGCTTCGGCCCCTCCTTTCCATTCAGGCATCATATCGCTGGTTTTCGACATCAAACCCCGTCGATCTTCCACTTTCCGCCGAAAATTGCGCGACAATCCGCAGTCGCATGGCAGCGCTATGCGCAAAATCTTTCTAATACTTTCAGCATCTTGAGCCGTTTCTTTTTGGGCGTATCTCTTGAGGCAACGGCCCACGGTCGTTTTGAATTGCCCAACACGGGCGCAGTAAAACCGAAAGGAAGTATGATATGAAACCGATTGCTTTGACCCTTGGCGCACTGACCCTCATGGCCGCACCGGCCTTCGCTCAGGGCACGCTGATGGACTCGGATGGGAACGGCACCTATTCGATGGAGGAGATGCAAATGGTCTATCCCAGCCTGACGGAAGATGCCTTTGCCGCGATTGATGCCGATGGCGATGGCGAGGTGACCATCGAAGAACTGGCAACCGCCCAGACGGACGGCCTGCTTCCTGCGATGGAATAAGGATTACGGATGCGGCGGCCCGGAGGGGTCGCCGTTTTCATCACCACCGGAATTTTCGCAGAAAACCGAGCCCGAGCAGAACGGGACAAAAAACAGCGTCACCACCCCGGACAAAAGAAAACGGCGCGCACGCGGCACGCCGTTTCATGTTCTTTATGATGACACCATGGGATCAGACCCAGGGACGTTCCTGTGCCATTTTCGCCTCATAGGCGTCGATGTCGGAGACATTGGCCATGGTGAGACCGATGTCATCGAGACCTTCGAGCAGGCAGTGTTTTTTGAAGGCATCGACCTCGAACGGGAACTCCTGACCTTCAGACGTCGTCACAACCTGGTTTTCCAGATCGACGGTCATGCGGGCGTTGGAGCCTTTTTCCGCGTCGGCCATGAGCACATCCACAACGTCCTGCGGCATGACGATCGGCAGGATGCCGTTCTTGAAGCAGTTGTTGTAGAAGATGTCGGCGAACGACGTGGAGATCACGCATTTGATGCCGAAATCCGCGATGGCCCACGGCGCGTGCTCACGCGAGGAGCCACAGCCGAAGTTGTCGCCCGCCACGAGGATTTCCGCGTCGCGATATTGCGGTTTGTTCAGGACGAAATCGGGGATTTCGTTGCCCTGACGGTCGTAGCGCATCTCGTCAAAGAGGTTCACGCCAAGGCCGGAGCGCTTGATGGTTTTCAGGAACACCTTGGGGATGATCATATCCGTGTCGATGTTCACCAGCGGCATAGGGGCCGCGATACCGTGCAGTTTTTCAAACTTTTCCATGGGTGCAGCTCCTTAAGCGGTCTCGGTTTCGGTCATCAGCTCACGCACGTCGGTCAGGTGACCGGTGAGTGCGGCAGCGGCGGCCATGGCCGGGGACACGAGGTGCGTGCGGCCTTTATAGCCCTGACGGCCCTCGAAGTTGCGGTTGGACGTCGATGCACAACGCTCACCCTCGGCCAGCTGGTCGGGGTTCATCGCGAGACACATAGAGCAGCCCGCCAGACGCCATTCGCACCCGGCCTCTTTGAAGATGTCGGCGAGGCCTTCCTCTTCGGCTTGGGCGCGAACCAGACCAGAGCCCGGCACGACCATGGCACGCATGCCGTCTTTGATCTTTTTGCCTTTGAGGATCGCGGCTGCTGCGCGCAGGTCTTCGATCCGACCGTTGGTGCAGGAGCCGATGAACACAGTGTCGATCTGGATGTCGGTCAGTTTCTGACCGGCTTTCAGCCCCATGTACTCGATAGCGCGTTTCGCCGCCTCGACTTTACCGCCTTTGAACGACTCGGGGGCAGGCACAACTGCGGAGATCGGCAGAACGTCCTCGGGCGAGGTGCCCCAGGTCACGACCGGCTCGATCTCTTCGCCTTTGAGCGTCACGACCTTGTCGAAATGCGCGCCTTCGTCGGTGTAGAGCGTTTTCCACCAGTTCAGCGCGGCTTCCCACTGTGCGCCTTTCGGGGCGTGCGGGCGGCCTTTGACGTATTCAAAGGTGGTTTCGTCCGGTGCGATGAGACCGGCGCGGGCGCCGCCTTCGATCGCCATGTTGCAGACGGTCATACGGCCTTCCATCGACAGATCGCGGATCGCTTCGCCGCAATATTCGATGACATAGCCGGTGCCGCCGGCGGTGCCGGTTTCACCGATCACAGCCAAGGTGATGTCCTTGGCGGTCACACCGGGCTTCAGCTTGCCGGTGATCTCGACCTTCATGTTCTTGGATTTCTTCTGGATCAGCGTTTGCGTTGCCAGAACGTGTTCCACCTCAGAGGTGCCGATGCCGTGGGCCAGCGCGCCGAACGCACCGTGGGTCGCGGTGTGGGAGTCGCCACAAACCACGGTCATGCCGGGCAGGGTCCAGCCCTGTTCCGGGCCAACGATGTGCACGATACCCTGACGGACGTCAGAGACCGGATAGTAGTTCACGCCGAACTCTTTCGCGTTCTTGTCGAGGGCTTCGACCTGAATGCGGGATTCTTCGTTGGCGATGACGCCGGACACGCGGTCCAGAGTGGTCGGCACGTTGTGGTCCGGCACGGCGATGGTTTTTTCCGGCGCGCGCACTTTGCGGCCAGCCATGCGCAGACCTTCAAAGGCTTGCGGGGAGGTCACTTCGTGGACGAGGTGGCGGTCAATGTAGAGCAGGCAGGTGCCATCCTCTTGCTCATGGGCCACATGGGCGTCCCAGATTTTATCATAGAGTGTCTTCGGGGCGGTCATTTCGCTCTCCCGTGGATGTGCTGTGAAATTGGAAGTTTTGGATCAGGCGCGCGGACACGCCGAAAGGTCCGACATCAAAGTCGGGCTAGGACGGACTGCATTGCACCGTGGAAACGCCACGGCAACCATGCACGGTCTGCGATCTCAAACATACGTTCCATGGCGCTCACATATAGGTTGGCCGTGAGTCTCGCAAGAGAGATGCGCTTGCGAGCGCAGGTCGGCCATGCAAAGCTCTGATAAAAAGGGAGACGCGCGTGGATCCAACACAGATTACCGACCTCTTGGGGGAAACCGGCGGCGATGTGCTGGCCTTTCTTGAAGGGCTGCTGAGACGTTGGAACCTCTATCAGATCGGAATCTCGCTTGTGGCGCTGAGTTTGGCCCTGCTCCTCGGGCGCGGGCTACGGACGCGGATGCGCGAGTGGATGCGGGGCCTCGAAGGCCGCCCGAAATGGCAGTTGCGCTGGCTTCTTGCGATTGAAAAACGCCTGACCCTCATCGTCTGGGCCCTGTTCCTTTGGATCATCTATCTTGTGATGCAAGAGATCACCTGGCCGTCTCGCTCCTATCTCATCGCCATTCTGGCGCGGATCGTAAGCGCTTGGGTCTTGGTCGAGCTGGCCGTGCAGGTGGTCAAGAACCGCGCGCTACGACGTGTCGTGCGCTGGGGGCTTTGGGCCTATGTGACGCTCTATTTCTTTGGCGGGATCGAGGGCGCGGCGGCGTTTCTCGACTCGATTGCGATCACCTTCGGGAGCTTCCGCCTGTCCGCGCTCTCTGTGCTCAAGGCGCTGGTCGTCACGGGGCTATTGTTCACCTTTGCGCGGCTGATCTCGGGACAAACATCGACCCAAATCCGGCGCAATGAGGATATTTCGCCCTCGATGCGCGAGTTGATCATCAAGGTCGTGCAAATGTCGCTCTACGGTGCGGCGTTCTTTATCGGGCTCAAGGCCGTGGGGTTCGATCTCACAGGGCTTGCCGTGCTGTCGGGCGCGATTGGTGTCGGTTTGGGCTTTGGTCTCCAGAAGGTAGTGTCGAATCTTGTGTCCGGTGTGATCATCCTTTTGGACAAGTCGATCAAGCCGGGGGATGTGATCTCTCTTGGCGACACATTCGGGTGGATCAACGCCCTCGGCGCGCGCTACGCCTCGATCACCACCAGGGACGGTAAGGAATACCTGATCCCGAACGAAGACCTGATCACCGGTCAGGTGGTGAACTGGTCTCATACGAATGATTTCGTGCGGCTCGATATTTATTTCGGCACGGCCTACGGCGACGACCCGCATCTGGTGCGGCGCGTGGCGATTGAAGCGGCGTCCGGCGTGGACCGGGTGCTCAAATCGCGCCCGCCGGTCTGTCACATTGTCGGATTTGGCGACAGCTCGGTGGATTACATCCTCAGGTTCTGGATCACGGATCCCACAGGCGGGCTCACCAACGTGCGGGGCAATGTCTACCTTGCGCTTTGGGACGCTTTCAAAGAGAACGGCATTTCCATTCCCTTCCCGCAACGCGAAGTGCGGGTTTTGGAGGGGTCTTCGCTCAATACGAAGGCAATTGATTAAAACGACCAGCCCGCGCAGAGCCGCATAGATTGAGATTTGCCCGATGTGATGCTACATTGAGGGTATCCCAGCGTCGGGGAAAGGCGGCGTGCAACGAAGGAGGACTATGTCCTGTCTCACGTACAGAGCGCGGCCACTGGGGCCGCTCAACCGGAGATGCGCATGACTGGAGCCATCTCGGACGCGATGGAAGGCCGGAAGCTTCTGGATTTCATCACACATACCCTTGACCAAGACAAAGCCGAAGACATCGTGTCCATCGACTTGCACGGCAAGTCGGAAGTGGCCGATTTCATGGTGATCTGTTCCGGGCGGTCGACCCGTCAGGTCAGCGCCATGGCGGAAAAATTGGCGGACACGCTCAAGCGTGACCACGGCATCTTCTCTCGTCTGGAAGGCCAGGACCAAGGCGACTGGGTTCTGATCGATACGGGCGATGTGATCGTGCATATTTTCCGCCCAGAAGTGCGCGACTTCTACCAGCTTGAAAAAATGTGGATGTCCCCCGAAGAGGCGCAAAAGGCCATCTCGGCCAAACCCACGCAGAGCTGATGCGGGTCCAGATATGTGCTGTGGGCCGTCTGCGCGGCGGCCCGGAAGCAGCGCTCATTGACGACTATGTGACCCGGTTCGACAGGACCGGGCGGGCGCTTGGTCTCGGCCCTTTGGAGATCAAAGAGGTCGAAGACAAAAAGAACGGCGGCATGGGGTCTGAGGCGGCGCTGTTGGAACGGGTGCTGCCGAAGGGCACCGTTTTGGTTACTCTCGATGAGCGCGGCACACTTTTGAGTTCCCCCGATTTTTCCGACAAGCTTGCCAGTTGGCGCGATGCCGGGCGGTCTGACGTGTCTTTCGTCATCGGAGGCGCGGATGGAATCGACCCGCGCCTGCGGGCGAAAGCGGATTTCTCCATTTCCTTTGGCAAGATGGTCTGGCCGCATATGTTGGTGCGCGCGATGCTCACCGAACAGCTTTATCGCGCCGCCACTATTTTGTCCGGAAGCCCCTATCACCGGGTCTAAGCAGAGTATTTTTACCAAGAAGAAGAGCAAAGCGGTTCACCTGCCCCCGGCAGCGCGTTAGATAGGGGGCGATTGTTTTGCTCTGCCCTGAAAGGAGCCCGTCATGGCCGCACCGAAACCCGTCGTTCTTTGTATTCTCGATGGTTGGGGGATCGGTCCGACGCCGGAGGCGCACGCCCCGGTTTTGGCCAAGACGCCGACCTTTGACCGGCTGATGGCGGAGTGCCCCAACAGCACGCTGATCACCTATGGCCCGGACGTGGGTCTGCCCACCGGGCAGATGGGTAATTCGGAAGTGGGGCACACGAACATCGGCGCGGGGCGTGTTGTGGCGATGGATCTGGGTCAGATTGATCTGTCCATCGAGGATGGTTCCTTTTTCAAAAACGACGCCATCGTGAAATTCGCAGAGGATGTGAAGGCCGCGGGCGGCACGGCACATCTGATGGGTGTGATCTCGGACGGCGGTGTGCACGGGCATATCGAACATACATTGGCGGCGGCGAAGGCGGTGACCGATCTCGGCGTACCGGTGATCATCCATGCGATCACTGACGGGCGCGATGTCGCCCCGCAATCCGCGGATAAATTCATGGCCGATTTCGTCGCGCGCCTGCCCGAAGGGGCCAAGGTTGGCACTGTGATCGGGCGCTATTACGCGATGGACCGCGACAACCGCTGGGAACGCGTGTCTCAGGCTTATGACGCAATGATTCACGGCACAGGGATCGAGACCGCACCGGATGCGGTGACGGCGGTGAAAGCGTCCTATGAACGTGGCGACGTCGATGAATTTATCAAGGCGACCGTGATCGACGGCTACGCGGGCGTCAAAGACGGCGATGGCTTTTTCTGCAACAACTTCCGGGCGGACCGGGCGCGGGAGATTCTGCGCGCCATTGGCGAGCCGGAGTTTGCAGAATTCGAGATTGGTGACCGACCGAGCTTTTCGGCGCTTTTGGGCATGGTGGAATATTCCACAGGCCACAATGCCTATATGCAGACCGCCTACCCGCCGCGCGACATCAAGAACACGCTGGGCGAATGGGTCGCGAAACATGGTCTCAAACAATTCCGTTTGGCCGAAACCGAGAAATACCCGCACGTGACGTTCTTTCTCAATGGCGGCAAAGAAGTGCCGGAAGAGGGCGAGGACCGATTTATGCCGCTCTCTCCGAAGGTGGCGACCTATGATCTTCAGCCAGAGATGAGCGAGCCGGAAGTGGCAGAGAAATTCGTCTGGGCGATTGATGAGGGCTACGACCTCATCGTCACCAACTTTGCCAACCCCGACATGGTCGGACACACCGGCATTCTGGAAGCCGCCATGGCCGCCTGTGAGGCAGTGGATGACGGTCTGGGCAAGGTGGTCGCGGAGCTGGAAAAGGTCGGCGGCGCGATGTTGGTGATCGCGGATCACGGCAACTGCGAAACCATGGTTGACCCGGAAACCGGCGGGCCGCACACGGCGCATACGACGAACCCGGTGCCGGTGATTCTGTTTGGTGGTCCCGAGGGCGCGACACTCCGCGATGGAGGGCGTCTGGCCGATGTGGCGCCGACGATCCTTGAGTTGATGGGCTTGCCGCAGCCAGAGGAAATGACCGGCGAGAGCCTGATCATAGCATGAAAACCCGCCTCGCCGCCGTTCTGTTGAGCCTCATGGCCTCCTCTGCCCTCGCGCAGAGTGAAAGCCCTGCGGCTTTGGCAGAGGCGGCTTTGGCGCAATTTGACGCGGCGCATGCAAAACTTGAGGCGGCAGAGAACGCCTCGGACCGAGTGCGTGCGCTCACGGGCGTCGTGCAGGCCTATGAAGAGGGCCTTGAGGCCATGCGGGCCGGATTGCGGCGCGTGACGCTTCGCGAAGAGGAGCTGTCGCGCAGCTTTTCCGATGAGAGCGGGCAATTTACCGAATTGCTCGGCGCGCTCGTGTCAATGAAACCCTCTGCATCGCCCGAGGCTCTGGTCCATCCGGCCGGGCCGCTTGGCCATGCGCGGGCCGGAATGCTGTTGTCCGACATCACGCCCGCGATGCAGGCGGAGGTCGAGGATATTCGCATCCGGCTCGAAGAGGTTCAGATCCTGCGCGATCTTCAAACCGAGTCGCTTGAAACCCTCTCAAAGGGACTTCAAGAGGTGCAAAACGCGCGCACGGAACTGTCTCAGGCCATGTCGGATCGCACCGACCTTCCGACCCGATTCACGATGGACCCGGCACGACTGCAGACTCTGATCGACAGCTCGGAAACGATTGCCTCCTTTGCTGCAGGTTTGGCCGTCATGGATGTGGTGGACGGGGTGCAGCCGCTACCCGATCTCGCCTCCGCCAAGGGCACATGGGACATGCCGGTCAGCGGACGGATGTTGCGTGGTTTCAATGAGGCAGATGCCGCAGGGATCAAACGCCCCGGCTGGCTCTGGGCGACGCGGCCCTTGTCCTTGGTGACGACACCGTGGCCCGCCACCGTGCGCTATCGGGGGCCGTTTCTCGACTACGGAAACGTGATCATCCTTGAGCCGGAAAATGATGTATTGCTCGTGTTCGCGGGATTGGATGAGGTCTATGGTGACCCCGGAACCGTGATCCCGGCGGGGACGGCCGTTGGACTGATGGGGGGCAAGACGCCTGATCTTGATGATTTCGTCGAGAACGCCACGCAGGGGACTGGCGTGAGCCTGTCAGAGACGCTTTATATAGAGGTCAGAGAAGGCGGAGAGCCTGTGAACCCGGAACAGTGGTTTGAGAATGCTCCGCTCTGAGACAACAGGGGATCGTAAACGCGGTCCGCGAAAGAGGATAGAGATGAAGAAATACATGATGGCCGGTGTGGCTGGCATCCTGGCAGGCACGTTGGTCTCGACGCAGTTTGCCGGTCCCCTCCTCGCCCAAGAGGCCGAGAAGACGAGCAATGTCTATGAACAGCTCGATCTCTTTGGGGATGTGTTCGAGCGCATTCGCGCGCAATATGTCGAGGAAGTCGACAGCGAGGATCTGATCGAGGCGGCCATCGACGGCATGCTGTCGTCGCTCGACCCGCATTCCTCCTATCTCTCGCCGAAAGACGCCGCCGATATGCGGGTGCAGACCTCTGGCTCCTTTGGGGGGCTCGGGATCGAAGTCACGCAGGAAGAGGGCTTTGTCAAAGTCGTCGCCCCGATGGACGGCACCCCCGCCGATATTGCGGGCGTCGAGGCGGGCGATTTCATCACCAACGTCGACGGGCAGAGCGTTTTGGGCATGACCCTCGATGAAACAGTCGAATTGATGCGTGGGCCGGTTGGCTCCGAGATCGTGATCACCGTGGTGCGCGAAGGCGTCGAGGAACCGTTCGACATCTCCATCATTCGCGACACGATCAAGCTCACCGCCGTGCGGACGCGCGTTGAGGGCAACACCGTAGTTCTGCGCGTCACCACCTTTAACGACCAGACCTACCCGAACCTAGAGGCCGGGCTGAAAGAAGGCGTCGAAGAACTTGGCGGCATGGAGAATATCGACGGGATCGTGGTCGATCTGCGCAACAACCCGGGCGGTCTCCTGGATCAGGCGATCAAGGTGTCGGACGCTTTCCTCGATGAGGGGGAGATTGTTTCCACCCGGGGTCGGAGCCCGGAAGACAGCACCCGCGTCAACGCCACGCCCGGCGATCTGGCCGAGGGCAAACCCATCGTCGTTCTGATCAACGGCGGCTCTGCGTCGGCGTCCGAGATTGTCTCCGGCGCGCTCCAAGACCACCATCGCGCGGTCGTCGTCGGCACGAAATCCTTCGGCAAAGGCTCTGTTCAAACCGTGATGCCGCTTCGCTCCGATGGGGCGATGCGCCTCACCACGGCGCGCTATTACACGCCGTCGGGGCGCTCCATTCAGGCGCTCGGGATTTCCCCGGACATCGTCGTGCAACAGCCGCCGCGTCAGCCCGATGAGGTCGAGGCGGAGGAGACGCCAGCGTTCCGCTCCGAGGCGGATCTGCGCGGGGCGTTGGACAATGACAGCCTCACCGAGGACGAACGTGCCAAGATCGAAGAAGAACGCGCCGCCGCCGAAGAGGCCGCAAAGCTGCGCGACGAAGATTTCCAATTGGCCTATGCGATCGACCTCTTGAAAGGTCTGTCGAAAATCGGCAACTGATCTGATCCGGGCGCCTTAGGGCGCCCGAATTCTTTAAGGACCAGACATGAGCACAGATTTCACCTCCCTGCCCTATCGTCCCTGCGTGGGCGTGATGCTTCTTGACGCCGACGGGCGGGTATTCGTGGGCGAACGCAAAGACACAAATGGCGCCTGGCAAATGCCGCAGGGCGGGATTGATCCGGGCGAGGATGCCCAAGAGGCCGCGCTGCGCGAACTCTGGGAAGAAACTGGCGTCACCGAAGACAAGGTCACGGTCATCGCCCAGACCTCTGACTGGCTGACCTATGACCTGCCCGACCACCTCTTGGGGAAAATCTGGAACGGCAAATATCGCGGCCAGAAACAGCTTTGGATCGTTCTGCGGTTTTCTGGGGAGGACAGTGACGTCAATCTCGACACCGAGCACCCGGAGTTCGGGCGCTGGAAATGGTCCAACGCCCGTGATCTGGTCGAAGAGATCGTGCCGTTCAAACGCGACATCTACGAGCAGCTCGTGTCCGAGTTTTCCGACCTTCTGGCCTGATCAGCTTTTCAACTGCGTCAGAAGGGTCTGAGACGGATAGCCGTCCGGCGTCACGCCAATCGACGTCTGATAGGCCCGGATCGCGTTGATCGTGTTCGGGCCGACGATGCCGTCGACCTTGTCATCCAGGAACCCTTTGCGACGCAAAATGCGCTGCATTTGTTTCTTTTCGTTGAAGGACAGAGGCGCATAGCCACGCGGCCAAGGCGTCTGAATTGCAGGACCGCCCTTGAGCCGGTCCGACAGGTGTCCGACGCCAATCACATAGGCATCCGCCTTGTTGTAGCGTTCCAGCACCGCGAAATTGTCAAAGATCATGAAGGCCGCACCGGAGGCCCCGGCGGGCAAGAGGATCGAAGCGCGTCCATAATTTGGCACAGGCTTGCCGTCGATCCCACGCACGCCCTGCGCCGCCCAATCAGACGGGCTGCGCATATTGTCACGGCGGGCGGAACTATAGTCGAACCCCCGCGGAAGGAGCACTTCGACGCCCCAAGGTTGGCCTTTGTTCCAGCCGTGGCGCGCGAGATAGGCCGCCGTAGAGGCCAGCGCATCGGTCGGGTCGTTGGACCAGATGTCCCGTTTGCCGTCACCGTCGCCATCGACCGCGAAGGCCTCGAAGGAGGTTGGGATAAACTGGGTGTGGCCCATGGCCCCGGCCCAGCTGCCCTTCATGTTCCGGGGATGAGTATCTCCGGCCTGAAGAATTTTGAGCGCGGCCATGAGCTGTTGTTCGAAAAAGCGCCCGCGCCGGCCATCATAGGCCAGAGTCGCCATCGCCTCGATCACATTGATGTCGCCACGGGTCGCGCCGTAGGCACTTTCCACGCCCCAGATCGCGGAGACAACGTATTTATCGACCCCAAACCGGCGCTCAATCGCGTCCAGCGTGCCCGCATGCTGACGCATCGCGCGCTGACCATTTGAAATGCGCGTCGGCGAAGCGGCGCTATCGAGATAGTCCCAAATCTGTTTGGTGAACTCGGATTGCTTGCGGTCTTTTGCGATCACATCGGTGTTGTAGGACACGCCACGAAACGCCTGATCGAGCACGGTTTCCGAGATGCCTTCGCGGCGCGCGCGGGCCTTGAAATCGGCCACCCAAGTCTCGAATCCGGCCTGAGACGCCGTCTTTTCAATCATACCTGACCCCGGAAGTGTCGGCGTCTCCTGCGCCCATGCCGGCATATTTTGCGCGGCGGCGGGCGAAAGGCCAAGCCCCAAAACACCACATGTAAACCCAATGACGAGAGACCGCATACCAAACTGCTCCTTGTGACTTTGATGTACCTTGTGACGTAGTACTTGCCTCAAAGCGTAACCCGAATCCCCGCTCCTCTTGAACCAGAGAAAATGGGGATGGCAGGTTTCCGCTATCGCCGTTTGCGCTGGACCTTTTTCTTGATCTTGGCGGTTTTCGCCTTGCCCTTGTTGTACTTGCGCGAGGACACCCGCCCCTTGGCCCGACGCGGCCCACGCGGGAGGGCGGCGCCGTCGACGGACAACAGCTCAAGCTCAAGCCCCCCGGTCACAGGCACTGCCTCCGCGATCCGCACGACCACTTTTTGGCCGATGGAGATCACGATCCCGGTGTCCGCGCCCATGAGCGTCTGTTCCTCCGGGTCGTAGTGAAAGAACTCTGCTCCGAGCGTCCGCACAGGCACCAACCCATCCGCGCCCGTCTCGTCGAGTTTTACGAAGGCGCCGAATTTCTGGATGCCGGAAATATGCCCCGTCATTTCATTGCCGACCCGCTCGCTCAGGTAAGAGGCGAGGTAGCGATCCGTGGTGTCCCGCTCCGCCGTCATCGACCGGCGTTCGGTCTCTGAGATGTGTTTTGCGGTGGGTTCGAGACGTTCGATGTCCTCCGGCGACAACCCGTCCTTGCCCCAACCATGCGCAGAAATCAGGCCGCGGTGGACAATGAGGTCGGCATAGCGCCGGATCGGCGATGTGAAATGCGCATAGGACCGCAGAGCGAGGCCAAAGTGTCCGTAATTCTCCGGGAAATAATAAGCCTGGGTCATGGAGCGGAGCGTCGAAATGTTGATCAGCTCGTCATGATCCGTGCCTTCGGCCTGCGCCAAAAGCTTGTTGAGGTGCGAGGTGTGGAGCACCTGCCCCTTGGCGAGGGTAAAGCCGGAGGCCTGGGCGACCTCGCGCAGCGCATCGAGTTTTTCGTCCGAGGGTTCTTCGTGGACCCGGTAGAGCAACGGGCGGTTGCGATGGAACAATTCCTCAGCCGCCGCAACGTTGGCGAGCACCATGAATTCTTCGATCAGCTTGTGCGCGTCGTAGCGTTCCGCCAGTGCCACGGATTTCACACGGCCATCGTCACCAAGGATGATCTTGCGTTCAGGAAGATCCAAATCCAGCGGCTGACGCGCTTTTCGCGCCTTTTTGAGGGCCTCGTAGGCCTCAAACAACGGAGTGATGGCCGTCTCCATAAGTGGCGCGCATTTCTCGTTGATGTCGCCGTCGCGCGCGGCCTGCACCTCCGCATAGTTCAGAGACGCGGCGGAGCGCATCATGCCACGCGTGAATTTATGCGAAATCTTTTTGCCCTCGGCGTCGATCACCATTTTCACGGCGAGACAGGCACGCGGCACGCCCTCGTGCAGGGAACACAGGTCACCAGACAAGCGATCAGGCAGCATCGGCACCACACGATCCGGGAAATAGGTCGAGTTGCCGCGTTTCCACGCCTCACGGTCCAGCGCGGAACCGGGCGTCACGTAATGGGCGACATCGGCGATGGCGACCCAGAGGACAAAGCCGCCCTCATTCTTGGGGTTCGTGTCGAATTCGGCCCAAACTGCGTCATCGTGGTCGCGCGCATCCGCCGGGTCGATGGTCACAAGCGGCATGTCGCGAAGGTCTTCGCGCCCTTTGAGACCCGCCGGTTTGGCGCGATCCGCCTCGGCCAGCACTTCATCGGGGAAATCGTCGGGAATACCGTGTTGGTGAATGGCGATCAGGGAGACGGCTTTCGGCTCAGACGGATCGCCCAAACGAGTCACAATCCGCGCGAAGGGAAGGCCCATGCGGCCCCGTGGTCCGGCCTGTTCTGCTTCGACCAACTCGCCATCCTGCGCGCCGTATTCATTGCCCGCGCGTACCAGGAAGTCTTTGTCACTGCCCTTATCAATCGGAACCACACGGCCACCTTCGGCGCCCTTGCGATAAATCCCGATGATTTTGCGTGGATTCGAGCCGATTTTGCGGATGAGACGCGCGACATATTGGTGATCGTCGGCCTTCACTTCTTGGAGCTTGGCGAGGATGCGTTCGCCCTCGCCCAAAGCCGGATCACTCTCCCGCAAAGAGAGCAATACACGCGGCTCAGGCCCCTCTCCCGCCCATTCGAGCGGTTTCGCAAAAAGATCGCCGTCCTGATCCGGTGCCAGAACCGCGAGAACGGACACGGGCGGAAGCTTATCGGGATCGCGATAGGTCTTGCCCCGCTTGCGCAGGTGACCTTCGTCTTCCAGCTCTTTCAGCACACGTTTGAGGTCAATCCGCGCAGCCCCTTTGATGCCAAAAGCCTTGGCGATATCGCGCTTTGCGGTTTGTGTCGGGTTGTCGGAAATCCACTGAAGGATTTCGTCTTTTGTCGGGATCCTGCTCATAGGCTCAGGCTAGCACGACGGAAAGGGCCTCACCACTGGCAAAGCATCGCGTTGCGAGGAATTCACACGCCCCGAACCAACCGGTCAAAGTCCGCGCCCGTGTCCACATCGGACAGCGTGTCGAGGGTGGCCCAGCGCAAGGATGGGGCAGAGGAAAGAGTGTCGGCCAGAGCGTGCTCCGTCGACCATCTGACATTTCGCAAAAACCCGGTGGGCTGTCGGTGAAGATGACGTAGGCCGATGCCCCAATATCCGCCATCTGTCGCGGGACCAATGACCGCAGGGTAAGAGCCTAATCCAGCAAAAGAGGCCGAAATATGCCGTTTCTCGATACCCGGTATATCTGAGCCTATGAGAAAGGCAGGCCCGGTCCCCGCGAGAGACAAGGCCCGCGCCATACGGGTGCCGAGATCACCGCGACCTTGAGGGATGCGTCGGTACTGGCGAGGCCACGGCCATGTCGCGCGATCCGGGGTCACGGCGAGCACTGTCTCCCACCGGGGATCTGTCAGGTTGCGCAACGTCTTTTGAACCTGATGACGATACCACCATGTGGCCTGGACAAGACCCAAATCCTGCCCAAGTCGGGTTTTCACACGCCCCAAGCGTGGTTCTTTGATCATAACGATCAAAGTCGGTTTCACAGCGACAGCACCATGTCGATATGCGGGATGCCTGCGTCGGGATATTCCTCGCCAATCGCGGTGAAGCCCAACCGCTCATAAAAGCCGACGGCATGCGTCTGAGCGCTCAATTTCACTTGGGTGATATGTGGGCGATTGCGAAAGGTCTCGACACAGGTCGTGATCAAACGCGCCCCAAGCCCGGTCCCGCGATGCGGGCGCAAGACACAAACCCGGCCAATTTTGCCCGTTTCGCCCCGCTCCAAGAGCCGCGCAGTGCCGACCGGAAACCCATGGGCGTCCTTGGCCAAGAGATGGGTCGCCTCACCGTCCAGATCGTCAATTTCATCGGCCAAAGCGATGCCTTGCTCCGCGACAAACACGGCGATCCGCAGGGCGTGGCAGGCTTCGACATCTTCAGTTGGGGCAATCGTCACACTCATGCGAAATAGTCTCGAATAAGGGTTTCATAGACGGATTTGAGCTCTTGGACATGCGCCACATCCACATGTTCGTCGACCTGATGCATGGTTTTCCCGACAAGGCCGAATTCGACGACGGGGCAATGGTTTTTCACAAAGCGCGCGTCTGAAGTGCCGCCCGTGGTCGACAAGATCGGGTCACGGCCCGTCACCTGTTTGACCGCATTGGCCACCATATCGACAAAGGGCCCCGGCGGGGTGACAAAGCTTTCGCCCGAAAGCTGGAACCGACTTTCAATCTCTGTGCCGGTCTCTTCGCTGATTTTTTTGGCTTTGGCACGCAACCAGGCCTCAAGAGACGCCCCGCTATGCGCGTCATTGAAGCGAATGTTCACCGTGGCCGACGCCTGAGCGGGAACGACATTTGTGGCGGCATTGCCGACGTCAAAGGTGGTCACTTCGAGATTGCTCGGGTCGAAATGCGCAGTGCCCTGATCGAGGCAATGCGTGGACAGTTCAGAGACCAATCGGGCCAAAGCGGGCACCGGATTGTGCGTCCGCTCCGGATAGGCGACGTGTCCCTGGGTGCCTCGAGCGATGAAATAACCGGTGATCGAGCCGCGACGCCCGATCTTCATCATTTCGCCCATCTCAGTCGGACAGGTCGGCTCCCCGACGATACAGTCGGTCATGCGCTCCCCCTCGCGGTCCATATAGTCGAGGAGGGCCACAGTGCCGTCGGTGGCATCGCCCTCTTCGTCGCCAGTGATGGTCACGATAATTGCGGTGTCTTTTGGCTGGGTTTGGGTCGCATAATCGCAAGCCGCCGCGACAAAGGCCGCGACACCGGACTTCATATCCGTGGTGCCACGGCCCCAGATTTTGCCCTCTGACAGCTCAGCGCCAAAAGGATCGTGCGTCCACGCGGCGGCGTCCCCGATCGGCACAACATCGGTGTGCCCATTAAAGCCGAGCGTGCGGGTCGCGTTTTTGTCGCCCCAGCGCGCAAAGAGGTTGGGCGTGCCGTTGCGGTCCACACGCACACAGGTAAACCCCGCCTCGCTCAGCTTGGTTTCGAGCAACACCAACGCGCCGCCCTCTTCGGGCGTGACACTCGGGCATCGGACAAGCTGTGCGGTCAATTCGACGGGATCGAGGGGCATGGCGAACTCCTTTTTGCGGATAGGCTTAGCGGTCCTGTGGGACGGGAGCAATGCACGCGAGGAAAAACGATCAACCGAAAGAGGAAACTATTAACAAACTTGGGAAAATATGCTCTTTAGTCCTCACAAAAATATAAAATGGGCGCGCCGCCCGGCGAAGAGCACGAGACAGTGCCATGCGAGGCGGCACAGAGCAGGTCAAGCATCCAAACGGTTAACGCCGTCGCTTCATCGTCTTTAAACGCCCAGAGGCAAATATGGCTCGGACGGCAGAATGGTCGCCGAGCTCGGGATAGGGCAGATCAATGGCGTGGCTGGGCGCAGGAGCGGCAGACCAGAAACCCGCGTATCATCCGAGGGGGCTGCATCTTGGTGCGTCCGCGGATCGAGTGCGGGCGCGACCGCTTGCGCGCGGGACAGTGCTCCTCGAAGTCGCCATTCCGGACCAGTTCAACCAGCCGCTTGATCTCATCGACTTTCTCCGACCGTCATCTCCGAGGCGCAGTCTCCACATGGTTCTCGGCCCGAATGGGCGGCTTTGGCTCGCGTCTGAACAGGGGCAATACATTGCGATGATGTCATTGGACCTGTCGATCTGGCCGAAAGAGACCCTCATTCGTATCTCGTACAGTTGGGACATTGGCGAAAAGACGTGCTGGCTAAGCGCTGAGCATATCGAGACTGGTGAACTCACCGCCACGTCGGCACCCTGCACGACCCCGCTTCATGAGGGCGATTTGGCGCGGGTGCTCTTTGCAGTCGGTGGGCCGAGCCTCTCGTCGGAGGTGATCTCCTTTGCCTTTGCGGACCATATCGAACCTCTTGGGCTCACCGAGGGCTTGGCCGCAGGCGCCTTGGTCGATACCGAATACGGTCCGCGCGCGATTGAGACGCTGGAGACCGGGACACTCATTCCGACGCATGCTGGCGGTCTGTCTCGGCTGATCGGCGTGGTGGCCTCTCGCCTGCCAAACGTCGGGCACATGCGCATGGTGCGGCTGCAGCGGCCCATGCACAATCTCACCCAAACACTTCAGGCCACGCCGAGGCTTGAGATCGTGAGTTCCGGCGTCGAGACAAACTACATTTTCGGAACAGAACACGTAACCGTCCAGGCGGGGAACCTCGCCGAATTGCAGTGCCTTCCCGGGGCCGAGCGTCCAGCCTATGTGCGCACGGCCTACAATCTCGTTCTCTCGGAGTGTCAGGCGTTTTCCGTCTCGGGTGTGCACGTCCTCCCGATCACGCGGCCCAATATGTCGGGCATCACGCCAGAGAACGGTCCGGTAAGCCGCATCGCGGTTCGCGATCTACCGCGCGTCCCGGAACGGGATACCGCGCTCTTTTGTTTGCGACGTCACGAAGCGATTGCCCTCCTCGCCGACAGGTATCATTGAAGAATGATTGAAACGCCTCAGCGTGCTGTGCCATATGCGGTTGAGATGAGGGAAAACATGACACGAATTTACCGCATATGTGCGCTTGTGATGCTGTTTCTGGCACCCAGCGTCGCCCAGTCGCAGGATCTGACCATCGCCACGGTGACACGTGTGCCCTTTTCCATGCATGAGGCGGGCAAGGAAACCGGGTTTTCCATGGAGCTTTGGGAGGCTCTGGCCGAAGATCTCGGCTGGTCCTATGAGATTGCCCGTGTCGACGGCTTCGCCGAGATGCTGGACGCCGTGAAAAATGGCGAGGCGGATGCGGCCGTTGCGAATATTTCGATCACGGCCAGCCGCGAGTTGGTCATGGATTTCTCTCAGCCGATTTTCGAAGCCGGGCTGCAAATCATGGCGCATGCTGATGGCGGCAACGCGTCGATCTGGTCCGCGATCCTGTCGAAAGACCTCCTGATTGCCATCGCCGCGGCCTTCGCCATCCTGTTCGGCGGCGGCATGCTGATGTGGCATTTCGAGAAACGCCACCAACCCTATTTCGATATGCCCGCGCGTCAGGCGCTTTTCCCGTCCTTTTGGTGGGCCTTGAACCTCGTGGTGAACGGCGGGTTTGAGGAACGCCAGCCGCGCTCCCCAATGGGCCGTATCTTTGGCGTTTTCCTCGTGATTTCGTCTCTGTTTGTGGTGTCTATCTTCGTCGCCCGGATCACCGCCGTGCTCACGGTCGATGCGATTCAGTCGAATGTCACCGGCCTGACGGACCTCTATGGCAAGTCGATCGGCACGGTCGAAAACTCCACCGCCGCTGATTTCCTCGGGCGGCGCGATTTCGATTTCGCAGGGTTCGCGAACCCCGGCGCGCTGATCGAGGCGTTCGAGCGTGACGAGATTTATGCCGTGGTGTTCGATGCCCCCATCCTCGCATATTACGCGACAAATGAAGGCAGGGGGAAAGCTCGGCTCGTGGGCAAAATCTTTGTGCCTGAGAACTACGGTGTGGCGTTGCCGTCGGGATCGCCTTTGGCGGAACCGATCAACCAGAGCCTTTTGAAACTCCGCGAAGATGGCACCTATGCCGCCATCTACCGCAAGTGGTTCGGGGTTCAATAAGCCCGGGTTAGTGCCGCGTGCCGGTGTCGTCTTCGAAAAAGGGCGTCATCTGCGCAACGATGACAGAGTTTTCGTCCAGCGCCCGCTGCATCAGCTCTTTTTCGTCGTCACTGATATCGTGGCCCATCTCGATCCGCTCTTCGAGCGTGCCGTAGCCCGTCACATCGAGCGGTGCGAGATCGGCCTGTTTGAGGATCGCCACGGTTTCCCTCACGGCTTCTGCCTCATCCACGCCAGAGGCATAAACCATCAAGGCCCCGCCAGTGGCGCCTTTGGGCAAGCCATCGCCCTCCTTGCGTCCGACTTCGACGAGGAGCGTGTAGACTTTTTGACGGGATGGTTTTTTCTCTTTCGACATGACTGTCCTTTGCGAACTCGCGCAGGGAAAGTCAAGCGTGCCTACAGGAGGCACTTACAAAGTCCACTTGACGTTATGTTATAACATAAATTACATGACGATACATTTTGAACGAAAGGTGTTTTCATGCTCGACCGCCAGACAGTCCCACGCCGTCTTCCCGTCACCGTCCTATCCGGCTTTCTCGGCTCCGGGAAAACAACGCTTCTCAATCGCTTGCTCAACAATCGCGCCGGTCTGCGCGTTGCCGTGATCGTCAACGATATGTCCGAGGTGAACATTGATGCCGATCTGGTGCGCCAAGGGGGCGCTGACCTGTCGCGGACGGAAGAAACCCTCGTCGAGATGAGCAATGGCTGCATCTGCTGCACGTTGCGGGATGGTCTCCTGACCGAGGTGCGGCGGCTCGCGGAGGCGGACAAATATGATTACCTGCTGATCGAATCGACGGGCATTGCCGAACCGCTCCCCGTCGCGGCCACCTTTGCGTTTCGTGATGAACGGGGGCAGAGCCTCGATGACATCGCGCGGCTGGACACGATGGTGACCGTGGTCGATGCGGTGAATATGCTCAACGACTATTCCAGTCACGACTTTCTCGAAGATCGCGGTGAGGTCGCAGGCGAAGGCGATCAACGCCGCATCGTCGACCTGATGGTCGACCAAATCGAATTCGCCGATGTCATCGTGCTGAACAAAGTGAGCGATGCTGGCACGGGCCAGGTTCTGGCCGCGCGCAAGATCATCGCCGCGCTTAACCCCGACGCAAAAGTCATTGAAACCGACTTCTCCGAGGTCGCGACTCATGATGTTCTCGGCACGGGTCTGTTCGACTTTGACCATGCGCACGAACATCCGCTCTGGGCCAAGGAACTCTATGGCTTTGCCGATCACGTCCCGGAGACGGACGAATACGATGTGACCTCTTTCGTCTATCGTGCGCGGCGGCCGTTTGATCCCGCCGCGATCGAGGAGGTTTTGAACGGAGAACTACCGGGGGTGATCCGGGCCAAGGGTCACTTTTGGTTGGCAACCCGTCCCGACTGGGCCGCCGAGTTTTCCTTGGCGGGTGCACTAAGCACGATCACCCCTCTGGGCAATTGGTGGGCCGCTGTGCCAGATCACTATTGGCCTAAACACCCCGAGGCGCGCGCCCAGATCATGCGCGACTGGGACGAGGGATTTGGCGATCGGCGGCAGGAAATCGTGTTTATCGGCTCCGGCATGGATGAGGCTCTGATCCGCAACCGACTCGATGCCGCTCTGATCGGTCCAGAAGATCATTTCGATCCAAATCTGGCCAAAAATCTGTCTGATCCCTTCCCGGAATGGCGGCGACGGGCGGCATGAGAAATCTCCGCTCCACACTGCCCCGGCGTCGAAGATCGACGAACCCAATGTGGGAATACGACCGTCTGCCCCCAGTGCTTCGGCGCTGGTTGGCTGGGGCCGCTTTGCCGTGGTCGGCGCGCTCAGTTCGGCGGCTTTGGCAGACGGCTCTCAAGGAAAATGGCGGCTGTGAACACGCCGCCATTGCCTATCTGGATCGGGTTCAAGCCCGCCAACTTCTTTAAGATCCCGCCATGTCTCCGGTCCCTCAGGACACAAAGGTTAGCGAGTACGTCTGACGCCCCAGATCAAAAGACTTGCCCCCGCGATCCCAACGATCAGCTGCGGGACAAAGCTATTGGCGGCGTAGATGCCGACCAGAGACAGGATGAGATTGAGGACAAAGGCCCCAACGATCCCCAAAACGATGTTCATCAAGAGGCTGGTGTCCGCCTTCATGATCATGCTGGCGATCCAGCCCGCCAAACCGCCGACGATGATAGATGCAATGAGTCCAAGGCCCATGTGATCCTCCACAAATGCTACAAACTGAAAAACGCGCGAAGGTCGCCCCTCGCGCGTTTTCCTTTGATCAAGATTTAGGGCGTCTTAGTCGCGAAGCAACTCGTTGATGCCGGTCTTGGAGCGGGTCTTTTCGTCCACGCGCTTCACGATGACCGCGCAGTAGAGGTTGATGCCGTTCTTGGACGGCATGGAGCCTGCAACGACAACGGAGTAGGGCGGCACTTCGCCATACATCACTTCGCCGGTCTCACGGTCGACGATTTTGGTGGATTTGCCGATGAACACACCCATGCCCAACACAGAGCCTTCGCGGACAATACAGCCTTCGACAACCTCAGAGCGGGCACCGATGAAGCAGTTGTCCTCAATGATAGTCGGACCGGCCTGCATCGGCTCAAGCACGCCGCCAATGCCGACGCCGCCGGAAAGGTGCACGTTTTTACCGATCTGAGCGCAGGAGCCAACGGTGGCCCAAGTGTCAACCATAGTGCCCTCGTCGACGTAGGCGCCGAGGTTCACAAAGGACGGCATGAGCACAACGCCCGGGGCGATAAAGGCGGATTTGCGGACCACGGCGTTCGGCACGGCGCGGAACCCGGCCTCGGCGAACTCGCTGTTGCCCCAGCCTTTGAATTTGCTGTCGACCTTGTCCCACCAGCCGGAGCCTTGCGGGCCGCCGTCCTGGAGTTCCATGTCCTTGATGCGGAAACCGAGCAGAACGGCTTTCTTAGCCCATTGGTTCACGTGCCAGTCGCCGCTCTCCAGTTTTTCGGCCACGCGCAGCGTGCCTTTGTCGAGGGCGTTGAGAGTTTTCTCAATCGCTTCGCGGGTTTCGCCGCCGGTTGCGGGCGTGATGGTATCGCGCGCGTCCCACGCGGCTTCAATGGCGGCTTCGAGCTGTGCATTTGACATGATGGTCTCCGAGGTCGTCGTGGAAAATTCGTTCCCGCAGGCTATAGTCGCTCAAACCCGCCCGCGCAACGCGCGAGAGAGCACAGGCGGCGAGACAAAACGACATATGAGGCGAAAATCATGACCGACACGAAACACACCGGGCGCCGTCACCCCCTCCGCGATAGCCGGGTGGATCGGGACACGGCCCGGCATATTCCCGATACGCCTCAGACCCGCTCGCCCTCTTACAAGTTGGCATTCACCGACGACGATTTCATGTTTCGGGACGAATTGCGGCCCGTTCGGCTCCAGCTAGAGCTTTTGAAGCCGGAATTGCTCATGGAAGAATTCGGGGTCGAGAGCACGATTGTCTTGTTTGGCGGGGCCCGCATTCCGGCGCCGGATAAAAAAGAGACGGCCAAAACGGAGACTTTGGCCGAACTGTCGAAATACTACACCGAGGCCCGCGAATTTGCCCGCATGATGACGGAGCGTGCCAAAAACAACGGCCACAAGGAAAACGTCATCGTCACCGGCGGCGGGCCGGGCGTGATGGAGGCGGGCAACCGCGGCGCGCAGGATGCGGGCGGTCTGTCGATTGGCCTCAACATCGTGCTGCCGCATGAGCAAGCGCCGAACGAATATGTGACGCCGGAGCTGTGTTTCAATTTTCACTATTTCGCCATTCGCAAGATGCATTTTTTAATGCGCGCCAAGGCGATTGTGGTGTTTCCCGGCGGTTTCGGGACGTTGGATGAGATGTTTGAAAGCCTTACCCTCATTCAAACGGGCCGGATGAACCGCGTGCCCTTCCTGCTCTTTGGTAAGGCATTTTGGCAGAACATCATCAATTGGGAAGCTTTGGCCGACGCCGGGACGATTTCACCCAAGGATCTGGAGTTGTTCAAATTCGTCGAAACCGCAGAGGAGGCGGTCCGCGCGATTGATGAATGGCCTGTCGAGGGTCCGCGCAAAGAGATCGACGGGCGGAGCGTCTAACCCTCCTGCACCAGAGGATATTCGACACTTTCTGGCTGAATTAGGATCGAATTCGAGTGTCCCATGGCTTGGGTCATGTAGCGATCCAAGGCCATCTCCTGTACGATACGGCCGATGGTTTGCCCTTCGCTCCGGGCCAAGAGGTGGAGCATCTGAACCGTGGCGTCCGGCAAAAGCAGAGTGAGTTTTTCCATGTCGGACGTCCTTTAAAGCGGCAGAGGTTTCTGCGCGAGGTGGCGGGAGACAAGATGCTGATGCGCGTGCCCCGGAAACGGGGTGCCGAAGCGTTTCATCAGGAGAGAATAAGGTTGGCCAAGCTCTGACGCTTTGCACAGGCGCTCTCCCTCGACGGTTTGGAGGATCAGACCGCCGCCGCGTTCCGCCAATTCATAACCTTTGGCGCGCAGGCACTCTTGCAGGTCGTCCCACCCGCGCGCATAGGCAAAATCATGGGCGAGGTAGGCCTGCAACGCATGGGGTTTGCGCGGGCCTTTATAGCCGAACGCGCCCTCCAAAGGGCGCACGGCCTCGTCGAGCCTGTCGCGAATGAATGCCCCGATCGGCTGGCCTGCGCGGTGTGCGGCGTGCGCTACCCGGGTGCCAAGGTCGTCTTCGAATCTGATCGTTATCCAGTCCATGCTCGGGATATTGCGCCGTTAAGGTTAAAACGCTGTTACCATGTTCAGAGCGCGCTCACGCCTCTGTGACAACAACGGAGGGAATACCCTGCACCCTCACCCTGTATCTCCTCTGCGCACCCCCGCGCAGATTTCAGATATTGGAGACACTCATGCGTATGACCCTTTTCACGCTTGCCTTGTTGGGCGCGGCCCCCGCCTTCGCCCAAGTCACAACGCTTTACGACCCCGCGATCACCCACGCACCGCAGGACGGCGTGGTCAAACTCTACGGCGCGGGCGGTCCGCACACGGCCTTTCAAAAAGTCGCGGATGTCTGGATGGAGAAAACCGGCCAGAAGATCGAGATCATCGCCGGGCCGGAAAGCAAATGGTCGCCGATGGCACAGGCCGATGCCGATATTCTTTGGGGCACCTCGGAACAGTCGATGACAGCCTTTCTGGAGACCTACAAGACGTTCTCCTCGGATCAGGTTGAGCCGATTTATATTCGCCCGACGGTGATCGCGGTCAAACTTGGCAATCCCAAAGGCATCAGCGGATTCGACGACCTGCTTGCGCCCGGCATGAAGATCGTCGTGACCGAGGGCGCGGGCGTCTACAATACCTCCGGCACAGGCACGTGGGAAGATGTGGCGGGGCGTCTTGGCAAGCTCGAAGACGTCACAGCATTTCGCAAGAATATCGTGAGTTACGCCAAAGGCTCGGGCGCGAGTTTCCGGGCCTTCATGTCCCAGGATGCCGATGCCTGGATCACCTGGCCGAACTGGCCCGCGACACATAATGAACTTGATCAGATCGACCTGAGCCCGGAGCGCACCGTCTGGCGGGACGTGAACGTGGCGCTGTCGCCGATGGCGGACCCGCAAGCGGCGGAGTTTCTGGCGTTCCTCATCACCGACGAGGCGCAGGCGCTGATGGCAACCGAAGGCTGGCAGCGCTAAAAGAAAGGGCCGGTTCAGCGTCGGCCCTTGTCATCAGATTGCCTGACCGGCTTCTTTGAGAATCTCCTTGCGGGATTTGCGTGCACGCTCCGTCGCGGATTTGAGCTGGCCACAGGCCGCCATGATGTCTTCGCCGCGCGGGGTGCGGATCGGCGAGGCATAGCCCGCCTGCATCAGGATCGTCGCAAAGGCGCGGATACGGTTGTTCGAGCTGCGCTCATAGGGCGAGCCGGGCCATTCGTTGAACGGAATGAGGTTCACCTTGGCCGGGATACCGTCCAAGAGTTTCACCAAACGATGCGCGTCCTCATCCGTGTCGTTCACACCCTTGAGCATCACGTATTCGAAGGTGATCCGCTCGGAGTTGGTCGCCTTGGGATAGTCGCGAAGGGCTTCGAGAAGTTTCTCGATGTTCCATTTCTTGTTGATCGGCACGAGGACATCACGGGTCTCGTCGGTGGTCGCGTGGAAAGAGACCGCCAAAAGACAGCCGATTTCCTGCGCGGTGCGGTGAATTTCCGGCACAACGCCCGAGGTCGACAGCGTGATACGACGACGACCAAGCTGAATCCCTTCGGCGTCCATCACGATTTTCATCGCGTCGCGGACGTTTTCGAAATTGTAGAGCGGCTCGCCCAGGCCCATCAGCACGATGTTGGACAAAAGCCGCGTCTCATCTTTCGGAGCGCCTTTTTCCGGCCATTCATTGAGATCGTCGCGCGCCATCATCACCTGGCCGACGATTTCCGCCGCTGTCAGGTTACGCACCAGTTTCTGTGTCCCGGTGTGACAGAAGGAACAGGTCAGCGTGCAGCCCACCTGCGACGACACACAAAGCGTGCCACGGCCCTCTTCGGGGATATAGACCACCTCGACCTCATGCCCGCCGTTGATGCGGACGAGATATTTGCGCGTGCCGTCCTCGGAGACCTGTTTGGACACGACCTCAGGGACACGCACCTCGAACTTGTCAGAGAGCATGGCACGGTAGTCTTTCGACAAGTTAGTCATCTCGGCAAAGTCGCGGACACCCCATTGGTAAATCCATTGCCAGATCTGGTCGGTGCGCATTTTTGCCTGCTTTTCCGGGGTGCCGTTTTCGATCAGCACCTCGCGCATGGCATCACGCGTCAGACCGACAAGATTGATCTTGTCGGAGGGCGCTTCCTTGCGCGTAAAAGTCATCACATCCTGCGTAATCGGTGCGCTGGGTTCCATAACGGGTCTCTTCTTTCGGGGTTTAAGCCGGCGGCATACAGGATTCTTCCCCGTATTTCCATATGAAAAGACCCCTCCCGTGGGAGAGGCCCATGTCAATGATCTGTGAGGACAGCGTTCCCGAGGATCAGCTGCCGCAGCGTTTCGCCGCTTCTTCAACAGAGGCAGTAAAGCCCAGAAGCGAGAAGGTATCTTTGGTGATCGTCCCGCGCGAGGAGCGCCCGGTCATCGTCGCCGTTGCACCACGCTTCATCGCCGCAATGATCTTGGCATCGTCTTCCGGTGTCACAGCCCAGGCCGTTTCGGCCTCGGAATTCGTGAAAAGGTTAAAGGTGGTGCCCCCGATGTCCATGGTCACATCCGAGCCCGGCTCAAACGGATACCCGCCCAAGAAAGACACCTGACCGGTCACACCATTGCCTGGCGCGTAGGTCACGAAAAGCAAAATTTCGGACCGTGTCACGGATTTCGGACGCCCGGAGCTATCGGTGTTGACCGTCTCTTTCGGAACAGAGACAGCCCAACAAGATTTGTTTGGTTGCTCTTCGACATAGACATACCAATCTGTGTTGGATGCGACCTGATTGGTGCTCGTCTGTGCCACAGCCGGAAACGCGGTTGTTGCGGCCAATAGGGCCGGAACGATATGTTTGGCAATTAAACGCATAGAACTCTTGCTGCCTCTCGATTTTAACGACCTTGAGTTGACCCCAACTTCCGCAGTCTATAGCTGCGGTTTTCAAGTAAGATCAGGTCTTATCTCCTGATTTGTCGGCACAGTAACGTAATTCCGCCGATTTGGGAAAGGCCCTTGGCAGAAATTCGCTGAAACGTGAAAGGAATGGCCCATGGCACCCACAATGGCACGGACACAAGAGATGGTTGAGGTGTGGCGCGGCCCGATCCTTGAGAGCCGTCACGCGGGCTATGCCGTGGTCTGCAACGCGCAAGGCGAGGTGATCGAGGGCTGGGGCGATCTGGACACCGTGATCCTGCCGCGCTCCTCTGTCAAAATGATCCAAGCCCTGCCCCTGCTCACGTCAGGTGCCGCCGATGACAAGGGTCTGACCGAGGAGCAACTCGCCCTCTCCTGCGCCTCTCACCAAGGCGCACCGATCCACACGACGCGTGTGGCGGCTTGGCTCAAAGACCTCGGCTTGACCCAAAATGACCTGATCTGTGGCCCGCAAGAACCATGGGACATCCCGACCCGCGATGCCCAGATCAAGGCCGACGAGGGCAAATGCCGCATTCACAACAACTGCTCCGGTAAACATTGCGGGTTTCTGACCCTCACCCAGTTCCTTGGCGCTGGTCCCGAGTACGTGGACCCAGATCATCCCGTGCAAAAAGCGGCGCTTGAGGCGTTTGAAACTGTGACCGGAGAAACCTCACCCGGTTTTGGCATAGACGGCTGTTCTGCTCCGAATTTCGCGACCACCGTGCGGGGCCTTGGCCACGCCATGGGGTTCTTTGCCGGGGCACGCGAGGGCGGCAATACGATGGAGCGCGCGGCCTACCGTTTGGCAAAAGCCATGCGCACCCATCCCGATCTCGTCGCGGGCGAAGGCCGTGCCTGTACCGAATTGATGCGCGCAGCGCAGGGCAAGGTGACGATCAAGACCGGAGCCGAGGGCGTCTTTACCGCCATTCTGCCCGAACAGGGTCTGGGCGTGGCGCTCAAGATCGCGGACGGAGCCACCCGCGCGTCAGAATGTGCCATCGCCGCGCTACTCGTGAAACTCGGCGCGCTCGATGCGCGTGACCCGCTGGTGAAAAAGCGTCTGAACCCGGATGTGCCCAATTTTGCCGGGATCAACACCGGCGAGATCAAACCGGCGGCAGGGTTTCCGGGGTGATCTTTTTCGTGATGAAAATACTCAAAACCACTCGGAAATGAGTTTGAGCGCCAGAGCGGTCGAAGCGATGACCAAAACGGGCTTGATCAGTTTTGCCCCCACTTTTGTGGCCAGCGTAGACCCGACATAAGCTCCAGCAATCTGCGCCGCGCCCATGATCAGCCCCAAAGCCCAGAGCGGCTTCGCCACGAGAACAAAGCCCACAAGCCCACCAACATTCGAGGCAAAGTTCAAAAGCTTGGTGTGCGCGGTCGCTTTGAGGATGCCGTAGCCCGCAAGGCTCACAAAACCGAGCATGAAAAACGCGCCTGTGCCCGGCCCCAAGAGGCCATCATAGAACCCGATAAAGGGCACGAAGGTCGACGCGAACACCAGCAGCGTGATGCGTTGGGTTCGGTCCATATCGTTGAGGCCCGGTTTGAGTGCGAAAAACAGCGCGATGGCGATCAAAAGGACGGGCAATCCGAGGCGAATCACATCTGTCGGCAGTGAGCTTGCCAAAAGCGCGCCCAAGACCGCGCCCACAAAGGACAATAGCGCGGGGCCGATCTGTTTGCGCAGGTCCACATGTCCGGCCCGCGCGTAGGTGATCGCGGCCATCCCTGCTCCAAACAGCCCCTGCACCTTATTCGTCGCAAGCGCCTGAATCGGCGGGATGCCCGCGAGGAGGAGCGCAGGAATGGTGATCAACCCGCCACCGCCCGCGATGCTATCGACAAAGCCAGCCACAAAGGCTGCCAACGCCAAAAGGGCGATCAGTTCGACAGGGAGCGAGAGAAGGGTGTCGGAAACCTGCTCCAAAGGATCACGCGAAGTCGGATCTGGCGTAGCCTTGAACGTACAAAAGCGCCGTCAAATCCCCATGATTGATCCGAATCTCGCATTCCGCCGCGACCGAAGGTTTGGCATGAAGCGCCACACCTGCCCCGGCGAGTTTCAACATCCCGAGATCATTCGCCCCATCGCCCACGGCCATGACGTCATCATGGGAAAGACCGAGGCGTTCGGTGATCTCCTTGAGCGCGGCGACCTTAGCCTCACGTCCGAGAATCGGCAGACCGGGTTTGCCAACCAGTTCACCGTTTTCCACCAGCAAGGTGTTGGCGCGATTCTCGTCAAACCCAAGCGCCTCGGCCACGTAGCCGGTGAAGGCGGTAAAGCCGCCGGAGACCAGCGCGCAATAAGCGCCGTCGCGCTTCATGGTGGCGAGAAGTTCCTTGCTGCCGGGCATGAAAGTGATGCGCTCGTCGATGACCTTTTGGATCACGCTTTCTGGAAGGCCCTTCAAAAGCCCCACACGTTCGGTCAGCGCCCCCTCGAAATCCAGCTCACCGTTCATGGCCTTGGCGGTGATCTCCTTGACCCGCTCACCGACGCCCGCGACATCGGCCAGCTCGTCGATACATTCCTGTTGGATCATGGTGGAATCCATATCGGCCAAGAGCATTTTCTTGCGGCGCGAAGCCGTGGGAACCACAATCAGATCAATGCCTTGACCCTGGAGACCTTCCCAGACATCCCATTGATTGGACGGCACTTTTTCCACCGTGAATTCTGCCGCATCGCCAAGCGAAAGCCATTTGAGATCGCCCCCACCCCAGGCCGAGCGCAACGCATCAACGGTGGTCAAATTCAGCGCGGGCTGAGCGGGGTTGGTGAGAAGAATACAGGTGAACATAGGGGCCTCCATTTGTCGCCTGTCTACGCAATGGCTCACGCCAATTCCAGCACTATGAAACCCCCTCAGGTGCGTTTTTCACCCTCCATGTGCATTCGGCACGCAAATTTCCGATCGGAAACGGTCCAGACGATCTGCGACGAATGTCGGAAAAAAATGCGACGGATTTTTGCGATTTCGTATTGCTGAGACAAAAGAAAGCCACTAATTCGATCCGCGGGACACCTCTCCCCAACGAGAGGCATTTATCTGGAAGGATAGCATATATGGCTACCAAGCACCCTCAGGCGCGCCCTGCAAACGCGCGCTTCTCCTCTGGCCCCTGCGCCAAAATCCCCAATTTCTCCGTCGAAATGCTGGCTGACGCCCCGCTGGGCCGTTCGCACCGTGCCGCTATTGGCAAGGAAAAGCTGAAAGCCGCAATTGAGACGACCCGTGAGGTTCTCGGCATCCCGGCCGACTACAAGATCGGCATCGTGCCCGCTTCGGATACCGGCGCTGTTGAGATGGCCATGTGGTCCCTTTTGGGTGCCCGCAAAGCCACCATGGTTGCCTGGGAATCCTTTGGCGCTGGCTGGGTGACCGATGTTGTCAAACAGCTCAAAATCGACGCCGAAGTGAAAACCGCTGACTACGGTCAGATCGTTGATTTCGCCGACGTGGATTTCAACACCGACGTCGTGTTTACCTGGAACGGCACCACATCTGGTGTGCGCGTGCCGAATGGCGACACTATCCCGGCCGACCGCGAAGGTCTGACCATCTGCGATGCGACCTCTGCCGCTTTCGCGATGGACCTGCCGTGGGACAAGCTCGATGTCACCACCTTCTCCTGGCAGAAGGTCATGGGTGGCGAGGCCGCGCACGGGATGCTGATCCTGTCGCCGCGCGCTGTCGAGCGTCTGGAAAGCTACACCCCCGCTTGGCCGCTGCCGAAAATCTTCCGCCTGACCAAAGGCGGCAAGCTGATCGAAGGCATCTTTAAGGGTGAAACCATCAACACGCCCTCCATGCTGGCCGTCGAGGATTACCTCGTGGCCCTCGAATGGGCGAAAAATGTTGGCGGTCTTCAAGGCCTTATCGAACGCTCCACGGCAAACGCCAAAGTGCTCTGGGACTTCTGCGACCGTCACGACTGGATCGCCAACCTCGCCGAAGATGAGGCCACGCGCTCCAACACCTCCGTGTGTCTGAAATTCACCGACGACCGCATCAAAGACGGCGCTGTGTTCGCGAAAGCCGTGGCGAAAAAGCTCGAAGCCTATAACGCCGCGTATGACATCGGGGCGTATCGTGATGCGCCTGCGGGTCTTCGCGTGTGGTGTGGTGCGACGGTGGAGGCCTCTGACGTTGAGGCCCTGACGCTCTGGCTCAAGTGGGCCTTTGAAGAGTGCATCGCTGAGCAATAAGCCCAGAATTTGAGGGTCGGCAAAACGTCGGACAAGTGTCGGACTTTTGTCGGACCCCATTCGGACTGAAAGACCCGGGCGACTTCGCCCGGCTTCCCATCCCAACATCTTTTTCGAGGAGCGCCCGACATGGCCCCTAAAGTTCTCGTCTCCGACAAACTCTCGGAAACCGCCGTTCAAATCTTTCGTGACCGTGGCATCGACGTCGATTTCATGCCCGAGCTTGGTAAAGACAAAGAAAAACTCGCCGAGGTGATCGGCAAATACGACGGTCTCGCGATCCGTTCCGCGACCAAAGTCACGCCGTCCCTTTTGGAGCACGCCACCAACCTCAAAGTTGTGGGTCGCGCCGGTATCGGCACCGACAACGTCGACAAGGAAGCCGCGTCTAAGAAAGGTGTGATCGTGATGAACACACCGTTCGGCAACATGATCACCACCGCAGAACACGCCATCGCGATGATGTTCGCCGTGGCGCGTCAGATCCCGGAAGCCTCTGCCTCGACGCATGCGGGCAAATGGGAAAAGTCCAAGTTCATGGGGGTCGAGCTGACCGCGAAAACTCTCGGCGTGATCGGCGCGGGCAACATCGGTGGCATCGTGTGTAACCGCGCGCTCGGCCTCAAGATGAAAGTGATCGCGTTCGACCCGTTCCTGTCGGAAGAGCGCGCCACCGAGATCGGTGTGGAGAAGGTCGAGCTGGACGAGCTTCTGAAGCGTTCCGACTTCATCACCCTGCACGTCCCGCTGACCGACAGCACCCGCAACATCCTCTCGAAGGAAAACCTTGAGAAGACCAAGAAAGGCGTGCGCATCATCAACTGTGCCCGTGGTGGTCTCGTGGACGAGGCGGCTCTCGCCGAACTTCTGAAATCCGGTCACGTGGCAGGTGCCGCATTTGACGTGTTCTCCGAAGAGCCGGCGAAAGAGAACCCGCTCTTTAACCTGCCGAACGTGGTCTGCACCCCGCACCTCGGCGCCTCCACCACGGAAGCTCAGGAAAACGTGGCGTTGCAAGTCGCCGAGCAAATGTCCAACTACCTCCTGGACGGTGCTGTCGAAAACGCGCTCAACATGCCGTCGATGACCGCCGAAGAGGCCAAGGTCATGGGCCCGTGGGTGCAGCTGGCCGAAAACCTCGGTTCCTTCATCGGTCAGGTCACCGAGGAAGCCATCGAAGACATCAAGATCACCTTTGACGGCGTTGCCTCCGAGATGAACCTCAAGGCGCTCGAATGTGCCGTTCTTGCAGGCATCATGCAGGCGGTGAACCCGGACGTGAACATGGTGTCTGCGCCGCTGATCGCGAAAGACCGTGGCATCCAGATCTCGAAAACCACGCAGGATGCGTCGGGCGTGTTCGACGGCTACATCAAGCTCGACATCCAGACCGTCGAGAAATACCGCACCATCGCGGGCACGGTGTTCTCCGATGGCAAGCCGCGCTTTATCCAGATCAAAGGCATCACCATCGACGCCGAAGTGGGCGAGCACATGCTCTACACCACCAACAAGGACGTTCCGGGCGTTCTGGGCAAACTCGGTACCCTGTTGGCCGAGCATGACGAGAACATCGCGAACTTTACGCTGGGCCGTGCCGAAGCGGGTGGTGACGCGATCGCCATGACCTTCCTCGACACGCCGATCAAGCCGGAGACGGTGAAGGCGCTCAAAGACTCCGGGTTGTTCCAGCGCGTGAACCCGCTGCACTTCAAAGCCTGATCGCAAGAGCACATTGCACAACATTCCTGAAAGGGCCGCTGGAGTTTTCCGGCGGCCCTTCTATTTTGTGCGCATCAGAAGGAGAACGAAATGCGCATCTACGCCATTGGCGACATTCACGGTCAGCTCGACATGCTCAAAGCCGCTCACGCGCGGATCGAGGCCGACAAGGCCCGCGTGGGCGACCCGGACGCCCGCATCATTCACTTGGGTGACTATACCGACCGAGGACCAAACAGCGCAGGCGTGATCCAATATCTGATGGACGGGATTGCCAAGGGCGAGCCATGGCGCGCCATTCGCGGCAATCACGACCGGATGTTCACCCGGTTCGTCCGCCACGGCATCGCCCATGACAATCTGCATATCAAATCCGGGAAAAGCTGGCTTCACGCGGCGCTTGGCGGCACAGAGACGCTGGCCTCCTATGGTGTTGAGGCGGAGGACGGCGATTTCGAGATCGCGCATATGCGGGCGAAAAAGAGCGTTCCCGAGGCGCATATCGACTTTGTCGAAAGCCTGCCCCTCACCTACGCGTGGAATGATTATCTGTTCGTGCATGCGGGGATTCGACCGAAAGTGGCGGTGGAAAAGCAAGACGAGGAAGACCTCATCTGGATTCGCGATGGCTGGCTCGATTATCACGGGCCGTTGCCCTTTACCGTGGTGCACGGGCACACAGCCTTGGACGAAGCAACGCATTTCGGCAACCGCATCGACATCGACACGGGCGCGGGTTACGGGCGCCCCCTGACGGCGATGGTGATCGAGAACGGGCACGAAGAGGTGGTGACCGCCACGGGCCGCGCGCCCCTCACCCATGTGACGCCGGGCTAAGAGAGAGCCAAGAGAGGGGGACGCAGCGTTCCCCTTTTTCTGATCCGTCAAGCCGCTACACTCCTCTGAAATTGGCTCAGGGTAGAGAGGCACATGTCGGACATCGTGATTTTGAGCGGCGCGCGGAGCGCCATCGGCACCTTTGGCGGAGCGCTCTCTGGCGTGCGGCCTGCGGATCTTGGTGCGAAGGTGACCAAAGCGGCGCTGGAGCGTGCCGGGGTCGAGGGTGGCCAGATCGGGCACGCGGTTTACGGCCATATCATCAACACCGAACCCAAAGACATGTATGTCTCTCGCCTCGTCGCCATGGGCGCGGGGATTCCCGACACGACGCCCGCGATGAATGTGAACCGGCTCTGTGGGTCGGGGGCGCAAGCGGTGGTGTCGGCGGCGCAGTCTCTGATGCTCGGCGACGCGGATTTTGCCGTGGCGGGCGGGACAGAGGTCATGAGCCGCTCGCCCTATATTTTGCCCGCCGCGCGGTGGGGCCAAAAGATGGGCGATACGGGCGCGCAGGACATGATGCTCGGCGCGCTGACCTGTCCCTTTGGCACCGGGCATATGGGTGTGACGGCGGAGAATGTCGCACGCGAGCATGGGATCAGCCGCGAGGATCAGGACGCCTTTGCCTTGGAAAGCCAGAAGCGCGCAGAAGCGGCTATTGCGGCAGGACGGTTCCAAGAGGAAATTGTGCCGATTGAGGTCAAGGTAAAGCGCGATCTCGTCGCCTTTGACACGGACGAACACCCGAAGGCGACGACATTGGAGGCGCTCGCGGGTCTACGTCCGGCGTTTGAAAAGGGTGGCACCGTGACGGCGGGCAATGCCTCCGGCCTCAACGACGGCGCGGCGGCTTTGGTTCTCGCCCGGGCCGAGGCGGCAGAGGCCGCGGGCCTCACTCCGAAAGCGCGCATTCTCGGCTATGCTCATGCAGGTGTGCGACCTGAGGTGATGGGGATCGGCCCGATTCCGGCGGTCGAGGCGCTGTGCAAACGCACGGGGTTGTCGGTCGCGGATTTCGACGTGATCGAAAGCAACGAGGCCTTTGCCGCGCAAGCGATTGCGGTGAACCGGGCGCTGGGTCTCGACACCGACAAGGTCAATCCCAACGGCGGCGCCATCGCGCTTGGCCATCCTGTGGGGGCGACGGGGGCGATCCTGGTCGTGAAAGCGATGCATGAACTGGCGCGCACGGGTGGCTCAAAGGCGTTGATCACCATGTGTATCGGCGGCGGTCAGGGGATCGCTCTGGCGATTGAGCGGCTCTGAACGGTTCCTCACAAAGATTTCGGCCATAAAGATTTTAGCTGGCATTAAGCCTTTTTTCACCCTGTTCGGGCCAGTCTGACACCAAGTCCGTGGCCCAGCAGGAGGGAAAGACGTCCCATGTCATTGTCCGAGACGCTCGCGCAGGAACGTCGTGCGCGGCTGGCCGCCGAACGGCTTTTGGAACTCAAACAGGCGGAGCTGTTCGAGGCGAATAAGAAACTCTCACGCCATGCGCGGTCGCTCTCGAACGAGATCATCGTCAAACGGGAAGAGACGGAGGTGCTTCGCGACGAAAACCTCCGCACCAAGGAAGATTTGGAAAAGGCCAATGTCGCCGTCCATATCGCGGAACGGCGTCTGTGGGACTCGATTGAGACCATCCGCGACGGGTTTGCGGTGTTCGACCCTTCTGATGTGATGATCGCCGCGAATTCCGCCTATTTGCAGATTTTCGACGGGTTAGAGGCGGTGCGCCCCGGCATCAGCTATCCGGAAATTGTCCGCCTCATGGTCGAGGAGGGCATCGTCGACATCGGCACCACCTCGCGCGAGGCCTTTATCGCGCGTGCGCTCACCCGCTGGCATGCGCCGGTGCGCGACCCCGATACCATCCGGCTCTGGAACAACCAATTCGTCAAACTGGTCGATCAACGCTCCAGCGATGGCGACACCGTTTCCCTTGGCCTCAACATCACCGCCTCCATCCGCTATGAGCAGCGCCTCAAAAAAGCGCGGGTCAAGGCGGAGGCGGCGAACCGCGCCAAATCTGCCTTTCTCGCCAATATGAGCCACGAGATTCGCACCCCCATGAACGGGATTGTCGGCATGGCGGAGCTTTTGGCCGATACCGATCTCTCCGAGGAACAGACGCTCTATATCGACACGATCAAATCCTCCGGTGAGGCGCTTTTGAGCCTGATCAACGATGTGCTGGATTACTCGAAAATCGAGGCCTCGAAACTCACGCTTCATCCTGAAGCCTTCGATCTCGAACGCTGTATTCAGGATGTGATGGTGTTGTTGCAGCCCTCCGCCGCGCAAAAAGGCGTCGATCTCATCATCGACTACGACATGTTCATGCCGACGCGATTTGTCGGCGATCCGGGGCGGATGCGACAGGTGCTCACCAATCTAGTCGGCAACGCGGTCAAATTCACCTCGCAGGGCCATGTGATCGTTCGTGTCGTTGGCCTGCCGGAAGACGATGGGACGAAACAGAGGGTGCATATTTCGGTCGAGGACACCGGGATCGGCATCGCGGACGACATGATTTCCCACGTGTTCGGCGAGTTCAATCAGGTCGAGGATGAGCGCAACCGCAAATTCGAGGGCACCGGGCTTGGCCTCGCGATCACGCATCAACTGGTTCAGCTCATGGGGGGCGACATTTGGGTCGATAGTGAGCTGGGCATCGGGTCGTGCTTTGGCTTTCGGATGAGCATGGATGTCGCCCAGGACATGATTGATCCGCCCCTGCCGTCCTGGATGCACAAAGCCGCGCTTTTGGACCAGATCAGCGCGAATTCCGTGATCCTGGAAAAGCAACTGACGGCGCTCGGGTTCGAAGTCGACTCGTTTGAAGGCCCTGCGGAACTGCTGGATTCGGGTCTGGATGCGCAGGTCTATCTCATCGACCACGCGCTGCCGAACATCGACATGGCGCAATTTGTCCGACAACTCCGCGCGCGGGGCGTGGAGGCCCCGATCCTGTTGATGAGTTCCAGTCCGGTGTCCTCAACGGAGACCGACCTCATCGGCGCGACGCTTTTGAAAAAGCCGCTGTTGCGGGCGGATCTTTGGCGGGCGCTGACCCGTGTGGTGCCGCCGGATGAGATGGCAAAACACGCGGAAATTTCCGGGCGGCGGATGAAAATCCTCGCCGCAGAGGACAATAAGACCAACCAGCTTGTGTTCAGCAAGATGATCAAGACGCTCGATGTGGAGCTTCAATTCGCGAACAACGGGCGAGAGGCGGTGGAACAGTTTCAGAGGTTTCAGCCGGATTTGATTTTCATGGATATTTCGATGCCCGAGGTGGATGGCAAAGAGGCGACACGCCAAATTCGTGCGATTGAGGCCGCGCAAAAGGAGGCCCCCCGCGTCCCGATTGTGGCCCTCACGGCGCATGCGATGGCGGGAGATGAACAAGACATTCTGGCAGCGGGTCTCAATTTTTACCTCACCAAGCCGTTGCGAAAAGCGGCGATCATTGACCGGATTCTTCAGGAACACCCGTCGATCTGTCGGCCCATTTTCGCGGAGGAGCAGGTCATCGCACCGATCCCGCAAGAGCAGGTGACGAGCGCCTGAGTTAAGCCGCCTGGATGGCCGCCAAAATTGCGGGCCCGAAGCGTTCTGCGGGCTTTTCGCCGAGGATTCGGGTCACAGCCTCGATATCATGGGGCCGCGATTTGACCAGTTTGGTGATCTGCGAGGCAGACAAGCTCATGGGTTTGAGCGTGCCGCAATCACCGCGAGAGAGGTCGCGCTGGATGCTCTCCAACTGATCGAACAGGGAGCCGCCGCCAGACACCGCAAGTTTGCGGCGTGAGGGATGCATGTCGGGCGCGGAGGCGCCGAGGATCACGCTCAGGAACTCCGACCCGTAGCGTTCGAGTTTCTTGGCCCCGACCCCACCAATCCGCGCCATGTCATCAAGGGTCTGAGGCCGACGCTCGGCCATCTCGATAAGCGTGCGGTCGGCAAAGACCACGTAGGCGGGCACGCGGGCCTCCTCGGAAAGGGCGCGGCGCTTAGCTTTGAGCGCGGAGAGGAGCGGCGCGTCTTCGTCGGAGACGAGCGCCTTGGCCACGGGACCGGAGCGGGCCTTGGCCAGAGTGTCTTTGCGAAGGGTGATCTCGGCCTCGCCCCTGAGGATCGGCATGGCGGGGTCGGTCATATAGAGCGCACCAAAGCGTTCCGGATCGGGGCGGAGCAGATCGGCCCCCATCATTTGCCGGAAAATCGCGTTCCACTGACGTTTGTCATAGTCCTTGCCGATGCCAAAGACGGACAGTTGGTCATGGTTCCACTGGCGCACCTTGTCGGTCATCTTGCCGGTGAGCACGTCGATGAGATGTCCCGCGCCGAACCCTTGGTCACAGCGGAGGACGGCGGAGAGCGCTTTGCGCACTGCCGTGGTGCCGTCGAACAGAGCGGGCGGGCTGTCGCAGAGGTCGCAATTGCCGCAGGGCGCGGACACTTCGCCGAAAAATTTCAAAAGGGTCTGACGACGACACACCTGTGCCTCGGCGAGACCCAAAAGCGCATTGAGGCGCGCGTGATCGGCGGCACGGCGCTCCGGCGGTGCGAGGCTTTCGTCGATCTGGCTGCGGCGAAACCGGATGTCGTCGGGACCAAAGAGCGTGAGCGTCTCGGCGGGCGCGCCATCCCGGCCCGCGCGACCGATTTCCTGATAATAGCCCTCGACGGATTTCGGCAGATCGGCATGGGCGACCCAGCGGATGTCCGGTTTGTCGATGCCCATGCCAAAGGCGATGGTGGCGGTGACGATCAGCTCGTCTTCTTGCTGGAACCGGCGTTCGACCTCGCGGCGTAGGTCCGGCTCCATGCCGCCGTGATAGGCAAGCGCCAGATGGCCAGCGTCGGAGAGCGCCTTGGCGAGGCTCTCGGTCTTGGCGCGGGTGCCACAATAGACAATGCCGGACTGACCTTTGCGCGCGGCCGCGAAATCGAGGATCTGGCGACGCGGCTGGTCTTTGACGGCGAAGGCAAGGTGGATGTTCGGACGGTCGAACCCGCGCAGGAAACTTTCGGGCGGGGTGCCATCGAACAGGCGGGTGACGATTTCGGCCTGCGTTTCTTCGTCGGCAGTGGCGGTAAAGGCGGCCAAAGGGACGCCCAGCGCGCGTTTGAGATCGCCGATGCGGAGATAGTCAGGCCGGAAATCATGACCCCATTGCGAGACACAATGGGCCTCATCGACGGCAATCAGCGAGACGTTCGACCGGCGCAAGAGCGGCAGCGTGCCGCCGGAGGCGAGCCGTTCGGGGGCCATGTAGAGGAGTTTCAGCTCGCCATTTGAGAGCGCGGCAAACACCGCGTCGTTTTCCTCTTCCGTGTTGCCGGAGGTCAGCGCGCCCGCGGCGACACCGGCGGCTTGGAGGGCCTGAACCTGATCGCGCATGAGGGCGATGAGGGGCGAGATCACGACGGTCAGACCGTCGCGTACCAGAGCAGGGAGTTGGAAACAGAGGGATTTGCCACCGCCCGTGGGCATGATGGCGAGCACGTCACGGCCCGACACAACGGCGTCCACGATCTCCGCCTGACCGGGACGGAAGTCGTCAAACCCGAAAACCGAGGAAAGAAGCGCCTGCGCCTGATCCATATCTGCCTGCTCTTTATGATTGGCGACAGATTCGCACGCGCGGGCGCAAGCCTCAAGGGGGGATTACCCCCCGAGGCAAGGTTGGATCAGTAAAACACGCCCGCGTTGTTGATCAGAATGCGCTCGATCGCATAGATCGCGATAAAGGCCACGAGCGGCGCGAGATCGAGACCGTTCATCGGGGGCAGGATTTTGCGGATAGGCCGATAGATCGGCTCAAGCAGACGCGAGAGGCCGTCCCAAATCTGCGAGACGAAGGGCTGACGGACATTGAGCACCTGAAAGCTAATCAGCCAGCTCATGATGATTTGGACGATCATGATGAATTTCAGAACGCCAAGGATCATCAGAATAATTTGCAAGAGAGACAGCATGTTTCAGGTTCCCAAGGTTTCGGTCGTTTTCTCACCTAAGGTCTTATCCCCTCTCAGACAAGAGCGGTTGTGCCGTAACGTCCGCCTTGACCTTTGCGCTTGCAGAAAGACAGTGGCAGGCATGTATCCATTTATCCGCATGCTCTATCAGGCGTGGACAGTCAGACACGCCCCCAAGATCGGTCTCTTTGAACCGCACCGCTCCCGGCATATTTGCATGCCCTGGGACATTGACCTGTGGCTCGAACTCAATAACGGACGAACCTTAACACTCTTTGACCTTGGGCGCATTCCGATGTCGATCCGCAACGGGACGGCGAAAGCCGCGAAGGAGGGTGGGTTCGGAATGGCCGTCGCGGGGGCCTCCGTGCGCTATCGCCGCAGGGTGACGGCATTTCAGACTGTGGAGATGGTGACCACGCCGATCGGGTTCGACGACAAATTTCTCTATATCGAGCAGTCGATGTGGAACAAAAAGGGCGAGTGCTGCAATCATATCCTGTTGCGCGGCGCGGTGCTCAAAAACCGTCGGATGGTGCCGCCCAGAGACATTTTGGAACGGCTGGACCCTGAGGTTCAAAGTCCAGAGCTTCCGGAGTGGGTGCAAAACTGGATTGCGGCAGATCACACGCGCCCCTGGCCTCCCACGAGAGACTGACCCCGACGTCGCCGACAGAGAAGTTTGCATTGCGCAAACCCCGCTTTCCCTGTTCTATCGCCCCAGCTAACGCATGGGGGACATGGGGAAATGGCACAACCAAGCCATCGCAAGCGTATCTGGGGCTGGATGATGTATGACTGGGCGACACAGCCCTTTCACACGCTGATCCTCACCTTTATTTTCGGGCCGTATTTCGCGGAACAACTGATCGCCACATTTACTGCGGGCGGCATGGACCCCTCCATGGCCAAGGCAGAGGCGCAGTCGATCTGGGGCTATGGGCTGACGACCGCAGGGCTGACGATTGCCGTTTTAGCCCCGGTGCTCGGGTCGATCGCGGATGAGAGCAAACGCCGGATGCCGTGGATTTGGGTCTTTTCCGCCTGTTACGTTGTCGGTGCGGCGGGACTCTGGATGGCGTCACCGGAAAGCTTCCCGACCGTTCTCGTGCTCATGTTCTTTGCTTTGGGCCTGATTGGGGTCGAATTTACCACGATTTTTACCAACGCGTTGTTGCCCGCCTTGGGCACACGCGACGAGATTGGCAAGATTTCGGGCAATGGCTGGGCCTGGGGCTACGTCGGCGGGATCATCGCGCTGGTGATCATGCTGTTGCTCTTTGCCGAGAACGCGGATGGCGTCACGCTTTTGGGCAGTGCGCCTTTGTTCGGGCTCGACCCGGAGGCGCGCGAAGGCACGCGGTTTGTCGGCCCCTTTGTGGCGCTCTGGTTCGTGATCTCGATGGTGCCGTTTTTCCTCTGGGTGCGGGAGCCGAAGGGTGTGAGCCTTCCCATGGCTACGGCCGTCTCGAAAGGCTTTCGCGATCTCGGGCGGACGCTCAAAACGCTCCCTGCGCGCAAATCGCTGTTCGCCTTTCTCGGCTCGTCGATGTTCTACCGTGATGCGCTCAACGGTGTGTTCACCTTTGGCGGGATTTACGCCCTTGGTGCGTTGGAATGGAGCGTGGTTCAGATCGGCGTCTTCGGCATTCTCGCGGCCTTTACCGGCGCGGTGTTTACCTATTTCGGCGGGATTGCAGATCAGAAATTCGGGCCGAAGCCCGTGATCGTCTTTTCCATTGTCGTTTTGATCACGGTCTGTGTCGTGATCCTGACGATCACCCGCGACAGCGTACTGTTTATGGCGGTCGAGGCGGGGAGCACGCTGCCCGATGTGGCCTTTTATATCTGTGGTGCGGCGCTCGGCGCTGTCTCTGGCGTGATCCAGTCGGCCTCGCGCACGATGATGGTGCGCCAAGCCGACCCGGAACGCATGACGGAGGCCTTTGGTCTCTACGCACTTTCGGGCAAGGCGACGACATTTCTTGCCCCTGCTTTAATCGCCATCGTCTCCGATGTGACCAATTCCCAGCGGCTCGGCATCACTCCGCTTATCGCTCTTTTCATTCTCGGGCTGGTGCTGTTAGCGTGGGTGCATCCGGAGGGAGTGCCCAGTGATGATGACGCGTAGTGTAATCGGGATTTTGGTGTGTTTGACCTTGGCCGCCTGTAACGGGGGGCAACAAAGCGTGTCGTCCTCCGTAGAGCCAAGAGCCGTGGCCGTGTCGAGTTCGGACCAGAGGCCGGCGAAGCTTTTGTTCGGGCCGGTTCAGACCCCCTCCCAACAGGCATCCGAAGCGTTCGGCAGCTACTCCAAAGGCTGTTTGGCCGGCGCAGTGCAATTACCGGAAACCGGGCCGACGTGGCAAGCGATGCGCCTGTCGCGCAATCGCAACTGGGGCCAGCCCGTTCTCGTTGATTTTCTGAAAGACCTCTCCGTGAAAGCCGCCCGGCAGCCGGGGTGGGAGGGGCTTTATATTGGTGACATGAGCCAACCGCGCGGAGGGCCAATGTCGTCCGGGCATGCGAGCCATCAAATCGGCCTTGATGCCGATATCTGGATGCTGCCGCCAACTCGTCTCAATCTCTCGGCGAGCGAGCGCGAAAGCCTGTCGTCGATTTCCATGCGGCGCTCCGCAGGCGCCTATGTGAACGACAGCTGGACGCGCCAACACCATGAGGTGATCAAGGCCGCTGCCTCTGATCCTCGTGTGGCCCGGATTTTCGTGTTTCCCGGCGCGAAAGTGCAGATGTGCAAGGATGAGACAGGCGACAAAAGCTGGCTCCGGAAAGTGCGTCCCTGGTGGGGGCATCACTATCATTTCCACGTGCGTTTGAACTGTCCGAAAGGGGATCGCTCCTGTGTTGATCAGGCGCCACCGCCCGCAGGCGACGGATGTGCCGATGCGCAGGACTGGGTGAACAACATCCTGAATCCGCCGCCGCCGAACCCGAACGCGCAACCGGCCAAACCGAAACCGCCGATCACATTGGCCACCCTGCCCGCGCAATGCTCAAGCGTTTTGTCCTCGCGGTAATCGCGGGCCTCCTCCCTGCCCTGCTTTGGGCCGCAGAGGCCAAGTACATCGGTTCCTATACCTGGACGTCGAATGACGAACGGCTCGGCGGGCTATCTGGCCTTGAACTCTCGGACGACGGGAAGCGGTTTTACGCGCTCTCGGATCGCGCCGTGTTGTTTGGCGGCACGCTCTCGCGCGATGAGGATGGGGAGGTGACCGGGGCGGAGGTCTCATTGATTTCGCCGCTGCGCGCGGCGGACGGTGGGCCCCTCGCCCGCTATCATGACGACAGCGAGGGCATTGCGATTGGGCCAGATGGCACGGTCTATCTGTCCTTTGAAAGCGCGCACAGGATCGCGACCATCGACCCGGAGAGTGGGCGCACGACGGACATCCCGGATCATCCCGACTTTCAGGGACTTCAGATGAATTCCTCTTTGGAGGGGATCGCGGTCGATGCGGAGCGGATCGTCTACACCCTGCCCGAACGTTCCGGCGCGATGACGCGGCCATTTCCACTCTATCGCTACGATCCCGCGCGCGGATGGCTCGATGATTGGGACGTGCCACGGGATAGCGACACGGATTTCTTGCCGGTCGGGCTCGATATTGGCCCGGACGGGCGGCTTTATCTTTTGGAGCGCTGGTTCACGGGCCTTGGCTTTGCCTCGCGTGTCCGTCGCTTCGATATGGGTCCGGGGGGGCCGATGAATGGCGAGACCCTCTTGCGCACCTACACGGGCACGCATGACAACCTCGAAGGCATCGCAGTCTGGTCCGACGGCACCGATATTCGCCTCACGATGATTTCGGATAACAACTTTCGGTTCTTTCAGCGCACCGAATTCGTCGATTACCGCGTCAGTGAATAACCCTTGATTTGCGCCAAACCTGTGGGTAAACGCGCCCATCGCCTCGTTTTGGGGCCGAGTTGCCGTCACCTTCGATAAAAAACGGGTACATCATGAAACAGATCCTACCTGGCGTTCTCGCCATGGCCGCCATTGTTGTGGCCTCCAACATCCTCGTTCAGTTCCTCATCCTCGATGGGCTTCTGACCTGGGGGGCCTTCACCTATCCTTTCGCCTTTCTCGTCACCGACCTGATGAACCGCCTCTATGGCCCGCAGTCCGCGCGCAAGGTCATCCTCGCCGGGTTCGTCACAGGCATCATCTGCTCCCTCATCGGCACGCAGATCACGCTCCAAGGCGATGGTTACACCTATCAGGCCGTGGCGCTCCGCGTTGCGATCGGCTCTGCGACCGCCTTCCTCATCGCGCAACTGGTTGATGTCTTTGTGTTTGATCGCCTTCGGGAGGGGTCTTGGTGGAAAGCGCCGTTTGCCTCGTCTGTGATTGGCTCCGCGCTCGATACCTTCCTCTTCTTCGGGATCGCTTTCTCCCAGTCGCTCGCCGTTTTCGGTCCGAATGCCGATATGGAGATCAACTGGGCGTGGGAGGCCGTGCCCTTCCTCACCTTCGGTGCGCCGGTTCCGCTCTGGGTCTCGCTCGCTGTGGCCGATTGGGGTGTCAAACTCGCCCTTGCTTTGATCGCTCTCGTGCCTTTCCGCCTAATTGTTGGGCGCCTCACGGCACGTATGGTATAAATTTACTTGATATATACCAAATCTGTGCCACCATCATCCTATCGGCAATTCATCGAAAGGAGGTGGTCCAGTGTCTAGAGTGATGTTGGAGAGCGAGGTCAAGACAGTCGGGGGGGCCGCCACCTAGAGGAAAAATCTAGTGTGAAACACTCCTGATTGGGTGTCCTAACTGACCCCATCTCCTGAGATCTCGGAGGGCTGCTCTTTCTGGCAGCCCTTTTCCATTTTTGCCCTTTCGTCCCCTGTCGGATATACGTCGGACACGCGTCGGACTTTTGTATGTCATCTGTTTCCGTCAGGTATTTCCAACGACCGGATCACCCCCATGCCCCTCACCGTCACAGACCAGATCGAAATCGCGGATTGGGAGATCACCGAGCAATTCGTCCGCTCCTCCGGGCCGGGCGGGCAGAACGTGAACAAGGTCTCGACCGCCGTCGAACTCCGCTTTGAAGCCGCCCGGTCTCCAAACCTCCCGGAGCCGGTCAAGAACCGCCTGCGCCGTCTGGCCGGCCGTCGTTGGACCAAAGAAGGCGCGCTGGTCATTCAGGTCGAAGAGACCCGCTCTCAGGCAAGGAACCGAGAAATCGCGCGCGAGCGCCTTGTGGAGCTGATCCAAAAAGCCACCGAGAAACCCAAACGCCGGATCAAGACGAGACCGACGAAGGGGAGCGTTGAGCGGCGGATTAAGGCGAAGAAGGAACGGAGTGAGGTTAAGAAGTTGCGGGGGAAGGTGGGGTGAATAATTTCTTGATTGTATTGAAACGATGCCCTTAAATTTTTGCAATAATTTAAGGCAAATACTATGGACAACCTTCCTGTTGATGCGACCCCACAAAAACGGCTTTTCCACTCAATAATTGCCGATTATTCCCTGCTGACGTCTTTGTGCGAACTGATTGACAACGCAATCGATCATTGGTTGATGGCTGAAGCGTCCTCTCCACTCGAAATCAACGTTCTGCTCAGTATCGACCGACAAGTGATACGAGTTTCGGATAATGCCGGAGGAGTTCCCTCTGACGCACTAGAGCTTTTAGTAGCTCCAGGAGCTAGCCGAGAGAATGTTAAGAAAGAGATTATCGGCAATTTTGGTGTTGGCGGAAAGAGAGCCGGGGTCGCTCTTGGGGAGCGGGTCGAAATTAGAAGTCGTCACGCCAATGGACCCACGTACTCGATTGTTGTCGACAACGAGTGGTTAGCTGATGAAAGAGATTGGTCACTCACTGCAAAGAAAATATCTGATATTTCAGCAGGTACGACTGAAGTGCATATTTCCAATTTGCGCCAAGGTTTTTCGAGAGATCAAGTCGTCGCATTTGAAAATCGACTAAGTGAAATTTACTCGAAATTCATTAACCCGAACTGCATAATAAGCGTAAACGGCAGTCCTGTCTTACAGGAAAATTTTGATAATTGGGCATATCCCCCTGACTACCCTCCGCGATCCGCTGAGTTCAAGATACAACCTCTTGAGGCAAGTGATGAAGTCGTCACTGTAAAGATTACCGCAGGCTTGATCTCAGATCGCAACCCTAAGGATGGTAATTATGGTGTATATTTCTACTGCAACAAGAGACTAATACTAGCCCATGAAAAGGGGCGTGAGGTTGGCTACTTCAGTGGTAAAGCAGGTACCCCGCACCCTGACGCCTCTTTGTGCCGTGTCATTGTAGAGCTTTCTGGCCGCCCGGAACTTATGCCCTGGACCTCTAATAAGGCCGGTATAAACTGGAGCCATCCCACATTTCAGCTAATTCGCGACGGAGTTATCGAGCTTACTGGTTACTTTACAAAGGTGTCACGACGCACAAAGACAGATAGAGAAAATTCCATTTTCAAATATGACAGCGGAGAGATCTCTCCGATTAAATTGGACGAGCCTGACTCTTTGAAAAAAATCGTATCCCTTCCAACACCTAGAGGTAGAAAAAAGTCTTACGCCGATCGCCTATTGGACCAAAACACACACATTACGAAAAAGATGCCATGGACGCTCGGCCTGTTAGAAGCTTTGAGCATGTTCGAGGTTCTTGCCGGTAAAAAGTACCATTCCAGAAATCGATTGGGACTAATTATCCTGGATAGTAATCTGGAAATTGCTCTGAAAGAATTTTTGGTCAACAGCAACCAATATTACTCTGACGACAAAATTTCAAAACTGTTCAGCAAAAGGCATTTGGTCATTGAGGAGATAAAAAAGCACATTACCATCGATGACGGCTATTGGAAAAAAACTTCATATTACAACAACCTAAGAAACAAACTAATTCACGAAAGAGCAACAGTCGACATAACTGATTATCAACTTGCAGACTTCGCGGAGGTTGTAGAGCACATTCTAGGTCAGTTGTTTGGTTTTGACTTTAGCAGAAACTAAACCACCTCACGCATCGGCGTCTGCTCACGCATCGTCGTCTGTTTGCTTAATTCTCTCACATGTGAGCTTGAGAGTGCCCGATCAAACCTTTGGCGCAGGACATAAGAAAACGCGCCATAGCTCAGCGCGATTCAGTCGTCTGCCTGCATATAGGAAAGAAAGTGGTGAGCCGTGCAGGATTCGAACCTGCGACCCACTGATTAAAAGTCAGTTGCTCTACCAACTGAGCTAACGGCCCACTCTCACGATGCCTCTCGGCTCGTGCGGCGGGGTTTACTGGTGTGGGTCGGGGGCGTCAAGCGCAAAACTGAGATTTTCTTGGAAAAGGTTTCGACAAGGTTTATATGCGCGCCATGCAACAGGATTCCGACACCACACAGCTTCCCTTTCTGAAAATGCACGGGCTGGGCAATGACTTCGTGATCATCGATTCACGGGGCCGGGACGCGATTGTCACGCCGGAACTGGCGCGGGCGGTCGGGGACCGGCACTGCGGCGTCGGATTCGACCAGTTGGCGGAGATTCGAAGCTCGGATGCCGCCGACATCGATCTCGACTTTTGGAACTCAGACGGATCGCGGGCGGGGGCCTGTGGCAATGCCACGCGCTGTGTCGGGCGGTTGATGTTGGATGAGACGGGCCGGGACGAGGTCACGATCCGCACGGAACGCGGGATTTTGATCGCGCGGCGGGCGGGGGACGAGGTCTCCGTGAATATGGGCCACCCGCAACGGATGTGGGACGAGGTGCCTTTGTCGCATCCGGTGGACACGGATTTCCTCCCGCTCGACGGCGAGCCTGTCGCGGTGGGCATGGGCAACCCGCATGCGGTGTTTTTCGTGGACGACATTAAAGACGTGGATGTCGCGGGTTGGGGCAAGAGGGTCGAGCATGACCCGCTCTTCCCGCAGCGCACCAATGTGGAATTTGCCGAAGTGCGGTCCCGCGACGAGATCAGGATGCGGGTCTGGGAACGCGGCACGGGGATCACGCTGGCCTGTGGGTCGGGGGCCTGTGCGACGGCGGTGGCGGCCTCGGTGCGCGGACTGACCGAGAAAAAGGTGCGGATGGAGGTCGATGGCGGCTGGCTCACGCTTGAGTGGCGCGAGGATGGCGTCTGGATGACCGGGCCGACGCAACTTGTGTTCAAGGCGGAGTTTGACACGTCTTTTCTGGAGCGCGTCTGATGTCCGCAAACCCCCCGATTTTCGCGACGCTCGGCTGTCGCCTCAACGCCTATGAAACCGAGGCGATGAAAGAGCTGGCCGAGGCCAACGGGGTGGAGAACGCCGTGGTGGTGAACACCTGCGCCGTGACGGCGGAGGCGGTGCGCAAAGCGCGTCAGGAGATCAGGAAACTGCGGCGCGAAAACCCGGAGGCGAAGATCATCGTCACCGGATGCGCGGCGCAGACGGAGCCGGAGACCTTCGCCACGATGGGTGAGGTCGATCTGGTGATCGGCAATACGGAAAAGATGCAGCCGGAGACTTGGCAGTCGATGGGGCCGAATTTCATCGGCGACACGGAGCGGGTGCAGGTCAATGACATTATGTCCGTGACGGAGACCGCCGGGCATCTGATTGACGGCTTCGGTCGGCACCGGGCCTATGTGCAGGTCCAGAACGGCTGTGATCACCGCTGTACGTTTTGCATTATTCCTTATGGCCGGGGCAATTCGCGCTCTGTGCCCGCGGGCGTCGTGGTCGATCAGATCAAGCGGTTGGTGGACAAGGGGTTCAACGAGGTGGTGCTCACTGGGGTCGATTTGACCTCTTGGGGGGCGGATTTGCCCGCGACGCCGCGTTTGGGCGATCTGGTGATGCGGATTTTGAAGCTGGTGCCGGATTTGCCGCGTTTGCGGATTTCGTCCATCGATTCCATCGAAGCGGACGAGATGTTGATGCAGGCCATCGCCACCGAGCCGCGCTTGATGCCGCATTTGCACTTGTCTTTGCAGCATGGCGACGATTTGATCCTCAAGCGCATGGCGCGGCGGCATTTGCGGGACGATGCGATCCGGTTCTGTGAAGAGGCGCGGAAGTTGCGGCCCGAGATGACCTTTGGCGCGGACATTATCGCGGGCTTCCCGACGGAAACCGAGGCGCAGTTTGAGAATTCGATAAAGCTGGTGACGGATTGCGACCTGACATGGCTGCACGTCTTTCCCTATTCGAAACGCGAGGGCACGCCTGCGGCGAAAATTCCGCGTCAGGTGAATGGCAAGGTGATCCGCGACCGCGCCGCGCGGCTTCGGGCGGTGGGCGACGAACAGGTGCAAAAGCATCTCAAGGCGCAGATCGGGCGCGAGCACGTCATCCTGATGGAAAACCCGCATATGGGCCGGACGGAACAGTTCACCGAAGTGAGCTTTGCGACGGCGCAGGACGAGGGCGCGATCCTCAAGGCCGTCATCACCGGCCTCAACGGCACGCAACTCACCGCATGAGGCCTATTCTCTATTCCTTCCGCCGCTGTCCCTATGCGATGCGGGCGCGGCTGGCGATCGCCTCGGCGGGCACCGAAGTCGAGCTGCGCGAAGTGGTGCTTCGCGACAAGCCGCAGGAGATGCTTGCGGCCTCGCCCAAGGGGACGGTGCCGGTTCTGATCACGGAAACGGGCGTGATCGAGGAAAGCCGCGAGATTATGGACTGGGCGTTGGCCAAGAATGATCCCGAGGGGCTCTTAGAGATGCCGCCAGAGGGCGAGGATTGGATCGCCGCCATCGAAGGTCCGTTCAAGACCGCGCTCGACCGTTATAAATATGACACGCGGTTCCCAGAGGCGGATGCGAGCGAGGAACGGGCCAAGGCCGCCACGATCCTCATGACCGTCGACGCGCAGCTCAGAAAGACCCCCTGGCTCTATGGCGCGCGCCCGAGCCTGGCCGATCTCGCCACGATCACCTTTGTGCGGCAATTCGCGATGGTGGACCGGGCGTGGTTTGAGGCAGAGGACTGGCCCGGCGTGACCCAATGGCTGACCCGGTTTCTCGACTCTGAACGGTTTCAGAGCATTATGCAGAAATATCCCAAATGGGAGCCGCCGGAAAACAGCGCCGACAATCTGACCGAAAATCTGTCTGAGAATTCCCAAGTGATTCCGGTGGTTTTCCCGTAAACCCCACTTCTGGCCGTCGTTAGCGGTCACAATCGTTTCGAATGTGACACATTGCGACAGATCGCGCGCGATCACGGTGGATTGAATGCTAGACGCACCGGCCTCACCTCGCTAAAAGCGCCTGCGAAGGGCTACGGGTAAACCGTGGCCTCTCAAGCATTGGCCGGGGTGACCGGCTTGAGAGAATGGAGATTTGCTCGTGTCCCACGCAGAAGAACACGAAGGCACCCGCCGCGATTTCCTGTACTACGCCACTGGTGGCGCAGGTGCAGTGGCCGCAGGTGCCGTGGTTTGGCCGCTGGTCAACCAGATGAACCCCTCCGCCGACGTTCAGGCGCTTAGCTCGATCCGTGTCGACATCAGTGGTGTCGAGACCGGAACGCAGCTCACCGTCAAGTGGCGCGGCAAGCCGGTGTTCATCCGTCGTCGCACCCAAGATGAAATTGACGCGGCCCGCGCGGTCACCATGAACGAACTGGTCGACCCGATTGCTCGGAACGAGAACAAAGACGCGACGCTCGACGCCGAAGACCAAAACCGCACGCTGGACGAAGCGGGCGAGTGGCTGGTCATGATGGGTGTGTGTACGCACCTCGGCTGTGTGCCGCTCGGCGATGGCGCTGGCGATTTCGGTGGCTGGTTCTGCCCGTGCCACGGTTCGCACTATGATACCTCCGGTCGTATCCGCAAAGGTCCGGCACCTGAGAACCTTCCGGTTCCGGTTGCTGCCTTTGACGGCGACACCGAGATTGTTCTGGGCTAAGGGAGGAACTTATGTCTGGTATTCCGCACGACCATTATGAGCCGAAGACTGGTTTCACCAAAGCGGTGAACGGTCGTCTTCCCATCATCGGCCTGATCTACGACACGCTGATGATCCCCACCCCGAAAAACCTGAACTGGATGTGGATCTGGGGCATCGTCCTCGCATTCTGTCTCGGTCTTCAGATCGTCACCGGTATCGTTCTGGTGATGCACTACACGCCGCATGTCGATCTGGCCTTTGCCTCTGTCGAACACATCATGCGTGACGTGAACGGCGGCCATATGCTCCGCTACCTGCACGCCAACGGCGCATCGCTGTTCTTCTTTGCCGTGTATCTCCACATTTTCCGCGGTCTCTACTACGGCTCCTACAAGGCGCCGCGCGAGATCACCTGGATCATCGGCATGATCATCTACCTTCTGATGATGGCCACCGGCTTTATGGGCTACGTTCTTCCCTGGGGTCAGATGTCCTTCTGGGGTGCGACCGTGATCACCGGCCTGTTTGGCGCGATCCCGTTCATCGGTGAGCCGCTCCAAACCTGGCTTCTGGGCGGACCGGCCGTGGACAACGCCACGCTGAACCGCTTCTTCTCGCTGCACTACCTCCTGCCCTTCGTGATCGCAGGTCTGGTGATCGTCCACATCTGGGCCTTCCACCACACCGGCAACAACAACCCGACGGGTGTTGACGTGCGCAAGACCTCGAAAGAGGAAGCCAAGAAAGACACGCTGCCGTTCTGGCCGTATTTCGTGATCAAGGATCTCTTCGCCCTCGGCGTTGTCCTGATCGTCTTCTTCGCCATCGTCGGTTTCATGCCGAACTACCTTGGCCACCCGGACAACTACATCGAAGCGAACCCGCTTGCGACGCCGGCGCACATCGTGCCTGAATGGTACTTCCTGCCGTTCTACGCGATCCTGCGTGCCTTCACCGCTGACGTTTGGGTCGTGCAAGCCGCGTCCTTCCTCACCGGTGGCATCGTCGACGCGAAATTCTTCGGTGTGCTCGCCATGTTCGGCGCGATCATCGCAATGGCGCTCGTGCCGTGGCTCGACACGTCGTCGGTTCGCTCCGGTCGTTACCGTCCGATGTTCAAATGGTGGTTTGCCCTGCTCTGCGTGGACTTCATCGTCCTCATGTGGGCCGGTGCGATGCCTGCTGAACCGCCGTACTCCACGATCTCGCTGATCGGTGCCGCCTATTGGTTCGGGTACTTCTTCGTGATCCTCCCGCTTTTGGGTGTGATCGAAAAGCCGACCCCGCGTCCGGCCACGATCGAAGAAGATTTCGCGTCCCACTACCCCGGCGCGGCCGAGTGAGAAAGGAAACAGGGACTATGATTAAGAAACTTACCCTCTCCGCACTCGCGGCTTTGAGCCTCTCCACCGGCGCGGCTCTGGCCGCAGGTGAATCGGCTCACAAGCTCCACGACGTGGACTTCTCGTTCGAAGGGCCGTTCGGCACCTTTGATCAGATGCAGCTTCAGCGTGGTCTGCAGATCTACACCGAGGTGTGTTCGGCGTGTCACGGCATGAAATTCGTGCCGATCCGTACGCTCGCAGACGAAGGTGGTCCGCAGCTCCCCGAGGATCAGGTCCGCGCCTATGCGGCTCAGTTCCCGGTGAACGACGAAGCCTCCAACATGCACCTGTTCGACTACGACGAAGGCGCTGCGCGTCCCCTGACCGAGAACGATCACTTCCCGGCCAACAACTCGCAGAACGCACCGGACCTCTCGCTCATGGCGAAGGCTCGTGCGGGCTTCCACGGTCCGGCAGGCACGGGGATCAACCAGTTCTTCAAAGGCATCGGTGGCCCCGAGTACATCGTGGGCATCCTGACCGGTTACACCGGCGAGGAAAAAGTCGAAGCGGGCACCACCTATTACGAGAACACCGCGTTCTCCACGGGTTGGATCGCCATGGCTCCGCCGCTCTACGGGGATGACGTCGAATATGCTGACGGCCACTCCACCGATCTGCACCACGAGGCGGAAGACCTCGCGGCCTTCCTGATGTGGGCTGCGGAACCGAAGATGATGGCCCGCAAGAAGGCCGGCTTTGTCGCCGTGACCATTCTCGTGCTGCTCACCTCGCTTCTGTACCTCTCGAACAAGAAGCTTTGGGCACCGCACAAAGGCAAAGAAACCACGCTCTGATCGCGTTTGGGTTTCCTGACATAGAAAGCGCCCCGGTTTGGGGCGCTTTTTTCATGATCAGGTGTCAGACACCGATGTAGTGTGTGAGGCCCTCGGGTGGGTCACCTTTCATCTCCGCCCAGTCGCGCGGCGGGTGGCAATGGCCGTCCTCGATCCAGATCACCAGGTCGGCGAAGCGGTCCACATCGGCGATGTCATGGGTGACCATCAACATCGTCGCGCCGAGTTTGTCGCTCACCTCTTTGGCCAGCCCGATCATCTCGCCGCGCATCGCTGGTCCGAGGGCCGAAAATGGCTCGTCCAGGAAGATCAGCGGCTTTTCCTGCACCAGGACACGGGCAAGCGCCACGCGGCTCTGTTGCCCACCGGAAAGCGCTGCGGGGCGGCGTTTCGCCATCCCAGTGAGGCCAACGGCGGTGAGCGCCTCTGAGACACGCGCCTGCTCCGTTTTCGACAGGCGGAGGTTGGGGCGAATGCCGAGGCCCACGTTCTCCGCCGCCGTCATATGGGCAAAGAGATTGTTGTCCTGAAACAGGTGGGAAATTGGCCGGTCATGGGGGAGCGCCTGAGTCAGGTCTTGCCCCTCCCACAGGAGCCGTCCGGCGTCGGGCGTCTCAAATCCGCCGAGTAGCGACAGGAGCGTGGATTTCCCCGCACCCGACGGCCCGATGACGGCGACGCGTGCGCCCACGGGGATCGCGAAATCGGCGGAGAGGCTGAAATCGTCCTGCGTCAGGCGGATAGATTGAAGCTCAAGCACGGCGCTTTCCCCAGAGATCAAAGATGTAAAACAGAGCCAAACTCAGCCCCAAGAGCAACAGCGCGGCGCCCATGGCCTGATCCATGCGATAGGACCCCATGAGGCGATAAATCTGCAAGGGGAGCGTCGCGGCATCGGGCCGGGCAAAAAGCGTGATCACCCCGAGATCGCCCATGGACAGCGCGGCGGCGAGACCGGCGGAAAAGCCCATGGGGACGCGAAGACGCGGGAGTAAAACGAGACGAATCCGGCTCAAACCCGTCATACCGAGACTGTCGGCCAAACGGCGATAGTCGCGCTCCGCCCCCGCAAGCGCGGGCCCAAGCGCGCGCAAGATGAACGGCATCGACATCACCGCATTGACCAAAGCGGTGATCGGCAAGGCCCAGATCGACGGATCGGTGATCGCGAAGAGCACGATGTACAGCCCGGTCCCCATGACCAAGGGCGAGGCGGCAATGGACGACATGCCGATGATCTCAAGCCCACGCCAGCGCAGCGCCGAAAGCGCGAGGGCCAGCGACAGGAGGATCGCCAAAGCGGCGGAGCCAAGCGCCGTGAGGAGCGACCGAAGCGCCGCGGACCAGACGGAGGCAGGAAGATCGGTGACACCCCCTGCCCCGCGCAGGGCGATGGCGACAAGCGGCGCGAGGAGAAAGAGGCTCACTATAACGACCCAAAACAGGTCCAAAAGACGGGCCGAGGCATTCTGCGCATCGAAGCGTTGCACAACGCGGTTGAGACCGCCCGACCCCATCTGTGGCACCCGGAATTTCAGAGAGAGAAGAACGGCCAGCGCGCAGATCACCACCTGAATGAGCGCCAAGAGGGACGCCTTGCCAAGATTGAAGTCATAGAGAAACGCCTCATAGATCGCGAGCTCGACGGTGGTGGCCTTTGGCCCGCCCCCGAATGTGAGCGCGACGGCGAAGGACGTGGTGCAGATCAGGAAAATGACAGTGAAGGCGCCGGGCACGATTTCTCGGAGCATCGGGCGTTCGAGATGGCGGAACACGTCCTTTGGCCCGAAGTGGAGCGCCGAGGCGAGGCGAAAGCGCTCTGCCGGGATGCCCCCCCATCCTTGGAGCAACAGCCGCGTCGCCAAGGGCAGGTTAAAGAAGACATGCGCAAGGACGACGCCGTGAAATCCGTAGATCGAAATAGGCTCTAATCCGGCCCAACTCAGCACAGTCGAGACGAAACCCGTGCGCCCGAAGACGGCGGTCAGACCGAGGATTGCCACAATCGTTGGCAGGATAAAAGGCGCGCCCAAAAGGGTGATCAACAGGCCGCGACCGGGAAAGCTTCGCCGGGCCAAAGCACGGGCGGCAGGGATCGCGAAGAGGACGGACAGAAAGGCCGACAAGAGCGCCTGAACAACGGTGAACCGGACGGCGAGCCAGTCGAACCGAGAGAGGGCGGAGAAGCTCTCCGCCCGGAGCGCCACAGCGCCCAAGGTGCCGAGGGTCATTGCGGCGACCAACGCCGCCGCAATGACCCCGGGCCAAAACGTTATTGAGAAAACGCGTCGCGCCATTCGGCGATGGCCTCATCCCGAAGCGCGTCGGCCTCGTCCTCATTGAGGAAGATCGCGGTCTCAGGATAGTTGAGCTGGGAGAACGCCTCCGGCCATTGATCCTGTGGCAGAGCGGCCGGATAGGACCAGTTGGCGGTCGGAATGATGTTCTGGAAGGTCGGCGTCAGGATGAACGCCATGAACTGATCCGCCAGCTCCGGCTGGTCAGTCCCGGCCAGTTTTGCGGCGAGTTCGACCATGAAATAGTGGCCCTCATCGAACAAGGCCGCAGATTTCGTGTCATCCTCTTCGGCGATGATGTGATAGGCGGGCGAGGTCGTATAGGACAGGACCATGTCCACTTCGCCATCGGTGAAGAGACCGTAGGCCTCGGACCAGCCCTTGGTCACGGTGGTGACTTTGGGCGCGAGTTTGGCCCAGGCCTCGGGCGCGTCATCGCCAAAGACCTCTTTGCCCCAGAGCACAAGCGCGAGGCCGGAAATCGAGGTGCGCGGGTCTTGGATCGCGAGGGTCCAGTCCTGATCCGAGTTCACCAGTTCCGCAAAGCTCGTCGGGGGATTTTCGATCTTGGTGTTGTCATAGACGAAGGCGGTATAGCTCCAGTTGAACGGCAGAAAAGTGTCATCCGTCCAGTCAATCGGCAGGGTCAAAGGAGACAAATCCAGCCCATGGGCGGCAAAAAGGCCGGTTTCGCGGGCCTTTTTGGTCACGTCGGAGTTAAAGCCGATGGCGACATCCGCTTTGGTCCGCTCGCCTTCCAACATCAGGCGCGGCAGCAGATCGCCGGTGACATATTCGATCTCACACCCGCACTCAGCCTCAAAGGCCTCTTTGATCGCGGGACCAGGCCCCCATTCAGACGCAAAGTAATCGGGGGCGTAGATGGTGAGAGGCTCTGCCGAAGCCGCGGAGGCGGCAACGAGGGCCGCAAGGGTCAGTCCATATTTCATGGCTCGCTCCATAAGATTATGGGCGAAGAAAAAGGTCGCGCGTTGGAGATCGCTGATACCTTCCCTCCGCCGGTGTTAGCCGGTTCAGGTTCAACGGGTTCGCGGAAACGCATCTCAGCCGTGACGTTGCACGGGCACCCCGAGGTGAGGGCAACGCTAGTTGGGGGAGGGGAAAAGTGCAAGCCCCCGCGCACAGGGCGCAGGGGTGATGTGGTGTTGGCCCGATGCGCTTAGTGCTTGTGCGCGGCTTCGGCCAATTCGGCCTCCGCAGCCTCATCAATATGCAGGTCGTTTTCGTCAATCTGCCCTGCATTCGGATCGTTGAAGAGCGCCATGTCGATCTTGCCCTCGCCTTTGGCAACGATGGTGGTCACGACCGCATCGCCGGTGATGTTCACGGCGGTGCGAATCATATCCATGAGACGGTCGACCCCGAGGATGAGCGCGATGCCCTCGATCGGGAGGCCCACCTGACCCAGAACCATGGTCAACATGACAAGACCCACGCCCGGCACACCCGCCGTCCCGATGGAGGCGAGCACCGCCATGGCGATCACGGTGAGATAGCCCGTCACGCCGAGGTCGATGCCGTAAACATTGGCGAGGAACACAGTGGCGACGCCCTGCATGATCGCGGTGCCGTCCATGTTGATCGTCGCGCCGAACGGCACACAGAAGGAGGCCACGGAATTGTCGACGCCGATCCGTTCGGTCACGGAGCGGAGCGTGACCGGGATCGTCGCGTTCGACGAGGCGGTCGAGAAGGCAAAGATCTGCGCCGGTCGCATTTTCGTCATGAAGGTCAGAGGATTAAGCCCGGTGAAGAGTTTGAGCATGATCATCAGGGTGACGAAGAGGTGCAGGAAGAGCGCGCCGGTGAGCGTGAACACATAGGCGAGCACAGGGATGAACAGCTCGATCCCCTGTTCCGTGAAGGTCTTGGCGATGAGGACAAAGACCCCGATGGGGGCAAAGGCCATGACGATGGTCACGACCTTCATCATCACCTCGTTCATGTACTCACAGCCCTCGACAAAGCCCTTGGACCGATGGCCGAGCATCAGGACCGCGATGCCGAGCACGATGGTGTAAAAGATGATCTGAAGCATCTCACCGCTGGCAAAGGCGGCGACGGGGTTCGTCGGCACGATGGCGGCAAAGACGTTCCAGACCGTCGGGGCCTCCCGACCCGTAATGCCGCCCGTGTCGACGCCGGTCATGTCAAAGCCTTTGCCCGGCCCGATGATCAGCGCGAGGATGATGGCGATGCCGATGGCGAGCGCAGTGGTCATCAGATAGAGACCGAAACTTTTGCCGCCGACCCGACCGAGGAGGCGAATGTCGCCGATCCCGGTCACACCGGTCAGCAAGGAAAAGAACACCAGGGGCACAACGAGCATCTTGAGCGCATTCACGAACATCTTGCCGATCATGCCGAACAATCCGCCGACGATATGCGTATTGATAAAGCTGCTGTCGATCATGTTCAGGATCACGCCGAGGATCACCCCAGCCACCATGCCGATCATAATTTTCGCGGTCAGGGACATTTTACCATCCCCGGTTCCGGGCGCCGAATGCGTCTCTGTCTCAGTCATTTTGAACCTCTTACGCTTAAGCAATAGGGGTAGGCTGACATGGAAATCCTTTTTCTCCAAATCCTTGACAGGGGGAAAAGTCAGGATGGCATCGCAAAACAGGGCTGATTGCTCAAAGATGTGACATCGGCTAAAGCAGGGGCAAACGCGAGGAGCCACGCATGAGCATGAACACGTTCGGACATCTTTTCCGCTTTACGACCTGGGGTGAAAGCCACGGGCCCGCTCTTGGTGCGACCGTCGATGGTTGCCCTCCGGGGATCGAGATCAACGAGGAGATGCTTCAGGTTTGGCTCGACAAACGCAAACCCGGCACCTCGAAATTCACGACCCAGCGCAAGGAACCGGATCAGGTGGAAATCCTCTCCGGCGTGTTCGAGGGCAAGACGACAGGCACGCCGATCCAGCTTTTGATCCGCAACACCGATCAGCGCTCCAAAGATTACGGTGAGATCGCTCAGGCGTTTCGTCCTGGCCATGCCGACATCACCTATTACCAGAAATACGGCATCCGCGATTACCGCGGGGGTGGACGCTCCTCCGCCCGTGAAACCGCCGCCCGCGTGGCGGCTGGCGGCATTGCCCGCGCAGTTTTGGCCGAATTGGTGCCGAATTTGGAAATCAAAGGCTATATGACCCAGATCGGGCCGCACGGCATTGAAGGACCGCGCGACATGGCCGAAATCGACAACAACCCGTTTTGGGTGCCCTCGGCCTCGACCGCCGACACCTGGGCCGAGTATCTCGGAGGTATCCGCAAAAGCGGGTCGTCTGTGGGCGCGATCATCGAGGTGACGGCCTCCGGCGTGCCGGTGGGCCTCGGCGCGCCGATTTATGCCAAGTTGGACACGGATCTCGCCGCCGCGATGATGTCGATTAACGCTGTGAAGGGCGTCGAAATTGGCGAGGGCATGAATGCCGCCTGCCTCACCGGCGAAGAGAACGCAGACGAGATGCGGATGGGGCCGAATGGACCCGAATATGGCTCAAATCACGCCGGCGGTATCCTCGGCGGGATTTCGACCGGACAGGATGTCGTGGTGCGATTCTCCGTGAAACCGACCTCCTCGATCCTCACTCCGCGCAAAACCGTGACCAAAGCGGGCGAAGACACCGATCTGATCACCAAGGGTCGCCACGACCCCTGTGTCGGCATTCGTGCGGTCCCGGTGGGAGAGGCGATGATGGCCTGTGTGATCCTCGATCACCTTCTGCTGCATCGCGGGCAAATCGGCGAAAGGCAACGCGGCATCATTGGCTGAATTCGTCACGATTCTGGGCATCACCTTTCCGATTTTCGCGCTGATTGCCCTCGGCTTTGTTCTGGTCTCGAAAGGCGTGTTCAATCGCGCCGCGCTTGACGTGTTCAGTTTCTGGGTGATGAACATCGCCCTGCCGTCCCTGATCTTTGCGGCGATTGCCTCGCGGTCGATCTCGTCCGTGTTCCATCCCGATTACATGATCCTTTACGCGGGCTCCGCATTGATCACGATGGCCGTGGCTTATCTGTGGTTTTCGCGGCAATCGGACCCGATGCGCCGTGCGGTGGCGGTGATGGTCTCCGCCTGCCCCAACACAGGGTTTGTGGGCTCGTCGATTTTCCTTCTCGCGATTGGGGATCAGGCGGGCGTGGCGTTGACGCTCAATTTCCTCGTCGAAAACATCCTTTTGGTGCCTCTGTCACTCGTTCTGTTCGAACTGGCACGCGACACTCATGACAGCGGGCATAGCCTCCGCCATCGTCTGTTTCAGGTGTTCAAGAGCCTCGCGCGCCGCCCGCTCATGATCGCGATTGCCTCGGGGTTGCTGTTCTCCGCGCTTGGCGCCCCTCTACCGGAGGCCGGATTGCAGATCTTTAAACTGCTCGGTGCTTCGGCGCCGGCCATCGCGCTTTTTGTGATTGGCGGTTCTCTGGTTGGTCAGTCGTTCGACGGCAACCTGCCTCTGGCAAGCCAACTGGCCATCATCAAGCTCGTCGTGATGCCTCTGGTCACAATTGGGATGATCCTGCTTTTCGGCCAGTTTGGGGTCGAATTGGAGCCGGATTTGTTCAAAGCGCTGCTGATCACAGCGGCCTTGCCCACAATGGCCATCGCGGCCGTCTTTGCCCAAGAGGCCGGACGCGGGGCCTTTGCCTCTCTCTCCATTCTTTTGAACACGCTGGGCGCGTTTATCTCGCTCAATGTGGTGCTGTTTTTCGTGCTCTGAGGACTTAGCGCACTTTGGAGAGCTGCACGGCCAGAATGCCGAGCATGATGGTCAGAACGCCCACGATGTCCCACTGCGTGACCCGCTCTCCCAACAGAAGTGCGGCAATCGCCACGCCGAAAAACGGGTTGAGAAAGTGAAAGGCCGCCGCCTTGACCGTGCCGATCCGGGCGACCAGTTGAAACCAGATCCACGTGGCCAGAAGTCCGGGGATGAAGGTCGTGTAGAGAAACGCAAAGACCAATGTCCCGGAAACGGTCATGTCGAAATTGTCGACCAATGGGGAGAGAAGCGCCAAAGGCACCGCGCCGATCAGGCTCTGAATCCCCACGACCATGAGGGCATTCCCCCCGGCATTGGTCACGCGGAGCGTCAAGGTCGCGACCGCGAGCGCCAAGGTCCCAATGATGCACATCAGGATGCCGAGCGTGTCGCTTCCCGCGGAAAGACGCGTTCCCATAATGATGAGCACCCCGAGAAACCCGATCACCAATCCAGAGGCAGACAAAGGCGTGAGACGCGCTTTGAGGACAAACACCGAGAGCAACCCGACAACAAGCGGCATAGAGGAGGCCAGAACAGAGGCGACAGAGGCCTCCACCGTGCGCATGGCGAGGAAATAGAGGCCGAGATAGGCCGTATTCTGACAGAGGCCAAAGATGAGGATCGCGGTCCATTGTGGACGCGTGAAGGTCCATTTTTGGCCAAGCAGACGGGCAAGGCCGACACCGACCACGCCGGAAAGGCAAAATCGCAAGGCCAAGGCCGCGAGCGCGGGCGCATCCGCGACGATGATCCGCGCAGAGGTGAAGGCCGAAGACCACATCAGCACGAAAAGCACGCCCATTCCGATGGCTTTGAGATCCATGTGCCTCTCCGTTGTCTCTCTGTGGCCTCTTTGCGGCTCCAACGAAAAAGGGCCGCGCCAAGCGCGACCCTCTTATTCGATCCCCTATGGGATTAGCCGTTCACGCTATCTTTGAGCGCTTTGGCGATGGTCATTTTCACGACCTTGTCGGCGTCTTTTTTCATCATGTCGCCGGTCTGCGGGTTACGCACCATGCGCTCCGGACGCTCGCGGCAATAGATTTTGCCCACACCCGGAAGGGTCACAGCGCCACCGGCGGACACTTCGCGCGTGATCAGGGCGGTGATCGCTTCGAGCGCAGCGCCTGCGGACTTCTTGTCGGTGTCCATTTCTTCGGCCAGGGCCGCGATCAACTGGGTCTTGGTCATCGGTTTCGACATTGTCTGTATCTCCTCGTACTCCCCCATGGATTAGGGGGTTATTGCGCATTTTTAAGCGAATATTGCGGAGACGCACAACGCCTAGTGTAACGGGGACAGGCGTTTTAGCGCATTTTGAGCAAAAAAATGTGCTTTTAAAGAAACGCCGTCTCCTCGAAGGACCGCAATTTTCGGCTATGAATGCGCTCAATCGGCATTTCGCGCAGGGTTTCCATGGCCCGGATGCCGATTTTCAAATGCCGCGAAACCTGTGATTTGTAGAAATCAGAGGCCATGCCCGGCAATTTCAACTCGCCATGCAGCGGCTTGTCGGAGACGCACAAGAGGGTGCCGTAAGGCACGCGGAATCGGAACCCATTGGCGGCAATCGTGGCGCTTTCCATATCAAGCGCGATGGCCCGCGACTGCGACAGACGCTGCACCGGGCCGGATTGATCCCGCAATTCCCAGTTCCGGTTGTCGATCGTCGCGACCGTCCCCGTCCGCATGATCCGCTTGAGCTCGTAGCCTTCGAGCTCGGTGACTTCTTCCACCGCGTCTTCGAGCGAGGTCTGAATTTCCGCAAGCGCCGGGATCGGCACCCAGACCGGCAGATCGTCATCGAGCACGTGGTCCTCGCGCAGGTAGGCGTGGGCCAGAACAAAGTCGCCCAGCCGCTGCGAATTCCGGAGACCCGCGCAATGCCCGACCATGAGCCAGGCATGCGGCCTGAGAACCGCGATGTGATCCGTCGCGGTTTTCGCATTCGACGGTCCCACCCCGATGTTCACAAGCGTGATGCCGGAGCCATCCGCGCGTTTGATGTGATAGGTCGGCATCTGCGGCATTTTTGTCGTGGGCGGAATCTCGGCGTCGGCGTCGAAAATCTCCACATTGCCGGTCGAGACAAAGCTCGTGTAGCCGCTCTCCGGATCGGCCAGCATGGCGCGCGCGTAGGCCTCGAACTCCGAGACGTAGAACTGGTAGTTGGTGAACAACACATGGTTCTGGAAATGGCTCGCATCCGTCGCGGTGTAATGCGACAGACGGGCCAGAGAATAGTCGATCCGCTGCGCCGTAAAGGGCGCGAGGGCGTGCGAGCCATCCTCATGCGTGAAGTCGAACCCGTTCACAATATCGTCGTGCGTGGTGCTCAGGTCCGGCACGTCGAACACATCGCGGAGCGGATAGGACAGAGCGCCCTCCTGCGGCACGGTGATGTTCTCGTCGTAGGCCACGGCAAAGTGGATCGGCATCGGCGTTTGGGACGGGCCGATTTGCACCTCCACACCGTGATTACGCTGGATTTGGCTCACTTGCTGGGTGAGATAATTGCGAAACAGATCGGGCCGCGTGATCGTCGTCGAATATGTGCCGGGCTTTGCCACATGGCCAAACGACAGGCGGCTGTCCATCGAGGCGTAAGACGTCGTCGTGACCCGAATTTCCGGGTAAAAGGCCCGAAACCGTGCGGAGGGCTCGGCCCCTTCCGCGATGGAGGAGAAGTTCTCGGTCAGAAAGCTACAGGCCTCGGTGTAGAGCTCTTCGAGATAGGCGACCGCCTCGGCGGCGTCGGAAAAGGATTTGACCGGGCGCTCGGGCGCGGTTTGGAGGGTCAGGTTCTTGGTGATGCTTTGCATTCTTTTTCCTTGTTGTTGTTTTTCGGACTGCGCTGCGCCTCTGGCCTCCCCCGTGCCATTTCCTCTTGAAATTCGGGGGCGGCCTCTGCACTCAGTTGAGACCAACTGTACGCCGGACGCAAGCACTCCCGTTCTCGGGTCACGAAAGGGTCACACATGCCGCAAAAGACGCTCTTTTCCTTTGGTCATGGATATAGTGCCCAGGCGCTCGCCCGCCGCCTGATCCCGCAAGGCTGGACCATCTTCGGCACGACCCGCTCCGAGGACAAAGCCGCCCAAATGCGCCGCGATGGGGTCGAACCGATCCTATTAAGCGACCCGAATGCCGCCCAAATCGTCTCTGATGCGCTCTCTCAGTCCAGTCACCTCTTGATCTCCGCCGGGCCGAATGAGGCCGGCGACCCGTTCCTCGCGAGCTATTCTGACGCCCTCCGAAACGCCGCCACAAATATCGAGTGGGTTGGTTATCTCTCCACCACAGGCGTCTATGGCGATCATGACGGCGGCTGGGTCGATGAGGATACGCCCCTCACCCCCGCCACCAAACGTGGGCAGCTGCGTGTCATAGCTGAGGGACAATGGACCAATATTGCGCAGGATTTGGGTCTAAACCTTGCCATTTTTCGCCTCGCCGGAATCTACGGACCGGGGCGCGGGCCGTTTGCCAAGGTGCGCTCTGGCTCCGCCCGTCGGATCATCAAACCCGGTCAGGTGTTCTCCCGCATCCATGTCGAGGACATCGCCCTCACGCTTGAGGCCGCGATTGATCGCCCGGATCAGCTTGGTGTGTTCAACGTCTGTGACGATTTCGCCGCCTCGCCTCAGGATGTCATCGGCTATGCCGCCGAGCTTTTGGGCCTGCCGCTGCCGCCCGAAGAAGATTTTGCCACCGCCGAAATGTCCCCTATGGCGCGGAGTTTTTACGCCGAGAGCAAGAAAGTGCGGAACGACCGGATCAAGAATGACCT
>CAXPTW010000056.1:0-14265 GCA_964220165.1 Abyssibacter sp.
GTGCGCATGTCGAAAACCGGGGTCGAGTTGGAGCCGGGGCCGAATTTCGACGCCGCCAAACTTGAGGGCCTTCTGTGATGTGTTTCGAGAAACGTGAGGGCAAACCTGCCTTGGGAGGTGCGAATGCACCTGCCGGGGGGAAGGCAGGCGCAGCCCGTGGTTCCCACGGGCAATAAGGGGAGAGAGCAATGACTACAGCCAACACCAAAGACCGCCTCTACCTCTACGACACAACGCTCCGCGACGGGCAACAGACTCAGGGCGTGCAATTCTCCACCGAGGAAAAGCATCAGATCGCCGAGGCGCTCGACCATCTTGGCGTTGACTACATCGAGGGCGGCTGGCCCGGGGCGAACCCGACGGATAGCGAGTTTTTCGCTGAACCGCCGGAGACCAAGGCGATTTTCACCGCCTTTGGCATGACCAAACGGTCGGGGCGCTCGGCAGAGAATGACGAGGTGCTCGCGGGCGTGCTCAATGCGGGCACGGACTCTGTTTGTCTCGTCGGCAAAACGCATGATTTCCACGTGACCACCGCGCTTGGCATCACGCTGGAGGAGAACATCGAGACCATCGAGAAATCCATCGCCCATACGGTCGCCATTGGCCGGGAGGCGCTGTTCGATGCGGAGCATTTCTTTGACGGGTACAAGGCCAACCCCGATTACGCGATCGCCTGTTGTCAGGCTGCCTACAAGGCGGGCGCGCGCTGGATTGTGCTCTGTGACACCAACGGTGGTGCGCTGCCGGGGGAGGTCTATCAAATCACGCTCAAGGTGATTGAGGCGGGGATTCCCGGCTCTCACCTCGGCATTCACACCCATGACGATACGGGCAACGCCGTCGCCAACTCGCTCGCCGCCGTCAACGCCGGTGCGCGGCAGGTGCAGGGGACGCTCAATGGTCTCGGCGAGCGCTGTGGCAATGCCAATTTGACGACGCTGATCCCGACCTTTCTGCTCAAGGAGCCGTATAGGTCGACGCTCGACACCGGGGTGACGGAAGACGCGCTGAGGAGCCTTGTGAAGACTTCGCGTATGCTCGACGACATCCTCAACCGCGTGCCGCTGCGCTCCGCGCCCTATGTGGGCGCGTCGGCTTTCGCGCATAAAGCGGGGCTTCATGCCTCCGCGATCCTGAAAGACCCGACCACATACGAACATATCCCGCCCGAAACCGTCGGCAACGCGCGGATCGTGCCGATGTCGAACCAGGCGGGGCAATCGAACCTTCGCTCGCGGCTGTTGGATATGGGGCTGGAGGTCTCGGAGCGCGCCGATCTTGGCCGTATCCTCGACCGGATCAAACAGCGGGAGGCGGAGGGCTATTCCTACGACACGGCGCAGGCGTCGTTTGAGTTGGAGGCGCGCCGCGAGCTGGGCCTCATGCCGGAGTTTTTCGAGGTCGAGCGCTACCGCGCCACGGTCGAACGCCGCCGCGATGCGAAGGGGCGGGAAATCCACCTCTCCGAGGTGACGGTGGTCGTGAATATCGCCGGGGAACGGCACTTGTCTGTGTCAGAGGGCATCATGGCCGACGGCAATGATGGCGGGCCGGTGAACGCGCTCTCCAAGGCGCTGGTGAAAGATCTCGGGCCCTATTCCGACATGATCTCCGATATGGAACTCGTTGATTTTAAAGTGCGGATCACCAATGGCGGTACAGAGGCGCGCACGCGCGTGATCATCGACCACGAGGATAGCCTCGGGCGGCGCTGGTCCACGGTGGGCGTGTCGTCGAACATCATAGACGCGTCCTTTGAGGCGCTGTTGGACGCGGTTTTGTGGAAAATCACCCGCGACGGTGCCAAAGCTTTGGGGGCGGAATGAGCGTTCAAGCCTGCGCAGAGATCGTCCAAAAGGGCGATGAGGACCGGTTCCGCGCCACCATGGCCGCGCCCGTGGCGGCGCGTGAGGTGTTGTTCCCGATCCATGCCTTTTGCCTGGAGGTCGCAAAAGCGCCTTGGGTGACGAAAGAGGCGATGATCGCGGAGATGCGGCTCCAGTTTTGGCGCGATGTGTTGCAGGAAAAGATCGACGGCAAAGCGCCGCGCGCCCATGAGGTCGCGGCCCCGCTTCATGCGGCGTTGGATGCGGCTTCGGCGGAGGCGCTGGATGCCTCTGTGACCGCCCGCCAGTGGGACATCTACCGCGACCCGCACGAAGATGAGGCGGCGTTTCGGAGCTATCTCCACGCGACCTATGTCATCCCGATGCATATCGCCGCGCGGCGGCTCGGCGCGCCGGAAAATGCCGCCAAGGCGCTCAATGCTTTGGGCTATGCGGGCGCTCTGGCGCGCTATCTGATGGCGATCCCGGCGCTTCAGTCCAATGGCCGCGTGCCCTTGGTCGATGGTCGCCCGGAAACGGTCGCCAAAATGGCGAAAGAGGCGCGGGAACAGGGGCGCTGGGGCGCGCAGCAACTCGGAAAACTTTCGAAATCCGCCCGCGCGCCGATGTTCGATGCGGTGATGCATTTGCCGGTTCTGAAACAGGCGGCAAAAGCGCCAGAGGCGGTGCTCGATGGACGTTTGGGGCAGGGACCGGGGCGCAAGGCGCTTCGCCTCGCGATGGTGTCTCAATCGCCGAGCTGGGCCTTTTTCTGAGTGTAATCTAACACGTAGACGCGAATGGCGGAGGCCAATCCGCTGTCGACGCCGCGCATCTCGTCAATCTCGGCGGCCAACACGTTGATCGGAATGTCGCGGGCTTTGGCGATGTCGCGAAAGGCGCGCCAGAACGGTTCTTCGAGAGAGACAGAGGTGCGGTGGCCATGGAGCGTCAGGGAGCGTTTGACCGGACGGCCCACGTCGAGTGTGCTCATTCGCTGTCGTCCTCGGGAAGCTCGTCGGGAGTTTCGTCCCGTTTGTGCGCGTCCAACTCAGATTTGGCCTTGGTTCTTTGCGCCTCTTCCAGACGTTTCTCCGCCTTTGTGCGGCCAAATTTCACAGCATTCTCATCGGCCTGCGCACGTTTCTCCGTGCGGGCTTTCTTTTTGCGGAATTGATTGAGATTGATCACATTATCGGCGCTCATGGGGTGTATGAATACCACAAAAGCGCCGCTCACGCCAGTGCCAAGATCGGCCCGTTCAAAAGTCCCATGATGTCGTCGAAATAGCCGCCGGAGCGCGCCGGGCGCAGGGGGGCTGAAGTCAGGGCGACAGCGAGGCGCCGCTGCGGGTGCGCCGCGATGATCTGGCCGCCATAGCCGCGGGCGAGGATGTAGCCGCTGTCCGTGAGGAACCAGCCGTAGCCATAGGACAGGCCCGACCAAGGAGAGCGGGTGCGCGGGGTGGTGGAGGCGGTGATCCAGCGTTCCGGGATGACCTCGCGGCCCTCAAAGGTGCCGCCATCGCGCATCATGATTGCGATCCGGAGCATCGCGCGGGGCGTGAGGGCCATTTCGTTGCCGCCCATGTAATAGCCCTGGGGATCACGGGTCCAGGGCGGGATGTCGATGCCGAGCGGTTGGCCAAGGGTGCGGCGGGCCTGGGTCAAAAGGCTGTCGCCCGTGGCCTCAGAAAGGGCCGCGCCGAGGATATGCGTGGAGCCGGTGGAGTAAATCATCCGCCCGCCAGGGTCCGCGACCATCTCCCGCGAGAGCGCATTGGCGACCCAATTCGAGGAGGCAACCCAGCCGCCGTAATTCGCGCCCGACGTGGCCTCAAGGCCGGCGCGCAAGCTCACGAGGTCGCCCATCGTGATCTCAGCCACGCGCGGATCGGCTCCAGAGGGGATAAGACGCGGAGCGACGGTGGAGAGCGGCGCGTCGACCGAGGAGATCGCGCCGGAGGCGATGGCGTCCCCCAGAAGAAGACCCACGAGGCTTTTGGAACAGCTTTTGATATTGGCGAGCCGATCAAGCCCGCCACCGCGCGGCGCCTCGGCAAAGACAGTGTCATTGCCGCGCTGAACCTGAAGGGAGTGAAGTTGATCCAACCCCGCGACGCGGGTGGAGAGATCGGAGAGGCTCTCCTGCGCCCGGAGGGACACGGGGGCAGAGAGCAGGGCGGTGGCGGCGCCCGCGCGGGCGAGAAATTGGCGGCGTTTCATAAGTGAAGAGATGCAATGTGGGACCGGCGGGACAAGGGCGCGGCCATCACGCTTGCGCGGGTGAAAATCTGGGCAGCGATTGCGCCGGTTTCAGATGCTGGATCAAAGCGCGTGTCGCGAAGATCGGATAAAATGTGGGCATGGCATTTCTTTTAGGGAGGAGAAAATGTCACATCTGACATCTCATCAACGACAGCGACTTTTCACGACACTTTCGGTGCTGGCTCTGGCAACCGCCATAGCGGGCGCGACGGTGATCAGTTTTGACATGGGCCTCGTGGCCCCGGCCTATGCCGCGTCGAGCGGAAATGGCAGCGGCGGAGGCAGCGGCGGCGGAGGCAGCGGTGGCGGGTCCTCCAGTGGCTCCGGCGGCCAAACCGACGGCGGCAATGGCGGTCCGGGCGAAGATAGCGACGGCGTCGGCCCGCGCGCGGGTGACGGCGATGAAAGCGCCGGTGACGGTGCGCCGTCTTGGGCGTCGGAGGGTATTCCGGAGATCGAGCTTGGCCGTTTGAACGTGGCCCGCTCGCCGGATCAGGTGCTTGAGCGCGCGTTGGAGGAAAGCCTGGCCGAGCTTGCCAATGGGGCGGATTTCTACAATCTGACCCATGATCAGATGGTCTATGTGCTCGACAATTATTTCGACAAAGTGCCCTATATTGACAGTCCGCTGCAGAATTTGGCGCTTTATGACGCCTATCTGAACGGGGGCGACCCGCTGGCCGATTTGGGCGTCGACAATGATGTCGAGACGCTTTTGGCGGCCTTCCTCGGCACCGCCTCGGACAAGACCGTACCTATTACGGTGGAGACCGTTGAGGCGCTTGCTGTGATCTTCGAGGTCGAGATGACCGACGCAGAGATGCAGCAGGTCGCGGAAGACGCGGAAGAGATTCGTCTGGCCATTTTGGAGGGCCACGGCTGATACGGTCGCGTCCCACAGGAAACGGACATGCGCCCTTCGGGGCGCAGTCTTTTATTGGGGGCATGACTATTTTTGCCATGAAAAAGGCGGCCCGGAGGCCGCCTCTCACATGTCTCAGGATCGGGTGAGATCAGTCTTTCGGACCGATCATCTGTTCCGGGCGCACGACGGCGTCAAAGGTGGCTTCGTCCACGAAACCGAGGGCGATGGCCTCTTCTTTCAGGGTCGTGCCGTTCTTATGCGCGGTTTTGGCAACTTTGGTCGCGTTGTCGTAGCCGATGGTCGGAGCCAGCGCGGTGACGAGCATGAGGCTTTCTTTCATCAGCTTGTCGATGCGGGCCTCGTTGGCTTTGATGCCGAGGAGCATCCGCTCGGTGAAGCTGTCCGCCACGTCGCCGATGAGCTGCATGGATTGCAGCAGGTTGTAGGACATCATCGGGTTGTAGACGTTCAGCTCGAAGTGACCTTGGGAGCCAGCGAATTTCATCGCGGCGTCGTTGCCCATGACGTGAGCGGCGACTTGGGTCATGGCTTCGGCTTGGGTTGGGTTGACTTTGCCCGGCATGATCGAGGAGCCCGGCTCGTTTTCCGGCAGGATCAACTCACCGAGACCGGAGCGCGGGCCGGAGCCGAGGAAGCGGATGTCGTTGGCGATTTTGTACATGGAGCCAGCGACCGTCGCGAGTGCGCCGGACATGAACACCATGGCGTCATGGGCGGAGAGCGCCTCGAATTTGTTCGGCGCAGTGACGAACGGCAGGCCGGTGATTTCGGCCATGTTCGCGGCAACCTGTTCGCCCCAACCGTTTTTGGTGTTGAGACCGGTGCCGACGGCGGTGCCGCCCTGAGCGAGTTCGTAGATGCCCGGCAGCGCGAGTTCGATGCGCTTGATGCCGTTGCGGATCATCTGGGCGTAACCGGAGAACTCCTGACCCAGCGTGAGCGGGGTGGCGTCCTGGGTGTGGGTCCGGCCGATCTTGATGATATCTTTGAATTCTTCGGACTTCTGGTCCAGCCCGGCGAGGAGCTTGTTCAGGCCCGGAAGCACCACGTCGCGCACCATCATCGCGGCGGCGATGTGCATGGCGGTCGGGAAAGTGTCGTTGGAGGACTGACCCATGTTGCAGTGGTCGTTCGGGTGCACCGGGTCTTTGGAGCCGATGACGCCGCCGAGGATTTCGATCGCGCGGTTGGCGATCACCTCGTTGGAGTTCATGTTCGACTGGGTGCCGGAGCCGGTCTGCCAGACGACGAGCGGGAAGTTGTCGTCGAATTTGCCTTCGATCACTTCACCGGCGGCCTGAATGACAGCATCGGCGATTTTCGCGTCCATATCCCCGTTGGCCTTATTGGCCATGGCGCAGGCTTTCTTGATCACGCCGAGCGCGCGCACGATGGCGACGGGCTGTTTTTCCCAACCAATCGGGAAGTTCATGATCGAACGCTGGGTCTGCGCGCCCCAGTATTTATCGGCGGGGACTTCGAGCGGGCCGAAGCTATCGGTTTCGGTGCGGGTGGTGGTCATCGAGGCATTCTCCCTGATGTGGGCCAAACTTTCGAGCTTGGCTATACGCGCCCGCGCCCCGCGATGCAATGTATACGGGGGTATACAAGGCCGTGTTTGCGCTAAAAGTTCGCTTGGGACGTTCTCGCGGAGAGAGAATGCGCAGGCGCGCGCCGCTCAGACGGTTTTGCGGCGATACTCAAAGATCCGCGCGGGCGGCAGATTGGCCCAGACCGTGCCGCGTTTTACCGCCGAAATGCCGAGCTCCGCCTGCAAGGCCGGGGAGACCGGCGAGCTTGTGGCATAGGTGATTTGGGTAAAGAAGCCGCCGGGGGCGAGCACCTCAAAGGCGCGGCCGACAATGGCGCGCTGGAGCGCGGGTTTCGCCAAAACCGGCACGCCGGAGACCACAGCGCCGACCTGCACAAGGCCGATCCGGCTGATCGTCTCGGCGGATTGGTTGAGCACGCGCACGCCGGGGAATTTGTCGCGCAGCTCCTCGCAGAACCGCGGGTTCAATTCCAAGAGCGTGAGGCGGTTTGGCGCGATGCCGCGCTCCAGGATGGCTTTGGTAAAAGCCCCCGTGCCGGGACCAATCTCGACGATGGGGGCCGTGACGGCCTCTAACCCCTCGGTCATCAGGCGCGCGGCCCCGGGTGAGGAGGGCGCGATGGCCCGCACTGTGCCGGGGTTGCGGATCATTTCACCAAGGAACACAGATAGGGGCATGTCACTCTCTCCCAGACACGATGTGTCAGGAGACGTTGCCCCAGCGTCAGAGAGTCGGACAAGCGGCCTCAGCGCCCTGTTACGCAAAATTCACAGGGGTGATTCAGAGCTGTCAAAGAGGGGGCTTTGGCGCCGGTGCGTTACTTGCGGAACTTGTCAAGAGAGACGATTTCGGCCTCTTTCGGGCTGCCGTCGCCATTTGGAGAGGCGTCGTCTTTCGGCTCAAAGCTCGTGACCTCGGCGTCATGAGGAATCTCGTCCTCATCCATCTCGTCGACGTCGTAATCCTGGGTCTCGAACCGCAGGCCGAATTCGACGGAGGGGTCCACAAAGGTCCGGATCGCATCATAGGGAATGTAGAGCGGCTCCGGGCTATCGCCGAAATTGAGCGTGATCGCGAACCCGTCATCCGTCACATCGAGATTGTCGAACCAATGCTGAATCACGATGGTCATCTCTTCGGGGTAGCGATCAGAGAGCCAATCGGCCAGCTCCACATCCGGGTGCATCGTGTCAAAGGTGATGAAGAAATGATGATCGCCGGGCAGGCCATCCTTGGCCACCCCTTCGAGCACCTTACGGATCAGCCCGCGCATGGCGCTGTGCATCAGATTACCGTAATCAATGGTGTCCGACATTCGTGCGTCCTTTCGATCTTCAGGCCCCGCACTGCAGAGCGTGTTGAGATCAGCATAAGAGATTCTGCGGCAGAGGGAAGGGCTCAAAAGAGACCGAGGGCCAGGCTTGCGAGGGTTGTGAGCGCGAGCGTTTGAATGAGGCTGCGTTTGAGGCCGAACATGAGCGCGGCTGCGAGTAGCATAAGTCCAGCAGAGAGGGGATTTGGCGACAGGACGTTCGGCCAGATGAGGTGCAGCGGGCCGATGCTCTGTTCGGTGAGATCAGAAAAAAGAACATGGAGCGCGAACCAATAGGACAGCGAGGCGATGACGCCCACGACCGCCGCCGTGATCGCCCGGAGTGCGGCATCGAGGCGGGGACGGGTCGACATCCACGCAATGTAAGGCGCGCCCGCGAATATCCAGAGAAAACAAGGAATAAATGTCACCCAAAGCGTGAGCGCCGCGCCCGCAACGCCGCCCATGGGGCCAAGCGGCGTGGCGGCGAGATAGCCGACGAACTCGGTCACGAGGATCAGCGGGCCGGGCGTGGTTTCGGCCAATCCCAGCCCATCGAGCATCGCCTCGGGCGCGAGCCAGCCTTTGGCCTGCACCACCTCTTGCGACATATAGGCGAGGACGGCATAGGCCCCGCCAAAGGTCACGACGGCGAGTTTGGAGAAAAACAGCCCGATCTGGAACAAGCGCTCCTGTCCCGTGGCCCAAAGCGCCGCGAGGGGCGCGGCCCATAGCGCGCCCCATGTGAGGATCACGCGGGGCAGGTGGGTGGCGCGGGGGCGCGAGATCTGGGCCGGTGTCGATGCGGGGGACGTCATGCGCCACGCGCCGAATGCCGCCGCGCCGAGGACGATCCAGGGGAACGGCACGCCAAGAAAGGTGATGAGCACAAAGGCCAAAATCGCGAGGCCCCAGCGTGTCCGCGTGCCAAGCGCCTTGCGCCCGAGGCGCATCAACGCTTGGATCACGACGATGACGACGGTGGCTTTTAGCCCCAGAAACAACGCCTCAAACGCCGGAAGTTGGCCGTAGGCGACGTAAGCGGCGGCGAGCGCCAGCATCACGAGCGCGCCGGGAAGTACGAAAAACAGCCCCGCGATCAACCCGCCCGCGACACCCCGGAGCCGCCAACCGCAATAGGTCGAGAGCTGCATCGCCTCGGGGCCGGGGAGCATCATGCAAAAGGAGAGGGCGGAGAGAAAATCCTCCTCCTCCATCCAGCGTCGACGTTCAACAATCTCGCGGTGCATCACCGCGATCTGCGCCGCTGGCCCGCCAAAGGACAAAAGACCGATGCGGGCAAAACTTGTGAGAAAGGCCGAAAGGTCGGTGTGATCCGTGTCGGGCTGATCTGTGTCGGGCTGGGGCGTCATGAGGAGCATTTCGATGTGGACCTGCGCTCTTTTGGTAGCCGCCCCAGCCTCAGGGTCAAGCTTAGCTTTGGGGCGCGAAGCGGACAAAGCCGCCGGTCTGGCCCGCAAGCACGCCATGCTCCTCCGAGGTGGGTTTGAGCATCGCCTCAAGCAAAACAGAGGTCGGCGTCCAATAGGGGATGTACCATTCCTGATCGACCTCCAAGATCAGCACCTCGTCCTTGGCGGCGTCATAGGCCCCGATCACGGAGACATGCGGGCCGTCCCAATCGCCGGTGACGACGCCCTGGTTGAAATAGACCAGCATCGCGTCGTTAGAGCTTTCCTCGTTTAGGATCAACCAATTGCGGACAGTGTCTAACGTGGTGTCGGAGGCGTCCACAGGTTGAAAAGAGGTGACGCCGTAGCCATCGAGGCCCGCCACAGTGAGGGCGGCGGTGCCATAGGTCACGAGGTCGTCAAACATCACCCCGTCGCCCCCTTCGGCGGAGATCTCGGACCAATGGGCGTCGCCGACGGCCTCCAAGAGATCCGGCTGGGTCATCACGGTGTCCTCGGCATGGGCGGGCAGGCCGGAGAGACCATTCACCGCCGCGGTCACAGACGCGACGCCACAGGCGGAGGTGGTGAATTGCGGCTTCACGAAGGGCGCGAAGGCCCAGTAATCCGGCGCGGGCGCGCTCCGCAAAAAGGTCGTATCGACGGTCATGGGGGTGGCGTTTGGGCCAAGTTTCGGCTGAAGCGCCTCTTCGGCCACGCTCGGTGTTGTCAGGCAAAGGGAAAGAGACAGGGCAAAAAGCACCCCGCCGGAAGCAACAGTCAGTTTCATATGTCACCTATCAGAAAGACGGGCCATTCCCCGTGTTTCGAGAGGTCTCCATCTCTGACACGCGCGCCCGCCTGTCTACTTTTGATCAAAAAATAAATTGCGCAAGTGAAACCCGTGCGTCGCGATGTTCTGGCGATGCTCACGGTAAAGATTTGGGCAAAGATTTTCCCAAAGATTTGTCCAAGGGGCAGGTGATGACTTGGCCACGGAGATCACCAAGGACATATCCAAAAAGATGGCCCATTGGGGTGGGAGGATGGGATTAGTTGAACACCTCACCCGCAAGCATCAAGGCCACGGAATCGCGGGGCAGATTGCCCATTTGCTCGAAATAGCCCACAAGGTCGATGGCATTATGCGCCTCCACGATCTTATCATCCTTCACCCGGATCATCACCTGACCGGGGATGTGAATCTCCTGCATATCCTCCGCTTTTTTGGCGTGAAGCGTGACATGCGCCCAGGTCTTGTCGTCCGCCTCCATGGAGTCGTCGATGGTAAAGGACACGTTGCGAATCTCATTGAGAACGGCTGGGACAAGCGCCTGAAAATCCGCGATTTTTGCCGCGAATTCGGACATGAACCCGGACGCCATCGCCTCCTGATCCAGATACAGTCCAATGGCGTCGAGATCGCCTTTGACCCAGATCGTGTCATACCACATTTGAATGATTTGAAGGCCGGTCATCTGTCCCTCTTTCCTAAAGCTGACGGACGGAGGCGCGCGGCCTCGTCCTGCCATCTCACGATAGGGCAATCTCATGAACGAAAGGTTTCCGCGCTTTTGCAATCTGCAAAAAATCTTTGCCGAGCGGGAAGCAGGTCTGATGAAGGGGAAGAAATGCAGGATTCTGTTGCCAGGCTCCTGAAGGTTCGCTTTGCAGTCGCCATTTGCTGTCTCGCGAATTGGAGATGTCACAAGGCTAGCCAAAAGGAGGAGGAAGTGCAGGATTCTGTTGCCAGGCTCCTGCGGGCCCCGCCTTACGCTGCTAGGCATAAGGACTTAGATTTCGATATTTCGCACAGCTTACGCTGCGAGAGCCATCGGAGCTTTGTTGTCGTTTGCAACTAGCTTAAGTGAACCGATAACGGTGGTATCTCACCGAGACAAAGCAAACCCCTTTAGACGTCCGTCGATCCTATTTCGTCCCCATGATCCAATCTCTTGCCGGTCCCAAACGAAGACCGAAGAGGGGTGTTTGGTGGAGACGCCGGGTACCGCCCCCGGGTCCGATCCGCTTATTACGAGCGCGTTTATGTCCATAGTCCCCGAAGGAACAGACCACAGATAGGCGATGGGGCCACAGGTTTCAAGGGGCAAACGAGACATGCCGCCCCCGTGTTTCATGGGGCGGCATGTCAATTTTCAGCTATTTAAGAGGAACTTAGAAGCCAGCCTTAATCTTCTCAAATTCTTCGGACTGCTTTTCGCGCAGCTCAACCGACATCGGCAACTGGGCGAGGATCGGCGCGTCGATCGGCTCAAGGCCGCCAGCGATCAGAGCCTCTTCGCCGAGGGTGGCGAGGCCTTCGGTGTTGGAGATGCCGTAGCCTGCGTCCATGAGGACGGCGGCGTTGGAGGCGTCCAAGAAGCCGTTGATGTAGTCATAGGCCTTGTCCTCGGACCCCGGGCCGTCCTTGAGGTTGACGTAGCCACAGAGCCAGAGGGAGGAACCTTCTTCCGCTTCGCGCTCAAAGCCGATGGGGAAGCCTTCGTCGGCCAGCGTCGGATAGGTCTCGTTCCAGGCCCAGGCGATCAGCACTTCGCCCGTCGCCATCAGCTGAGCGAGCTCGGCCGGGTCGGTCCAATAGGTGCGCAGGTTCGGGTGCACTTCGCGCAGCCATGCGGAGGCGGCTTCGAATTGTTCGTCGGTGGCAGAGGTCCAGTCGGTGGTGCCGGTGGCGAGATAGGCCAGCGCATAAGCGTCATCCACGTTGTCCGGAAGCGTCATGCGGCCCGCGTATTTCGGGTCTTTATAGACCTGAAGGGTTTTCACGTCCTCGACCGGCACTTCATCAGAATTGTAGGCCGTCGCGGTGGAGCCGAAATCGGTCGGGATGAAATAGGCGCTCGTGGCGGCGACGTCATTGCCGAGCAGGTTGCTGTCGAGTTTGGAATAATCGGTGATTTTGGACGTGTCCCACGGCTCCAGAATGCCGCTTTCTTCCCATTTCTTGACGGAGCCGGCGCAGACGTGGCTCACATCGGCCTTAAAGCCAGAGACGAGCTTTTGCAGCGCCTCGTCTTCCTCGCCAAAAAAGGCGAAAGACGGGACGTCGCCGTTCTTCTCGGCGTATTTGGTGTGGAAGGCCGAATCTTCGAAGCCGGAGTAATCGAACACCAAAAGCTCGGCGTCTTCGGCGAAGGAGGCCGTGGCCAGCATGGCGAGGGCGGAAGCGCCCAGAAGCGATTTGAGAACGGTCATGTCATCTCCCTGAAATGAGGCTGTTTTGCCAGAACGCTATCACGGCGGATGGGCCTTGCAAGACTGATCCTGATGTGTGGCGTATGATTTTTTCGTGTGGTCACATAATTTGATCAAATTATGTGCATGGCAAGAGGAACATGGCAAGAGGGAAGTTCGACAGAGGCCCTTAGCCGAGGGCCGTGCGCAGGGTTTGATCGCGCAGATAGTCCATCAGGATTTCCAACCGCGACCCCACACGGGCCTCCAAGGCCTCCAACATCGCTTCATGGAGCGAGATCACCGCATCGCGGTCACGCTGTTGGTAGGTGAGCATGTTCATCAGGGGTTCGATCCCCTCGACCGCCGCCGCCAATTGCCATGAGAGGACCGGATTGCCCGCCGCATCGACAAGAGCACGGTGAAAGGCCACGTCAGAGGCGCAAAAATCCTCGTCCGAGAGGTCCGGGTCTTTTTGGCGCGCGATCTCAAACCGCATCGCGTCGAGGTGGACCTGCTGGCGGTTTTTGGCAGCGAGCCGCACGCAGCCGCGCTCAAGCGCAAAGCGCGCTTCGCAGGCGGTGGCAATGTCCACTTCGTTCAGTGTGATGAGCAATGTGGCGGTGGAGGCCATCTGCGCACAGGCATCTTCAAATGTCAGACGATTGACAAAGGCGCCGCCGGTCGCGCCGCGTTTGGTGCGGATGAGACTTTGTGCCGCGAGCCGCTTGAGTGCCTCGCGCACGGTGGCGCGTGACACGCCATGGGCCTCTGACAGCTCCGACTCGGAGGGCAGGCGATCATCGGCCACGAGCTGTCCGGTCAAAATGTCATGCCGGATGCGATCCGCGATGGTCGCGGATAAATCCTTTTGTTTTTCGGGTCTTGATAAATTGTCAGACATTTGACTTGCCAGTGGGATCAATTGTCTGACATTTATGAGGGAGACGATCTTAAATTGCAAGATGGGAAGGAGGACAAGATGCGTGCCCTGATAATGGAGCAAAATGCCGACGGACTGGCAGAACCGCAGATCAAAGAGATTTCCGACGCCGAATTACCGGAGGGAGATGTCCTTGTCCGTGTCGAATATTCGACCTTGAACTACAAAGACGGGCTGTGCCTGTCGCCAAAAGGCGGCGGGCTTGTTCGTAAGTACCCGCATGTGCCGGGCATCGACTTCGCGGGCACGGTCGAGGCCTCTGACAGCCCCGATTTCAAACCGGGCGACAAGGTTGTGCTGACTGGCTGGCGTGTGGGCGAGGTGCATTGGGGCGGCTATGCCGAGAAGGCGCGGGTGAACTCCGGGTGGCTTGTGCCACTTCCAGAGGGCCTCAGCACGCGTCAGGCCATGGCGGTCGGCACGGCGGGTTTCACCGCGATGCTCGCCATTATGGCGCTCGAAGATCACGGGCTGACCCCGGACAAGGGGCCGGTTCTGGTGACCGGGGCCTCGGGCGGCGTCGGCTCGGTCGCGACCGCAACGCTTGCTGGGTTGGGCTATGAGGTGGCGGCCGTCACCGGGCGCCCAGAAGGCGCGGAGTACCTTCATGAGTTGGGCGCGACGCAGATTGTGCCGCGCGAGAGCCTGAGCGAGACAGTCAAGCGCCCGTTGGAAAGCGAAAGCTGGGCGGGGTGCATTGATGCCGTTGGGGGCGACATGCTGGCGCGCATCCTCGGGCAGATGATGTACGGTAGCTCTGTAGCCGCCATCGGACTGGCCGGGGGCGCGGGGCTTCCGGCCTCTGTCATTCCGTTCCTTCTGCGTGGGATCGACCTGTTGGGGATCGATTCCGTGATGCAGCCGAAAG
>CAXPTW010000057.1:0-8599 GCA_964220165.1 Abyssibacter sp.
ATATCGACGGCAGTGTTTGGCACCTCGATGTCGGCTCATCTCATCCTGGGGCTGGAGCAGGTCCCAAGGGTACGGCTGTTCGCCGTTTAAAGAGGTACGTGAGCTGGGTTTAGAACGTCGTGAGACCGTTCGGTCCCTATCTGCCGTGGGTGTAGGATACTTGAGAGGAGTTGCCCCTAGTACGAGAGGACCGGGGTGAACGATCCACTGGTGGACCTGTTATCGTGCCAACGGTAGTGCAGGGTAGCTATGATCGGAAAGGATAACCGCTGAAGGCATCTAAGCGGGAAGCCCCCCTCAAAACAAGGTATCCCTGAGGGCCGTGGAAGACCACCACGTCGATAGGCTGGAGATGTAAGTGCAGTAATGCATTCAGTTGACCAGTACTAATTGCCCGATAGGCTTGATTTGATCCAGTAAAAGCAAAACTTTTACTCTTCAAAATCAAAAGCATACACAAAGATACTTGACTTGGAATTGGTTCTTTATTCGGTTTGGTGGTCACAGCGTCAGTGAAACACCCGATCCCTTCCCGAACTCGGCCGTTAAGCACGACCGCGCCAATGGTACTGCGTCTTAAGACGTGGGAGAGTAGGTCACCGCCAAACCTAATAAATAACCAATAAATCTCTCAATACGATGGAAACAAAATACCCTAAAGCTTATACATTTCGAAGCGTCTACCGCTCACACCCTGCGTATGCTCGCACCCTTTGATGGGCCGTTACAGGCAGCGCAGAGCGGAGTGATGTTTATGAAAGAGTTGACGCATTTCGTCAGCACGCGTCTTTGTTGGCCTCTCTCTCGCACCACAAGAAAGCCTAAAAGAATCTCGCCTTCTGTCGTTAGGGTGTATTTCGGCTTTTTCATTTTGCCGTAGGCGTAGTTGAAGTTTGGCTTAGAGGGGGGGATTGGCTTTGGTTTTCCAAGTGCGGCGGCCTTTGCCCCTGTTGCGCGAGATTGCACCGTCATCGGCCAAAGTGCGCGTAGGACTTTTGCGACCGCCCGAGATTGACCAGCCACAGAACCGATTGCCGCATTTCGAGGGTGCGTATGGTCGAGTTGGATCACCGTCGCCGTTGGGAGCACAAGGCCGCAATGGTGGCAAGGTACGGAAGAGACCAGAGGCGCGCGAACGGCTGTCGATGTACCCGTAACTCGTTGGAGGCGACGCCTTTTCACCTGATACAACTTCTTCCATTCCGGGTCATCGATCCATTGGCGATGAGAGCCGGACCGGCAATACCTGTCGAATTGGACGATAAAGTTATCAAAATCGTGCTCTAAAAGAGTCACAGTGTGCCCCCCGAGCGTCACGGAGAAATCCGGATGATGCCAATCCATCGTCACCGGACTCTTTTTCACCAAACTGTTGTTGTCATGATCGAGTGCAAATGCGGGGAATGTCACTTTGTCCGCAATGAAAGAGACACGTTGAAATTTATCGGTCTTCATTTTCTTGGGGTGCGGCATGGGATCTCCGTGTTTTCTCCGTTCTTCATGGAGAAGACTTAACTTTTGATGCTATTTCTTCGACACAGAAAGCGGCTCAACCGTACTCGCCAGCAAATCCATGAGTTTTGCCATGCCTTCGGTTGGCTCTTGCTGCGACGCATGCACAGTGACGTCATATTTTGCCGTCTTGTCCGTTGAGCGTGTGTTTTCGCGTTGGGCCGACATTTTGCCGGTCACTTCGATGCCGCCGCTGTAGAAGATGCTTTTGCCCTCAGCGTGTGCCGTTGTTTGCAATTCCGCCGATGCATTTGTCTTCGAGGCATCGACAGTGTGAATTTCCATCGAGAAGTTGATGTCGACGCTGTCGATCAAAAGGGCCGGGATCGGAACGAGACTCAAGACCGGGGGCGCCACTTTGACCTTGCTCACAGTGACATTCCCGTCGTCATGAAGCACCGGGCGTTCGAGCTCCATCGGCAGGGTCAGGATCGGTTTCGCCCCGGCATTGCCCACGTTTTGCTCAGTCCCATAGGCCAGCATGTTAATGAAGGTCACCATCTCATTGCCGAGCATTTTCTGCGCTTTGACGGCGGCGGCAAGAGGCGCGGCGATCAGATGTTCGATCGGAATGCTGCTGAGTTCTTGGCCAATCGGAGAGGTTGGCGGGGTCGGTGACTGATCTTTTTTGGCGGTGGTGTCGGCCATGGTGTGCGTTCCTTAATTTTGTCTGAGATAATCGAGAAGTTCTTCTTGCATGAGGCTGACGGCTTCCGGCGGGTCCGTCATTTTGAACGTGATTTTCACCTTTGCCGGTGAGGTGCTGGACTCGAACCCGTCGCCTTTATGCATGATCGAAATCTCGGACGAGGAACCGAACAGATCGTCGATGGTCCGCGAGATGACCTTTGAGACAGATTCATTTGACGTGTCGCTCGTCTCGGCGACGACCGTGTCGGTTTCATCGAGAATGGTCAGATCGGTGAGTTTGGTTTCAAACTCAATCTCCATCGTGTCGATGGAGAGACCTGACAAAGGGACGAGGGTGATGGCGGGCGCTTCGACAATCTCAAAAACTTCGTTTTCCCCGACACCCCGGCTTGTGGCCATGGCGACGAGACGAGGGACATAGACCTCGGTCAGATCACCGGTATCGGGGTCTGGAATGACCTTTTTGTCGAAGTAGGACGTGAAAAGTTGCAGGTGCTGTTGATGCAGAATCCTGCGGGCTTCCATGACGGAAGAGTAGATGCCTTCGAGAAGATTTTGCAGGGAATCGGCCACGGGCATCACCACACTTGTTGCCCGAACAAGCCAAACACGGAGTGTCCGGATCTCCTAAAGATAACCGTCGGGTCGGACGAATGGCGGCGATTTGGTTTCACGTCTGGTCAAAAAATGCCCGAAAGATGCGGAGACCGTCAGCTCAGCTGGTTCTTTTCCCGGCGGTGATGTTTCCAGCGCGGGTCGTCTTCCGCGGAGACACCGGCGACCTCGGAGAGGCGTTCGACGTAATCCATGCAGCACCGATGGTGGAGTTTCATGACGTCGGGGAGGGCGGCGAGCTCGGCATAGATCGCGTCAAATCCAGCCCGATATTTCAAGGCGCTGGTGTCCTCGGTCTCGTTGCGGTTCTTGGCCTCGAAAAACGCATCGGTGTAGCGGTCTTTTCCGGCGGCGGTCGAGGGCTTTCCCATCTTGAGGGCATAGCTTTCCCGGGTGCGCACGGCGTAGTGGTTGAGCTGGGCGAAATCGTGGGTGATCCAGCGGGACAAGGTGAATTTGAGGGAATTCGTGTCCGGATCGTATTTGCGCATGGTGGACCCGTCACAGCGTTTGAGCACATTCGGGGCCTGACCCCATGCGCCGTCGCCCTGCCAGCCCTTGGGGGAGTGAATGCCGAGCCGTTTGAAGTCGCGCGGCCAACGGATCAGGGTTTTGAAAAAGATGTTGCCGCGATCCCGGCTCTCTGAGGCCTGGGTAAAACGGCGATGGGTGAAGCCATCTTCCCATGTCTCCTGCCCGCTGTCGCCAAAGCATTTCCAATGCACCGCGATGCCGTGAATGCGGTTGACCTTGAAGGCGGACAACAAGTCATCGAGCCGCCCGTCGCCCTCATGGATCACCAGAAACTCATCCACATCGATGTTGAACACCCATTCCGCCGCCTGCACGCGCGGGTGGGACATGATGAGGGGCAGGGCCGTGTGTTTCACCGGTTTGTCGGGCTTGGGCGTATATTCCACCGCCGTGATCAGCCCCGCATCATCCAGCCGTCGCAACAGGCCGGGGGAATGATCGGTGCAATCGTTGTAAAAAATGACGAGATGGTCGAACCCGAGCATGAGATACCAAGTGACCCATTCCAGAATGAAAGGCCCCTCGTTGCGCATGGTTGTGACCACGAGACGCTCGCCCATGAAAGAAACCTCGTATCTGTACCGGCTCACTATGCAAAGCGATCTGCGCAGGAGCAAGGGGCGGTCCTCAGCGAACGCACAGATGCTCTGTCTTTTCCAATGAGCTGAGGGGTGTTAGCGGTAAAGTGAACGGTGTCCCAAGGTTTCCCATGTCTCGAATCTTTTCCAATCTACTTGCCGGTCTATCCGACAACACGCGTGGCGCGCTTTTGATGACGCTGTCGATGGCGGCCTTTACGACCAACGACAGTTTCATGAAGGCTGTCTTGGCAGATCTGCCGTTGTTTCAGGGGCTGTTTTTGCGGGCGTCGATGAACCTTGTGATGGTGTTTGCCTTTATCGTGCCGCTCATGGGGCCGGTGCGGTTTGATCTGTCCAAACGGGACTGGGGTTATGTCGCGATCCGCTCTGTGGCGGAGGTGGTTGCGGCCATGTGTTTTCTCACAGCGGTGAGCCACATGCCCCTCGCGAATGCCACGGCAATCATGCAGACCATGCCGCTCAGCATCACAATCGCCGGGTTTCTGATGTTTCGCGACCCGCTTGGGTGGCGACGGATGGTGGCGATCGGGATCGGCTTTGCCGGGGTGATGCTGATCGTTCAGCCGGGAACGGATGGATTTAGCGGCTATGCGCTGTTTGCGATTGTCGCGATGATTTCTGTGACCGTGCGCGACATCATCGTGCGCAAGATGAGCCCGACAATCTCGACAACCACCGTGACGCTTGGCGCGATCGTCTGCGTCTGGATCGTCACGGGGCTCGCGTCGCTTGGTGGCGCTTGGGAACCCGTGTCATTCGAGACCTGGGTCCAATTGTTTGGGTCGGGCTTCTGTCTTGTGATCGGCTATGTGACCTCGGTGACGGTGATGCGGGTCGGAGAGATGTCTTTCGTCTCACCGTTCCGCTATACGGCCTTGGTCTGGGCCTTGGTGATTGGCCTGTTTGCCTTTGGCGAATGGCCGAATTTTCTCGCGCTCACGGGGGCCTTTGTGATTGCCGGAACCGGAGTCTATACGGTCTGGCGCGAGGCGCAGCTGCGCCGTCGGGCCATGCGCGCGGCGGGCTAAGGCGCAGCGAAGGCATCGGACCACGACTGGGGGTGGGGCAGGGCTGTTGACAAGGGGTCCGACTCTACCTATACCGCGCGCATCCGGCTCAGGGTCTGACTCTGTTTGCCGACTCTCAAATCGTAGTGATCAAGATGTGGGCCACTTTGAGGCCCCCATCCTCTGGGAACTCACCGCGTCGTTCGCCTCGGAATGGGAACGATTGCGGGTTTTCGTGTTATGCGCATGTCGCTTGGCACAACCAACGTAATCGCCCCGGTGAAAGCCGAGGTTCACAGAAGTCTAGGAAACGGGAAAGAGCCCTATGCCGACGATTCAGCAGCTGATCCGCAAACCGCGTCAGCCCAAACGTAAGGTTTCCAAGTCGCAGCACTTGGAACAATGCCCCCAGAAGCGTGGCGTCTGTACGCGCGTCTACACCACCACCCCGAAGAAACCGAACTCCGCTATGCGTAAGGTTGCCAAAGTGCGCCTGACCAACGGTTTCGAGGTCATCTCCTACATCCCGGGTGAAAGCCACAACCTTCAGGAGCACTCCGTGGTTCTGATCCGTGGCGGTCGTGTAAAAGACCTTCCGGGTGTCCGTTACCACATCCTCCGCGGTGTTCTGGATACCCAAGGTGTTAAAGACCGTAAGCAACGTCGTTCGAAATACGGCGCGAAGCGTCCGAAGTAAGGAGATCATAGAATGTCTCGTCGTCACGCCGCTGAGAAGCGCGAAGTTCTGCCCGACGCCAAATATGGCGATCGCGTGCTGACCAAATTCATGAACAACCTGATGATCGACGGCAAAAAGTCGGTCGCAGAGAAAATTGTCTACAACGCCCTCGATCGCGTTGAAAGCAAGCTCAAGAAAGCTCCGGTGGAAGTGTTCCACGAAGCTCTCGACAACGTGAAACCGTCCGTCGAAGTGCGTTCGCGCCGCGTCGGTGGTGCCACCTACCAGGTTCCGGTCGAAGTGCGCACCGAGCGCCGCGAAGCTCTCGCCATCCGTTGGCTGATCAACGCGTCCCGTGCTCGCAACGAGAACACCATGGAAGAACGTCTTGCCGGTGAGCTGCTCGACGCAGTAAACGGTCGTGGCGCTGCTGTGAAAAAGCGCGAAGACACCCACAAAATGGCCGACGCGAACAAAGCGTTCAGCCATTACCGCTGGTAACAAAACCCGAAGGACACGAGCCCCATGGCACGCGAATATCCCCTCGACCGATACCGCAACTTTGGTATCATGGCGCACATCGACGCAGGTAAAACCACCTGTTCCGAGCGCATCCTCTACTACACCGGCAAGTCCCACAACATCGGTGAGGTGCACGACGGTGCAGCCACCATGGACTGGATGGAGCAGGAGCAGGAACGCGGCATCACCATCACCTCCGCTGCGACGACCACTTTCTGGGAGCGCACCGAGGACGGTGACACCGCTCAGACGCCGAAGCACCGTCTGAACATCATCGACACTCCCGGTCACGTGGACTTCACCATCGAGGTGGAACGTTCGCTTGCCGTTCTCGACGGCGCTGTTGCTGTTCTCGACGCCAACGCTGGTGTTGAGCCGCAAACCGAAACCGTGTGGCGTCAGGCTGACCGCTACAAGGTTCCGCGCATCGTGTTCGTCAACAAGATGGACAAGATCGGCGCTGACTTCTTCAACTGTGTTCGCATGATCGAAGACCGCACCGGCGCGCGTGCCGTTCCGGTTGGTATTCCGATCGGTGCCGAAACTGAACTCGAAGGTCTCATCGACCTCGTGATCATGAAAGAGTGGCTCTGGAAGGGTGAAGACCTCGGCGCGTCCTGGGTTCTCGAAGACATCCGTCCGGAACTTCAGGACATGGCTGACGAATGGCGTGGCAAAATGGTCGAAGCGGCCGTTGAGCAAGACGACGATGCCATGATGGAATACCTCGAAGGCAACGAACCCGACGTTCCGACCCTGCGCGCTCTGCTGCGCAAAGGGACGCTCGCTCTGGACTTCGTGCCGGTTCTCGGCGGTTCCGCGTTCAAGAACAAAGGCGTTCAGCCGCTGCTCAACGCTGTGCTCGACTACCTGCCGTCCCCGCTGGACGTTGTCGACTACATGGGCTTTAAGCCGGGCGACGAAGACGAAGTTCGGAACATTCCGCGTCGTGCAGACGACGACATGCCGTTCTCCGGTCTCGCGTTCAAAATCATGAACGACCCGTTCGTGGGCTCCCTGACCTTCACCCGGATTTACTCCGGCGTGATGTCCAAAGGCGACACCCTTCTGAACTCCACCAAAGGTAAGAAAGAGCGCGTCGGTCGTATGATGATGATGCACTCCAACAACCGTGAGGAGATCGAAGAAGCGTTTGCAGGCGACATTATCGCTCTGGCCGGTCTGAAAGACACGACCACGGGTGACACGCTCTGTGACGTGAAAGATCCGGTGGTTCTCGAAACCATGACCTTCCCGGATCCGGTGATCGAGATCGCAGTTGAGCCGAAAACCAAAGGCGACCAAGAGAAGATGTCCCAGGGTCTGGCCCGTCTGGCCGCTGAAGACCCGTCCTTCCGCGTCGAAACCGACCTCGAGTCCGGTCAGACCATCATGAAGGGCATGGGCGAACTTCACCTCGACATCCTCGTCGATCGTCTGAAGCGCGAGTTCAAAGTCGAAGCCAACATCGGTGCGCCGCAGGTGGCTTACCGCGAGACCATTTCTCACGAGGTGGAGCACAGCTACACCCACAAGAAACAGTCTGGTGGTTCTGGTCAGTTCGCTGAGGTGAAACTCATCATCTCCCCGACAGAGCCGGGCGAAGGCTACTCCTTCGAGTCCCGCATCGTCGGTGGTTCCGTGCCGAAGGAATACATCCCGGGCGTGGAAAAAGGCATCAACTCCGTGATGGACTCCGGTCCGCTTGCGGGCTTCCCGGTCATCGACTTCAAAGTCGCCCTGATCGACGGTAAGTTCCACGACGTGGACTCCTCCGTTCTCGCCTTTGAAATTGCGTCCCGCATGTGTATGCGCGAAGGCATGAAAAAAGCGGGCGCGAAGCTGCTTGAGCCGATGATGAAAGTCGAAGTGATCACCCCGGAAGAATACACCGGCGGTATCATTGGTGACCTCACCTCCCGTCGTGGTCAGGTGTCCGGTCAGGAACCGCGCGGCAACGCGATTGCGATCAACGCAAACGTGCCGCTCGCGAACATGTTCGGCTACATCAACACCCTGCGTTCCATGTCCTCTGGCCGTGCGCAGTTCACGATGCAGTTCTCGCATTACGATCCGGTGCCGAGCAACATCTCGGAAGAAATTCAGGCCAAATACGCCTAAGGGCGTGGGGTCAATTCCAAATCGGGGGTCGGGCAAAAGCCTGATCCCCACCTCGATTAAGACAGGAGGCCTTCATGGCTAAAGGTAAGTTTGAACGCAACAAACCGCACGTCAACATCGGCACGATCGGCCACGTTGACCACGGCAAAACCACTCTGACGGCAGCGATCACCAAGTACTTTGGTGACTTCAAAGCCTACGACCAGATCGACGGCGCGCCGGAAGAGAAAGCCCGCGGGATCACCATTTCCACCGCGCACGTGGAATACGAGACCGAAGCACGTCACTACGCGCACGTTGACTGCCCCGGCCACGCCGACTACGTGAAAAACATGATCACCGGTGCGGCCCAGATG
>CAXPTW010000058.1:0-13959 GCA_964220165.1 Abyssibacter sp.
CTCGCGCCACGTTCGGCACCACGTCGAGCGCGCATTCCGGGTCCGGCTCCTCATAGCCGATGGTGGGCGCGATCACGCCGTCGCGCAGCGCCATGACGCAGGCCAGCAGCTCCACCGCGCCGGTGCCGCCGATCAGGTGGCCGTGCATGGATTTCGTGGACGAGATCATGATGTTGTCGGCATGGGGCCCAAGCGCATCGGCGACGGCGGCGCATTCGGTCTTGTCGTTGGCCGCTGTGCCCGTGCCATGGGCGTTGATATACCCGACTTCCTCGGCGTTGACCTTGGCGTCCTGCAAGGCACCGGAAATGGCCCGCGCCGCGCCCTGTTTCGAGGGCATTACGATGTCGGAGGCGTCCGAGGTCATGGCAAACCCGATGACTTCGGCGAGAATGTCCGCGCCGCGTTTCTTGGCGTGATCATAGTCCTCGAACACGAACACAGCCGCGCCTTCGCCCTGCACCATGCCATTGCGGTTGAGGCTAAAGGGGCGACAGGCGTCTTTCGACATGACGCGCAAGCCTTCCCAGGCCTTCACACCGCCGAAACACAGCATGGACTCGGAGCCGCCCGTCACCATGGACGTGGCCATGCCGGAGCGGATCATGTTGAACGCCTGCCCCATGGCGTGGTTCGACGAGGCACAGGCAGTCGCGACGGTAAAGGACGGACCTTTGAGGTTGTATTCCATGCTGACGTGCGAACAGGCCGCGTTGTTCATCAGCTTGGGCACCACGAACGGGTGGACCCGGTTTTTGCCCTCTTCGTACACCACACGGTAGTTTTCGTCCTGCGTCGAGAGACCGCCCCCAGACGTGCCGAGGATCACACCGGAGCGCAGCGCGAGTTCGCCCACGAACTCAAGGCCCGACTGGCGGATCGCCTGCGCGGCGGCGACGAGGGTGAATTGGGTGAACCGGTCATACAGCGCCATTTGCTGGCGGTTGAACCGTCCTTCGGCGTCCCAATCGTGGATTTGCCCGCCGATCTTGATCGCAAGCCGGTCGACATCGCGAAAGTTCAGGTCGGTGATGCCGCAGGTGCCCGCAGCCATGGCCGAAAGCGTGGACGGCACATCAAGGCCAAGCGCATTGACCGTCCCTGCCCCGGTGATGACGACACGTTTCATGATTTCTGGTCGGCAATCAGCCCCTCGACGGCCTTCACGATGGCGGCCACGGAGGAAATATCGAACTCGGATTGCTCCGGCTCGTTTGCGTTAAAAGGCACGGAAATATCAAAGGTCTCTTCGATCGCGAAAATGCTCTCGACCAACCCGAGGCTGTCGATGCCCAGATCTTCGAGCGACTGGTCCAAGGACACATCCGCCGGGTCCAGAACGGCCTGCTCTGCGATGATCTCGATGATTTGCTCTTTCACGCCTTGCGACATGTGATCCCCTCCGGTCCAAGCTTGTGGCCTGATTAAAGTGATTTTGCGGCCTAGGAAACAGGTTTTTGTGACAGCTCCATGTCAAATGACGTCACGACGCGCCTGATCCGTCATCTTTTCGTTTTGCCATAAAGCGCGGCAAGCGTCGCAGCGCTTTGTACATCTCGACATGGGTCTGCATCGGGACAGCGGGCGTGCCCATCATGGATTTGCCTTTCGCGACATTCGACAAGACGCCGGTGCCCGCGCCGATGATGGCCCCGGCCCCGATGGTCAGATTGTCCGCAGCGCCCGCCTGGCCGCCCATGACACAGAAATCGCCAATCACGGTCGAGCCAGCGATCCCGACCTGACCACACAAAAGGCAATGACGGCCCACGATGACGTTGTGCCCGATGTGAACCTGATTATCGAGTTTCGTGCCGTCGCCAATGCGGGTCGGACGGATCGTGCCCTGATCAATCGTGACATTCGCGCCGAGCTCCACGTCATCGCCGATCACGACAGAGCCGATGGACGCGATCCGCAACCACGCCTGCCCCTCGGCCTCGACAGAGGCCCCGAGACTTTCGCGCGCCTCTTCAACATGGCTTTTCTCGGCGGTGACAAAGGAGAACCCGTCGGAGCCGACCACGCCGCCCGGCTGGGCAATGAGGCGATCCCCGATGATGACCTTGGCCCCGATGCGCACCCCGGGATGGATGAGGGCGTCATCGCCGATCACCGTGCCTGCGCCGATGGAGACATGGGAGGCAATTTGCGCGCGTGCACCGATCTTGACCCCAGCGCCGATGACAACGAACGGCCCGATGGCAGCATCCGCGCCGATCTCCGCCGTCTCGTCCACGACAGCCGTCGGGTGGATGCCGGGCGCAAGGCCAAGCCCCGCAGAGAACGCCGCCGTGACCCCCGCCATGGCGAGACGCCCGCGCGTGACCAAAATGGCGGCCTCAAGGCCGAGCGATTGCCAATCTGCCCCAGACCAGAGCACCGCTGCCTTGGCCGCGCCCTCGGAAAGCTTTGGCGCAAAGCGGGGGTCCATCGCCAGCGCCAGCTCGCTTTGCCCCGCGTCCTGCGGTTCCGACGCGCCGGTGACGACGAGAGAGCCGTTGCCCTCAAACGGGGCGTTCAGCGCGGTGGCAAGCTCTGCAATGGTGATCGACATAGGGGTCTCCAAATTCGTTCCCGTGAGACATAAGCCCTTTCACCCGCTTTGAAAAGGAAAGGGCGCCCTGAAAAGGACGCCCTCTTGGCGACGGATGTGCGTGACTGGCGTGCTGCCGGACGGGTTATCCGCCGACAGAGCCGATCTGGACGCCTTTGTCTTGCAGCGCGGCCCAAATCTTGGCGTCGCGGCCGTAGACATCGCGGCGATATTCCATGCCACCTTTCGGCTGGGTCACAGCGGTGCGGTAAATCAGGTGTACCGGCACATGCTCTTCGAGCGGCACAACGGTTTCGACCCCAGTGCGGAGCTTGGACTGAAACTCTCCGACCGGATCATTCGTCTGTTTCGCCAAAAGCGCATAGGCGAAATCGAATGGCTGTTGGAGGCGAATACAGCCGTGGCTATAGGCGCGCACTTCGCGCTCGAACAGCGGCTTGGACGGCGTGTCGTGCAGGTAGATGTTGTATTTGTTCGGGAACATAAACTTGACGAGACCAAGGGCGTTCCGGCTCGACGGCGGCTGCTTCAGGTTAAACGGGAAGCTGCGCGTCGTGTACTGCGAGAAATCCACATTGGCGCGATTCACGGTGCGGCCCCGGCTGTCGACGAGGCGCAGGTGGCCCGCCGCATTCGGGTTGCGCTGCATCATCGGGAGATATTCTTTGACGGCGATAGAGCGCGGCACGTTCCAGGTCGGGTTGATGACCATATGCTCCATCTCGTCGGAGAACTCGGGGCTCCGGCGGTCATGGACGTTTTGGCCAACCACAGAGCGGGTCTCAAAGGTCACGCGGCCATTGTCGATGATCTTTGCGGTGAAATCGGTGAGGTTGACCCAGATGTGGCGCTCGCCCAGGGGCATGTTGATCCAACGCTCGCGCTCAAGCGCCACGAGGATGGAGGCCATCCGGTCTTCCGGGCTGACGTTGATCTCGGTGATCGTATCGCCGCCCGCCACGCCATCGGCGGTCAGTCCGTGGTCCAACTGGAACTGCTGCACGGCCTTTTCCATCCGCGCGTCATAGGTCGAGGCCGCAGAGCGCGGCATGTAGCCCATGGTGATGAGACGGTTGCGAAGCGCGATCACGCCAGCGCCGCCCTGACCCGGCTCATATTTCCCGGCGGGAACCGTCGCACCCCAGCCGCCAGAGGCGATCACCCGATCCAGCGCGATTTTCTCTTTCAAAAGGCGCGCGTATTCCGGGGAACTCGGCTCAAGGCTCCGCAGATAGGCTGCGGGGCTGGATTTCACGAAATTGGTGAGGACGTCGGTCGCATCGCGATAGGGCACTTGGCGCACCAGACCGCTGTCAATCTTTGAGGGCACAAGCTGACCCGTCTGAACGTCGCGGGCATACGCGAGGAACAGCTCCGCCATCGCCACCTCTGCCCGACCGAGATCGCGGTCAGATTTGATCGCGCGCAGATTGGCCTCAAGCGCAGCAGTATCATAGGGGGCGAGACCCTTATCGGGGGCGGATTGCACAGCGCGCAAAAGCGCCTGACGCCGCTGGGAGGCGGCGGGCGACATATCCGCAAAGACCGGCTGATAGCCATTCGCGCGGTAGAATTCCGAGAGCACTTTGGACGAGGAGGCAGATTCCGCGATGGACTGCATCAGGGCGCTCACCTGCTGCGCGGCCACCGGCTGGGGCATCAGAACCAAGGAGGCGCTCAATGTGGCGGTGCCGAGGCTCGCGCCCAGCATCAGCGCTTTGAGTGTGGCGCGCGGACGCGTTGCAAAATCAGCGGCATCAGAGAGAAACCGGGGAACCGGGGCAAACAACATAGCACTCCTCGAAAAGATCATCGTCAGCAGTCTAGAAACGATACGTGCTTTTCCAGACCTTGTCAGGGGGAAGAAACCGCCGAAAGAAACAGCCATGTGACACCTGTGTTTTTGCGACCACATGTTCGGCAAAAGATTCGCTTTTGATATTTTTCCCCCTGACGTGTGAACGCGTCTGGACCGGCAATGTTCCCCGCGATCGATGCGTGATTTAACCGCGCGGGCCACACAGCCCTCTGATAGGCGGATTTTCGTTATCGCTAACGGCACCGCTAACTCCTTGATTTTGAGAAAATGGTAAGGATTTCCAGCAGTTTTTGCGCAAAAAACTGCCGATTTTGCGGGTACCCTGCCCCTGCGACCGAACGGACGCTTGGCCGAAGAATCAACATATGTCATAAAACGGGCACGCACTCTTAGGAGTGTGACGGGAAGGTTCGTCAGCAGGTGGACCATGATCGAGACCAGAGACAAACAATCTGGCTCGGCCCCTGAAAAAGGACGTCGGCGCAAAGGAAGCCCTTTTTGCTGACGAAAATGTGATCGGGACGAAAGACCGACTTTCGTCAAGACGCCGCCTGATTCAGGTCATGTTGCTGGCGATAGATATGGTTAAAGAATGCCGTGGTAAGCGGCGCAAAACATCAAAATGCCGCATGAGGCGGGAAACAGGTAAGCGACGGGACGCTTTGAGAACATGACCAAAGACGCATTGAGCGCCATCACGCGCCGCGGACTTCTACGCGGTTTCGCAGCCACAGCCATCAGCGCAGCACCAGTCTATGCCAACGCCGCAGGGTTCCTGCGCGGGTCGGGCGACGTGCGACGCATCCGGATGTATTCGGGCCGCACCGGTGAGAGCATCGACACCATCTATTGGGTCGAAGGCGAATACATCCCGGAAGCCCTGAAAGAAGTCACCTATTTCATGCGCGACTGGCGCAATTCGAAAATGAAAGCAATCGACGCGCGCACCGTGGACATCATGGCCGCCTCGCATCGCCTTCTGGACGTGAACGAGCCCTACATGCTCCTGTCCGGCTACCGTTCGCCGGAAACCAACGCCATGCTGCGGTCCCGCTCCTCCGGTGTGGCCAAGAATTCTCTGCACCTCAAAGGCCAAGCTGCCGACCTGCGTCTCAAGTCGCGCTCGGTGAGCCAGATGGCCCAAGCGGCGCAAAGCTGTTCTGCGGGCGGTGTGGGCCGTTACGCCGGCTCCAACTTCGTCCACATGGATTGCGGCCCGGTCCGCACCTGGCGCGGATAAGTCGAGCGGGTCACAGGCGGGTCATTGGCGCGGAGCGACAGTCTCCAGGCATCAAAGAGATTTATCGGACCAATCCCGAAGGTCCGACCCTCTGACGCCGCCCTTCGGGGCGGCTTTTTTTGGCGGTGCCTCAGGGCGATCTATTGGGGCGGGGCATTTGGGGACGCGATGACGGGAATGTGATCTGAGTCGGCGCAAAAAGAGGCAGATGCCGCGCGCGACAGACCGAAAGCTCCCCGGTAGCCCCCTGACGAAAGGCAAAAAAATCGAGCAGTGAGCCGTCCTTCGCCCTTAAATTCCATTTTTTAGGCAGAACGCCGCCGATTTATGCCCGGACAAGCAGAAAATCCACCCAAGGGCGATATTTTTGATCTTGAATATTCTGCAGCGCGACATGAATTAACGCCGAGAACTCAGGAAGTTGGGGCCGTCACCTTGTACCACCCGTTTCATACACTTCGCAGCTGCAGCACGCGTCGATCCGTCCTCAAAGGCCTCGTGTCTACGGTCGCCTCCGCAACGCTCATGACAGCGGCAGGCGTCCCGCAAACCGCGTGGGCGCAAACCGCTGAGGAGGTCGCGCCTGAGATGCCCGTTGAGATGCCTACGGTGAGCACTCCGGTCTCCCTACCCTTCTCCTATGACAGTTTGACGACAGAGATGCGCACAGCCGCAGAGAACCCGGCCAAACCGCCGGAAGCCGTCAAAGGGTTTCTGACCGAATTCGATTACGACGACTATCAACGCGTCCGCTTTCGCCGCGATCACGTGCGTTGGGCCGATCAAGAGAACGCGCCCTATCATCTGAATGCCTTCCACCTCGGGTGGCTGTTCAATGAGCCGGTCCATATGTTCGAGGTCAAAGCCGGCATGGCGACGCGCATGCCCTTTTCCACCGCGGACTTCGATTACACCGACGTGAAAACCGAAATCCCGGCGGAGTTCGAGATGCCGGGCGTTGCAGGCTTTCGCCTGATGACGCCTCTGAACCGCGCCGATCATTATGACGAGCTGGTCGCCTTCCTCGGGGCGAGCTATTTCCGCGCTCTGGGCCGAGATACGGTCTATGGCCTTTCTGCACGCGGCTTGGCGGTCAACACGGGTCTCTCGGGCGGCGAGGAATTCCCCCGCTTCACCGATTTCTGGCTGGAACGCCCGGCGCAAGACGGCGATCCGGTGACGGTCTATGCTGCGCTCCGCTCCGCCTCTGTGACGGGGGCCTATCGGTTTGTCATTCACCCCGGCCAAACCACAGAGATGGATGTCACGGCCCGCCTGTTCCTGCGCAAAGATGTGCAGCAGCTGGGCATCGCGCCACTCACCTCCATGTTCCTCTTTGGCGGGGCCGATCCGGGCGATTTTAATGACTTCCGTCCGGCGGTGCATGACAGCGATCATCTCGTCCTGAACACGCGCGGGGGCGAGACCTTTGTCCGTCCACTGGTGAACCCCGGTCAGCTCGGCAACTCCTACCTCGCCGCCCAAGACCCGGTGTCTTTCGGCCTTGTGCAGCGGGAGCGCGACTTTGACCAATATCTCGACGCGCAGGCCCATTATGAGCGCCGCCCCTCTCTCATGGTCGAACCTCTGGGCGACTGGGGTCAGGGCATGGTGCGTTTGATGGAAATTCCCTCCGATCTCGAAGGCAATGACAATATCGTCGCCTTCTGGGTGCCCTCTGCCCCGGCGAAAAAGGGCGATAGCCTTGAGCTGTCCTACCGGTTGCACTGGGGTCTGGCCCCCGAGGGCGACCGCGCGACAAACCGTGCCCAAATCCTGCGCACCCGCGTCGGAAAAGGCGGCGTTGCGGGCGTTGAGGGCGAAACCGACCGGGTGAAATTCGTCATCGACTTTGAGGGCGGCACTTTGTCGGAACTTCCCCGCGAGTCCGACGTTACCCCGAAAGTCACCGTCATCCGCGGCGAGCTGAAACAGGCGATCCTCTCGCCGATCGCGGGCACCGACATGTGGCGTCTCGTGATCGAAGCGGTCCCGGCGGACGACAAAGCGTCTATGGAATTGCAAGCCGCGATCACGGGGTACGGCAAAGTATTGAGTGAAACATGGCTCTATCAATGGGGGTCCAAATGACCAACGCACACACGTTTACCACGTCGATGGAACCAGAGCGCGAGGCCACAGCGCCGGATATGACGACGCAGATGGACAGCGTAGAGAGCTGGGCGCCGCGCGCGGCTCCGCTTGAGATGCCCTGTCAGGACATTCGTCCCCGCGCCCGCAAATTTGAATATCGCAACCTGCTCCGGCTGATCCTGCCGGGTCAACGTATCTGATAGTCCTGAGGGATCTCGTTATGAGACGCGCGCATATGCGCCCTGATCCGGCCACGGTCCGGACCCGCAGTCTGGCGATCTCTTTCGCTTGTCTGGCGGCCTTTTCCGCTTCTGCCCTGATCTTGGAAGCCGGCCTACAGGACGGGTTTCAGGTCTGGGATGCGCTGCGGTTCATTCTTGTCCTGTTGACCACCGCCTGGCTTGCCTGGGGGGCCGCGCTTGGCCTGACCGGTCTCAAAGGGCGACGCGAGGCGGCAGAGGATTTTTCCAAGGCCGAGATCGACTTTGACACCGCCAAAACCGTCGTCCTCGTCCCGATCTGCAACGAAGACCCCGTGGCCACCTTTGCCCGCATCGCGGCAATGGACCGCTCGTTCCAAGAGGCCGCCCTGCCCCTCGATATCGTGATCCTCTCCGACACCCGCGCGCCAGAGGGCCAAGCCGCCGAGCACGCCGCTTTTCGCCGGTTGATCGCGGAGACCAAGGGGCGTGACCATATCTACTACCGCAACCGGACGGATAATCGGGGGCGCAAAGCCGGAAACGTCGAGGATTTCATCCGCACATCCGGCGGCGCCTACAAATATGCCGTGACGCTTGATGCCGATAGCCTCATGTCGGGCGCGGCGCTCCGGGCGATGATTGCCCGGATGGAGGCCGACCCAAACCTCGGCCTGTTGCAGACCCTGCCGAAAATCATCGGCGCGCGGAGTTTCTTTGGCCGCGCGATGCAATTTTCCGCCGCCTTCCATGGCCCGGTCTTCACCCGTGGCTTGGAGCGGATGCAGGGCGCGACCGGACCCTATTGGGGGCATAACGCGATTGTCCGGATCACCGCCTTTGCGCAATCCTGTGGGCTACCCACCCTCGATGGCCCGCCGCCCTTTGGCGGCCATATCCTGTCGCATGACTATGTCGAGGCGGCGCTATTGGCCCGGAACGGCTGGAAGGTGCAGGCAGATAGCACCATCGACGGCTCCTATGAAGAAGGCCCGGAGAACATCATTTCTTATGCCAAACGCGACCGCCGCTGGTGTCAGGGAAACCTGCAACACAGCCGCCTCCTTTTGACCCCGGGTCTCGCCGGGTGGAGCCGTTTTGTGTTCGTTCAGGGCATCTCCGCCTATCTCGTGTCGATCCTCTGGGCGGCGTTTCTGATCACCACCGTGATCGGCACCATTCTCGCCCCGGAACCGGATTATTTCCCCCAACCCTATCAGCTCTTCCCCGTCTTCCCATCAGACCGCAGCCGGGAGATCATGGCGCTTTTCCTTGGGATCATCGGGCTTTTGATCCTGCCGAAAATCGCCGTGCTCGTCGGTTCCGCCCGCGCGGGGCGCACGGCCGATTTTGGCGGCACTGCGCGCGCCTTAGGGTCGGTTCTAACGGAAATTCTCATGACCTCTCTGCTCGCGCCCGTGCTTTTGGCCTATCAATCCCGCGCGGTGATCCAGGTACTGTCGCGCCAAGATGGCGGTTGGCCCGCGAACGCCCGGGGTGAGGGCCAGTTGAGCCTCATCGAGGCCGCGCGCCCGTCGCTTTGGATCGTGATGATCGGTGTTGCCGCGCTCTTTGCGACCTGGACATTTGCACCCGATTTGATGCCATGGCTCCTGCCGGTGACGCTTCCGATGATCGTGGCGCCCGTGCTCATCGCCTGGACCTCGCGGCCTGTGTCCGCCACACGCTTCACCGTCGCCGAGGACCGCGTCCTGCCCCCGGTGGTCAGTGAGTTCCGCGACATTCACGCGCGTTGGTGCGCCGAGCTGACCCCAGCCCCCACCACGCCGACACCGACGGGAGTCCCGCATGTCCCGGCCTGAGCCCCTTCCCGCACGCCGCGCCCGTGATCCCCGGATCGACCTGTTTCGCGGGCTGCTCCTTGTGATGATCTTTGTCGATCACGTGCCGGGCAACTGGTACGAGAACCTCACGCTCCGCAACATCGGCTTCTCGGACGCGGCGGAGAGCTTTTTCCTCATGTCCGGCATGGCGGCGGGGATTGCCTATTCGGCCAAACTCGCGCTCTGGCGGGAGACCGGTCTCTGGGCAGGCATCGCGCCGGTGTGGAAACGGGCCTGGGTGCTTTATCTGAGCCACATTTTCCTGACCCTCGGCGGCATCGCGATCTTTGCCTTTGCGGCCAACCAGTTCGGCGCGACCGAGCTTTTGACGAAAAACAACCTCCGCCAAGTGTTCCAGAACACGTCCGAGGCCATGGTCGGGATCGTTACACTTGGGCACCAGATCGGCTATGTGAACATCCTTCCGGCCTATTCCGTCCTGTTGCTGGCCGCGCCCTTCGCGATCCTCATGGCGCTGCGCCTGCCTTATCTCCTTTTGGCGCTCTCGATTGCGCTCTGGTTCCTCACCGGGATGATCCGTCTCAACATTCCGGCTTACCCGAATTCCGGCGGCTGGTTTTTCAACCCGTTTGCCTGGCAGCTCATTTTCACCATCGGCCTTTTGACCGGGGTGGCGCTCCGCGATGGCCGTCGGTTTGTGCCGCGCACGCCGTGGCTCTTTGCGCTCTCCACCGGCTGGCTCCTGTTTGTCCTCGCCTGGCGCTATGTGCCAGAGTTCGGCCCCGCGATGAACCACGGGATGGCAAAGCTCGGCGCGATGGGGTTCCCGTTCCACATCACCTCGCATGACAAAACCTACCTGCCGATGCTGCGCCTGTTGCACGCTCTGGCACTGGCCTACACGCTGTCGTGCCTGCCGATCGTTATGCGGCTGAGTGCGCACCGGTTCGCAGAACCTCTGCGTGTGATGGGACGTCAGGGACTTTTGATTTTTTCCGTAGGCGCGCTGTTGTCGCTCGCCGGTCAGGCGCTTTTGGTGATCTACCCGGAGGTGACGCTTTTGCCGTGGGTCTATCTGCCTGCGGGCACGGTTGCGCTCTGGCTCTGTGCCTATCTCGCCGACTGGAAACGCCGCGCCGCCACTCGTGTTGCCCGGACGGACACGGGGCGCGAGACCGCGCAGGCCCTTCCCGTCCCGGCGGAGTAACGCCGCCCTGCGACATCATGAGACTGCGACGGAGCGGGGCCGATCTGGTATCCGAGGTCGCAAACGCACATAATCCGGAGCCAAAGATGCCCAAACTCACGCCGCAGGCGACCAAACACGCGCGCCTCTTTTCCTTCTTCCGTATCATCGCACTGATCGAGGGGATCACGACCGTTCTGTTGTTCTTTGTCGCCATGCCCCTGAAATACGGCTGGGACAATCCGCTCTGGGTTCAGGTGATGGGACCGCTCCATGGCTATGCCTTCATCGCCTATATCGTGCTTATGCTGCTCGTGATGCGCGGCGCGGCTTGGACCGCTCAGGACAAGACCCGCGCGATGCTGGCCTCTCTCGTGCCACTCGGCACCTTTGTGAACGATCCTTACCTCAAACGGCGCGGGACCGAGGTCTATCGCGGCTGATCCCAGCGGCTGACCCCGGCTGCCCGGCCCACTTCAACTAGCGCTGCGCCGTCTCCCATCGCGGGTTGATCCACGGCTCGGCATTCGAGGCCGGAAGCGGGGTCTTGCCCAGAATATGATCCGATGCCTTTTCGCCGGACATAATCGAGGGCGCGTTGAGGTTGCCGTTGGTGATCTGCGGAAAGATCGAACTGTCGGCAAGGCGCAGGCCTTTGACCCCGATCACCCGGTTTTCCGGGTCCACGACGGCCATCGGATCGTCCGCACGCCCCATGCGACAGGTGCCACAGGGGTGATAGGCGCTTTCGACATGTTCCTTGATGAAACCGTTCAACTCGTCGTCGCTCTGGACCGCCGCTCCCGGTTGGATTTCGTGTTTGACGTAGGGTTTGAACGCGTCCTGCGCAAAAATCTCGCGGGTGAGACGGATACAGGTGCGGAAATCGTCCCAATCCTTTTCCTGCGACATGTAGTTGAAAAGGATTTTCGGGGCCTCACGCGGGTCCTTTGACCTGAGCGTGACCTCGCCGCGCGACGGCGACCGCATCGGGCCGACATGGGCCTGAAACCCGTGGCCTTCTGCCGCCGCCTGACCGTCGTAGCGCACGGCGATGGGCAGGAAATGGTATTGAATATCAGGGTATTCCAACCCGGCTTTCGAGCGAATGAACGCCGCGCTCTCGAACTGGTTCGACGCCCCAAGCCCCTGTTTCGTAAACAGCCATTGCGCCCCGATCAGGGCCTTGGACAAGAGGTTCCAGTGTTTGTAGAGCGTGATCGGCTGGCTTGCCGCCATTTGCAAGTAGAGCTCAAGGTGGTCTTGCAGGTTCTTACCCACGCCACGGCGGTCGGCTTTGACCTCAATCCCCAGTGCGGCCAGCTCGTCCGCCGGACCGACCCCCGATTGCAAGAGGATTTTCGGCGAATTGATCGAGCCAGCCGAGAGCACCACCTCGCGCCGGGCCTTGATCAGCCGACCATCGGTCAGACGCACGCCGGTGGCACGGCCTTCTTCGATCTCGATGCGGTCCACAAGCCCGTGGACCAGATCGCAATTGTCACGTTTCAATGCCGGTTTCAGATAGGCATTGGCGGCAGACCAGCGGCGGCCTTTCCAGACCGTCTGCTCCATCGGGCCAAAGCCCTCTTGTTTCTCGCCGTTATAGTCGCCGGTGACCTCATAGCCCGCCTGCGCGCCCGCATCGACGAAGGCCTGAAACAGCGGGTTGTCGCGGGGGCCGCGCGTGACATGGAGCGGCCCATCGGTGCCACGCCAGCTCGGATCGCCGCCATGACCGCCGTCATGCCAGGTCTCCATCCGTTTGTAATAGGGCAGCACATCTTTATAGGCCCAGCCGTCCGCGCCCATCTCCGCCCAGGTGTCGAAATCGCGGGCGTGACCGCGCACATAGACCATGCCGTTGATCGACGACGATCCACCGATGACCTTGCCGCGCGGGGTGGCGAGGCGACGCCCGTCGAGATACGGCTCAGGTTCCGACTGATAGCCCCAATCGTAACGCTTCATATTCATCGGATAGGACAGCGCGGCGGGCATCTGGATCAGAGGCCCCGCGTCCGTGCCGCCGTGTTCGATGACCAGAACGGAGGCGCCGCTTTCCGCGAGGCGATAGGTCATGGCCGAGCCTGCGCTGCCCGCGCCGATGATGACAAAATCTGCTTCCATAACGTGATCCTCTCAGAAGGCAGCTTCGACCGGAGAGAGGCCGACATAAACGGATTTGACTTCGGAATAATGCTCGATGGCGGCATGGGCGTTTTCGCGCCCGACGCCGGAGGCTTTGACACCGCCAAAAGGCATCTCGATGGGTGTCAGGTTATAGGCGTTGATCCAACAGGTGCCCGCCTCAAAGCCTTTGACCACCCGGTGCGCGCGGGTCAGGTCCGAGGTGAACACCCCTGCCGCCAGCCCGAACTCGGTGTCATTGGCCCGCGCCATGACCTCTTCTTCGGTGTCAAACGGCAGGACGGACATCACCGGGCCGAAAATCTCTTCGCGCGCGATGGCCATGTCGTCTGTGACATCCGAGAACACGGTCGGCTCGATGTACAATCCGCCCATGTCATGCGCCTTGCCGCCGGTGATCAGCGTCGCGCCCTCCTCAATGCCCTTCTCGATATATCTGAGCGTGATGTCGAGCTGGCCTTGCGAGACCATCGGGCCAAAGTTTGTCGCCTCATCCATCGGGTCACCAATGACCGCACGCTCGGTGCGGGTTTTGAGACGGGCGAGGAAATGCGGCAGGATGCCTTTCTGCACAAAGACCCGCGTGCCGTTCGAACATATCTGGCCGGAGGAGTAGAAATTACCGTTGATCGCCGCCGAAATCGCGTCGTCCAAGCTGGCGTCGTCGAAAATGATCAGAGGCGATTTGCCGCCCAATTCCATGGTGACGTGCTTCAGGCCCGCCGCCGCCGCCGCGTAGACCTTGCGTCCTGTCGGTACGGAACCGGTGAGCGAGACTTTCGCCACGCGTTTGTCCTCGACCAGCGCAGCGCCCACGTCGCCATAGCCCTGCACCACGTTGAACACGCCGTCGGGCAGGCCCGCTTCGGAGAGGATTTCCGCCAGTTTCAGCGCGCCCAAAGGCGTT
>CAXPTW010000059.1:0-3983 GCA_964220165.1 Abyssibacter sp.
CCCTTGATCAGCGAACGCCGGACGAGGCATATTGGTCCGGCTTGGACGAGCAAAAAGCAGCATGAAACCTAAACACGATACACCTTAGAAAAGCTGCAAAACTGTCCGAAAAGGTGGGACCACTTCATCTTGCTTGAAGGCCATGAACTCCAGCTCCTTTTCGGCATGGAAGAAGCGCTTTGCCCGGCAAAGTCATTTGTTGGGCGCCAAGCCTCACGCCTCTACGACAAGATCGAAGTGACCTACATACATATACTCTGCAAAAACCATTGTGTTGTTCTCTCGAATGGACTGCCGACAGAAACCCTCCTGCTCGGAGCCGTCGGGCTTCGCACTCTCACATCCGAAGACGTCCAGGAGATTCTTTCCGTCTTCCCGGAACTCCGAGACAAGATGAGTCTAAACGACCTCCCACCGGCCTTCCCGCTCATGAATGCGAAAGAGTCGATGGTCCTCAGTCACGCTGTTTATTGATCCCCCAGCCCCCGATGCCCCCCCTCTGCATCGGGGGCACTTATGGACTTGGGACAAATTTTCCCGATCCTATGCAAATTGAAAATTGCGATACGCGATCAATTCCCCTACCAATACCCCAACAACTCAACCTGAAGGATATATGCGTTTCTCGACGCAGACCCTGATCCCTATCACCAATACGAAAATGTCTTGTGTCAGGCCTGGATTTCTATGCATTTTGATGCACATCAAAAGAACGATAAGCAATCTGACTATAGATTGCATTTAAGCGTTAGGGCAAAGGTCGACGCACCACATTGTGGTGTCACGAGGGAACTCAGGGGAAATGGATCGAAGCATTTATGCACAGCTCGCTCAATTGCGCGGGCTGCTTCACGAGATGGAAAGCGATTTAGGTTTTGGGACGCTGAGCAGGAACGAACGGGATGTTCTTTTAGCCTTTCACGCGGTGTCAGAATCCGGGCATTGCACGACAGAACAAGTTCGCGCGCAACCCACGATGCACGAGCTTTCACAGCCGACATTCCACCGCGCCCTCAAGAAGCTCATCGAAAAGGGCTTCATCGAAAAATCGCCCGACTTGCCACACGGTACATATCGCCTGAGTCCGCAGGGTTCTTAAACACCAGTTGCAAATCGTTAGAGGGAAGCCGATGACCAATGAGCCACACTGCGCGCTCGGCCCATTGCTTCGTGCCCTCAACCTATCGGTCCTGCACAGTGGGGCATTTTTGGTCGCTTCCCTGATTGCTTGGTATGTGATTTTGCCGGTTCAGGACGCCCTCCTCCCAAGCAATAGCGGCATCGCCATCCTGATCTACCTGCCCTTCGGGGTTAAGGTGATCTCAGCGTTTTTTGAGGGCTGGAAATCGATGCTCTATCTGTTCCCTGGGGGCATGCTGGTCCAGACTCTTCTTGGGGGCCTCCCCCTGACGGACCCTTCATCCTACATCATCTACTGTATCTGCTTTGGCACTGCGCCACTGGTGTTCGCCACCTTCGACTGGGCAACACTCCAAGACCGCCGTGAAGAACGTGCGTCCATTAGTTGGCGCAAAATGATTGCAGCTGGATTTCTCTCTTCTGTCCTCGGCGCGCTAACGCTTCATCTCTTCGGAATGTCCTCTTCCGGCGAGGCGGAGAAATTCAAAATCAATGCCGTCAAATTCATAGTCGGCGACATGCTTGGCTTTATTGCTCTGCTCGCAACTTTGCCGCCGTTGTTGACGTATTTTCTAAGACGGAAGTCGCTACAATAGGAGAAAGGCGATCACGCTCCGCGGAGTGAGGTCCCTGACCCATCGAAAGCCGTCACATGAGACCGTCGAGACGACACATATAGGCCTGATTGCTTTCCCCGGACATGCGCGAATAGGGGAAGGCAGAGCCAAACTCAGAGACGCCGCGCGCGAGGTCGGTCATTTGGCTCACGATGCTCTGGACCTTTTCCGGGGCCAATTCGGGATAGGTGCCCTCCGGCGTCATGCCAAGTGCGTTCTCAAAGCCGATCAGGCTGTCGTAGGCCATCGCCCATTCGCCATAGGGGGAAAGCTGTGTCGCGGGTTCTCGCAACAGCGTCTGAACGGCACTATGGCGCGGATCGGCTGCGATGCGGGCATAGAGTGCCTCAACCACCTCTGCAGGACCATGCAGCGCCTGCAGGAATTGTTCATCGACGCGCACGAGAAGACCTGTAATCCCGTTTGCCGAGTTAAAGGCCAGAGCCACCCGCAAAATATCGAGATCGGAGGGATGGAATTCCTCGTGCTTGGCACGAGAGCGATACAGAAGATGCAGATAGCCCAAGTGAGGTCGTCCTAAGAGCGGTCCTTTGCCGCGCCACGGTGGAATGCATTCTGCCTGCGATTTCAGAAGGATGCTGCATCTAGAAACGGTAGAGCTGTGAAAAAATCAACATTTATTTTCTCAGTCGGCGGATATGCACACAGTCCGCCGACTGCACGTTGTTTTTGCTCAGCCCGTTCTCAGCGCATCAATCAAGGCGATCGCTTGGGCAACGGCGGCGTCGATGCTCATATCCGAGGTGTCGATCAGGGTCGCGTCCTCCGCCGGTTTAAGCGGCGCGGTGGCGCGGGCGGAATCGCGTTCGTCCCGCTCTTTGAGATCGGCCAAGACGGCCTCAAATGTGACCTCTTCGCCCTTTGCAAGGAGTTCCTTGTGGCGGCGACTGGCACGCACTTCGTCGGACGCCGTGACAAAGAGCTTCACCTCCGCATCCGGGCAAATCACCGTGCCGATGTCGCGCCCATCGAGAACGGCCCCACCTTCGCGACGGGCAAAGGCCTGTTGAAAATCAACGAGCGCGGCTCGGACCTCCGGGATAGCCGCCACACGAGATGCCGCCTGTCCGGCATCGCCTGAACGCAGGTCATCGCGCTGTAAATCCGCAGCCGTCAGAGACTGCGCCGCTTCAATCGGGGACAATCCTTCAAAGGTCTTTGCCCCGGTGGCACGATAGAGCAGCCCGGTGTCGAGGTGGGCAAACCCGTAATGGGCGGCCACGGCCTTGGAAATCGTGCCTTTGCCTGCGGCGGCGGGGCCATCAATCGCGATGCAGAAACTCATGCTATCCTCCGGTTCGGGGGATCAGTACTGACTCAGCCGCGCGCCCGTGTCAAATTACGCCGAGCGCGCAGTGCCAAGAGGATCAGCCAAAGGGTCATCGCCACCGTGCCGAACAGCGCCTTGGCGCGGGTGAAACCCGCCGCGCGCGCGATCATGCCGTCCGATAGCGCATCGACCGGCGTGGCAAGCAGGGCGGCCACCGAGATATTCTCCCCGTAATCCGCGAGCATGTTCAGAAGAGCAAAGAGGACGACAGCCCGAAAGAGCCACACTCGCCCCCCATCCGCCGCCCAATGCGACGACCAGATGAGTGTCAGGGCCAGCATCGCCGGATAAACCGCATCTAGCCAGCGTTGTGGCCCCTGATAGAGCGCGCGGGCCTCATTTGAGAGCGCCGCGAGAAAAGTGCGGGCTTCCTCGGCTGAGTACCCCGTCGGACGCATATCAAACGCCGGCGCGCCCGCGTCGCGTGCGATCTCCGCCAGCGTCCAGAACACCATGGTGCCGTAGAGCGCGAGGGTGAGGGCAACGACTGTCCAAAACACCCCGCGCCGCATCTCAGTTGTCCCGCGTCACATCCGCGCCGAGACCGGTCATGAGCTTTTCAAAGATCGGGAAAGACGTGGCAATCGGCGCGCCATCATCCACGGCCACCGGCTCTTGCGACGCCATGCCGAGGATGAGGAAGGACATGGCGATCCGGTGATCCAGATGGCTCACACAGGTCGCACCGCCTTTGACACCGTTGGGACCGAGACCATGGACGATGAGCGTGTCTTCGTCTTCTTCGATCTGAACACCGCAGGCCTCAAGCCCACGTGCCATGGCGTCGATCCGGTCGCTTTCCTTGACGCGAAGCTCTTTGACGCCGCGCATCACGGTGGTGCCCTCGGCATAGGCCGCGACCACGGAAAGGATCG
>CAXPTW010000060.1:0-4193 GCA_964220165.1 Abyssibacter sp.
TAGTGATCTGAAAAAGCATGCGGTCTGAATGGTGCCAAGTGTGGCCTGAGTCATCATGCGGCGGGGCCGGCATTCTTCCTGTGTCAAGACGACGACGCCAATCGGGCTGACCCTCGAGGCTGGCACCATGGCAACTGGCGCAGTTGTCCGCATAAAGCTGTTGCCCTGCCATGACCTGGGATGCAAGCACGGGCTCTCCCAAAAACGTCAGTCCCTCGACACGCGGGTCAACCGGTTCCGATTGGGCCAGCACCACAACGCCGGTGGTCGCGAGCGCGGACACTAGGGCAGCGAGGTGCACTGACCGCCTGACCGTACACTTCGCCGATCGATCTTTCGGCCCCTTATTCATCGGCATAGATTGAGATTCCTTCCGGGCCAAAGGCGTAGGTCCTGAGCGTGCCTGACTTGACCGCAGCCATGCCCGGTGCGTTCGCGGGCATTCCCGGCAAGGTGATACCCGTTATCGCCGGACGGGTTTCCAGCAGCCGCTCGATGATGTCGACGGGGACGAGACCGCTGACATAGTAGCCGTCGATCTCGGCCAAGTGGCAGCCGATGCCCTGGGCGGGCACACCGACTTCGACCGAGCGTTTGTCGAAGTCGCGGTCATCCACACGCGTTACGGTAAAGCCGTGTTCTTCGAGATAATCCCCATAGGCATCACAGCAGCCGCAGCCCGGATCGCGCCAGATGGTGATCTGCCTTTCGCTGCCCGCCAGACCGGGCGCCACATCGCCTGTCGCTTGCGCCCAGGCCGATGTGGTCAGGCCCACCATTCCGACAATGCCGCTGCCAATCAGACCAAGCGCGTTTCTTCTCTGCATCATTTTCTCCATCATCGTTCTCCTGTTTCGATCCAGGTTGCGCCGCCGTCACGGCTGATTTTCAAGATGCCGCCCAACAGGGCAGCGATGTAGGTCTCGTCTCTTGGATGAACCGCAACAGCGGTCGCAGCTTTGCTCGCCCGCTTTTGCCAGATGACTCCGCCGTCCTGCGATGCCCAGAGGCCCGAACGCAGCGCGGCATACATCACTTCCGGCGCCGAGGGGGCACTGGCCAGCGACAGGATCGGTTCACCTCCTGGCAATGGCGCTTCGGACGGTGGGGCTTCACCCGCAACCAATGCGTCCATCGCATTGCCTGGCTGCACGTCCTGCCAGCGACAAAAGCAATCGGGCACCCGCGTTAGGCCAACCTCGCTGCCCGCATAGATCCAGATCCCGCCCATGCCGGTCTCAAGCTCGACCGAAGCCAGAGAAAGAAGTTCCCGCTCTGCGTCGTCGAGCCAGGGGCGGTCCATGGCGAGCGACCAGGTTGCACCGGCGTCTTCGCTCTTCCACAACCCGTCGCCGCGAAGCGAGGCATAGATCATGTCCGGGTTCCGCGAGGCGATAGCAACGGCAGTGATTTCTCCGTCAGGCAGCCTAGCTTCAAAGATACGCCACGAAGCGCCCCCGTCTTCGGAAATGCTGACACCGCCCTCGGCCAACCCCGCAACCACACGGCCGGGCCGGTCGCGATGGGTCGCCAGCGACAGCACGTTCCCCAGTGTCTCTGCCGCGGTCCAAGTCTGGCCGGCATCGTCACTGACGAACAACCCTCGGTCTGCCAGCAGGATGGTATCACCATCAAAGGCCAGAGCCGCTGGATCACCATCGACTGCAGCCTGCACAAGCCTTGGCAACACCGTGGCTAAGCCGCTACCGAGGACGGCAGCAAGAACCTTGCGCCGGTTTGGCCGACATCCAATCTCAATCGATTTCAATCTGCTTGCTCCTCTGCTCATGCGACGCGGATCACGCCCATCATCCCGGCCGCCTGGTGCTCGAGGATGTGGCAATGGAACATCCAGTCTCCGGGATTGTCGGCGACCAGGGCGATTTCCACTTGCTCGCGTGGCGCGATCAGCACGGTATCTTGCCATTCGCGGAAATCGGTCGGCACCCCATCGCGGCTGATGACGCGGAAGGAGTGGCCGTGCAGATGGATCGGATGGTCGAAGGCCGTGGCGTTCGTCATCTGGAGGACATGACTCGCGTCGCGCTCCAATGTCAGGAAAGGATCGAGCATGTGCCCTTCGGCCGCAACGCCATTGACGAACCACATGCCGCCGCCCACGACGCCACCCATCATTCCGCCCATCATACTGCCGGACTGGCTTAGGCCCATCTGGCGCTCGACCATTGCTCCCATCATACCCCCGGTGAACAAGATTTCGTGACGACGGGCCGCGTTCAGATCAGGTTCGGCAAGCGGATTGGCTGGAAGGGCAATTTCCCATTCCGGCAGCGCGGCACGCAAGGGCGTTTCGTCAAAGACGACATCCAGCAGGTTGAATTCATTATCGCGATAGGCGCGGTCGACGATTGGAAGCGTGGTTCCCGGGTCGGCAGGGCAATCGAGCATTATGTCGGCACGCATCGCCGGGCCCAGCTGTTTCGGCTTCATGGGGCGGTCGCCCAACTCTATAAACTGACCCCGTCTGTCCACGGGGTGTCACGTAGCCCTTAATTGGGCTCTGCCTCACTTTGTGTGGTCAAACGGTAGCATTCTTGCCCGCAACAATTCTGGGCCGGCCCGACCGTACATGGCGCGTTTGAGGGTTTTCAGGCGGTTGATCTGACCTTCCGCCTGGCCGTTGCTCCAAGGCATCTCAATCGCGTTTTTGACCGCATCGAAGTCCCGGTTCAATGTGCGGGCAAAGCGCACGATCGGCACCAACTCGGTTTCGATTGCGTCGTCGATCCATGCAGGGAGCGGGCCTGCGTCGCGCCCACGCATGATACCGTTGAACCGCATGGCGAGGCTGCGCATCGATACGAAGGCGGGAGAGCGGGTCTTGAGAGCATCGACTTTACGCGCCTGATCCGAGGTGAGCTTGCCGCGCGGTTTGATGCACAGCGCGGCCGCGATGACCGGGGAGATCGCGTGCCCCGTTTCCGGGTCCCGCACCGGGTCCAGGATCTTGTGTTCTACCTTGGGATCGCTCGCTTGCTGTTCGGCTCTGCGCCAACCCGCCAGCAGCCGCTGCAAATGCGACTGGCTCCCCTCGTAACCACGCTCTTGGATCAGACTGAAAAGGGCGCTGCCAGTTCGAATGCCCTCCTTCCAGCTTTGGCTCAGGAACTCTTCAAAATACCATGGCGAACTCGGCTTCAAAGCGGCCCGCCTGCGGTCCGGTGGTGTTTCGAACTGCAGCCATTTCGCGATGCTGCGACGCGGAAACCCTGTTCGCCGCCCGATCTCGCTGCAGGAAAGTCCCTGATTTCGGAGCGCATGGATGGTGGTGAAAATCTCTTCCCGGGACGTCCTGTGCGCAAGGCGGGACTTCAGAAGGCTTCCGGCTGCGGTGATGTTGTCGGCGTCGGACAGCAGCGCCCTGCCGGTGGCACGGCCGTGAAGGTTCATCTGCTCCTCGATGGCCTGCCGCAGGTTTTGCACGATATGGAACCGGTCGGCGACCTGCTTTGCCTGCGGTGCCCCTTGCCGGGCAGCCTTGGCGTAGAGACCGCACCGATCTCTGCTGATCACTTCCACCTCGGGGTGTCGCTTTAGCCAGTTGGTGCAGGTGACGACATCTCGATCCTCGAGGATGTCGATGACCACGCGACGCTCCAGATCCACGATGATCGTGCCGTAGGTTTGCGATTTCCGCCAGCTCCAATCGTCGATCCCGATGATTGTCGGCGCCTCGGTGGTGCCTTGAGCACACCTTTTCAGCTGCCTGAGCACCGTGTCATCGCTGACCCCAAGGCTCAAACGATGCAACAACCGCTCCGCAGGCCGTCCGCCTGTCGCATGCCCAAGATGGCCGACAATCTCCCCTACACGCGAAGTACGACGTGCAAATGGACGCGCAATCGAGCTGATCTGGTCCGAGAAAGTCCGGCGCGGGCAAGCAGGCGCCAAACATCGCCAACGGCAAACTGCGAGATCAACCGTTACCGCGTCTCCATGCGCGGGATAATCCTGCAGCCACCGACGCCGCCAGCCATGACGTCGGCGTGAATGCAATCCACAGTCTGGGCAAATGCCGTTGGGTGCCAAGACGCCAGATACAATCCACCCGCCGGATTCACTTCGTTCAACGCTTTGAACTGCAACATCGCTGCCCGGCGACCAGTGCTTCTTCGAACTCACAACTATCCCTCCTGAATTTTCCAGTTTCAGGATAGTTGCGCCACACAAAG
>CAXPTW010000061.1:0-78783 GCA_964220165.1 Abyssibacter sp.
CTTGACGGAGGCGGAGATGCCCGACCTCTCGCCGCAAACGGTGCGCGATCTCTCCGCCTCTGAGCGCCGCTTGCTGGCGCTTCTCACCCGGTAGGCCGCACGCTCAGGACAGGCCCTCGACATAGGCCACAAAAGCCTCGCCCCGTTTCTCGAAATTCGGAAACTGGTCAAACGACGCCGCTGCGGGGGCAAGCAACACGGTCTCGCCCTCTTCGGCCTCTTCTGCCGCCTTGGCCACGGCCACCTCCATCGTTTCGCAAATTTCATAGGGCGTGTCGCCGAGCTGAAGCGCAAAATCACGCGCCGAGAAACCGATGAGATAGGCTTTGGACACAGACCCAAGGTAGGGTTTCAAATCCTCGATCCCGCCATCTTTGCCAAGCCCGCCCGCGATCCAGCGGATGCGCGGAAAGGCCTGAAGCGCCTTGGCGGCGGCATCGACATTGGTGGCCTTGGAGTCGTTCACATAGCGCACGCCGTTCAATTCACGGACAAGCTGCGAGCGGTGTGGCAGGCCTTTGAAACTCCTGAGCGCCGCCTCAATCCCGCGCGGCGCGAGGTTCAGTGCCCGCGCAGCGGCATAGGCGGCACAGGCGTTCTGATGGTTGTGCGCGCCCGGCAATCCGGTCATCTCACGCAGGTCGATCGAGGCCGCTTGCTTGCCCTTACGATACTCGGACAGAAAGCCTTTGCGCGCGAAAATATTCCAGCCGGGACCAGAAAGCTTTTGCCCCGACGACACCCGAATGAGCCGCATATCCTCCGGGCTTTCGACGAGCTGGTTCGCCAGATAGCGCCCCTCTTTCTCGTCCACACCGATCACGGCGCGGTCCGGTCCGCCCTCGGCAAACAGCCGACGCTTGGCCGCAAAATACCCGCCCATCCCGCCGTGACGGTCCAAATGATCCGGCGACAGATTGGTGAACACCGCCACATCCGGCGTCAAAGCGCGGGCCAGATCGGTCTGATATGAGGAGAGCTCCAACACGATGACCTCGCCCTCTTCGGGCGGCTCAATATCCAACACCCCACGCCCGATATTGCCCGCAAGCTGACATGGCGTGCCATTCTCCTCAAAGATATGATGAATCAGCGCAGAGGTGGTGGATTTACCGTTCGATCCCGTCACCGTAATCACCCGCGGCGGCGTGTCATGCTCCATCCAGTCGCCCTGTCCGAGAGAGCGAAAGAACAAGCCAATGTCATTGTCGACCGGAACGCCCGCGTCCCAGGCCTTGGCGATCACCGGATTGGGCTCCGGGTAAAGATGCGGAATGCCGGGGGACACAACGAGACAGGCCACGCCGTCAAACGCGCCCGCCTTGTGCAAGTCGTGAATGAGGAACCCTTCCCCCTCCGCCTTCTCCCGCGCCTCGACAGAGTCGTCCCAGCACAGCGCCTCCGCCCCACCGGCCTCCAACGCCCGCGCCGTCGCAAGCCCCGAGCGCCCAAGGCCCAGAACAGCCACTTTTTGACCTTCGTATCCGAGCACAGGAATCATGCCGGCCTACCCTTCTTTTGTCCTCAAATATCCCGGGGTGAATGCGCGGTCACGCGCAGAGGGGCAGCGCCCCTTCACCGTAGCTTCAGCGTCGCCAGACCGATCAAAGCGAGCACCAGAGAGATGATCCAAAAGCGGATCACGATGGTCGGCTCGGACCAGCCTTTTTTCTCGTAATGATGGTGGATCGGCGCCATGAGGAAGACGCGTTTGCCGGTGCGTTTGAAATAGGCGACTTGGATGATCACAGACAGCGCTTCGACCACAAAGACACCGCCCACAATCGCCAAAACGATCTCGTGCTTGGTCGCCACCGCAATGGCCCCCAAAGCACCGCCCAAAGCCAGAGAGCCGGTGTCGCCCATGAACACAGCCGCAGGCGGGGCGTTGAACCAGAGGAACCCAAGCCCCCCGCCAATCAAAGCGGCGGTAAAGACGAGGATTTCGCCCGTGCCCGGCACATAGTGAAGGCCGAGATAGTCGGTAAAGTCGACGCGGCCCACCACATAGGCAATCGCGCCCAGAGTGCCCGCCGCGATCATCACCGGCATGATCGCCAGACCGTCCAAGCCGTCGGTGAGGTTCACCGCATTGGCCGCGCCGACGATGACGATCATCGCAAAGGGGATGAAGGCAAAGGACATGTTGACGAGCACATCTTTGAACACCGGCAGAGCAAGCTGGAACGCCAGATCATCGGGGTGAATGAGAGAGGCCCAGAGCGCCGCGATAAAGGAAATCAGGAAGCCAAGCGCCAAACGCACGCGGCCGGAGACGCCTTTCGTGTTGGCCTTGGACACTTTGGCGTAGTCATCCGCGAAGCCGATGAGGCCGTAACCATAGGTCACAAAGAGCACAATCCAGACATAGCCATTGTCCAAACGCGCCCAGAGGAGCGTGGAAATCAGCAGCGCCGTCAGGATGAGCAAACCGCCCATGGTCGGGGTGCCGGCCTTGGCAAAATGCCCCTCCGGCCCGTCTTCGCGGATCGGTTGGCCTTTGCCTTGGCGTTGACGCAGGAAGTTGATCAGAGGTCCGCCAAAGATCATCGCAAAAATCAGTGCGGTGAAAAACGCACCGCCCGAGCGCATGGTGATGTAGCGAAAGAGGTTGAACAGATCTCCCCCATCAGAGAGTTCCGAAATCCAATACAACATCCGCGCGTTCCTCTTTATTTCACGTCTTGTTATTTCACGTCTTCGGGCTGCGACTGACCCAATTTTCGCATTTCGTCAACCAACAGGCTCACTTTTGATCCCTTTGAGCCTTTCACAAGCACGACATCCCCCGGCCCAACAAGCGCCATGAGCGCCGGGATTGCGTCAGAGGCCGTGGCGAACCATTCGCCCCGGCGCCCCTCGGGCAGAACGTCGTAGAGCGCGCGCATCAGAGGCCCGACACAATGGACGGCATCGAGGACGGAAAGCCACGGCAAAGCGGCCAGCCCCTCGTGGATCGCCTGTTCCTTTTCGCCCAGCTCAAGCATGTCGCCTAAAAACGCAATCCTGCGCCCGGTTTCATGCGGGGTCGCCTTGGCCAAAACCTCCAGCGCGGCGGACATCGACGTCGGATTGGCGTTGAACGCGTCATCAATCAGTTCGACAGGCACACCCACAGGGAGCTGCACCTTTTCGCGTGCACCGCGTCCCTCGGGCGGAGCCCAGAGTGCCAAATCACGCGCGGCCTGTTCGACATCCGCCCTAAGCGCATCGACCACAGCGAGACAGCCCACCGCATTGGTGGCGAAATGCCGTCCGGCGGTCGAGAGCGCGAAATCCACATGGAGCGTGTCGATCACGGCAGACCCGCGCGTGGTGCCGTCCTCGATCTCGACCGAGGTGAGCCGCGCGCCGCAGGTCTCGTCCTCGCCAAAGCGGAGGCATTCGCCGGCCCAAGCGCCCGCTAGAATGTCGGTGACCGGCAGATCACCGTTGAACACGGCAATCCCGCCCGGCTCCAAGCCTTTGAAAATATCAGCTTTCTCACGCGCGATGCCTTCGAGGCTTTCAAACGCGGCCATATGCGCGGGGGCGACGGTCGTGATCATCGCCACATCGGGCCGCGCCAGTTTTGCCAAGGGGGCAATTTCGCCCGGATGGTTCATGCCGATCTCGATCACGGCAAATTTTGTGTCTTCGGGCATGCGGGCGAGCGTCAGAGGCACGCCCCAATGATTGTTGTAACTGGCCTCTGCGGCGTGGGTTTTGCCCTGCTGGCTGAGGATGTCGCGAAGCATTTCCTTGGTCGAGGTCTTGCCCACAGACCCGGTGACACCGATCACCTTGCCCTGCACCCGTGCACGCGCCGCGGCGCCGAGACGTTCCAAACCGGGGAGGACGTCGTCCACGATCAACAGAGGCGCCTCTTCCGTGAGCCCCTCTGGGATACGAGAGACGAGCGCCGCCGACGCGCCTTTTTCCAGAGCTTGCGCCACGAACTCATGCGCATCGCGCGCGGCGGTCAAAGCGACGAAGAGGTCGCCAGGCTGAATCGTGCGCGTGTCGATGGACACACCCGTGATCTCAAATTCTTGTGTCGCGCGTCCACCCGTGGCTTTGGCGGCCTCCGCAGACGTCCAGAGCACGCTCACAGTCGGCCCTCCAGCGCCCCAACGGCAAGCGAAGCCTGTTCCACATCATCGAACGGATAGACATCGTTGCCGATGATCTGGCCGCTCTCATGGCCTTTGCCGCAGATGAGCAGAGCATCCCCGGGCTGAAGCGCATCGACACCACGCAGGATGGCTTCGGCGCGGTCGCCGACCTCAATCGCGTTGGGCGCACCGGCCAGAACCTCCGCCCGAATGGCTGCCGGATCTTCCGAGCGTGGATTGTCGTCGGTCACGATCACAAGATCGGCGTGGTCCGCCGCCGCCTGCCCCATGAGCGGACGTTTGGTGCGGTCGCGATCGCCGCCCGCACCGATGATGGCGATGAGTCGGCCCATGACATGCGGGCGAAGCGCCTGAATCGCGGTGGAGACGGCATCGGGCGTGTGGGCGTAGTCCACGAACACAGCGGCCCCATTGGTGCGCGTTGCGGCATGTTCCATCCGCCCCCGCACGCCGGTGAGTTCGGGCAGACAGGCAAAGACCTCTTCCGGGTCCGCACCGGAGGCCATGACAAGCCCCGCTGCGGCCATGACGTTTTCGGCCTGAAACCCGCCGATGAGATCAAGGCGGATTTGGTAGATATTGCCCACGAAATCAACGCGAAGCTCTTGGCCGGTCGCGTCAAACCGCTGACTCAACACCCGCAGGTCAGAGGCATCAGAGCGGCCAATGCGCATGACATCAATCCCGCGCTCGGCACACAGCCCCTCGACCTCCATGCCCTTCGGGTCGTCAATGTTGATCACGGCCACACCGTCCTCGGGCAAAACCCGCGTGAACAGTCCCGCCTTGGCGGCGAAATAGGCCTCGAACGTGGCGTGGTAATCAAGGTGGTCTTGGGTGAAATTCGTGAACGCCGCTGCGGTGAGGCGCACCCCGTCAAGACGGCGCTGTGCGAGACCGTGCGATGACGCCTCCATCGCGCCGTGGGTGACCCCGGCGTTCGCGGCCTCAGACAGCATCCGATGGAGTGTGATCGGCTCAGGCGTGGTGTGCGGGCTTGGCGCGTGCCAATCGCCTTCGACGCCGGTGGTGCCAATATTGACGGCGCGGACGCCCAAGAGTTGCCAAATCTGGCGGGCGAAAGTGGCGACAGAGGTTTTGCCGTTGGTGCCCGTCACGGCGACCATGACATCGGGCTGGCGGCCAAAGAAGAGAGCCGCCGCGTAGGCCAACGCCTGACGCGGGTCTTCGACGACGACCAGCGCGGGGTCATGCTCGGCAATGGCCTCAGAAGCAATGCGCGCGCCTTCGGGATCGGTAAGGATCGCCCGCGCGCCCATCGAGAGCGCCATCGGCACGAAAGATGCGCCATGCGCGCTTGCGCCCGGAAGCGCGGCAAAGAGGTGGCCCTCTTGCACCTGACGGCTGTCCACGGACAGCCCGGAAAGGGTGACATCCCGACCGCCCTGCGCGGTCAAACCCAACTCTGTCAGTGTTGTCATGCCAGACCGCGCCTCTCGTTGTTTACTGCGTCGATGTCAGTGTTATCGCAGCTTGGGAGGAGGATTCAATCTCGGGTCTGAGATCCATGAGCGGGGCTGTGCGGCGAATGACCTCTGCGGCCACCGGAACGGCGGTCCAGCCGGCCGTTCTGCGCGGTTTGCTGCCGGAGGTTTCAATCGGTTCATCCAAACTCACCACCAACACGTATTTCGGTTTGTCGGCCGGAAAGACCGAGGCAAAGGTCGTGATGGTTTTGTCCTCGTAATAGCCTCCCGTGGGCTTCGGTTTGTCCGCCGTACCGGTTTTTCCGCCGACCTGATAGCCCGGCACCTCGGCAAAGCTTGCCGTGCCCGACGGATCGGCCACCACTTGGCGGAGCATCGTTCGGGAGGCGGCAGAGACATCCTCGCGCACGATGCGCGGGCCTTTGGCGGTATATCCCGTGCGTTTGATTAGCGTCGGCGTGACAATCGTGCCGCCGTTGAGCAAAGAGGAATAGGCCGTCGCGAGATGGAGCGGAGAGGCAGAGAGGCCATGGCCAAAGCCGATGGTGAGCGTTGAGAGCTCCGACCAGTTCGGCGGCAACAGCGGTTTGCCTGCGGGCGCTTCGGCCAGTTCAATCGGCACCGGCTCGAAAAAGCCGAGCTTTTTGAGGAAGTCTTTCTGACGCTCGACCCCGATCTGTTGCGCCACATGCGCGGTCGCCACGTTGGAGGATTTCACGATCATGCCGCTGAGGGACAGGGTCGGACCGTAATTGTGCCCCTCGAACTCACCAATCCGGTGTTTGCCCCAACGAAACGGCGGGGTGGCGGGGATTTGCGTCTCTGGCCCGGCAAGGCCCAGCTCCATCGCCTGCGCGGCGGCAAAGATTTTGAACGTCGAGCCAAGCTCATAGACGCCCTGCACCGTCCGGTTAAAACGCGGGTTGTCCTCAGGGTTCTTACCGCCAAAGGTCGGGCGCGAGTTCGGGTCAAAATCTGGCAGCGACACAAGCGCGATAATCTCGCCGCTATGCACATCCATCATCACGGCGGAGGCGCCCTTAGCGTCGAGCATGCGCATGCCGCCATAGAGGACTTCGCGCACGGTGGATTGCACGGTGAGATCAATCGAGAGCTGCAACGGTTTGTCGCCATTGGCCGGGTCGCGCAGATAGTCGTCGCGCGCCTTTTCGATGCCGAACTGGCCGACGATCTCGGCGCTCATCACACCCTCGCGGCCAAATTTCGTCCCGCCAAGCACGTGCGCCGCCAAGCGTCCGTTCGGATAAAGCCGCTCTTCGCGCGGGCCAAACAACAGGCCCGGCTCGCCAATGTCATGCACGGCTTGCTGTTGTTCCGGCGCGATTTTCTTTTTGATCCAGAGGAACTTACGGCTTCCGGTGAAATCACGGATCAGGCGCTCTTCCTCGAGGTCCGGGAAAATACGCACGAGTTCTTTCGCGGCATGAACCGGGTCGATCATTTCCTGCGGTTGAGCATAGAGGCTATGGGTCACGCGGTTGGTCGCGAGAATGCGCCCGTTGCGGTCCACGATGTCGGCGCGTTGCGCCAGAATGGGCGTGCCTGTGGCCGCCGCTTTGGGCTCCAAGGGCACGGTGACGGCCACCTGCCCCATGCGGGCACCGACCAGAGCGAAGGCAGAAACAAAACAGAGGCCCAGGACCAAAAGCCGCCCTTCGGCACGGAGACGGGCCTTGTCGCGCATTTCCTCATGACGCAGGCGCAGGTTTTCGCGCTCGATCGCGTCAGGGTTTTCGCCCTTTTGACGAGCGTCCAGAATACGGGCCAGCGGGCGAAGCGGGGTACGAATGCTCATTCCCGGTCCTCCAACTCACCGATGGCGTCGAGACGCCCGACCACATCCACGGCCCCTTCGAGATCGAGGATCAGATCGCCCTCTTGCGGAAAGGCCACTTGATCGACGCGCCCAAATTGTTCGGGCTGAAATGGCAAAAGCTGAAGCCGGTCAAAGTTGATCGCGGCAAGATCGCGGAGACGCTGCGGGCGGTTGAGATAGGCCCACTCGGCCTTGAGCACCGCGAGTTCCTCGCGTTGGTGGCCGATTTCGCGTTGAATTTGGCTCACCTCGCGCAAAACCTGCTGGGTGGCATGGTTTTCCCGATACGCCCAAAACGCCAATCCCATCAGGACCAGCGCCGCACAAATCATATAGAACCCACGCATCTCTGCCTCACACTCACCGCCTCAAAACTGGCTTCGGCAAGCCCATTGCCGTTCGGTCCACCGCCTCGGCGGGCGCAGACGTCCGACGACCGACCCGCAGGCGCGCAGACCGCGCGCGCGGGTTGTCCTCTAGCTCGTCCGCATCGGGGCCTATGGCTTTGGAGAGCCGCTCGAAACCGGGTGTTTTCACCTCTTGTTCGGGAGCATAGCGCGAGCCGCCGCCACCCGTCGAGGCTCTTTCTTGGAAAAACCGTTTCACAACACGGTCTTCCAGAGAATGGAAGGTCACGACAGCCAGTTGCCCACCGGGGCCGAGCGCGCGCTCTGCCGCCTCAAGCCCGTCGATGAGCTGGCCGAATTCATCATTGACCGCAATGCGGATCGCCTGAAACGTGCGCGTGGCCGGATGGCTCTGCCCCGGCTTCTTGCGCGGCAGCAGGCGTTCGATCAGTTTGGCAAGCTGCAACGTCGTGGTAAACGGCTCTTTTTCCACACGATCTTTGACGATGGCGCGGGCGATTTTGCGCGATTGCTTTTCTTCACCGTAGTGAAACAGCACCTCGGCGATCTCCGCCTCATCCGCCGTATTGACGAAATCCGCCGCCGTCGGTCCGTCCTGCGACATGCGCATGTCGAGCGGGCCGTCTTTCATAAAGGAAAACCCGCGCTCGGCCATGTCGAGCTGCATCGAGGAGACGCCGAGATCGAGCACCACACCATCGAGACCGGTGGCATACTCATCCATCTCGCCAAAGGTGCCGAGGACGAGGGAAATCTTGTCTGTGTAGGGCGGCTCATTGATCCAGCCTGCCGCCATCTCGTGGGCCAGCGGGTCGCGGTCCACGCCGATCACATGATCCGCACCTTCCGCGATCAAGCCTTTGGTATAGCCCCCAGCCCCAAAGGTGCCATCGAGCCAGCGCCCGGAAATCGGTGCGCACTCGCGCAGCAACGGATTCAAAAGGACTGGAATGTGGGGTTTTTCTACATCAGAGGCCATGTCAGACCTCCAAATCGTCCAAAAGGCTCAGCGGATCGAAATCCTCGCCCTGCTCTTCGAGCCATTTCTCGGACACAGCCGCATCCACGGCCTCATGCGTCTCCGGCTTCCAAATCTCAAAGGTCTCACCCATGCCCGCGAAATAGGCCGTGCCGTCGAGTGCGATCTTGTCGCGCAGCGCCTGCGGCAAGACGAGACGCCCGTCATTATCGACTTCGGTCGGCTTGGCGCGGTTGAGGATCATGCGCTCCATGATCTTGCGCTTTTCCGAGCCACGCGGAAGCTTGGCAATATCAGCAGCCAAGGCACGGTAGCCCTCATAGGTGTGCACGATGAGTTGTTTTTGTTTGTCGTGGCCATAGACGATGACCATGCGCGGGCGGCCCGTTTCCTGGGCCAGAGGATCGCCAAGCTCAAGTTCACGACGAAAATCGGCGGGGATCGACACGCGTCCCTTTCCGTCCACCTTAAAGGTGTGTTCGCCGATAAACATGCCAACCAAGCGTCGGCTCCTCTTCTTGTCCCGACCCTGCCTCTGGCAAGGCCCTGAAATGAAACGGCGGACCGAGTTGCTGCCACCACTCGCTCCGCCGCCCTCGTCCCGATACTCGGGGTGTCCGGTCGTCGCGCGCCACCTGGGGGGATGTCTGCTCGCTCGCGCGCCGGATCTCTGTTTTTGATGAAAGCGGGTGCCTGTATGAACCTGACTTTGGGTCTTTATTCGCGGTCTTGGATGCGCCGCTCATTCCCGTCTCATCTGTGTCTTTAGTATTGCCATGGGAATTCATGGTAATCAATGGATTTATTCTCCACAGACCACCAACTGTGGTGTTCAAAGCCTATGAAAAACAAGATGTTGCGCTGCAGAAAGCCATTTAAATCGCATCATTTGGTGAAAAATGATGCCTGCAACACTAGATATAGACGCCACGACACATCGCCCAAAATCTCATCACCACCCCAAATAATCAGCACTTATCCCAGAGAAAACAGGACAATCCACGGAGTTATCCACAGGAAAGTGATTCGAATTGAAGATCATTCCCAGAAATTCCCGTGATTTCCATGAATTCCCACCATGAACCGTGAACATGGGCAGTGAAGAGGTTCCATGAGTTCCCATGCATGACATCCCGTGAACGACAAAACGCCCGGAAGATCACTCCTCCGGGCGCCTAAAGGCCAATTCTATTTGCCGAAAAATCGCGTCAGGCAACGCCGCGCGCGATCAAGCTCTGCGCTAGCGTCATATATGGGGCCGCCAAGGGACCATCCGCTGTGGCGATGGGCGTGCCCTCATCCCCCGCCAACCGCGCCTCAAGCGCGAGCGGCAGTTGCGCCAAAAGCGGCACGTCCATTTTCTTCGCTTCGTCCGCAACCCCGCCATGGCCAAAGATATGTGCCTCATGTCCGCAGCTGGGACAGATATAGGTGGACATATTCTCGATGAGACCCAGCACAGGCACTTTGAGTTTCTCGAACATGGAAATCCCGCGCCGTGCGTCGATGAGAGCCACATCCTGCGGCGTCGACACCACGAGCGCGCCGGTCAGTTCGGTTTTCTGACCCAGCGTGAGCTGCACATCCCCCGTGCCCGGCGGCATATCAATAAGAAGGACGTCCAACTCGCCCCAGGCCACCTGCCCGAGCATCTGCTGCATCGCGCCCATCAACATGGGTCCGCGCCAGACCACGGCCTCGCCATCGGGAATCATGAACCCGATGGACATGAGCGTGACCCCATAGGCGTGGAGCGGCTCGATCGTTTCACCGTCCGGAGACGCGGGGCGTTTGTTGACCCCCATCATACGGGGCTGGGAGGGACCATAGATGTCCGCATCCAAAAGCCCGACTTTGCGCCCCTGACGCGCCAAAGCGACGGCAAGGTTGGCCGATACGGTGGATTTGCCCACCCCGCCCTTGCCCGAGGCGATGGCGATGATGTTTTTTACACCGGCGGGCTTGGTCTTGCCCTGCTGCGGCGTTGGGTGGCGACCGACTGTAAGCGCGGGCGGCTCTTGCCCGCTGGCCGCCCCGGGGGCAGCGGGCGCCGGGCGCGCGCCGCCATGCGCCGTGGTGACGATCGAGACCTTTTCCACACCATCCAGTGCGAGAATCGCCGCCTTCGCCGCCTCTTCGACCGGACCCAAAGCGCGGGCATGTTCGGGCGACGGCACCTCTAAAACAAAGCTGACAACACCCTCTTTGACAGACAGAGCGCGCACGAGATCCGCCTCGACAAGACTGGCCCCGCCCGGCAACTGAACGGATTTCAGGGCATTCATGATGGTATCGCGATCTACGGACATGGGACCTCTCTTTGCATGTTGCCCATGGAAATAGGCGCTTTGCTGACCCAATTCCACCCGACATTTTTACGCAAAGACGTTAGCGCGCCCACCTCTTTGCGAACGCCTCAGGAAAATAGGTCAGGATGGGTCATGCATTTTCTGCATAGCGGCAATGATCATCCGGCGGATTGTGCATCCGCAGCAATTACCACATATTCAACTCAACAGAGCGGCCAAGCTTTGACCCGCAGCCGAGAACGGCTTGCCTCACAGGAAACGCAACCTAAGGCAAACGACACAGCTCGCGCGGAGATAACGGCACCGGCCCAACGCATACCAAGGTTAAAGTCAGATGGCTTACGCAAACGACATTCAAACTGCCGCGAACGCCGGACATCGTCCCCTGAGCGGTTTCTTCCGCTCCGTGCAAGAGCGTTTCGCACGCTACCGTGTGTACCGTGAAACGATGCTGGAACTGAGCGGCCTCAGCGATCGCGAACTTGCCGATCTCGGCATCTCGCGCGCCACGATCAAAGCCGTGTCCTACGAGGCAGCCTACGGCGCCTAAGAATACTCATCAGGCCCTCTCCTCCTCCCTTGGGCCCTGATACCGCGGTAGCGCCCTCCTCCTCCCTGGCGCTACCGCACCAGATACCGGAATTCGGAACCTTCCTCCTCCCTTGGGTTCTGATGACCAGAGCGGCGATGCTTCCTCCTCCCTGCATCGCCGCACCTAATACGGGGATCAAACCCCGGTTCAGATCGGTTCCTCTTCTCCTCCTCCCTAGAGGACCGTGACTGAAGGCGGCGGTGCCCTCCTCCTCCCTGGCACCGCCGCACTTTCTTTCTCCTTTGACATGATAAGCTCCCAGCCTGAGCTCAGACACGGCTCTGGTGCGTCGCGCAGGGCCTCGGCCTTTTCTCGACTGTGGAGGGCTGCGGATGAGATTTGGGCGTAGATTTTGAAGCCGGGCCTTTTGAAGCTCTCTCTGTCAGGGGACTGCCTTTCTGCCCCGACTTCCAAGAGATTGACCGGCGCGAGCCGTGAAAATCCCCGGCCGCGCGTCCGACGGCCCTGTTCCAACAGCGTCCCGGACTGCACTCAGGCCTCAACCACACCCTTGCCTCAGTGAGGCCGAACCTCCCCGCGCGATGGCACGGAGTGGCCCACTGTCTGATAGAGCGAGACAAAGGCCGGAAGTCCGACACGACCCGGAGTATTGAGACCTTGTGCCGGGTCGAGTTGATAGGTGCGTGCCTGTTTGCGCCCCGGAGGAAGGAGCATGGGCGTCTTACGCGCCGGTCTTTTCATCACCCGGGACAGGATGCGATGCCCTTCGCGCACGCCCACGAACGGCCGCGCGGGCACTTGGCGTTCTTCGCCGACAACCATGTCGATCACCGTTTCCAACAGCCCGCCACGCGAGACCTCTGCCTGACCACCGTCTGCAAGCACCTCTTGAGCGACATGCCCGAGATAGAGGCTTTCACACACCACGCCCTCGCAGGAGATCAGCGCATGATGATCCAAAAGCAAATGCACATAGGTGATCTGTTCCCGCGGGCGCACGCGAACAGTCACGCCATCCACAAATGAGAGCGCTGGCAACAAGAGCTGCGCATGACCGTATCCACCGACTTCCTCCGGCAAATCGAGCAAAATCCGGTGTTGCTGACTGAGCACCAGCTCGCGCGCATTGCCCAATGCGCCCATTTGAAAGGTCACCGGCGCATGTTTGCCCCAGCCGTGTACCACACGCTGCGCGCACCATTTCACCGGCTGCGCCCCGTGATCGAGCGTGTCGACGAGATCACCTGGCCGAATCTCCCCGACTGGACGCGGCCCCATGGGCGTTTGAATGCGCATGCTCGCCTCGAAACAGACCGCCTGATAGGTGGTCGCGGCGTCCATATCGGTAGTGTAAAACCCCGGCGACGCGCCCGCGTCGAAATTGTCCCAATACCAGCTTTCGAGATCGAATTCCGGCGTCCAGACGACCTGGACGAGCTCACCACTGCTGTTGAGGCCCTCGAAGACGACCGCATAGCCGTCATCACCATTATAACTGATAAAGTCGGACCGCACGACCGTGGCATTTTCGATCGTATCGCCGCTTTGTCCTCCATAAGAGAGCGTGTAGGTGTCGCCGGGAGAAAAGATATACGGGCTGTCATCGCCCGGCTGAGATTCGAGAACCAGGCCCATCGTCGAATTCGGCGGGTAATCAAATGTCGAACTGTTGGGGCCGGAGTTCACATTGGACCCGGTCGACACGGCAAATTGGCTGTCAACAGCTTCGATACTCAGGGGCATGGGCACACATCACATTTGTTTGCCCATGTTTTAGAGAAAGAGGGTTAAAATCCCCCAAACCGCTCCGACTTAGAACGGCACATCGCCCGCTTTATCCGCAGGCATGACAAATCCCGCCTTGAGCTTTTTCGTCCCGGAGTGATCGAACTCGACGGTCAGATTGTCCGTCTCGATCTGCATCACCTCGCCGTAGCCGAATTTCTTGTGAAACACGCGGTCGCCTTGGGTGAATGACACCGTCGGCTTGGCATTGATCGTGATCCCCGGAGAGCGCGGACCGCGTTGGGAAGTCCGCTCCTGGAGCCGTTTCCACCCGGGGGAATTGTAAACGTCGGCCTTGAGCGCGCGGCGCTGGAGTTGGCTCTCCGTCTCGATCTCATCAGCGAACCCGTAGTCGCTCGTGCCCCGCAGGTTCCCCCGCTGCCCACCGAGGCCAGAGGGCGTTTCCACATCGACATGTTCGACCGGCAGCTCATCGATGAAGCGTGAGGCAAGTTGCGATTGCCATTGACCATAGACCCGACGGTTGGCGGCAAAGGTGATGGTACAGAGCTCTTCGGCGCGCGTGATGCCGACATAGGCCAGCCGCCGCTCCTCCTCCAAGCCCTTGAGCCCATTCTCATCCATCGAGCGTTGCGAGGGGAACAGCCCCTCTTCCCACCCGGGGAGGAAAACGACAGGGAACTCAAGCCCCTTAGCCCCGTGGAGCGTCATGATCGTGACCTTCTCACCGTCCTCGCCGCTGTCATTGTCCATGATCAGCGCGATGTGCTCCAGGAACCCCGCGAGATTGTCGAATTGCTCCAAGGCTTTGACGAGTTCCTTGAGGTTCTCAAGCCGCCCCGGCGCCTCCGGCGTTTTGTCGTTTTGCCACATGGTGGTGTAGCCGCTTTCGTCGAGGATTTTCTCGGCCAGCAAAACAAAGTTGCCCTCCAATATCTCGACTATGCTTTCGATCTCTTTAATACGGCTTTGAATTTGGGCTACTTCATCCTCAAGCCGAGAAACTTCTGCTTCGAGCCTATCAAGTTCGTCTACAACCTGATCTTCATCCGACAGCTCAAGAGCTTTGGCCCGTTCAAGCTCAGATGACTGCTCGAGATAAAGCGCCTCTGTCTGCGTAAGAAAATGCTTTTGCTCATTTTCTATCAAACGGTAACGCGCAATCTCTTCCTCATGGCCGATATTGACTTCCAAATGCCGCCAAAAGCCAATTTGCTTGACAAGCTGCGCAACACCGGACTTGGCCTTGCCCTTGAGCAGCCCCTCCTCGACAGCGAGTTGCGCGCCCTCCAAGAGCGGCACGCCATGACGACGGGCGCACATCTGAATGTCTTGAAGCGCCTTATCCCCTACGCCGCGTTTCGGCGTGTTGATGATCCGCTCAAACGCCAGATCGTCTGAGGGCTGAGTGACGATGCGGAAATAGGCCATGGCATCGCGGATCTCCATCCGCTCATAAAACCGTGGCCCACCGATCACGCGGTACGGCAAGCCGATGGTGAGAAACCGGTCCTCAAAGGCCCGCATCTGGTGCGAGGCGCGGACGAGGATCGCCATGTCATCGAGCGAATATTTACGGAGGCGCGACCGCGTACCACCATGCAGCGCCTCGATCTCTTCGCCGACCCAACGCGCCTCTTCCTCACCATCCCAATGGCCGATGAGACGCACCTTTTCGCCTTCTGTTTCTGAGGTCCAAAGCTCCTTGCCCAGACGGTCCTTATTCCCGGCAATGACCGACGACGCGGCGGCGAGGATATGCGGTGTCGAGCGGTAGTTCTGCTCCAACCGGATCACTTTCGCGCCGGGGAAATCCTTTTCAAACCGCAGGATGTTGCCCACCTCGGCGCCGCGCCAGCCATAGATCGACTGGTCGTCATCGCCAACGCAGCAGATGTTCTTGTGCCCGCCCGCGAGGAGCCTGAGCCAGAGATATTGCGCGACGTTGGTGTCCTGATACTCGTCCACGAGGATATAGCGGAACCAGCGCTGATATTGCTCCAACAGGTCCGGGTGTTTCTGGAAAATCACCACCATATGAAGCAGGAGATCGCCGAAATCGACGGCGTTCAAGGTCGCCAGACGGGCTTGATATTGCGCATAAAGTTTGACGCCCATCCCGTTGAAATCACTTCCCTCTCCATCCGCCACGCGGTCCGGCGTCAGGGCGCGGTTTTTCCAGCTGTCGATCATTCCGGAGAGCTGGCGCGCGGGCCAGCGTTTCTCGTCGATCCCGGCGGCAGAGATGAGCTGTTTCAACAGACGGATCGTGTCGTCCGTGTCGAGAATCGTAAAGTTCGACTTGAGCCCCACAAGCTCCGCGTGACGGCGCAGGAGTTTGACACAGACCGAGTGGAACGTGCCAAGCCACGGCATCCCCTCAACGGGCTGCCCCATCAGACCCGCCACACGCTCTTTCATTTCGCGCGCGGCCTTGTTGGTAAAGGTCACGGCCAAAATCTCGCGCGGTTGGGCGCGGTGGGTGTTCAACAGATGCGCAATGCGCGCGGTGAGTGCCTTGGTCTTGCCCGTGCCCGCACCCGCCAGCATGAGAACGGGGCCGTCGAGGGTTTCGACCGCCTCGCGCTGCGCCGGGTTCAGCGTGTCGAGATAGGAAGTATCGGGCGCGCCAAAACGGGTCTCCCGCGCGCCCTGCATGGCAAGTTGCGACAGGGAGGGACGCGACGATCCCACGGCGGCCTCGAAGGCGTCATCTTCATTAAAACTGCTCATGCGCGTCAGGCTACATCAGAGGCGCGGCGAGGAAAAGTGCGTTCTCCTATTGTTCCGCACCTCTCGCGCCATGACGCCGACGCATGGCGCATGCGGTCGCGATCAGGCGTCCCGCTCGGAGATGGCGGCGATCACACCCTCGGTGTAGCGCGCAAAGAGACGGTGAAAATCGACCACATCCGCCTCGTCCCATCCTTCAAAGACCTGGGCCAAAAGCCGCCATTTGGATTTGGTGAAATCGCCAAGGAACGCTTTGGCCTTTGGCGTCATGATGAGGACTGAGCGCCGTGCGTCCTCTTGGGAGGGCTGGCGTTCGAGATAACCGCGCGTCACCAGTTCGGAGGTCACCCGCGAGGCGCGGGACGGATCGACCGCCATGACCTCTGCCACCATACCGATGGTCGGCACCTCAGGCTTGGGACGGCCGAGACCGGCGGAGATTTGCGCGACAGAGAACAGCCCCTGCAAAAGTGCGGGTTCAAGCGTTTCTGACATGCCGTCGAGCACCTTGCCCTTGAACTCGCCCTTTTCCGCCATGCGCCGCCATTGGAACATCGCGATGTCGAGCGCGAGAAGTGCCTCGATCGCGCCCGCACTAAATCCCCGGTCTGACAGGAGATCTGGGACACCTGCGTGCACGCGGGGATCGCCACGCCCCTCACCACGCCCCTCACCACGCACCTCAGCGGTGGCCTGCGCGGTGTCGTCAGGGTCGGAAATAGGCTGGGGAACAGGGGGGACGGTATCGGTGTTTTCGCTCATAGAGAGTGACCTCGCACCAACCTGTGCGCATGTCAACTATGTGCTGTACACATTTATGTGCTATTGACACATATTAATTCCAAACCTACCTCTGGCACCAATACGCGCGCCTTAATCAGGCCCCGCATTCTTTCCTATGGATCAGGTTTCCCATGTCCGACGTACAGATGTCCCACCCCAGCACGCCCGAAGAGCCACGCCCTGAGGCAGGCCCCACCTCGGTTCGCCTCGTGATCCCCTCTGTGGCGGTCTTGATGCTCCTCGCGGCGCTGGATCAGACCATCGTGTCGACAGCGCTTCCCACCATTGTGGCCGATCTCGGCGGGCTGGAACATCTCTCCTGGGTGGTGACAGCCTATATCCTCGCCTCGACAATCGTTGCGCCGCTTTATGGCAAAATGGGCGATCTCTTTGGCCGTCGGAACGTTGTGATCTTTGCCGTCGTGGTCTTTCTGGTCGGCTCTGCGCTTTGCGGCGTCGCGATCAATATGCCGTTTCTCATCGCGGCCCGCGCGCTTCAGGGTTTGGGCGGTGGCGGCCTCTTTGTTTTGGCGCTCTCTATCATTGGCGACGTGATCCCGCCGCGCGAGCGGGGCCGCATCCAAGGCCTCTTTGCCGGTGTCTTTGGCGTGGCCTCTGTCGCCGGGCCGCTTTTGGGCGGCTGGTTTGTCGATGCCTTCACCTGGCATTGGATTTTCTACATCAATCTGCCCCTTGGCCTTTTGGCGCTGGCGGGCTTTACCTTTGGCTTTCACAAGCAGACCGAGCGGGTCACCCATCACATCGACTTTGCGGGCGCTGCGACGCTCACGCTGGCGCTCTCGTCCATCGTGCTTTTGACCGCCTTGGGGGGTGTGGAGTTCGGCTGGGGCGATCCGATCGCCTTTGGCCTTATGGCCGTGTTTTTCGGCTCGGTCGTCGCGTTTGTCGTTATTGAACAACGGGCCGAAGAACCAATCCTCCCGATCAGCCTGTTCAAGAACAATGTTTTCACCGTCACCGCACTCGTTTCCTTTGTGACCGGAGCGGTGATGTTCGGCTCCCTCACCTTTATCCCTGTCTTTTTGCAACTCGCCAAAGGACAGAGCGCGACCGCCTCGGGCCTTCAGCTCGTGCCGATGACCTTGGGCATGCTCACCGCCTCCACGCTGACCGGGCGCTATATGACCCGGACCGGACGCTATCGCCGTCTGCCCATTATAGGGATGGCTTTCGTCGGTCTCGCCATGCTTATCCTCACGCAGATTTCCACGGAGATGCCACGCGTTGAACTTTGGGCCGCGCTTTTGATGATGGGTCTCGGCATGGGGTCCACAATCCCCGTCATGACCACCGCCGTGCAAAACGCGGTTGACCGGTCCCAGATCGGGACCGCGACGGCGGCGGGCCTGATGTTTCGCCAAGTGGGCGGCTCCATCGCGGTTGCCCTGTTCGGCGCCCTATTTGCCGCGCGCCTCTCCAGCCTCATGGGGGCAGAGGATATTGCCATTGGCAACGTCTCCGAACTTGGCCCCCAAGCCATTGCCGGCCTGAGTGCCGCAGCGCAAGAGATCATCGCAACCAACGTCGCCACGGCTCTTCACCCGATTTATGGCCTCGCGGCAGCCCTCTCAATTGCGGGGTTTGCCATCGCGATTTTCCTGCGCGAGATCCCGCTTCGATAATCGAATATTTCCGCCTCACGGAGCCATGTGATTCTGGTTTTTAGAAAGCTTATAGAAAGTTTGCAAAATAAGTTTTTTTGAGGGAGGGGATTTGCTAAAATGTGATTTTGTTCTGCAAATATTGCAAATTTTCCTGCTTTTACAGGGCAAGTATGGCATTCCATCCCCTCGATTTATCACTTAAAACCGCCCTCGGCCTTTCAGCAGTTTTGGGGATTTACTGCGCCGCAGAAATCTCTAACCTGATTAAAAATAAAGCAAGGAAGGGGAAACTTGCCATGCCCGAATTCAAAAAGGTTCTCATCGCCAACCGGGGTGAGATCGCAATTCGCGTGATGCGCGCAGCCAACGAGCTCGGAAAGCGCACCGTCGCCATCTATGCCGAAGAGGACAAGCTCTCACTGCACCGTTTCAAGGCGGATGAAGCCTATAAGATCGGTGAGGGTATGGGGCCGGTCGCGGCCTATTTGTCGATCCCGGAAATCATCCGGGTCGCAAAGCTCTCCGGCGCAGATGCGATCCACCCTGGCTACGGCCTTCTCTCAGAGAACCCGGACTTTGTTGACGCCTGTACAGAAGCGGGCATCACCTTTATCGGCCCCAAAGCCAAAACGATGCGCCAACTCGGCGACAAGGCCTCCGCGCGTAAGGTCGCGATTGAGGCCGACGTGCCAGTGATCCCGGCGACCGAGGTTCTGGGCGATGATTTCGACGCCATCCGCGCCGAGGCCACCGAGATTGGGTTCCCCCTGATGCTCAAGGCCTCCTGGGGCGGCGGCGGACGCGGGATGCGTCCGATCAACAACGTCGATGAGCTCGAAGAAAAGGTCAAAGAGGGCCGCCGCGAGGCCGAAGCCGCCTTTGGCAATGGCGAGGGCTACCTCGAAAAAATGATCATCAAGGCGCGTCACGTCGAGGTGCAGATCCTTGGTGATACGCATGGCAATATCTACCACCTCTACGAGCGCGACTGTTCCGTGCAGCGCCGCAACCAGAAAGTGGTCGAACGCGCCCCGGCCCCCTTCCTCTCTCCTGCCCAGCGCGAAGAGCTGTGTTCGCTCGGCAAGCGCATCTGTGAGTTCGTGAACTACGAATGCGCCGGGACCGTCGAATTCCTCATGGATATGGAAACGGGCAAGTTCTACTTCATCGAGGTAAACCCCCGCGTGCAGGTGGAGCACACCGTCACCGAGGAAGTCACCGGCATCGACATCGTCCGCGCGCAGATCCTGATCGCGGAGGGCAAATCCCTCACCGAGGCCACGGGTGTCGCCAGCCAATATGATGTGAAACTCGATGGCCACGCGCTTCAGACCCGCGTGACGACCGAAGACCCGACCAACAACTTCACCCCCGATTATGGCCGGATCACCACCTACCGCTCCGCCACCGGCATGGGCATCCGCCTTGATGGCGGCACGGCCTATTCCGGCGCGGTGATCACCCGCTATTACGACTCTCTGCTGACCAAGGTGACCGCCTGGGCCCGCACGCCAGAAGCCGCGATTGCGCGGATGGACCGGGCGCTGCGTGAATTCCGTATTCGCGGCGTGTCCACGAACATCGCGTTCGTCGAAAACCTTTTGAAACACCCGACCTTCCTGTCGAACGAATACACCACGAAATTCATCGACACGACGCCCGAGCTGTTCGATTTCAAACCGCGCCGTGACCGGGCGACGAAAATCCTGACTTATCTCGCGGACATCACCGTGAACGGGCACCCAGAAACCATCGGCCGCGCGAAACCCGCCGCCGATGCGCGCAAGCCCGTTGCACCTGCCCCGCGCCTTGAGACCGCGCCTGCGGGCACGCGTCAGCTCCTTGATGAAAAGGGCGCGAAAGCCGTCGCGGAATGGATGCTCGATCAGAAGAAACTCCTGATCACCGACACCACCATGCGCGACGGGCACCAGTCCCTCTTGGCCACCCGTATGCGCTCCATCGACATGATCAACGCCGCTGGGTCGTATGCGACGAACCTGTCGGGCCTGTTCTCGGTCGAATGCTGGGGCGGCGCGACCTTTGACGTGGCCTACCGCTTCTTGCAGGAATGCCCGTGGCAGCGTCTGCGCGACATCCGTGAGAAAATGCCCAACATCATGACGCAAATGCTTTTGCGCGCGTCGAACGGTGTCGGCTACACCAACTACCCGGACAACGTGGTCCAAAGCTTTGTGAAACAGGCGGCGGAAACCGGCGTCGACGTTTTCCGCGTGTTTGACAGCCTCAACTGGGTCGAAAACATGCGCGTCGCCATGGATGCGGTCATCGAGAGCGGCAAGGTCTGCGAAGGCACGATCTGTTACACCGGCGACCTTTTGGACCCGACCCGTCCGAAATACGACCTGAAATACTATGTCGGCATGGCCAAGGAACTTGAGGCCGCTGGCGCCCATGTTCTGGGCCTCAAAGACATGGCGGGCCTCTTGAAACCGGCGCAGGCCCGGATGCTCGTCTCTGCGCTCAAAGAAGAGGTCGGCCTGCCGATCCACTTCCACACGCACGACACCTCCGGGGCCGCTGCCGCCACCATCCTCGCCGCCGCGGATGCGGGTGTGGATGCGGTGGACGCCGCCATGGACGCCTTCTCCGGCGGCACATCTCAGGCATGCCTTGGCTCCATCGTGGAGGCCACCCGCTTTACCGGGCGAGACACCGGCCTCGACATCGAGGCGATCCGCGAGATGTCGAACTACTGGGAGGCCGTCCGCGCGCAATACACCGCGTTCGAGAGCGGTCTTCAGGCGCCTGCCTCAGAGGTCTACCTCCACGAGATGCCGGGCGGTCAGTTTACGAACCTCAAGGCACAGGCCCGCTCTCTCGGCTTGGAGGAGCGCTGGCACGAGGTGGCGCATTGCTATGCGGACGTGAACATGATGTTCGGCGACATCGTCAAAGTGACCCCCTCTTCCAAGGTGGTCGGCGACATGGCCCTCATGATGGTGTCTCAGGGCCTCACCCGTGCACAGGTCGAAGACCCGAAAACGGATGTGGCCTTCCCGGACTCGGTGATCGACATGATGCGCGGCAACCTCGGCCAACCGCCGGGTGGCTTCCCTGACACGATCATCAAAAAGGTGCTGGGCAAGGAAAAACCGAACACCGAGCGCCCGGGCAAACACCTTCCGCCGGCTGACTTTGCGGCGCTGCGTGCGGAACTCGCGGCAAAATTCCCGGATGAGGAGTTTGATGACGAGGATTTCAACGGCTACCTGATGTATCCGAAAGTCTTCACCGATTACGTCACCCGCCACGAGCAATACGGGCCGGTGCGGGTGCTTCCGACGCAGAACTTCTTTTACGGGATGGAAACGGGCGAAGAAATCTCCGCCACGATCGACCCGGGCGTCACGCTGGAAATCCGCTGTCAGACGGTGTCGGAACCCAATGAGATGGGCGAGGTCAAAGTCTTCTTTGAACTCAACGGCCAGCCGCGCACCGTGCGCGTCAAAGACCGCTCCGCCGCCTCCTCCGTCGTCGCGAACGCCAAGGCCGAACTGGGCAACCCGAAACACGTCGGCGCGCCGATGCCGGGTGTTGTGGCGACCATCGCCGCCACGGCCGGTCAGACGGTCAAGAAAGGCGACGTGCTTCTGACCATCGAGGCGATGAAGATGGAAACCTCGATCACCGCCGATCAGGATGGCACGGTCAAGGCGGTGCTCGTCGCGCCGGGCTCTCAGATCGACGCAAAGGATTTGCTCGTCGAATTCGAGTGATCCAAGCTCTCAAACACTCAGAAAGCCCCGCGTTTTGCGGGGCTTTTTCGTTGTGTTCTGTTCGGTCTGCCTCAAGCGCGTTTCGGAGCAAGGACAAAGGCGGTCAGCCCGCCAAAGAGCAACGCCCAAAGCGGCGCGCCGATGCCAAGGAAACTGATCCCAGAGACCGTGGTCATAAAGGTCACCAATCCGGCATCGCGCCATTCCGGCGCTTTGAGCGCGGTGGTGAGGCTGGTCGAGATGGTCGACAAAAGCGCAAGCCCCGCAATGGTGACCACAAGCGCCTTAGGTGCGATGAGGAACAGGCTGATCACCGTGGCCCCCATGAGGCCCACGATGGCATACAGCACGCCCGCGACCACCACCGATTTATAGCGCGTCGCCGGGTTCTCATCCGCGTCCGGTCCGGCACAGATCGCCGCCGTGATCGCCGCGAGGTTAAAGGCATAGCCCCCAAACGGCGCGAGGATGAGAGAGGTCAGGCCCGTCACGGTGATCGAGGCCGACACAGGTGGCGTGTACCCCGCCGCTTTGAGCGTCACCACGCCGGGCACGTTTTGCGAGGTCATGGTGACGATGTAGAGAGGGATTCCCACCCCTATAAGCGTGGCAAGCGTGAACTCCGGCATGACAAAGACCGGCTTGGCGATCTCGAACGTCAGCGATTGCGTGGTGTCGAACGCCCCGGTGACCGCACAGAACACGATCCCCACGAGCAGGACGGTCGGAATGGCGAAGCGCCCGAAATAGCGCCGCCCCGCGAGATAGGTCGCGCACATGACGGCCACCAGCGGCAGATTGTCATCCATCGACTCGAACACGCCGAGGCCAAAGCGGAACAGAATCCCCGCCAACATGGCGCTTCCGATCGCATCCGGGATGAGGTGGGACAGCTTTTCAAACCACCCGGTGAGACCGGTCAGGGTCAAGAGCACGGCACAGGCGACAAAGGCCCCGATGGCCTCCGCCATGGGCACACCGTCGAGACTCATGACCAAAAGCGCCGCCCCCGGCGTTGACCAGGCGGTGAGGATCGGCATCTTGTAGCGCAGGGACAGGACCAGCCCGCTGATCCCCATCCCGAGGCCCAGCGCCAACATCCAACTGTTCGCCTGCGCCTGTGTCGCGCCGAGGACGTCGATGGCCTGAAAAATGATGGCGACGCTGCTGGTGTAGCCCAAGAGGACGGCAATCGCTCCGGCCACGAGGTGGGACAGTTTCACTCCGAACATTGCGACATCCTTTGCTAATGGGCTTTCCGGTTGGGCAAGTGGCATTCGTGCGCTATAACGCTCAAAGCCGCTATAGCGCACGGACGTTATAACGCACAAGACGGAATTTGGAGAGATCAGGTTTGCAAAGATCAGGAGCACCGGAATGAGCAATGAGCGCGTTCAAATCCACCTGCGGGACATTCGCAGCCGCGCGGGCCTGAGCCTCGCGCAGGCCGCGGAGCTGACCGGGGTGAGCAAAGCGATGCTCGGCCAGATCGAGCGTGGCGAATCCTCTCCGACGCTCGCGACGCTTTGGAAGCTCGCGAAGGGATTTCATCTCCCTCTGACCGCCTTTCTGGACGGGGTCGGCACCACCATCGGGAGCTATACCCCCGCCGCGCCGCATCCAAAAACGCTTGGCGTGACCATCGGCTATCAAACCGTCTTTCCCTTTGACCCGGCGTTTGGGTCGGAAACCTTTTTCATGACCTTGGAGCCAGGACAAACCCACGAGTCACAGCCGCATGATGCCGGCGTCGTGGAGGATGTGTTCGTGGTCGAGGGCGAGATGGAACTGTTCCACGCAGGCGCATGGCAGGCCTTGCGCGCGGGCGACGGCCTTCGGTTTGCGGCGGATCAACCCCATGGCTACCGCAACCTCGGCACGGATGTGGCCCGGTTTCACAACACGATCCACTACCCACGCACCGCGCTTTAGCCCCGCGCCGACCGGTCGCACCCGAACCCGCGCGCATGCGCTGTGCGGCTTCAAACAATGATTTTTGAATATGTCTTGCGTAGACAGAGGACAGATGCGCCACTCCACGCGCGCGCCCCTTTGACCAAAGTTGAACGCACATGACTCTTACCGCCCTCTACGCAGGCCTTGCTGGCCTCATGTACCTTTATCTTTCGATCTACGTCATCAAACAGCGCCTCACCATCGGACAGGGCCTCGGCGATGGCGGAGATGATACGCTCAACCGACGCATCCGCACCCATGGCAATTTCAACGAATATGCGCCGCTCACGCTGATCCTGATCGCGGCGTTCGAGGCTCAGGGCGCCCCTGCCCCCCTTGTGCACCTCGCGGGCCTCACATTGCTCCTCTCGCGCGGCCTCCACGCCTATGGGATGCAGGGCAGCGACAAAGAATGGGGCCGCAAATACGGAATCCTCTCGACCTTTGCGCTTTTGCTGGTGCTGTCGCTCGCGAATATCGGCATGGCGGTGATCTGAGACGGAGTGGGAAAAACCCGAGCGGGAGTTTCGGCGGAAATATGGGCCAAATCGGAGCGAGAGAAAAAATTCGCCCGACATCGCGATTTTTCCCTTGCAGCCCCGCTCGTGATTTCATATCTCACGCCTCACCCAAAGGATGCGGGTGTAGCTCAGGGGTAGAGCGTTACCTTGCCAAGGTAAATGTCGTGAGTTCGAATCTCATCACCCGCTCCAACTTCTCTCCGGCTTAGGTCGGCGAGGCATAACCGAGCCGATGTCACAGGCTGGAAAAGAGAGCGGGTGTAGCTCAGGGGTAGAGCGTTACCTTGCCAAGGTAAATGTCGTGAGTTCGAATCTCATCACCCGCTCCAATTCAAAACGGCCTCCCTCGTGGGAGGCCTTTTTGATTCATCGCCCGCCTTCCGGGCAACCTCCCCCTGTCAGCCCCTGTCAGCGCATTGCCCGCACCTGTCGCGGCGCATTCAGCCTGTTGGCTTCGCGGTGGCGGAACACAGGCGTCTCGCCCCGGTTAAGACAGCTCCCCCGAATCTGACAGGTGTCGCAAATCTGCGGCACATCGCGCGAGAGATCTCCGCAACTTTCGGGCTGTCGTTCTGTCAGCGTTTCTGCGATGGCGATCAGGTCTTCGGTCTGGGTCTGTGTCCCCAACATGCAGCGCAGGCTCGACAAGCGGCCAAAGAAATCTGCCTGTACACTCGTGGAGTGATCGGAAATCAGCATGGAGACGATGTCGGGCTGATGAAATTCGGCCATAAGCGCGACGGCCAATCCGTTTTCCTGACCAAACATGACATCAAAAATCAGGACATTCACCTCCTGAGCGCGCAAAATGCGCAGCGCCTCGTCAACAGTCCGGGCACGACGAATGTCATGCCCGCGGCGACCAAACCCAACCAGCCACTTGGCAACTGTCTCCACGTCGTTGTGACAAATCAAAATGCGCATTCGCCGGACCTCGCACGCGCCTCTTCCTTAAAGGCGTAGCCCCAGAATGCCCAAACAGACTTAACAAGAGCTTAACCCAATCGGAAAAACTGTCTTCATTTCCGTAACAGGTCGAAAACCTTTGACCTTTCGCCTGACCGTAAGAGAGGCCAAACCATTGGCAAGCCCTGCTATGCCGCCTATAAGGTGCACAAGTCACCAAGGAGAGCGCCGATGCGCACAGCCAGCATCACCCGCAACACGGCGGAGACCGAGATCACGGTCGAGATCAATCTCGACGGGACCGGAAAATATGACAACCAGACGGGCGTGGGCTTTTTCGACCATATGCTCGACCAATTGTCGCGCCACTCCCTCATCGACATGACGATCCGCGCCAAGGGCGACACCCACATCGACGATCACCACACCGTCGAGGACACTGGCATTGCGATCGGTCAAGCCCTCGTCAAAGCGGTGGGCGACAAAAAGGGCATCTACCGTTACGGCCACTTTGCCCTCGCGATGGACGACACCCAGGTCGCCTGCGCACTGGACCTGTCGGCACGGCCGTTCCTCGTGTGGAATGTCGACTTCCCGACCGACAAAATCGGCACGTTTGACACCGAGCTGGTGCGCGAGTTTTTCCAGGCCCTATCGACCCACGGCGGCATCACGCTTCACATCGACAAGGTGCACGGGGTCAATTCGCACCACATCGCGGAAGCCGCGTTCAAATCGGTGGCCCGCGCGCTGCGGATGGCCGTCGAGATCGACCCGCGTATGGCCGATAGCCTGCCGTCCACCAAGGGGGCGCTCTGAGCGCCCTCACCCGCCTGAATACGAGATCAAGACATGCTGACAGCACTCGTCGATTACGACAGCGGCAATCTCCACTCCGCGCATAAGGCGTTTGAACGTATGGCGCGCGAGAACGGCTCCGGCACCATTGTGGTGACCTCGGAACCCGATGTCGTGGCCAAGGCGGACCGGATCGTGTTGCCGGGCGATGGCGCGTTTCCGGCCTGCAAGAAACAGCTCTTTGACTACACGGGGTTGTTCGAGGCGATTTCCGAAGCCGTCACAGAAAAAGGCCGCCCCTTTATGGGGATTTGCATCGGCATGCAGATGATGGCGACCCGCGGGCTTGAGTATGAAGAGACCAAGGGGTTTGACTGGATCGGCGGCGACGTCGTCAAGATCGAGCCCTCTGACCCGACGCTCAAAGTGCCGCATATGGGCTGGAACGACTTGCACATATCGAACACGCACCCGGTTCTGGACGGAATTTCCGAGGGCGATCATGCCTATTTCGTACATTCCTACCATTTCAAGGTGGCGAACCCCGCGCACCGTCTTGCGCATGTGGACTATGGCGAAGACGTCACCGCCATCGTCGCGCGCGACAATATGATCGGCTGTCAGTTCCACCCGGAGAAAAGCCAACGTGCGGGCCTGCGCATCGTGTCGAACTTCCTCGGCTGGCAGCCGTAAGGCTTTGAGTATTTTCACCACGGAAAAGACGTGAAAAAGGGGCCCGCGTGAGGCCCCTTTTGTTTGATCGTCTCGAAAAGAGCTTACTGCACCCGGCTCCACATCTGACCTTTGCAGATCGGCCCGACGCAGCCGGACACTTTCAGAGAGTTGCCGTTCAGCGCCATTTTGGAGTTGAAGACTTTGCCCGTCGAGGGTTGCCAAATCTTGCCCTCCTTATAGGAGCCGCCACCCTGAGCGATCATGTCCCAGACGATGGGCTTGCCCTTGTTGGTCGAGTTATACTCGCCTTCGTCATTGAACGTCCGGCTGATCGTGCCACAGATTTTTTCGCCACAGGGGGCCAAGGTGATATGCGCATAAGCGCCGTCATCGACTTCGGTCTGCCAAATGCCTTCGACCGGGTCCGCGACCGCAGGGGCCGCAAGCGAAATCGCAGCCAGCGCCGCGAACGTCAGGTGTTTCATTCGATGTCCTCCCAAAAACATGCCCTACCCTGAGCGGGATCGGCACTTTGAGGCAAGATTAACGCAGCGGCACATCCAACTCAAAGCGGGTTTTGCATTTCCCCCCTGAACATGCCAAAGGAAGCGCAACAGTTTCACGACAGGAGCCGCGCGCCATGATCCTTTACCCTGCCATCGACCTGAAAGACGGCAACGCCGTGCGCCTTTACAAAGGCGAGATGGAAAAGGCGACCGTGTTTAATGAAAACCCCGCCGCACAGGCGATGGAGTTCGTTGAAGCAGGGTGTGAGTGGTTGCACCTCGTCGATCTCAACGGCGCGTTTGCGGGCGAGCCGGTCAATGCGGCCCCCGTCGAAGAGATTCTCAAACAGTGCAAAGTGCCCGCCCAGCTCGGCGGCGGCATTCGCGATATGGCGACGATTGAGATGTGGCTCTCGAAAGGATTGGAGCGCGTGATCCTCGGCACCGTGGCCGTCGAAAACCCCGATCTGGTGCGTGAGGCGGCGCGGGCCTTCCCCGGTCATGTGGCTGTCGGCATTGATGCGCGCAAAGGCATGGTCGCAACCAAAGGCTGGGCCGAAGAAACCAATGTGAACGCCACCGACCTCGCCAAATCCTTTGAGGACGCGGGCGTCTCCGCGATCATCTACACCGACATCAACCGCGACGGCGCCATGAAAGGCCCGAACGTCGAAGAAACCGCGGCCCTCGCCAATGCGGTGTCGATCCCGGTGATCGCCTCTGGCGGCGTCTCTTCTCTCGAAGATTTGAGAAACCTCAAATCCTGCGGTGCGCCCCTCAATGGCGCGATCTCAGGCCGCGCGCTCTATGACGGCGCGATCGATTTGGCAGAGGCTCTGGCCCTCCTGAAATAACTCAGGTCCCGCAAGAAATCTCTTTACGCCACAGCGCGCCGGATCACATGACCGGCGCGTGTCATGTTACGAGAAGATCCACCAAAAGAGGCCAACCCAAAAGGCTGCCCCAAGCACGACTGCGGGCAAAAGCCACCAGCCGGATGGAAATTCGCGTGATGCCTTCTCAGAGGACGTGGTCTCTCGTGGAGAACCATCCTCAGACGTCAGAACGACGTCCAGTATCTGTGTATTCATAATATTTGAAAGAAACCGCCCTCCCCCAAGGCCGGTCTCCCTCCCCTCCCTGACTTTGGTCTACCAACGATACACGAAAACGCCTTTTCTCGTGAGCTATTCTTATGGGCAGGCCCAAATTGTCAGGCCTGCGGCGCGTTACCTCATGTATTTGCTTTGAAATCCGGCATATGCATTCGAATGCGGCGGTGAATATCAGCGCAACTGCCTGCGAAAACTGCAGCGCTGATCCGGACCGCACAGCGAATCATTTGTACCAAGTCGATAAGGTTCCCATGAAACAGGTTCATCACAGCCCCCTCCCCGCCGAATCCCGCCTCTGGACGAAAGTCTCTCAAGGGGACTTTATCGACGGCTATGCGGTTGAAAGCACGCTCTCGCCCCGCGCGGCCGCCAACCTTGCCCTGACCATGCCCGGCTGGGCCGATGCGCTCCTCAAGCTGCGCAACACGCTGGTGAAGCCTTTCGGCCTCAAAACCGAAAGCGCGGCCACAGGCGACGGCGCGATCTTTCCGGTGGAATACGAGGGGGAGGATGAGCTGATCATTGGCACCGATGACACCCACCTGAATTTTCGCATTTGCATCCGACAAGAGGCCGGTCGGGTCCACATGGCGACTTGGGTGCATCGGAATAACACTTTGGGCCGCGTCTATCTCGCCCTCGTGAAACCGTTTCACGTGCTCATCGTGCGCGACGGGATGCGGCGAATTGCACGCGGCTGACGTTGCATCACCTCACAGCGCGCTTTAAAGACTTGGCTAAGTGCTGCAAAAGGCGCGCGACATGCTCAAAACCCGCATCATCCCCTGCCTCGACGTGGCCGATGGCCGCGTGGTGAAAGGCGTGAACTTCGTGGACCTCATCGACGCAGGCGATCCGGTCGAGAGCGCGCGGGCCTATGATGCGGCGGGCGCGGATGAGCTGTGCTTTCTGGACATCCACGCCACCCACGAAAACCGTGGCACGATGTATGACCTCGCGACCCGCACGGCAGAGCAATGTTTCATGCCGCTGACCATCGGCGGCGGCGTGCGCACGACGGAAGATGTGCGCAACCTATTGCTCGCCGGCGCGGACAAAGTGTCGTTCAACTCTGCCGCCGTGGCCGATCCGGACGTGATCGCCCGCGCGGCCGATCACTTTGGTAGCCAGTGCATCGTCTGCGCGATTGATGCCAAAACGATTGAGTGGGACGCCGAAGGCAACCCGATCAAATGGGCGATCTTCACCCATGGCGGGCGCAAGGCCGCACTGGACGACGAGGGCCACCCGATTGACGCCGTCGAATTCGCCAAACTCATCGAGAGCAAAGGCGCGGGCGAGATCCTCTTGACCTCGATGGACCGCGACGGCACCCGCGCGGGCTTTAACCTCGGCATGACGCGCACCATTGCGGACGCTGTGAACATCCCGGTCATTGCCTCGGGCGGGGTTGGCAATCTCGACCACCTTGTCGAGGGCGTCACCGAAGGCCACGCCAGCGCCGTTCTGGCCGCGTCCATTTTCCACTTTGGGGATTACACGATCCAGGAGGCCAAGGAATACATGGCCGCCAAGGGCATCCCCATGCGCCTGAATTAAGGAGCCGCCCATGTCCGTTCTCAACGAACTTGAACAGGTGATCCTGTCGCGCAAAGACGCCGACCCGGAAAGCTCCTGGACCGCGAAACTCCTGTCCAAAGGCCCGGAGAAATGCGCCGAGAAATTCGGTGAGGAAGCCGTTGAGGCGATCATCGCAGCCGTGAAGAACGACCGCGAAAACCTCACCTATGAGGCCGCCGATGTGCTCTATCACATGTTGGTCATGCTGGCAGCGCGCGACGTGGCGCTTGACGACGTGCTCGCTGAGCTGGCCCGCCGTCAGGGGCTTTCAGGAATTGCGGAAAAGGCCTCGCGCTGACCCTCTGGCCTAACCCTTTGGCTATGTGCATTGATCCGTGGTTTAGCAGGTAGTTTAGAGTGCCGCCCCAGCATTAAGTGCCCGAAGCGCATCAGACGCACAGCGTTCAAACTCGGACACCCCTGCCCCCTCTTCACTCTCGAAATACGCTTTGAGGTTTTCTCCCGCCCAAAAAATGATCTGGGCACCGTCCGACATCTCCCCGGCACCACGACCCGTGCCAGATTTCAAATCGAAATAGTCGAACACCGCGCTCCCCGTGCGGCCATCAGAGCATTCGGTTTCAACCAACGCAGTTCCGTCCGGCGTTCTCTCGAACGCGCCCCGACACTGCGCTCCCTTCGTCGAAATCACGCCGAAACTCCCTTCTGAGACCCCATAAACCTCACCGACAAACATTTCATTTGGCGTTCCGAGAACACAGCCAACGACCTCCGTACACTGGTTGTTACGCTCGTTGCAGTCCGATGCCTCCGCCACGAAGGAGGAGAGCGCAGCGAAGCACAGGGCTGGAAAAAAGTGAAAACGCATGGTGCCGATACCTCTCAGCCAAAGCACATTAAACACGGCACATTAAACACGGCAGAGCTCACGGGATCAAAGCCCCAGCCGAGGAATCTCAATCGCGGGACAGCGGTCCATCACGACTTCCGCGCCCTGCGCACGGGCGAGTGCGGCGGCTTTGTCGTTGACGATGTCGAGCTGCATCCAGATGTATTTGAGACCAGTGAGCGCATGGAGCGCCTCATCGACCACATGTTCAACCTCTTCCGCCCTGCGGAAGATGTCGACCATATCGACGGGCTGACCGATGTCCGACAAAGAGCCGACACATGTCTGACCAAAGATTTCCTTGCCCGCTTGCCCCGGATTGACCGGAATGACTGTATAGCCACGGCTCACGAGAAAGCGCCCCACCTGATGGGACGGGCGCTCGGGTTTCGGGCTCGCCCCCACGAGGGCAATCACTTTGGTATCCGCCAGAATGCGGCGAATGTCGTCATCGGTGAGTGAATCAGCATAGGTCATGAGAATAAGGCTAGCGCGTTTGGGGAAAGAAAAAAGCCCGGACACTGGGGCCCGGGCAATAGTTAGGAACGAGGGACAGTGAGAGCAACGCGCATGTTCCAGTTGCGCGTCTCAACACACGAAATAGGTGCGATTTTGCTCTATTAAAGAGGATGTAAGAAAAACGTGAACAGAAGGTGAAGCTACCGCTCACATTTGCCACTGTTAGCGCTGCGACACCGCATAAAGCGCCACGGCAGCGGCATTGGACACGTTGAGCGATCCGAAATCCCGCGCAAAGGGGATTTTCACCAGTTTATCAACGGTTTCCTTGGTTTTCTGGCGCAGGCCCGGCCCCTCGGCCCCCATCACCATCGCCACGGGACGGTCGCCCAAATCGGCCAAAGCGCCCTCAAGCGTCTCTTCTGCCTCACCGTCAAGGCCGAGACAAATAAATCCAAGGTCTTGAAGCTGAACAATCGTGTCCGACAGGTTGCGCACACGCAGATAAGGTTGCCGCTCCAACGCCCCCGACGCGGTTTTCGCCAAGGCCCCGGTTTCCGGCGCGGCATGACGCGCAGTGGCAATCACGGCCTCGGCCCCGAACACCTCGGCAGAGCGCAGGATCGCGCCGACGTTATGCGGATCGGTCACTTGATCGAGCAAAACAACGGTCGGCTGCCCCTCCCCGCTCGCGAGACAGACCTCTTCGACAGAGCCCCATTTGAGCGGCTTGACCTCCAACATCGCGCCTTGGTGCACGGAGGTCGGATCAATCGGCACACCATGATTGCGCGGATCGTGAAATTTGCGCGGGTCGATCTCCTCGGGCGTGATCCCACTGGCTGCGATCTCCGCCTCCAGTTTCGCCATCGCGTTCTTTGTCACCAAAAGCCGCAATTTCTCCCGCGCCGGGTTCGCCAGCGCATCGCGCACCGCGTGAAGGCCGAACAGCCACACGGTATCCTGCGCGGCTTTGCGTTTGGCTTGCTCTTTCTCGACGACCCATTTGGGTTTTTTCATGGCTCTGGTGTCCCGCTATAAGGTGTTGCCCCTTCCTGCCGCGCGCAATCTCCAAGCACAAGCAATTTTCCTGTTGACGCCCCCGAACGGCAACGGTATCCACCCCGCACACAAGCGAAGATGCTTCGCGAAAGTGGGCGACGGGCTGCAAGGTGCGGCAGCGGACTGTAACTCCGCCGAGGAGACTCATGCCTGGTTCGATTCCAGGGTCGCCCACCACTTCTTTCTCTGACATTCGAGACAATGCGACTTCGAACGATCAAGTTTTCGTCGTTGGGCTTGATCCCCCCTGAGAATTTGCCACAGTCGCCCTGACACGAAAAAAAGGGCGCGCAGCATGACACTTCAACGCATCGAAATCACGTATGAGGGCACAGCCGCCTGCAACGGCGGTCCGTTTATCGGCGCGCTGCATTGGGATGACGCGGTGACAGGCCCGCGCCCAGGTGTGCTGGTCGCGCCAGCGTTTCGCGGGCGAGCGGCCTTTGAAGAGGACCGCGCGCGTGATTTGGCGGCCTTGGGCTATGCGGCCTTTGCGGTGGATTATTACGGCAACGGCTGGAGCACCACAGAGGCAACAGAGGCCGCCGCCGCCAAAGCCACGCTCGATGCGGACCGCGCCGCCTTTGCCGCGCGCATGGTGGCCGCACTTAAGACGCTCAAGGCCCAAGACATCGTCGATGCGACGCGCACGGCGGGGATCGGCTATTGCCTCGGCGGCAAAGGGGTTCTCGATCTCGCGCGCGAAGGCGTTGATATCCGCGGCGTGGCGGCGTTTCACGGCATTCTGGACCGTGCGGAAACGGCGCCGGAGCGGGACATTTTGGCCGAGGTGCTCGTCCTGCATGGCTGGGACGATCCGCTCGCGACACCGGAGAGCGTCGTGACGTTCGGACAGGAAATGACGACATACGGCGCCCGCTGGCAGATGCATGCCTACGGCCACACCGGACATGCCTTTACCAACCCTGCGGCCAAACCCGGTGTTCAACCGGGGTTCAGCTATGACACCAAGGCCGCGACGCGCAGCTGGCGCGCGATGGTGTCGTTTCTGACCGAGGTTTTCGAATAAGCAAACCCACGTTCGCGCGACATCACGGGATCAGAATCGCCGCCCGCGTGTAGCTTGCGGTCTCGACCGTGTCGTCGTCGAATGTCACCGTGAGATCTACCGTTTCCACCGTCTCCGGCGGATAGCTCACGAGAATAGCGTCGAGGGTTTCGGCCTTGAGCGCGTTCGGTTGTGCGGTTTCGGTGTAGCACGGCTCCATCTCGAACAGCTCCGCCTCCGCACCGTTCACCGAATAGGAAATCTCGGAGAGGCCACAGCGCCAGCTCAACAGATTGGTGAAGTACAACAGATCCTTGCCATCATAGACCCGCACCGCGATCCATTGCGGCTTTGTCGCCTGCAGGATCGGCTTGACCTCTGCCGCCGTCGTAAAGTTCTCAGCCTGCGCTGCAAGCCCCCCCCCGGCCAAAGCCAAAGACAGCCAGAAACTTTTTCGTAACGTCATGATCACCCTCCCTTTGATGACACCGGATGAAATCGCTTTCGATACAACGAGATCGGCCCTATACTGCAGGTGCAACATGTATCGTTTGCGAGTATCCAATGCCCAGTAAGCCCGAAAACACCCAGCCCTTCAACATTGTCGTGATCGGGCAGGACGGTCGCTTGATGTATGAGGCCCTCCTGTTTGCCGCGAGTTTGCGCGCCATGGACCCGGGCTTTTCCGGTCGTCTTTTCGTGGCAGAACCGCAGCCGGGAGAGCGTTGGTCCAGTGATCCGCGCATGAAAAACATCGAGCTTCTGGCCGCCCTCAAACGTCTGGACGCCGAAATACTCCCGTTCGAGAGCCACCATTTTGGGCAGTCCTACCCCTATGGCAACAAGATCGAAGCCTTGATGGCCCTGCCAGAGGGCGAGCCTTTTGTGTTTTTCGACACGGATACGTTGATCACGGGGCCGGTGAGCGGCATTCCGTTCGATTTCTCCAAACCCTGCGCCAGTCTCAAGGTCGAGGGCACATGGCCGCAGCTCGAACTCTACGGTCCGGGCTACGGCGAGATCTGGAAATCGCTCTACGACAAATTCGGCCTCGACTTCGAGAGCTCTCTCGATCTCGACCAGCCCGACGAATATTGGAAACGCTACCTCTATTTCAACGCCGGCTTCTTTTTCTATGAGTGCCCGCGCGTGTTCGGGCAAAAATTCCTCGACTATGGTCTGGCCATTCGCGACGACCCGCCTCAGGCGGCGGCGCTTCAGACCTATGATCCCTGGCTCGACCAAGTGGCGCTTCCTCTGGTCATTCATGCTTGGGGCGGCGCGCGGCGCACGATCCCGGAGGACACGCTCGATGGGGCGATTTCCTGTCATTACCGCACCTTCCCGCTGTTGTTCGCGCGTGAGGGCGACCATGTCGTCGAGGTCTTGCGCGAGGTGACGAAACCCAATTGGATCAAAAAGGTTCTCAAGGAATACGATCCGATCAAGCGTCTGGTGTTTCAGCCCAAAGGCGAGAAGATCCGCGAGATGTTTGACCGCGATCACCTGCCCCGCCGCGAACAGATGATCCGCAACAAGATCAAGAAAGCCGGCTACTGGATGCGGTAAACGCGCTGCACGGCTCTGAACGGACGCGTTTTCCTCTCCACAGGCGAGCTTTCGCCAACATCCAATTTCCTCCCCACCTGCGACAGTGGTTTCCCTTTGCTCCAAAGGTAAGCTGCGCTAGGGTGCGCGAACACCGGGGGGACATCGCCGATAAATCAGGCGAAGAAGACAGGCTAGCACTCAGGAATGAAACCGAATTTCGCGCTCAATCTTAGCCATGACGGCATTGTCCTTTTACATCGGACACCGGCGGGTTGGCTCGCGGTCGGAGAGGTGGCTCTGACGGCAGAGGATTTGGCGGGAGAGCTGGCGGACCTGCGCGCGCGCGCCACACGGCTCAGCACGGCGGGTCTCACGACCAAGCTGATCATCCCCGACAGTCAAATTCTCTACCGCTCCCTGCCCGACCCCGGCGTCTCAGACACCCTGCGCGATCAGGCGATCCGCGCCGCCCTGGACGGGGCCACGCCCTATGCCGTCGATGATCTCGTTTGGGATTGGGGCGTCACGGAAACGGGTCTGCAAGTGGCGGTCATCGCCCGCGAAACGCTCGCCGAGGCAGAGGCCTTTGCCGTTGAGCACGGCTTTAACCCGGTCTCCTTCGTGGCCGTCCCAGACCCGGACACCTATGTGGGCGAGCCGTTCTTTGGCCGCGCCCATAGCGCCGATGCGTTGATCGGGGCGGGAACACAGGTGATCCCAGACACCGGCCCGCTCCACATCCTGCCCCATCGCGAGATTCCGATCTCTGACCCTGTGGCCGACGCCCCCGTGACCGACGTCGTTGAGGCGTCGGTGGAAGAGAGTGTCGAAGCCCTCCCCGACGTGGTGGAAGGGACCGACGTCGAGCCAGTCGATGAGCTTTCCGTTGATCCCGTCGCTGACGAGGTGCAAGACGTGGCTCCGGAGACGCTACTCCCGGAGACACCCGTTGAGGACGACGCCCTGCGGATGGCCCCAGACGAGGAGGAGGTCTTGCCTCTGGTCTTGCCCGAGGAGGCCGCTCCGGTCGAACCAGAGGAAAGCATCGCAGAAGAGACAGCGGAAGACAGCGACGAGACCACCGTCCCAGATGTCTCGACCGACATAACACCCGAGACACCGGCTGTTTCTGCTGAAGTGGCCACGCCGGACACGCCCGCTGAGCCGCCACTCGAAGCCACCGAGACACCCGAGACACCCGAGGACGTAGCTCCTGAGGAGATCGCAGCGCCCACTGAGGAGGAGGAGACGCTCGATCCTTCCGTGATGGGAGCCACACTCGATGAGCCTAAGGACGTGGACGACACCCCCGCCACGCCAAGCGCTTTTCACAGTCGCCGCACCCTGAAAGCGCCCTCTGAGGAGAACACAGAGGGTCCGAGCCCGCGCGTGTCCCTGAGCAAAACGCTCTCGGCGCAGCCCTCTCGCGTCCTCGGCGCCCTGCGTCCCGCGCCGGACGCCGCCGCGCCCATAGCCCCCAAGGCACCGCCGCTCTCGTCGCCGCACATCCCGGTGACCTCTGGCTCGCTGCCGGAGGAAGAGCTTCCCGAGACCACGCCGCCGAAAGTCGCGGCCCCGAAAAAGAATGCGCCTCTGCCCGAGCCGCCGCCCATGCCAGCGCCGCCTGCGCCCGCGATCAAGACAGCCAAAGAGCCGCCCAAGCCGGACAGGCCGTCCCGGTCGCGCAAAGCCGCGAAAGCCATGGCCACCGTAGGTGTTGCCGGGGCCGCGACTGCGGCTGGCGCGGCCAAGGGCGCGCTTAAATCGCTGACCGCGCGCGCCGCAAAGCCGTCGAAAACAGCAACGGATGCGCCCCGTCCCGCCTTTGGCCTCAAGAAAAAGCCCTCCGAGGCCGAGAGCCTTTCACCCGGACCGCTTGGCGACAGCCTTGACCCCGCCTCGGCGGAGCTGGAACCGCTCTCGGATCGCGCGGCAGGTCTCGACACCGTTGAGAAAACCCGTGACGAGGCAGAAGCGCTCACCGTCTTTGGCGCGCGCCGACGAGCACGCAGCACGCCGAACAAACCGCGCCATCTCGGCCTCATGCTGACCGGCGGGCTGGTCGTTCTGCTGCTTTTGGCTGCGCTGATTTTTGGGCGTGGCTCGGAGGAAGACGGCGCTGCTCTGGATGAGACGCCCGTCACCGTCGCCGAAGACGCCACCCCCGCGGCGGACACGGATGCCCCGAGCACGCAGATTGTCGAGGCCGAAACCGCTGACACGCCAATTGATGAAGCTGCGGAGGCGGATGCGGCCCTATCGTCGGACGTCAGTATTGAGGGCGAGGAAGAGGAACTCACGCCCGAGCTGTTGGAACAGGCCGCCGTGCCCTCCCCGCCGTCTCTGACCCCGGAGGAGACCGAGGTCGATGCTGAGGAGCTCGCTGCGCGCTATGCGGCGACCGGGATTTGGCCGCTCGCGCCGGAGAATGGCGATGTTACGCTGCCTGAGGACACGCTGAGCGATCTTTACACCGCGTCGATTGACCCGCGCATTTCCTCCCAGGATGCCGTGGCGCTTGCCGAAGAGACCGCGCTCGCGGCGGATACGCCCCCGCGCGCGGCCCTCCCCCCCGCGCCCCTCGGCACGAGCTATGACTATGATGCGGATGGATTTATCCGTGCGACGCCTGAGGGTGCCGTGACACCGGAAGGCGCCGTTGTCTATGCGGGCCGCCCGAGTTCGGTGCCCGGTGTGCGCCCCGGAACGGTCGCGCCGCAACAAACGACCGAGGAGGAGGCAGGCTTTTCCGCCACAGCACAGGAAAACGATCCGCGTTACGCGCAGCTCGCGCCCTTCCGTCCGAACCTGCGCCCGGATGGATTGGCTGAGACCACGGAAAAGGCCAAGCTTGGCGGCCTGACCCAAGCCGAACTCGGACGGATCGCCCCGCGCCTACGCCCCGCCTCTGAACAAGAGTTGGCAGAGGCCGAGGCAGAGGTACAAAATTCCGGTGACAATGCCGCGGCGCGCACCGCCCCCGTCGTGACCGCGTCCCTCGTCCCGCAAGCGCGGCCCCAAGATTTTGACAAGCTCGCCGCCGCCGCCCGCGCCGCCGAAGAGGCCGCAGCCGCGGCTGCAGATGCCGAAACGACGACAAGCTCGGCGGCGACACAGGTTACGGCCCGTGTGCCGTCCACTCAGCTGCCCTCTGGCGCGCCTGCGAGTGTGGCCCAGGCCGCGACGGTCAAGAACGCGATCAACCTGCGCAAGGTGAACCTGATGGGGGTGTATGGATCAAACTCCGACCGCCGCGCCCTCGTCCGACTGCCCACCGGGCGGTTTGCCATGGTCAAAGAGGGCGATCGCCTCGATGGTGGCCGGGTTCAGTCCATCGGATCGTCGAACCTCACCTACGTGAAGGGCAACCGCGCGATCACTCTCGAAGTTCAGGGGTAATGCGCCCCTCGGGCGCGCGCGCCTTGCTTTTGTCGAGGGTGCCGCGCGGCCTCCCCTTTTCCCTTGCCCTCAGGCAGGAAACTTTTACTTTTTAAGAGTATAAGTCATGACCCCGACTGGGTCGGCTCGATGCTCCTCTCGGCCCTGTCGGACAGGACATTCGGGCCTCACATAAGGAACGCACCACCATGAACGGCCTCTTGGCCCAAGCCACGATTTATCTCATCGCCATCGTCATTGCCGTTCCTTTGGCGCGGCGGCTCGGCCTTGGGTCCGTTTTGGGCTATCTGATCGCGGGGATGATCATCGGTCCCGTTCTCGGTCTCGTCCATCATAACGAGAGCGAAGACCTCCTGCATTTCGCGGAATTCGGCGTGGTGATGATGCTGTTCCTGATTGGCCTCGAACTCGATCCGCGCGGGCTTTGGGACATGCGGCACAAGTTGATTGGCATGGGTGGGCTACAAATCATCCTGACCGGCGGCGTCATCATGGGGGCGACCTATTGGGCCGGTCAGAATTGGCAAACCGGCCTCGCGCTTGGGATGATCTTGTCCTTATCCTCGACGGCGGTGGTGCTTCAGACTCTGTCAGAGAAAAACCTGATCCATACGGGGGGCGGGCGCGCCGCCTTTTCCGTACTTTTGACGCAAGACATCGCGGTGATCCCGATGCTGGCGGTCATGCCGCTTTTGGCGACGGGCGCGCGTTTGACGATCAACCCCGATGGGTCGATCAGCCGGGCGACGGATGCCGCGCATGAGGCGGCCCATAGCGCCTCCCTCGTTGAGGGGCTCGCGGGCTGGCAAGTCACGCTGGTCACTCTTGGGGCCGTGGCGGCGATCATTTTTGCCGGCGTTTTTCTCACCCGCCCGCTTTTTCGCTACATTCACCAAGCCAACCTGCGCGAGATTTACACGGCTGTCGCCCTGTTGATGGTGGTGGGCATCGCGCTTTTGATGAACGCGGTCGGCCTCTCCCCGGCGCTTGGCACCTTCCTCGCGGGCGTCGTCCTCGCGAACTCTGAGTTCCGCCATGAGCTTGAAAGCTCCATCGAACCGTTCAAGGGGCTGCTCTTGGGCCTGTTCTTTATCGCGGTTGGCGCGGGCATCAACTTTACGGTGCTGTTTCGCGACCCTGTGACCATCATCGGTCTCACCGTAGCGCTCATGGTGACGAAAGGTCTGATCCTCTACGGGATTGGTCGGCTGTTCAAATTGCGCAAACAGGGGCAATGGCTTTTCGCGCTGTCTCTGGCGCAGGCCGGGGAATTCGGCATGGTGCTCACCACCTTCGCGCTTCAGCAAGGTGTGCTGAGCACCTACATCGGCGCGCGCGTGTTGTTGATCATTGCGCTGTCGCTTTTGTTCACGCCGCTGTTTTTCATCCTTCAGGACTACCTCCGCGCCAAACTTGCGGAGCGTCAGGAGGAGACGCCAGACGACGACATCGACGACCAACAGGCGATTATCATCGCGGGCATCGGGCGGTTCGGTCAAATGGTCAACCGGCTGGTTCAGGCCTCCGGCTTTCGGACAACGGTACTCGACCACGATCTGAAAACCATCCAGCTCATGCGTCAATTCGGGTTCAAGGGGTTCTTTGGCGACCCGACCCGTCCGGAGTTGTTGCGCGCCGCCGGGATCGAGACCGCGCGTGTTTTGGCCGTCACCCTCGATGATCCGGCTGCAGCCACGCGGCTCGTGAAATACGCCCGCCAGTTGCGCCCCGACATCTTTATCATCGTGCGGGCGCGGGACCGGATTCACGTCTATGAGCTGTACAAAGCCGGGGCGGATAAGATCGTGCGCGAGATGTTCGACAGTTCGCTGCGGGCGGGCCGTTATATCCTCGAAGAAATGGGCTTTTCCGAATACGACGCGGCGATGACCGAGAAAGCCTATTATCAGCACGACCGAGAAGCCGTTCGGACACTGGCGGAGCTTTGGAACCCGGATATTCCGGTATCGCAGAACGCCGCCTATGTGGAACGCTCTCGGTCGCTCGACAAGGAATTCGAAGCGGCGCTTGTCACGCAACTCGAACAAGGCAGAGACAAATCCGGCGCCGCCTGAGCGCCGGATCATCGCAGGGCGTGATCAGCCCGCCGAAACACCAGCCTCGGCAAAGGTTGCCATGCCGGAGAGACATTCGACCGCGCCTTTGACCAGCGGGATCACGAGACCCGCGCCGGACCCCTCCCCCAGACGCAGGTTGAGAGACACCAGAGGCTCTTTGCCCAAAGCGGCCAAAAGACGCCCATGGCCCGGCTCCTCGGAGACATGCCCCGCGATGCAGTGATCAAGTGCCCCCGGCGCGGCCTGTTCCAGACAGGCGAGCGCGGCGGTGCAGATAAAGCCGTCCATCACCACCGGGATACGGAGCGCACGCGCCCGCGCCACGGCCCCGGCCATCGCGGCCAGCTCCCGTCCGCCAAGCGCTGCAAGCACTTCCAGAGGCGCTTTGTCGCCATGGAGCGCGACACCGGCTGCGGCGACCTCTTCCTTGATCTTGAGACCCGCGTCATCGACCCCGGTGCCCCGACCGATCCAGTCCGCTACCTGCCCGCCAAAGAGCGCATGCGCAATGGCGGCGGCGGAGGTGGTGTTGCCGATCCCCATTTCGCCCACGACCAAGAGATCCGCCTGCGGGTCCACGGCGTCCCAACCGACGCGCAGCGCGGCAACACAGTCCTCCTCGCTCATGGCCGGAGCCTCGGTGAAGTCAGCCGTCGGGCGCTCCAGATCGATCGCGCAGACGGACATCGTCGCCCCGGCGTTCCGCGCCAACTGGTTGATCGCGGCCCCACCATGTTCGAAATTCGCCACCATTTGCACGGTCACATCCGCCGGAAAGGCCGAGACGCCCTTGGCCGTGATCCCGTGGTTGCCCGCGAAAACGACGACCTGCGGTTTGACGATCTGAGGCCGCGCCTCTCCGCGCCAGGTGGCATACCAAATCCCGATCTCTTCCAGGCGCCCGAGCGAGCCAGCGGGTTTGGTCAGCTGCGCGTTACGTGCCTCGGCCCCCTCCTTGGCCGCAACATCCGGCCCCGGTGCCTGTTTCAAAAGGTCCGCGAACCCTGCCAGATCGGAAAATGCCATCCCGTCTCTCCCTCATTGTCTTCTGTCGAAAGAGCTTCTATCCCCTAAGGGCGCGCAAAGACAGATCAGAATTGCCGCATCGACCTATCGCCACATGAGCTTCTCCAATGGCCAAGAATTTTTCACCCCAACCGCAAGATGCCGCCACCGCGCTGGCGCTTTTGACGCGCATTCCTGTGCGGGCGAAGTTTGACCGGACAGCTGACGCCACCTGGGCCTTTCCTTTGGCGGGATTGGCGGTTGGTCTTCTGGCCGGGGCCGTGGCGACCATCGCCGGGTGGATCGGCCTTAGCGCCAGCCTGATCGCGGGGCTGACGCTTGCCACGCTGGTCATCGCCACGGGCGCGATGCATGAGGATGGCTTGGCCGATTGTGCCGACGGCTTCTGGGGCGGGTTTGAGCGGCTGCGGCGTCTTGAGATCATGCGAGACAGCCGGATCGGCGCCTATGGAGTTTTGGCGCTCATCCTCGCGCTTCTCTTGCGATTTTCGGCGCTGAGCCTCTTGGCCCATGAGGATGTGATCGTCACCACCGTGATCGCCGCCGCCGTTCTGTCGCGTGCGCCGATGACGGCGCTGATGGCGCTTATGCCCCCTGCCCGCGCAGACGGGTTGTCGGTCAAGACGGGACGTCCCCCGCGCAAGGCGGCGAGCCTGTCGGGTGGGATCGCGGTTCTCTTGGCGTGGCTGCTTGTTGGCTTTGTCCCGACCGTGATTGCCGCCTCTGTTGTCTGCGGGACGGCCTATCTCTGTGCCCGTCTGGCCAAAGCCAAGATTGGCGGACAGACGGGGGATGTGTTGGGCGGCACTCAGGTTCTCTGCGATCTGGCGGCTCTTATCACCTTCACCGCGTTGGTGTGACAGGCATATATAACGGGCACAAACGAAAACCGCCGCGAGGCAACCCTCACGGCGGTCATCATTCAGTGATCAGGGTCGCTTAGGCGGCAATACGGCTCACCAGAACGTCGCTGACTTTCTTCTGGGCTTCGGCCTCGTCAGAACCGGAGACAGCCGCAACTTCGCGGGTCAGGCGGTCGAGAGCGGCCTCGTAGAGCTGACGCTCAGAGTAGCTCTGCTCGCGCTGATCGTCGGTGCGGTGCAGGTCACGCACCACTTCGGCGATGGCAATGAGATCACCAGAGTTGATCTTTTGCTCATACTCCTGCGCGCGGCGGGACCACATGGCGCGTTTGACCTTGGCCTTGCCTTTCAGCGTCTTCATCGCGTCCTGCACCAGCTCGGGCGAAGACAGCGACCGCAGGCCGGATTCGACGGCCTTGTTGGTCGGAACGCGAAGCGTCATCTTGTCCTTTTCAAAGGCGATGACGAAAAGTTCGAGGGACATGCCCGCGATTTCCTGTTCTTCGATCGACATGATCTGACCGACGCCGTGGGCCGGGTAAACAACATAATCGTTGGGGCGGAATTCGGATTTCTTGGTCTTGCTCATTTGCAGGCTTTTTCCTCACACGGGGAACCATTGTCACCACATCCAAAGCCGTCTCTTCACGCGCCATCGCGACAGGCACACACAAAGCCTGACACGAAAACGGCCTCTGACGGCGCAAACTCTCTCACATCAGAGAGGGAAACGTCTCATAACGAGGCCAGTTTTAGGCGCGAAAGACTCAACCCCCTGAATAAGCGTTGCTTAGGGGTTGAGGTCGATATGCCCTGAAGTGGTTGAATAACCATACCACAAAAAACGCCCTAAAGAAAGCATAGCACATCAAACATGCACCTTTAGGCAACACTCACAGGAGGTTTTCCTGCCTGATCCCATAGGTTTTGGGCGGGTTTTGAGAGAATTTCTGCCGAACGATGCAGAAGTCTTGCGCGAATCTGTGCAGTCGCAGCATCACCTGAGTCGCGAATCGCTGCGCGCTCAGGGATCAATTTCGGCCCAAAATTTGACCGGTGCCAGAGGTCCGGCGCGCTTAGGAGCCTTCGCCCGGCGCCTCGGAGAAGTATTTCTCAAGCTTGTTGGCCTCACCGTCTTTCTCGTCAGAGCCCGGCATCGGGTCTTTTTTCTCAAGAATGACCGGCCACAGTTCCGCATATTTGCGGTTCAGCTCGACCCATTTTTCCATATCCGGCTCGGTGTCCGGGCGGATTGCGTCCGCCGGGCATTCCGGTTCACAGACGCCACAGTCGATACATTCATCAGGATGGATCACCAGCATGTTCTCCCCCTCGTAGAAACAATCCACGGGGCAGACCTCCACACAGTCGGTGTATTTGCAGGCGATGCAGTTATCGATAACGACGTAGGTCATGTCGGCTCATCCAAATCTGATTACTTGCGCCCTAGCTAGCGGCAAGCGCGCGATCATTCAAGCATGTCTGGGCGTGAAAGGTCCGTCATGCGACGATCTTTCTTCGTAGGGCGACCTTTTCCCTCGAACCGTGGCACAGACGGAACATGGTCCTCAGGCGGCGCAGGCGGGCTCAGGTCGTCGTAAAGCGTCTGCGCCTCAGGCGCGGGACCGCGACGCGTGCCACAGCACAGAACCTTGATCACGCGAATGTTGCGGGCCTGCGGAAAGGTCAGGACATCGCCGGGCCCGATGGAGGTCGAGGCCTTGGACACTTTCGAGGAATTCACCCGCACATGCCCGCCGGTGACGGTCTTGGCTGCCAACCCGCGGGTTTTGAAAAAGCGGGCGTACCACAGCCACTTGTCGAGACGAATGGTCTCCCGCTTTTCCATTGGGACTTACTTCTTGTCCTTGAGCGCCATGAGAGCCGCGAACGGGTTGTCCGGGTCGATGGCTTTCTCTTTCTTGGGCGGACGGGCAGAGAAGGTTTTCGGCTGGTTGCCACCGCCGTCACGACCACCGTCGCGGCGCGGTTTGCCCCCTTTTTTGCCCTGCGGTTTGCCACCGCCCTTTTTGCCTTGGGGACGCTCGCCGCCTTCGCGGCGCGGACCACGACCGGCGTTGCGATTGCCGCCCCGGTTGCCACCCCAGGTGAAGGTGTAAAACACTTCCATCTCGGTTTCCGGAAGACCCGCATCGGCGGCGACGCCTTCGGGCACTTCGGTCTCGGCAAATTCGGCGGCCTCGTCTTCGACAGGTGCCGGTTCCGCGATCTCGGCAGACGGTGCTTCGCCCTCATCCGGGATCTCGGCAGCCACGCCAGACAAGTCGGCGGCAGCGTCATCCGGGGTCTCCGCCGGCGCAGCGCCCGCTTCAACAACCTCATCGACGGCTTTCACCTTCACGCGCTCGGCCTTTTCCGCCTTGTAGCCCATGCCGCCCATCAGGTCGGCAAATTGCTCAAGCGTCATGCCGGTGATCGAGAGCATATCCGGGTTGGCTTCAAAGCCACCGCGGCTGTCTTGCGAGCGCAGGAGATCGGCAAGACGTTCGAGCATGTCGATGCGGATTGCGCGTTGGCCAGAGAGACGGTAGCCGGACATGGCATAATAGCCTTCCGGTGCGTCCACCACGGCAGGGATCGTCACGAGGCCCGGCGGCGGGGCGTCGGGGAATTCGTCGAACTTGGCGTTCAAAGCCCAGAGCAAAAGACGCAGACGCGTCGGCGCGGGCTTGAGCAGGAGCGGCATGAAGATCGTGTACTGACCGAAACGCACGCCGTGCTTGCGGAGCGCGCCACGGGCGTCTTGATCGAGATCTTTGACCTCACCGGCCACGGCGTCCCGCGGGATAATCCCGAGGTTTTCGACCAGACGGAAGGCAAAGCCACGCGGCAGACCGGCAAGGGTCTCGTCTTTGGACATCGCGAGAAGCGGCTCAAAGAGGGTCGCGATCTTGCGGTCGATGAAATGCTGGAGACGGCGCTGGACCTTGTCCACCACGTCCTGAGCCACACCGTCGTCGACAAAGGCGACCGCACGGGGTTTGAGCGGATCGTCGCCCGGCACCAGTTTGCCGATGGCGTGTTCGCCCCACATCAGGCCACCCTGATCGGTGAAATCCATCTCGGTGTCCGGTGCGTTATAGAACCGGTCAGCCCGCAGGTTGAACTCAGGGGCCAATGCCGCCATTGCCGCCTGTGCGAGAGTCTTGGCCTCATCCGGTGTGGACGCTTTGTCCTGAATAAACCGGAACCCTTCGAGACGGCCGACAAATTCGCCCTCAACCGTCACTTCACCCTTATCGTTTACGTCGGCCACAAGGCCCTCCTTCTGTTTGAGCCGCCGAAGGAGCACACTCGTCCGCCGGTCCACAAATCTTTGCGTCAATGCCCCGTGAAGCGCATCTGACAATCGGTCTTCTACAGCGCGGGTTGCGTCGCGCCAATGGCTTTCGTCATCGACCCACCCCGTTCGCTGCGCAACATAGGTCCAAGTCCTGATATAGGCGAGTCTTTTAGAGAGAGTGTCGATATTGCCCTGAGTGTGGTCAATGCGCTTGATCTGGTTGGCGATCCAATCGTCGGGAACTCGCCCATATTCGTGCAAAAACTCGAAAATCCGCTCAAGGAGCGACGTGTGTTCGCCGTGGCTGATGCCGCGAAAGTCGGGAATACGGCAGACATCCCACAGGAGAGACACGTCTTTTGCCCCCCGAAGACGCGGTCGCACGCTTTTGAGCGTCGAAAGGGTTTTGAGCGCCAAAAGGTCATCCGCCTCCCGCGCCCGCACCAGAGACGGATCGTCCGGTGCCATTTCCAAAGAGCCGATCAGCCGGTCAACCGTGCCGAATTCGAGCCGGGAATTGCGCCAATTGAGCTTCTTTTGTGGGGTAAACCGATGTTCCTCAATGGCTTCGATCACCTCTTCGTCGAACGGCTCCGCCTCACCTGTCACGCCAAAAGTGCCATCGGTGCGATAGCGCCCGGCCCGGCCCGCGATCTGAGCCAGTTCATTCGGCATGAGGTGACGCATCCGGCGGCCATCGAATTTCACGGTGGAGGAAAACGCCACATGGGTCACATCGAGGTTGAGGCCCATGCCAATCGCGTCGGTCGCGACGAGGTAATCCACATCACCGTTTTGGTACATCTCCACCTGTGCGTTGCGCGTGCGAGGGCTGAGCGCGCCCATGACGACCGCCGCCCCGCCCTTTTGCCGCCGCAGCAGCTCGGCAATCGCATAAACATCATCGACGGAGAACCCGACGATGGCGGCGCGGGCGGGCATGCGGCTGATTTTCTTGGAGCCGGAATAGGTCAGTTTGGAAAACCGGTCCCGCTGCATGAACTGGGCCTTGGGCACCAGTTGCGCGATCACCGAGCGCATCGAATCGGACCCCATGAACAGCGTCTCATGCGTGCCCCGCGCATGAAGCAGACGGTCAGTGAACACATGCCCCCGCTCCGGATCGGCACAGAGCTGAATCTCGTCAATCGCGAGGAAATCGGACCCCATTCCGGTGGGCATCGCTTCAACCGTACAGACCCAATATTGCGCGCGCGGCGGCACGATCCGCTCCTCGCCCGTGACCAAGGCCACAACAGACGGCCCACGCACAGCGACAATGCGGTCATAGACCTCCCGCGCCAAGAGACGCAGAGGCAGGCCAATGACGCCTGTCCGGTAGGCCAGCATGCGTTCAATGGCGTAATGGGTTTTGCCTGTGTTCGTGGGGCCGAGCACTGCCGTGATCCGACCGGTCATGCCCGTCATCGCGTTTGCCTTATGGTCTTATCTGAGTCGGGTATGGTTTTAGAGCGCCGTGCCTTGGAGCACCAGTTCAAGACGCGCGATCCGTTCTGACAAGCTCGTCATGCTGGGATGGATCGTCTCGATCTGGCGCAACACGTCGAGCGCGCGAGCCTCATCGCCCGTCTCTTCCAAGATCATCGCAAGCCCGGACAAGGCCCCGAAATGGCGCGGCTCCCGGCTCAGCACTTGCCCAATGTCGGAGATTGCCGGGCCGTAGAGCCCCGCGAGATAATAGGCGGTGGCGCGGGCATTGTACCCTTCCGTGAACTCCGGGGCGTGATCGACCAGCGCGGTGAGGTGATTGATTGCGGCGAACACATCGCCCTCACTGATCGCGGCCCGTCCTCGTTCCAACAATAGGTCCATCGCGTCCGAACCGGAACGCGACAGCTCCAACACGATCTCTTGCTCGATCATGGCGGCGTCATAACCCTCGGCCTCCGCCAACCCGTCGAACAGCGCATCGAGATCGGCCGCAACAAGGGGCGATCCGGCCAAAATCAGCCAGAACGTAACGGCACATTTGTGAAACTGTCTTATTCCTTTCATAACACTCTGGATTGTAGCTTTTCGGCACCCATGTTCAAAGTCACAATTAAGTGGCTCGGCCACGGGAAGACAGAACAGACCACAGGGCCGGAACAAACGGAGGACCACCATGAGCGAAATCATCACCAAAGCTGTCGAAGCGCTCTCGGAAAAAATGGACGGCGGCTTTTCCGCCGGTGTCGCGAAATTCGTGATCGAAGACGAAGGCGCGATTGTTGTCGATAGCGACGGCGTGCGCGCGAGCGACGAAGAGGCGGATGTGACGCTGACCGCCAGCGTCGAGACGTTTCAAGGCATGATGGAAGGCGAGATCAACCCGACCGCCGCCTTTATGCAGGGCAAGCTGTCGATTGATGGCGACATGGGCCTCGCGATGCAATTGGGCGCGGCTCTGTCCTAACTCTTTTTCCTCCAATTCCTTTCGACCCGAGAAACGTCCATGGCGCAATCCGCTCCCTACTATGCCCCACTGGCCAACGGTCCGGATACGGGCGCGGCCTTTTGGCTCAAGACCAAGGATGGGCTCCGGATACGCGTTGGCCTTTGGCCTCATGAGGGTGCAAAAGGGACGGTGTTCATCCTGCCGGGACGGACGGAATGCATTGAGAAATATGGCCGCGCCGCCGCTGATCTGGCGGCGCGTGGCTATGCCTCTCTCGCCATCGACTGGCGCGGACAGGGATTGGCCGACCGCCTGCTGAAAGACCGCCGCATCGGCCATGTCGAGCGCTTCACCGACTACCAGATGGACCTGGAGGCGGTGATTGCCTATGCCGAAGAACAGGCTTTGCCCAAGCCTTGGTTCATCATTGGTCATTCCATGGGGGGCGCGATTGGCATTCGCGCGCTCATTGAGGGCAAACCCTTCAAAGCCGCCGGGTTTTCCGCCCCGATGTGGGGCATCGGCCTGACCCCGTTGCAAAAGCTGCTCGTGCGCTTTGTTTCGCCCGTGTTTCATGCGCTCGGACTGCAAAACCTGCGCGCGCCGGGGACCAAGGCGGAGACTTACATGGTCTGGCACGGCTTTCCTGACAATCTCCTGACCTCGGATCGCGAGATGTTCGACTACATGACCGATCAGGTGATCGCCAAACCGGACCTCGGGCTTGGCGGGCCGTCATCGCATTGGGTCACAGAGGCGCTTCATGAAAACGACTGGATGCAGGCGCAAAAGTTTCCCGGCTGTCCGGTTGTGACCTTCCTGGGCGGCGACGAAAAGATCGTGAACACCCAAGCGGTGCGTGATCTGGTGGCGCGCTGGCCGTCCTGCGAATTGATCGAAGTGCCCGGCGCACGCCACGAGATCCCGATGGAGACGCCTGCGACCCGCGCACAGTTTTATGACCGACTTACCGCTCTTTTTGACGCGCAACCGCGCTGAGGCTTTGCATCCTCGGACGCAAGCCCCTATCTGTGAACAACAGACAAAATAGAGGAGCGATGCGATGCGGTTTTCCCTGCCCAAACTGGTGTTCGATGCCAAGGCCCAAGGTGGCGGAGGCGACTTCGGAGACCTGCCGGATTGGGATTTGACCGACCTCTATCCCGCGACCGACTCCCCGGAGGTCAAACGCGATCTCGACTGGCTGGAAGAGGCCTGTCGCAGCTTTGCCGAGGATTACGAGGGCAAGCTCGCCGATCTCGACGGCGAAGGCATGTATCAATGTATCCTGCGCGATGAGCGGATCAGCCAAGTGGCCGGGCGTCTCGGCTCTTACGCTGGGCTGCTTTACTACCAGAACACCGTCGATGGCGAACGGGCGAAATTCTTTTCCGACATTCAGGACAAGATCACGACCTACACCGCGTCTCTCGTGTTCTTCTCGCTCGAAGTGAACCGCATTCCGGACGCGACCATCGAAGAGATGCTCCAACACGACGGGCTGGCCCGCTACCGTCCGGTGTTCGAACGGATGCGCAAAATGCGCCCCTATCAGCTCTCCGACGAGCTGGAACGCTACGAGCACGACATGTCCGTGGTCGGCGCGTCTGCGTGGAACAAACTCTTTGACGAGACCATCGCCGACCTGAAATTCGAGGTGAAGGGCGAGACCCTCGGCCTTGAGGCCACCACCACGCTCTTGATGGATCAGGACCGCGCCACCCGTGAGGCCGCCTCGCGCGAGATCGGCAAGGTGCTTGGCGAGAACATCAAGATTTTCACCCGCGTTCACAACACGCTCACCAAGATGGGCGATGTCGAGGACAAATGGCGCGGCATGCCGACGCCGCAAACCGGACGGCATCTGTCGAACGATGTGGAACCCGAGGTGGTTCAGGCGCTGCGCGACGCGGTGGTCGCGGCCGATCCGAAACTGGCGCACCGCTACTATGAGCTCAAACGCGGCTGGCTTGGCCTCGACAAACTCCAGGTCTGGGACCGCAACGCGCCCCTGCCGCTCGAAGAGCCGCGCGTGATTTCCTGGGATGAGGCGCAAAAGACCGTGCTTGAGGCCTATGCGGGTTTTGACCCGAAAATGGCCGATCTCGCTGAGCCGTTCTTTAGCCGTGGCTGGATCGACGCGGGCGTGAAACCGGGCAAAGCGCCGGGGGCCTTTGCCCATCCGACCGTGACCGACGCGCACCCCTATGTAATGCTCAACTACCTTGGCAAACAGCGCGATGTCATGACCCTCGCCCACGAATTGGGCCACGGCGTGCACCAAGTTCTGGCGGCAGATCAGGGCGAACTTTTGGCCAATACGCCGCTGACGCTCGCGGAAACGGCCTCCGTCTTTGGCGAAATGCTGACCTTCCAAAAACTCCTGTCGGAGGCGAAAACGCCGAGCGCACGTAAGGTGCTTTTGGCGGGCAAGGTCGAGGACATGATCAACACGGTCGTGCGCCAGATCGCCTTTTACGATTTCGAATGCAAATTGCATGAGGCGCGCAAAGGTGGCGAGCTGACCTCTGACGCGATCAACCAGATCTGGATGTCGGTGCAGGGCGAAAGCCTCGGGCCCGCATTCGAGTTCGCGGACGGCTATGAGGTCTTCTGGTCCTACATTCCGCATTTCGTCCACTCGCCCTTCTACGTCTACGCCTATGCGTTTGGCGACGGCTTGGTGAACGCCCTCTACGCGGCCTACCAAGAGGCCCCTGAGGGCTTTCAGGACAAGTATTTCGACATGCTCAAAGCGGGCGGGTCCAAGCACCACACGGAGCTTTTGGCACCCTTTGGCCTCGATGCCTCCGATCCGAAATTCTGGGACAAGGGCCTGTCGATGATTTCTGGCTTCATCGACGAATTGGAAGCGATGGAGTGACCCTCACACTCACCCCTCTGCCCCGCGATGCGTTGTCTCGTGTCGCGGGGTTTTCCTTGTCGGAGGACCAGGCCGGGTTTGCCAATCTACCGAGGGTCACCATGGCCACGGGGGCGGCGCGCGATGGGCATGTGATCCTCTCGGGTGAGACGCCCGTCGGCTTTTTCGCCATTGACCGCGACTATGCCGAGACCCACGATTTTGCGCCCACGGGGTGTATAGGCCTGCGGCAGTTTCTCATTGATCACGCCCATCAGGGACAGGGCCATGCGGGGGCCGCCTGTGTCGCGCTGCGCCCCTATCTGCGGGAGCATTATCCCGAGGCAGTGGCCTGTTATCTCACCGTGAATTGTCGCAATCCGAATGCGCGCGCCGCCTATCTCAAAGGCGGGTTTGAGGACACGGGTGCGCTCTATCTTGATGGGGGATTTGGGCCGCAACATATCTTGCGGCTTGATCTGCTCATTTGAGCTGGCTGTCTTTCGAGCCACGCCGGTTGATCCCACCGCGCGCCTTGTAGGTGCCATCACGTTCGCGCTGACAGTCGATACAGAGCTTTACGCCGGGAATGGCCTTGCGCCGGGCTTCGGGAATATCCTCGCCACATTCGGCGCATTCCGTAAAGCTGTCGCCCACGGGCGCGCGATGTTGTTTCAACCGCGCCAATTCGTCGTTGATCGAGGCTTCGATCTGTTCGCTCACCGCCCCGTCTTTTGCCCAACCGCCCGCCATGGCTTAGTCCAGATCGGTCCAGGGCCAGGGTTTAACCTCGCTGTCGGCCGTGATGTAGCGGGTCGCCTTGGCAAACCAGATACCAACATCCGTGCCCGTCGAGGCGATCCGGTCGTTCGGTTTCTTGCCGTTCATCAGCATGATGATCGCCTGCAGGATCGCGAGAAGCCCGATGATCGTCGAGGCAAAGCTCATCATGATCCAGATGAGGATGGAGAACAGAATCCGTGCGCCGATATTCTCTTTGATCTCCTCAGGGCCGCGCGCCTTGGGGCCGCCAAGGTCGGGCATGATGTGGTCGAATTCGTTGGGATCGGCCATGGAAGGTCTCCCTTTCTTTCCCGAAATGATTCCTTTTGGTGTTGCACGACCTTAGCGCGAACCGCGCGAAACCAAAATCTCTTGCGGTATCCTTCCCGTCACCGGGGCAAGCCCAGCTCCAAAAGACGCCGCAGAGCCTCCGCGGTGCTCAAATCGGGCTCGAACGCCCCAGTCTCTAAAAAGGACAGAGTCTGCACGATCACCCGCGGGTTCTGCATCATGAAGGTGTGCGTGACCGGAAGGGTCAGATGCGCGGACATGCCCGCGACCTTCGTGCTCTCGACCGACACTTTGCCATCGTCGCGGCCCGCAACGATACCCGACAAAATCGGGTTGAGCGACTGACTCCCCGCGATGATGCCGGTCTCGAACGGCAGCGGCGGAAGCGTGTGCGGGAGGCCGTCGGTGCCGAGTTGCAGCCCCGCAGGACCGTTCATCTCGGCAAAACCCGCATTGTCGCCAAAGGTGTCGATGATTTCCGACCCTTGGTTCGGCGGGCCAAGCATCACGACCCTGCCCCACTCGAAACCGGGATGATCCGCCGCGAAACTGCGCAACAGGATGGCCCCCATCGAATGGGTGACGACATCGGGCGCCGTATCCTCCGCCCGCTCTTCACAAAGCGCCCGCGCCGAGCGCAAAGCGGGGTCGGCCAAAAGCGCAACAGGCGCCTCCCGCGAGGGATAGTCCTGATTGACGGTCTCATAACCAGCGGCACGCAGAGTGCGCTCCATCACCAGCATGGAGGCATCCGTCCGGGCAAGACCATGGAGCAGGATCACACAGCGCTCTGTGTCCGCCATGGCAGGCGAGGTCAAAAGGGACGCAAAGAGTAAGGCGAGCGGAAACAAGGAACGGATCATGTGACAGATATGGCGACACGCGCGCGTCGCAACAAGTCATAGCCAGTTGCCCCAAAACACATACGGGCGCCCGAAGGCACCCGCTATATGCTCTCCCTGAAGGACACCGCATGATCCGCCTTGGGGTGTTGGCCCTTTGAGCGAGGGGGCACATGCTCCTCCGTCTCGCTTCATCCGGGGTCTCAATAGCCTCAATCGGCAGCACCCACTCGGCGGATCGTCAACCAGTCGCCTCACTCAACCCTGCCTTCGAACATCCCTCCAAGGATCCGAATGACCTGAGCCGGAGACGCCAGTTATTGCGGCGGTTCCTCCGCGTTGTTCGGGCCAGAAGCTCGGAACATCATCATGTCTCCCCCTCTCTTTGCCTGTCCAACATCTAAATCATAGCCCGAGTCGCGCCCGTCGACTTTGATCCGCGTCAAATACGGCGTCGATCATCGCCTGTGTGCCCCGCGCATTCTCAAGCGTCCAAGGATAGGCCACCCCGTCGCGCACAGAGCGCACAAAGGCCTCGACCTGTAATTTATACTGCCGCGCCTGAGGGAACTGTTCGATCCGGAGCCCCCCGGCTCCATCGCGGATTTCGATCTCGGGTGAGCCTGCGGTGCCCGCGTTGAACGGTGTTGTGAGGGTGATCACCCCCGCACGCCCGTGGAACCGCACCTCTTGAAACCGGGCCAGACGCATAGAGACATATCCGTGGTACTCAAAGCTCGGGAACCGCGCGGAGACATCGGCGGCGATGTCCACACCGCCAACGTAGTCGATCTTGGCATGGGTGATCTCGACCGGCTCCTCGCCGCTCACCAGCCGCGCACAGCCAAGCGCATAAATCCCGATGTCGCCGAGCGCCCCGCCGCCCGCCTCCGGCTTCAGGCGAATGTTATTCTCATCCGTCAGATCGAAACTGAACGCCACGTCGATACGGGACAGCTCGCCGATCTCGCCCCGTTCAATCAGCTCTCTCACGCGCGGCCATTGCGGGTGATGCGGGATCATATAGGCCTCCGCCGCCATGAGCCCCGTCTCGTCCCGCTTGGCGATCAGCGCGTCAATATCCGCCGCCTTCATCGCGAGGGGCTTTTCACAGAGCACATGCTTTCCGGCCTCCAAGGCCTTGAGACTCCAAGGAATATGCAGGTGGTTGGGGAGCGGGATATAGACCGCATCAATCGCATCTGAGGCAAGCATGGCCTCGTAATCTGTGAACACCTCGATCTCCGGCGCAAAGGCACGAAATGGTGCGGCTTTGTCGTCCGAGGAGGTGGCGAGGGCGGCGAGTACTGCTCCCTCTGCCTCGTGAATGGCAGGCGCCATATGTTCGCGGGCGAATTTTGCGGCCCCAAGAATTCCGAAGCGAAGCGGTTGTGCCATAGGTGTCTCCTTTTTCCGTGTCTCAAGAGTGATGCCAAACAGGGGAAAGACAAACAAAAAAGGCCGCCCAAGACGGGCAGCCTTTTCCTAACCGGGCGCGGATCGCGTCAGACGCTTTCCAAAATCCCTTGTTCTTTCGCAAGCTCCTGCATCCGGGATTGGAGCTTTTCAAACGCGCGCACTTCGATCTGGCGAATACGCTCGCGCGAGACGTCATATTTGCTCGACAGCTCTTCCAGAGTGACCGGCTGATCCTTCAGGCGGCGCTCCATCAGGATGTCTTTCTCGCGATCGTTGAGCACGTCCATGGCCTTCAAGAGCAACTCACGGCGCGTTTCCATCTCGTCGCGCGCCTCATAGTCGGCGGCGGTGTTGGCGCTTTCGTCCTCCAACCAGTCCTGCCATTGCGCGGACCCTTCGTCATCACTCCCGACCGTGGCGTTGAGCGATGCATCGCCCCCCGACATGCGGCGGTTCATGGAGATCACTTCATCCTCGGTCACGCCGAGATCGTTGGCGATCTGTTTGACGTTCTCCGGGCGCAGATCGCCCTCTTCAAAGGCACCGATGCGGGCCTTGGCCTTGCGCAGGTTGAAGAAGAGTTTCTTTTGAGCCGACGTTGTGCCGAGTTTCACAAGCGACCAGGAGCGCAGGATATATTCCTGAATGCTCGCCCGGATCCACCACATCGCATAGGTAGCGAGGCGAAAACCCTTTTCCGGGTCAAAGCGTTTCACCGCCTGCATCAGGCCCACGTTGGCCTCGGAGATCACCTCGGCCTGCGGCAGGCCGTAGCCACGGTAGCCCATGGCGATCTTGGCCGCCAGACGCAGGTGAGACGTGACAAGCTTGTGCGCCGCCGGGGCATCCTCATGATCCACCCAGCGCTTGGCCAGCATGTATTCCTCCTCAGGTTCCAGCATCGGGAACTTGCGGATTTCTTGAAGATAGCGGTTCAACCCCTGTTCTGGGCTCGGGGCCGGCAAATTGGCGTAGTTACTCATCTCTCATTTTCTCCCACGTCGCGCCTCATGTAACAAGGCTTAACATCCATTTGGGACTACTCAGCCGCTCTTTCAAGAGGGCGCGACGCATTTCCTAACCTCAGATCTTAAACGAAGAATGAACGGGGTTCCGTCTCAATTCCATCGCATTTCATCATTCTCACAGCTTTGTGCCGGGGTGTTACAAAGATATATTTCGCACCAAACAGTCAAACAACACCCTCATTCGTGCAGAAGTGCGCAACTCCCTATGCGCCACAGCCCAGAGATCATGCCGCAAGGCCGGATAAGACCCGACCCGGACAAGCGACGGATCTCGGGCCGCGACCCGATCCGGCACAATCCCGATCCCAAGCCCCGCCCGCACCATGTCGAGCACCACCAAATGGGAATTCGACAGGGCCAGAAACTGCTCTTCGCGCAGATCAAGCCCGATCCCCGACAAGGCTTGGCGCAGGCGCGGCCCGGTATCATAGCCGAGGAACGCCGCCTCGCTCAAATCGTCACCCAAAGCCGCCGCATAGTCTCGCGCCGCGTAGAGGTGCACCTCTTCTTCACAGAGCTTGCGCGCAATCAAATCGGGCTGGGTCGGCCGAAAGGACCGGATGGCAATATCCGCCTCTCGACGCCGCAGGTCTGAGGCCGTGTTGGAGGCAACGATTTCCACCTGCAACTGCGGGGCTTCTTCGCGCAGGGCCTTGAGCACAGGAGGCAGGTAATAGGCCGCGACCACTTCGGAGGCTGAAATCGCCACCAAACCGTCGAGGGCGGCGGATTGCCCCGTGGCCGCCAGAGATACCTGCATCGCGGCATCGCCCATGGCCCGCATATGCGTCAAAAGCTCTAACCCTGCCTCTGTCAGGCGCAATCCTCGCGGCACACGATCAAAGAGGGTCAGCCCCAACTCTTCCTCAAACGCGGCAACCTGACGCCCGAGCGTCGGCTGACTCATTTTGAGCGCCCGTGCCGCAGCAGACAAAGACCCCTCCTCCGCCGTCACCAAAAAGGCGCGGGCCCGGTTCCAGTCAAATGCGAGTGCAGTCCAGTCGCGTGGCTTATCCATGCAATATTGCATATCATAAACCCATTATTTAGCAATATACCACCAATACCGCAGGGCTTAGAGAAAGAGGGACACAGAAATCTGAGGACATCCCATGCCCCCTTTACCCCTCACGCACGACAGCCACCGCCGCCTGAAATGGGCCGGGGCGGCCTATCTCGTCATCATTCTTGCAGGCGTCAGCTCGGAAATGGGCTTTCGCGCAGTGGCGCTGACCACGCCAAACACCGCCGCGCAGGCCTTCGCGCTTAAAGTCAGCCTCGTTCTCGACGCTCTCATGCTCACCGCCGATGTCATCGTTGCCGCGCTGCTCTTCGCGGTATTTCGTGCCGTGAACGGGGGGCAGGCGCTCTCCGCGATGATCTTTCGCCTCATGCAAGCGGCGATCATCGGCGCTTCCTTGATGCTCCAGCTTGTCGCGCTCCAGATGCCAGAGCACATCCCGCCGCTACTCGCAGCGCAGTCCATGGGCTATGATCTCGGCCTCATCTTCTTTGCGGTGAACACCGGCCTGATGGCCTCTCTGCTGTGCCACAGCGGGCTTGCGCCGAAAGGTTTGCCCCCAGTCCTGATGCTCAGCGCCTTGGTCTATGTTGCGGGAAGCCTCTCCGCTCTGCTCGCGCCGGACCTCGCCCGCCTCTTTGAGCCGGCCTATGTCCTTCCTCTGATCGCGGAAACCTGGTTCTGCATCTGGCTGCTGTTCGGGCGGCGCAAGACCGCCAAGGCGACGACCGTTTAGAGCATATCGAGCAGGCGCTGCATGTCCTCGGGCACCGGCGCCTCGAACCGCATGTCTTCGCCGGTCACAGGATGCACAAAGCCCAGCACAGCCGCATGAAGCGCCTGGCGCGGGAACTGCGCCACCGCCGTGCGCGCGGCTTCTGAGAGCGCGGTGTGGCTCAATTTGCGCCGCCCGCCATAGGTCTGATCTCCGACAAGCCCATGCCCCGCATGCGCCATGTGCACACGAATTTGGTGCGTGCGCCCGGTTTCCAGCCAGCATTCGACCAAAGCAAGCTGTGGCGGTGTGCCGAAATATTCCACCACCCGTGCACGGGTGATCGCGTGCCGCCCCTCGTCAAAGGAGACCGCCTGTTTCTGGCGATCCGTCTTGTGACGGCCCAGATAAGACGTGATGCGCATGACAGACGAGCCCTCGAAACTCACGCCTTTCACGCCACGCAGGCGCGGGTCCATCACATCCGGCGCGCCGTAGACCAGCGCGAAATATTTGCGCTCCACCGTGTGTTTTTCGAATTGCTTGGCGAGGCCTTGGTGCGCCTGATCCGATTTCGCGGCGACCAAAAGCCCGGAGGTGTCCTTGTCGATCCGGTGCACGATACCGGGACGCTTTTCGCCGCCAATCCCAGACAGGCTATCACCGCAATGAAACATCAAAGCATTGACCAGCGTGCCAGAGGGCGAGCCGGGCGCGGGATGGACGACCATGCCGACGGGTTTGTTCACGACGATCAGGTCCGCATCCTCATAGATCACGTCGAGAGGGATGTCCTCCGCCTGCACTTCGACGTCTGTCGCCGCTTCGACCGTGATTTCGACGCTGTCGCCGGCTTCGACCTTGCCTTTTTGATCGGTAACCACCGCGCCGTTCAGCTTGATCGCCCCCTCGGCCAGCAATTTGACCAAGCGCGAGCGCGAGAGATGCGCGGACTCTGGCACATCGCGGGCAATCGCCTTATCAAGGCGTTTGGGCGGGGTGTCCCCGATCACGAATTCGATTTTGGCGACAGGAGTGGACGCTGACATGGCTGACCCGATAGAAATTGATCCGAAAGAGGCCGCCAAGCTGACGCTGTTGCGGCGGCTGGTCACGACACTTCTCGTTGTGATGATTGGCGGGTTTCTAGTGCTGATCGCGCTGCTTGTCACCCGTTTCCCGCAACTGAATGGCGCGCCGACGGCTCAGGCGGTGACTTTTCCCGACACAATCGACCTCCCAGACGATGTGACGGCAGAGGCCTTCACGCGTGGGTCCGATTGGGTGGCGATTGTCGCGAGCGATGAGATTCTGATTTTCGACGCAGAGACTGGCGACTTGCGCCAGAGGATCACGCTCGACTGATCCCGCACTCCGCCCGGAGACTTATCCCGCTCGATCCGAGGATTTGGCGAACTGGCGTAGAAGCGTGAAGAAATTCACCACCTGCGGTTTGCGGTTGTCCAACCGCGCGTGCACGGTCAGAGCGGTGCCGGGATTTGTGCCCTCATAGGGGCGATAGGTCACGCCGTCGCGTTGGGAATGGGACACGCTTTCTGGCACCATGGAGACCCCGACACCGACCGCGACGAGAGAAATCGCGGTTTGGTAGTCCTGCGCCAGAACCTGCTCTTTCGGCACGAACCCTTCGTCGGCGCAGACCTTGAGAATGAAATCGGCGAACGACGGTCTCGGACGGCGCGGATAGAGGACAAAGGTCTCCTCCGCCAAGTCTTTCAACCGCACCGGCCCGACGTCGCGCGCCGCCGGGGAACCATTGGGGCAAGCCAAGATCAACGGCTCCCGATGCAACTCTATGGAGCGAAACTCCTCACCATTGAGATGCGGACGTGCCACGGCGATGTCGATCTCACGCTGCACCAAGGCGCGCTCAAGCTCCGCGTTGTTCATCGACGACAGCGACAGATCCACATTGGGATAATGCGTCCGGTAGGATTTGATCAGGCGCGGCAAGGGGCCATGGGTGGCCGAACCGACGAAGGCGATGCGCAACCGCCCGGCCCCGCCCTGCCCGATCAGGGTCGCCTCGCGATACGCGCTATCGAGATCAGACAAAATATCGCGCGCCCGTTCTAACAAGACTTCCCCGGCCTCGGTCAAACGGACCTGATTGCGGGCACGATCAAAGAGTTTGATGCCGAGTTGTTCCTCCAGCGCCGCGATCTGGCGCGACAAAGGTGGTTGCGCCATGTCGAGACGCGCGGCGGCGCGGCCGAAGTGCAACTCTTCGGCCACGGCAATAAAGTATTTCAGACGTTTGAATTCCAAGAGTGGCCCTCTGGCCGCCCCCTCAGCCCATCTTGGCAAGCGCCTCGACAAAATGCGGACGGAAGGTGGCGGGGTTTTCGCTCATCGGAAAATGCCCGATGCCGTCCATGACGGCAAGGGTCGCACCGGGGATCTGATCCGCCGTGCGTTTAGCGTCCTCGGGCGTGCAGGTCATGTCATAGGTGCCGACCATGATGTGCACCGGCTTCTCCGTGGTGTCGATGCCGCCGAGTTTGCCGACGAGGCTGTCGTCCTTGGTGTAGAAATTCAGATCGCCCCGGAACACGCCGGGACCGGATTGCATGAACATCCACTGGGTGTTCCAACGCTCGACCTTGGGGCTTTGCGGCGCGATATTGGCGGAGACAAGCGCCGCGCCCATTTCGCCGCCATGCGCATCGGGACGGTGGAACCAGTCGATGTCATACCACGCCGGTTGGAAGTCTGAGGCCTCGATGGCGATGAAGCCCTTGAACGGCTCCGGGTTGTTGAGCGCGAGCTGCAGCGCGATGCGCCCGCCCATGGAACAGCCCGCGTAGATCGGGGTGTCCAGCGCCAGCGCCTCGACCAGTTTCAGCACCGTTTCGACATAGACCTCCGTGGTCAAAAGGTACTCTTCTTCCTCGAACCCCTCGGGTGGCAGGCTCTTGCCGTGCCACGGCAGGTCTGGCGCGATGAAACGGTAGTTCGCGGTGAGTTCCGCGTCGTTCATGATGTGACGCCACTGGCGGCTGTCCGCTCCAGCGGTGTGGAAACAGATCACCGGTTGGCCTTGACCCGCTTCTTCGACAAAGACACGGTAGCTGCGGCCTTGGACCTCGATGGTCACATAGCGGCCAATGATCGGTTCATATGCAGGCTGCGCGCTCATGCGGAGACCTCCTCTTTGCGGCCAAGCGCCATGAATTCTTTGAAGAACCGCAGATTTTTCACAAGGGTGAGAATATCCCCGTCAATCCGTCCACGGCCCGTTTTCACAAAGCCGAAGATGTCATGCGAAAAGGCGACGGGCATCGGCTCCCAGAACTCATGGAGCGCCGCGGCTTCGACCCGCAGGGCAAAGCGCCAAGGCGTCTGACGGCTCGGCCCCTCGGTGACGCGCTCCAACGCGCCACGATGGAAGGTGAGATAATATTCGTCGCCGTCGACCTCGATCAATACGGTCTCGGAAAACAACGCCCCGAGCCGGTTCAGATGAGGTTTGGTCGCAAGAGCTCGGCCCATGGCCTCAAACCGGGCACGCAAATCGGTCGTCATGGTCTGTCCTTTAGTCTTTGCGGGCGTATTTTTCGATCAGGTCAAGATCCGGAGTCACGCCAAGACCCGGGCCTTTCGGCAAATGCACCTCGAAATTCTCGTAAGTAAGGCCGTCGCGGCAGAGATCCTCAATGAGGATTTTCGGCCCGAAATGCTCCGTGCCCCATTCCAGTGCCGGAAGCGTGGCAAAGGCATGAAGATGCGCCGCCGCCCCGACAGAGCTTTCCAACAGGCAGCCGCCATAAAGCTGCATGCCCGCCGCCTGTGCGATGCCTGCGACTTGTTTGAGCTGATGCACGCCACCGTGTTTGCACAGTTTCAGCGACAGAACGGACCCCGCCGCGCGGGCGCAGCCGTCCAGCGCTTCTTCGAGCGTAAACACACCCTCATCCATCATGATCGGGATCGGAGACCGAGCGGAAATCCGGGCCATGGCGGCCATCTGACCGGCGGGGAGCGGCTGTTCCACGAGGCTCACACCAAGGTCGGCGAGACGCGGCAGGTAGCGGATGAAATCGGCTTCAGACCAGCCTTGGTTCACATCGGCGATGATGTCGGTGCCGGTCGGAAGCGCCTTTTGCAACGCGGCCAAACGGTCGAGGTCGGTTTTCGGGTCGGCAAAGCCGAGCTTGATCTTGAACCGGTTAAACCAGCCTTTTTCGATCATGCCCTGCGCTTCTTCGACCTCTTGGGCCGCATCACCAGAAGCCAGCGCCCAGATCGCAGAAAAGGACGTGCGCCGCGCGCCACCAAGAAGCACATGTGCGGGCACGCCAAGAGTTTTGCCGGTCGCATCCAAAAGCGCCATATCAAGCGCGGATTTCGCGGCATTGTTGCGTTTACAGGCCTTCGCCATCTCGCCCGACGCCGCCTCAAGAAGGGCCGCAGGTTTGCCGATCAACGCTGGCGCGAGATAGGTGTCGATATTGGCCTTGATCGCCTCGACGCTTTCCTCGGCCCAACGGGGTCCACCGAGCGTGGACGCCTCGCCAAACCCGTCGACCCCGTTTTCCAGCGTCACCCGGACGAAGACATAGCCTTGGTAGCTGATCGAGGTGTTGGAGAGTTTGTGTTTCCGGCGGGTCGGCGCCTCGACAATCCAGGATGAGACGGCACGGACGCGCGTCGCCTCCATGAGATCGTCAGGAGCAAAGCCAGTCAGCGGTGCGGCGGTGAAGGGCGTGTTCATGGCAAATCCAGAAGTGGTTCCGATAAGGGAGCGGACTGGCAGAACGCCGCCAGTCCAAAGAGGGAGCGGGCCGAGCCCACTCCCCTTGACGGTTATTCCGCCGCGATGCTGTCCACGAGTGCGTTGTTGCGGATCACAAAGTCGAAGGTCATCACGAGATCGGTGTCAGCACCCTCGGGGGCTTTGACCATCTCGCCAATGAGGTCTTCTTTCACCGCAAACACGCTGTCGTTGTCGAGGTATTCGGTCGTGCTGTCGTAGATCTGGGAGATCAGGGTTTTGTAGCCGTCTTTCATGATCATAAAGTGCACGTGGCCCGGACGCATCGGGTGGTGGCCCATGTAGTTCAAAAGCTCACCGGCCGCGCCGTCATAGGGGATCGGATAGGGCACCGGACGGATGGCGACGAAGTCATACTCACCGTTCTCATCCGTGACAAAACGTCCGCGCAGGTTGAAGTCCGGCTGATCCGGGTCCTGCTGTTCGTAGAGGCCGTTCGGCGCATCCTCCCAGACGTCCATGGTCACACCCGGCACCGGGTTGCCCTCGGTGTCACGAATGGTGCCGGAGACGCGAACGGTTTCCTGCCCTTCGAAATCCTTCTGGATGATGGAGGCGCCTTTCGGCAAAATCGGCGGATTTTCGCGGTAGAACGGACCGAGCACCGTCGAGATGGTCTCGTTATGGGTCGGCTTCTTGTCGAGCATATCGGCCAGAACTTCGACGCCGAGAATGTCGGAAATCAGGATGAATTCGTTGCGCGCGTTGCTGGAAATGTCGCCCGCGCGGCGCATCCACTCCATGCCTTCGAGCCATTCATCATAGGTCAGATTGACCTCTTTCATGAAGGCATGCATGTGCTTGAGCGCGGCGACCATGATCTCGCGGTTGCGCGCCGGAATGTCCGCATCCATGGATGCGACCACGGCATCGGTGATGTTGTCTAGGGTGATGTTTCTCATGACGTCTCCTCCCGTCCTGTAAAGTTTGGAGGAAAATGACGTTGGAGAACATCTCGCTCAATGCCGCGTGGGATATTCCTTAATACCCAAAAGGTATGAGAATACGCATTGTGACGCAGGATCGGTATGAAATACCTCTCGGCCCAACGCCCGTCGGGCCGAGTGCAGTCTCTTCATTAGAGCAAGGTTTTAGCAACCTGATCTCAGGGTGTTTTGCGCCAACACCCACTGAGAGAAATCAGGTTTCCGAGCGGCCGTTGAACCGCAGAGACGAGACGAAAGACAGCGCGATGATCGTGGCACCCAACAGTCCCGTGATGACCTCAGAGATATGCACGAGGCTTTGCGCGAACATGATCACGGCCAGCGCGAGGATGGAATAGAAGGCCCCGTGCTCCAAGAAGCGGAACTGGTTGAGGGTTTCCTTTTCCACCAGCATGATCGTCATGGAGCGCACATACATCGCACCAATTCCGAGACCGATGGCGATCAGAAAGAGGTTGTTGGTGAGCGCGAATGCCCCAATCACACCATCAAAACTGAACGAGGCGTCGAGCACTTCGAGATAGAGAAAGGCACCGAGGCCCCCTGCCCGTGCGGCACTTTGAATCTCGGATTCCGCATCCAACACATGGCTCAGAGTTTCGACGCACATGAAGACCACAAGCCCCATGATCGCCGCTTTGAAAAAGGTCGCCTGATCCTCGGTGCCGAGAAACAGTCCAAAGCCCAGCACCAGCAAGAGCACCGTGCCATAGGTCACGCCTTTGATCGTCCCCATGGAGCGCAGTTTGCGCTCAATCCGGTGGATCCAGTCAATCTCCTTGGCCTCGTCCATGAAGAACGACAAAGCCACCATACCGAGAAACGCGCCCCCGAAGGCGGCGATGGAGAGGTGGCTCTCGGCCATGATGCGCGCGTATTCCTGCGGCTCGCTGACCGACAGACGCACGGCCTCAATCGGCCCCACCCGCGCGGCGATGGCGACGATGGCGAGGGGAAAGACAATCCGCATCCCGAAGACGGCGATCAAAATGCCCCAGGTCAGGAACCGTTGCCGCCAGACCGGTGTCATCGACTTGAGCTTGTTCGCGTTGACGATGGCGTTGTCGAAAGACAGAGAGATTTCCAGAACGGCGAGGACGGACCCGATCAACAGAAACGACAGGGCCGCACTGAGCGTGCCGTCGAACCGATAGCCAAGCCAAAAGGTCGCCATGAGGCCCAACACCGTCACGAGGATGGCCCATTTGAAATAGTGAAGTAACGTTTTCATATCGTCCTCTCGGAAAGTCGTCTTAGCCGTCGGCAAGCGCCAGACGCGCGCGTCGGCGCTCGGCCTGAACATCGGGGTCAGAGTCGAGACCCGCCGCCAAAAGCCGTTGCGTGTAGCCCTGCTTGGGAGCTTCGAAAATCTGGCGCACCGGCCCTTGTTCCACGATCTCGCCGCGCTTCATAACGAGCACACGGTCGGCAAAGTCACGGACCACAGGCAGGTCGTGGGCGATAAAGATAAACGCGATGCCGAGCCGGTCGCGCAGCTCTCCCAACAGCGCGATCACTTGCGCCTGAATGGACACGTCGAGCGCGGAAACCGCCTCGTCGCAGATGATCAGATCGGGTTCGAGCGCCAAGGCCCGCGCAATCGCGATCCTCTGACGTTGCCCGCCGGAGAATTGGTGCGGATAGCGCAGCGCATGATCGGCCTGAAGCCCGACCTGTTCGAGTAATTCCTCGACGCGGGCGCGCCATTTCGCCTTTGGCAGGATGTCGGGATGGATCACCCAAGCCTCGGAAATGATGTCGTAGACCGACATATGCGGGTTGAGGGATTGGGTCGGGTCTTGGAACACCATCTGCAACTGACGCCGCAGCTTGCCCATCTCTTTCGGGGATTTCGTGAGAATATCCTCGCCCTTCCACGCGACGGTGCCGCCAGAGGCCTCTTCGAGCCGGAGCATCAGCCGCGCAATCGTGGATTTGCCGGAGCCAGACTCCCCCACCACAGCGAGCGTTTCGCCGGCATAGAGATCGAAATGCGCCTCTTTGAGCGCGTGGAATTGACCGTAGTTCTTTTTGAGTCCTCGGACTTCGAGGATCGGCGCTTTGCTCTGGGTACCGTCGCGCATCTCGCCCTTGCCGGGGCGGCGGCCAAGAGCTTGCGCGTGTAGGGATGTTGCGCGTTGTGGTAAAGCTCGCGCGGCGTGCCGCTTTCGACGATCTTGCCGCCTTCCATCACCACAGCGCGGTCGGCGGCCTCGGCCACAACGCCCAAATCGTGGGTGATGAGCAACAGGCCCATGCCGGTCTCGTCCTGCAGTTCCTCCAAGAGAGACAGCACCTCCGCCTGCACCGTCACATCGAGGGCCGTGGTCGGCTCATCCGCGATCAAGATGTCAGGTTTGAGCACCAACGCCATGGCGATCATCAGGCGTTGCCGCTGACCGCCGGAGAACTCATGCGGGTATTTGCTCATGGAAGCCTCCGCTTTCGGGATGCCGACCCGCTCCATCAGTTGCAGCGCCCGCGCGTAGGCCTCCGCTTTGGAGCGCCCGTGCGCCATGGCCGTTTCCGCGATTTGCCAACCGACCGGATAGACCGGGTTCAGGTGGCCCAGAGGGTCTTGGAAAATCATCGAGATCCGCTTGCCGTTGAGGCGACGGCGGTCTTCGTCGGAGGCTTTCAACAGGTCCATCCCGTCGAACAGGATTTCTCCGCTGGTGATCTCGCCGGGCGGCATGTCGATCAGGTTCATGATCGCAGAGGCCGAGACCGATTTACCCGATCCGCTTTCGCCCAAGATGGCGAGGGTTTCGCCGCGATCCAAATGCCAGGAGATGCCGTTCACCGCATTGACCATGCCGTTGACAGTGTGAAACCGGACGGAGAGGTCGCGCACTTCGAGAAGATGATCAGCCATTCTTTTTCCCTCCGATTTCGAGGCGCCAGCGTTGGGTCGGATTGAGCGCGACGCGCATCCAGCTCGACAGCAAGTTTAGGGACATGGTCGTCAAAATGATCGCGAGACCCGGCCAGAACGCCAGCCACCACGCGTTGGTGAGATACTGACGGCCTTGGCTCACCATGAGACCCCATGTGATCTCGGGGGCCTGAATGCCGATCCCGAGGAAAGAGAGCGCGGATTCCGCCAGCATGACAAAGGCGAAATCCAAAGTCGCGATGGTCAGAAGCGTGGGCAAGATCACCGGCAGGATATGTTTGAACACAATCCGGCGGTTCGACGCGCCCATGACCTTGGCGGCCTGAACGAACATCCGCTCCCGGACTTCGAGCACTTCGGCCCGGGTCGTCCGCAGATAGATCGGGATGCGCGTGATCGCGAGGACGAGCACGAGGTTCCCGATGGACGGCTCAAGCATATAAAGCACGATCACCGCCAAAAGGAGCGAGGGGAAGGACATGATCACATCGGCAAGACGCATGATCACCTCTCCCGTCCAGCGCCCGGCATAGCCCGCAATCAGCCCGAGGGTGGAGCCGACGATCAGAGAACCGAACACCGCCCCCGCCGCGATCACCATGGTGTTTTGCGAGGCGACAATGATCCGGGCCAAAAGCGGACGCCCCAAAGCGTCGCCGCCGAGGATATAGAAAAATCCGCGCTCAAGCTCGAAGGGCGCCGCATTGCGTGCCCGCAGGTTGGTTTTCGAGGCCATATCTTCGAGAAACATCGGCCCGAAGATGGCAGACAGCAGCACGACCATCAGAAACAGGATCGCGACAAAGGCCAGCTTATCGGCCCAAAGCATGCGCAGAACGCGGCGCGGGCCGGACGCCCCGGGGGTCATTGTGACGGGGGTCTTGGCGGCGGTATCGGTGGTGGTCTCGCTCATGAGTCCCTCCTCAGGCCCGGATACGCGGATCGAGCAGCGCATAGGCAATGTCGATCAGGATATTCATGATAAAGATGGCGATGGCGGTGACCATGATGGCCGCCAGGATCACGTTGAAGTCGCGCTGAAGGATCGAGTCGATCATGAGTTTACCGACACCGGGAAACCCGAAAATCGTCTCCACCACGACCGCGCCGTTCAAAAGCGCCGCCGCCTGATCTCCGATCACGGTGATGACCGGCAGCATGGCGTTGCGGAGCGTGTGCACAAAGATGACGGGGCGGTTCTTGACCCCTTTGGCGCGCGCGGTTTTGACATAGGGCGAGCCGAGCGCGTTGATCATGGAGCCGCGCACGATCTGAAGGATGAGGCCAAAAGGCCGAATGAACAGCACACAGATCGGCAAGATCCAGTGCCACACAGTCCCCGTCCCAGAGGTCGGCAACCAGCCGAAGTTCACGGAAAAGAGGACGATGCCGACAATGGCGATCCAGAAATCCGGCGCGGAAGCCCCGATCAGCGACAGCACAGAGGCAAAGCGGTCGAACGGACGCCCGACGTTAAAGGCCGCGATGGAGCCAAAGATGATCGCCGCAACCGTCACAAGCGTCATGGTGATCAGAGCGAGTTGGAGCGTCCAGACAAAGGATTCGAGAACCACGTCGATGGCGGGGCGCGCCTTGCGCAGGCTGTCGCCGAAATCAAGTTGGACAAGATCCGAGAGATAGCGGCCGAACTGGACCAAAACCGGGTCGTTCAGCCCGTGAATCTCCCGAAAATTCTCCCGCATCGCCTCAGAGGCATCCACCGGCAGATAAAGCGCGGCAGGATCGCCCGTCAGGCGCGAGAGGAAGAACACAAGGACAATGAGAACCATCAGCGAGACGAAACTCGATACAGCCCGTTTTCCCAGCATCTTTTTCATGGGTCTCTCCGTGAGTAGGTTGAAACACGCACGGACACCAAGGTCCACGCGTGTTCCGGGAGGTAGGACTTACTTCACGCCAATCTCAGACAGTTGAAGCTGGCTGTTGGTCGCGATGGTCGGGGTAAAGTCGACGTTTTCACCCACGCGGGCATGGCCCACCATGTGGAACAACAGGACGTCTGCCACCAGATCATCGTGCAGGTAGCCGAAGAGCTCGGACCAAAGCGCGACACGCTCGTCACCGGTCGCCGCCGTGGCACGTTCGATCAAATCGTCGGCTTTGGCGTCTGCGATCCCGGCCTGACGGCCATCAGAGTGGTACTTGAAGTACATCGAGAACACCGGGTCACCGCGCGAGTTGTCGTGCTGCGCGCCGACGAGGATCGGTTGGTCCTGGACGTAGGGTTTCGAGTAGTACTGTTCGTGCTCGGCCACTTCGACCATCTGCAGACGGACGTTAAATCCGACCTCAGAGAGCATAGACTGGATCGCCTCATAAGTCTCGGTCGCGCCCGGGAAGTTCGCGGTGCGACCCACGAGAAGGATCTCGGTGTCTACTGGCACGCCATCGGCTTTGGCCTCTTCCAAAAGCGCCTTCGCGCGATCCGGATCATAGGCCCAGGCCTCGGTGTCCGGGTTCCAGCCCAGTGTCGTCGGCACGTTGATCGCGGTGGCGATCTGGGTGCCCTCGGCGAGGATCGTGCCGACAAAGGCCTCACGGTCGATGCCGAGGTTCAGCGCCTCACGCACGCGTTTGTCGTCGAGCGGCGCCACAGCGTGGTCGATCCGGAGATAAGTGGTCTCGGAGTTCGGATAGGACCGGTCCATATCGGTCGTCGCATCAATCGCAGAGATTGAGGGCGCGATGTCGGCTTCGCCGGTTTGCACCATGGCCGCACGCACGGACGGGTCAGAGCGGAAGGCATAGGTCGCGCTGCTCACCGCAGGCTGTTCGCCCCAGTAATCGTCGCGACGCTCAAGGGTAATGCTCTGGCCCGGCTCCCAGTTGGAGAGGACATAGGGGCCCGTCCCCACCGGCTCGCGGGTGAATTCGATCGGCGTCTCGGACGGCACAATCGTCAAGAGAGACAGCAGAAGCGGGAGAATCGGCTGGGCCGGATCGGTTTTAAAATCGATGGTCAGATCGTCCACCACGCTCGGCGTGATCGAAATGCCTTCGTAATAGCGCGAGATTTCGCAAGTGATCTGGTCGCTGCCAGCACGCTCAAAGGAGTGCTTCACATCGGCGGCATCAAAGGCGGTGCCGTCAGAGAAGGTCACGCCCTCACGCAGATGAAAGCGCCAGGTGGTGTCGTCCACCAGTTCCCAGCTTTCGGCCAGGCGCGGCTTGAGCCCTTCATCGCCGCGCACGTCAAGTTCGGTCAGGGTCTCGCTGATGTTGCCGAGGACGATGCGACCGATGTTGGAGCGCGTCGCCATACAGGGTTCGACGAGATCGGGTTCTTCGCCGAGGACGATGGTCACGCTCGTGTCCTGCGCAAAGGCCGGACTCAAAGCCGAGGTCGCAAGCAGCACCCCCGCAAGAAGTGTGGTCTGTTTCATATTTCCTCCCTGAAAGCGGATCGCTTTCCAAAATTCCAGAGCGCGCCTGCGCTCGTTTCCTCATGGGTGCTTGCCGCACCTCGTTGCGCCACCGCCTCCCGCGGATCCAGCGCAGCTCTAATATTGGTAAAGTTGGAAATTAAAGTCAAACCCCCAAATTTGTTAGCGCCGAAATCTCGGCCTTAATAACTGTTTTTAAATGTTTTTATTTATAAAATCCAGACTGGAAAAACACCCAAACAGCCCCGAGTCACTTTCTAAACTTGACAAGTTGTACACTAATCTGCTCACTTGTTAGCCAGACCACCAAGGGAGGAGACCCGCATGACGCCGGAAGACATCGCAAAAAACATGGACGGAAAGCTCACGCCGCGCCCGGACGGCGCATGGGCGATTCTCCCGGCGGAGACAATTCAAAACCACGCCGCCTTTTTGGCGCGCCTGCCCGACGGGGCGCTGGCCTGCGCATGGTTTGGCGGCACGCTTGAGGGCAAATCCGACATCTCGATCTATGCGACGATCCTGGATGAGGGCGCGACCCAATGGGGCCCCGTTGCGCGGCTCACCGATGACCCTGACCGTTCCGAGCAAAACCCCGTGCTCTTCACCGCCCCCGACGGCGCGCTTTGGCTTTTCAACACGGCACAACCCGCTGGAAACCAAGATGAATCGCGCGTTTTCATGCGTCCAGTGACGCGCGACGGCGACCGCCTCACCTCCGGCGCAAAACGTGACATCGACCTTCCAAACGGCACGTTTATTCGCGCCCGGCCCTTTGTCCGCGACGATGGAGCGTGGGTTTTGCCGCTCTTTTGCTGCAACCCGCGCGACGGTATCCGCTGGACCGGGGCCTTTGACACGGCCGCCATCGCGGTCAGCACGGATGGTGGCGACAGCTGGACCGTGACAGACGTCCCCGTCTCTCCCGGCGCGGTTCACATGACCCCCGTGCCGCTTGGAGGTGACAACATGGCCGCGTTTTACCGCCGCCGTCAGTCAGACTTTGTTCATCGCTCCGAAAGCCATGATGGCGGGCGGAGCTGGAGTGCGCCCGCCCCGACGGATGTCCCGAACAACAACAGCTCGATCGGCGTCGCCCCGTTGACAGACACGGTGCTCGGCATGGTGTGCAACCCGACCTCTGCCGCAGACTCCCAATCGCGGCGCGCCTCGCTCTATGACGAGCTCGAAGAAGAAGATGACCGCCCCGAGGGCGAAGGCTGTCACCCGATTTGGGGCGTCGAGCGCGCGCCACTTGCGCTTTGCCTCTCCTCCGACGGCGGACAGACCTTCCCCACCCGCTACACCGTCGAGACGAGCGCGGGCACATGCCTGTCGAACAACTCCATCGACGGCCTGAACAAAGAACTCTCCTACCCTGTCCTTCTGCCCCGTGCGGACGGCGGGCTGGACATCGCCTACACGCTCTATCGCCGTGCCATCCGGCATGTGCGCCTGAGCGCCGAGACCGTGGCCGACCTCGTCGCCCAAACTGTTTGAAAGGAGGGCAACATGTCGACCATGGATCGCCTTATCACCATCCATCAGCCCAAGCGCCTTGAGATTGGCGTGGGCGCGGCGGCGAAAGTTGGCATTTGGGCCGAAGTCGCCAAACGCCCCCTCGTGATCGCCTCCGGCCCGACCGCGCAATATGTCGACCGGCTCGCCCTTTCGGGCGACATTCTGATCATCGACGACGTGCCGCCGGAACCGGACCTTCCGGCCTTTGAGGCGGTCTTGGAACAAGCGCGCGCACACACTCCGGACCTCGTTGTCGGCCTTGGGGGCGGCTCTGTCCTCGACATCGCAAAACTGGTTGCCGCGCTTTGGGACGGCACCCAGACACTCCCCGAAGTGGTCGGCCCGAACAAAGTCGCCGGTCGCACAACACCTCTGGTTCAGGTCGCGACCACCGCGGGCACCGGCTCAGAGGCGGGCATCCGCGCGCTTGTCACCGACCCGGCGACAAAATCGAAACTGGCCGTCGAAAGCCCGCATCTCATCGCCGATCTAGCCGTTTTGGACCCCGAATTGACCTATTCCGTTCCTCCTGCGGTCACCGCAGCGACGGGCGTTGACGCCATGGCGCATTGCGTTGAGGCCTTTACCAATATCAACGCCCATGACCTCATCGACGGCTATGCCCGCATGGGCTTTGGCCTCGTCGGCACATATCTCAAACGCGCGGTCGAGGACGGGACAGACAGCGAGGCGCGCGCGGGCATGATGCTGGCGTCTTACTATGGTGGCATCTGCCTCGGCCCTGTGAACACGGCGGCGGGGCATGCACTGGCCTATCCGCTCGGCACGCGGCTCTCCCTGCCGCACGGGCTCGCCAATGCGATCATCTTCCCGCATGTTTTGGCCTTCAACCAGCCCGTCGCCCCCGAGAAAACCGCCGAGGTCGCCGCCGCTTTGGGCTTGCGTAACGCGGGCAGTCAGGACGCACTCAAGGCGGCCGCCTTTGAGTTCTGCCGCGGCCTCGGGATCGAAATGCACCTCAAAGCGCATGGCGCAGATGAGGCCGACCTTGGCGCCTGGGCCGAGGAAGCCCACGCTATTCGCCGTCTGATGGACAACAACCCGCGCGATATGAGCGTCGATGAGGTCCATGCGATCTACCACGACGCCCTCTAATCGCGACGCCTGACGCGAAAAAGGCGCGCCCCACCACGGAGCGCGTCTTTTTATGAAACCATTTCTGTATCTTACATCGAAAGATCGAGCATTCCGCCGCCGAACAAGCGTTCGCGCGAATGAATGATATGGGTGCGCATCACCTCACGAGCGCGCTCTGCATCGCGGTCCCGGATCGCCTCGTAAATCCCCCGGTGCTCGCCCAACACATGCTCAAGTGCCGCCGCGCCGTCGGACATGAGCGCATCACCGTGCATCTTCATCCCGACGTAAATGTGGTCGCGGAGCGCCTTGAGCGTTTCGGCATAATATTGGTTGTTCGAGGCCCGCGCGATCGCGAGGTGAAAGGTAAAATCCGCATCCTCCCGGTGCAGGCGCGATCCCGTCGCGTCAGACAAGAGATCCAGCGCACGCACCATCTCTCCCAGACTCTCGTCATTGCGCCGTTGCGCAGCAAGTCCGGCGGCATCCACCTCGACCGTGAGGCGAAATTCGTAACAGCGCTGGATGTCGGCGATGGTTTCAACCGGCGTATACCCAAGAGCAGGTTCGCGTTTGACCCGTACGAAATTACCGGCCCCCTGACGGGAGACGATCAGCCCCTCTTCGCGGAGCTGTTCTAATGCGACGCGCAGGACCGGGCGCGACACGCCGAACTGACCGGAGAGATCCTTTTCGGCAGGAAGCTTTTCATTCGCGCCGTAATCGCCGCGCGTGATCCGGTTTTTCAGGGCGGTGTAGACCTTTTCCGACAGGGGCGGACGCGAACTCCGAGAGGTCGAATTGTCTAGGTTTTGTTGGTCCATCGTGCCCTCACCGGCGGTTAATCGTTTCTTTCACAAGCCCGGCCAAAAGATCGGGCGCGCCAAAACCGCCCGACTTCGTGACGATCTGCATCGTGCCCCAGCCGACCTGTACCTCGCAAAGCGGCAGGCCCGGTCGCAGCTCGGCGGTCACTTGTAAACTGTTTACCCCCAACCGGTCCAGTATCGCTTGCGCAGATTCCCCGCCACAGACGAGCAAAGCCGCCGGATGATAGCGATTTGCATAGGTCGCGACGCTCTCGGCAAAGCGGTGCGCGGCCTCTTGACCACTCACGCCCCCGCCGCCCTCAGAGATGGAGAGGACCAGCGGACCTTTGGGAATTTCGACCTCCGGCGCCACCCCATCGGGGGCTTCGATGACCGCGATGCCGGAGGGCAGCGCGGCGATCTGCGCCCGCGTTACGGGGTCACGCGATCCGTTGGCAATCATCAGAGGCGCGCGCAAAGATGCCCGATCTGGCACTCCGCTCCCCGCACCCCGCGCCAACGCAAAGGACAGCCCCCGCGCGCCAATCCAGAGCACAGGTTCTTCGACAGAAGCGACAAGCGCATCGAGATCGGCATCCGTCGTGCAATCGGGCACCTCAACCGGGCCCTCAAAACAGGCGGCAACAGGGATCGGGGCCTGAACCCCCTCCCCCACAAGCGCCCCGGACGTGACCAATCGCCCCATGTCCGGAATTGCCGGACAGGCAATCGCGCGCGCTGCCCCATACCATGTCGCCATCACAGCAGTCTCGGCGGCAACATTGCCCTTGAGCCGGGAGTCGACTTTTTTCATCACGGGTTTGAACGCGTTGGGCGGCACGGCCTCCAGCGCCGAGGAAACGCGCGCCGCCGCGTCAGCCGGGGCGATTTCGCGGCTGGACGTATTCACGGCCAAGACATCCGGAGCCAGATCGAGCGCCTCTGAGACCGCCTCGGGGCTTCGCGCCACGACAACCCTGTGCCGAGCATCCGCAAAGCCGACCGCCGAGTCGAGGGCACCGGTCAAGTCATCCGCCAAGATAAGCGCTTTCGCCATTATATTTTACCAATTTTACACATCTTCACACCAAGTATACACGAGATACACAAATATAATCTATATATTTTTTATATGCTTACCTCAAAAATCCACCAAGATCGCGCCAAGTTATTGAAACATATTTACCTATAGGTTATTTGTTGTCGCAAGATCGCCATCCCGAGGAGGACAGAAAATGAGCGAACCAGTTGTCATCACCATGGGAGACCCCTCCGGAGTCGGAGCGGAGGTGACGGTCAAGGCCCTCGCCGATCGCGATGCAAATATGCGTGCTCAGACCGTCGTCATTGGCGATCGCGATACGATGGAACGCGCGACACAGGTCTGTGGTGTGACGCTTCCGATCCTGTCGCCCGGAGACAACGGGGATGGCATTCGTGTGGAGCATGTCGCCGTTGAGGGGCTTCCCGGCACATTCGGCGTGCTTTCGCCCGCCTGCGGCGAGGCCTCGTTTCGCTACATCGAACGCGCCGTCGAGATGACCATGAGCGGACAGGCCGCCTGTATCGTGACGGCCCCGATCAACAAAGAGGCGCTGAACGCGGCGGGGCATCACTATGATGGCCACACCGGTATGCTCGCGCATCTCACCGGATCGAAATCCTCGTGGATGCTGCTCGCCTCCGAACGCCTGAACGTCGTCCATGTCTCGACCCATGTGTCGCTCAAGGACGCGATCACCCGCGCGACGACAGAGCGGGTTCTGGAAACCATCCGCACAGGGCATAAGCACCTGAAACGTATGGGACTTGAGGCGCCGCGCATCGCGGTGGCCGGGATCAACCCGCACTGCGGTGAGAATGGATTGTTCGGTGATGAGGACGATGTGAGCATCGCGCCTGCCGTTGAGGCGGCACGCGCCGAGGGCATTGATGTTCAGGGGCCGATTTCGGCGGACACGGTGTACCACCGAGCCTATCAGGGCGCATTCGATCTGGTCATCGCGCAGTATCACGATCAGGGTCATATCCCGATCAAACTCGTCGCCTTTGACACGGCGGTGAACGTCTCGCTCGGCCTGCCGATTGATCGCTGTTCCGTCGATCATGGGACCGCCTTTGACATCGCAGGCACCGGAATCGCCAAGCATGACAATATGCTCTGTGCCCTCGACTACGCGGCCCAAATGGCCGCTGCCAAAAGGACGTGATCCATGACTGATCCCCAAGAGATCGAACAAAAAGAGGCCTTCGTTGCGCTCGTCACCTGTTTCAACGAAGACGAGACCATCAATTTCGAAGCCACCCGCGCGCAGGTCCGCCGCCAGATCGAGGCGGGCAACAACATCATGTGTGCGGGCACGAATGGCGACTTTTCCGCGCTGACCTATGACGAGAAAGTCCGCCTGTGCGGCGAGGTCGTGGACGAGGTCGCGGGCAAAGCCAAAGTCATCGTCAACGCGGGCATGCCCGCCACGTTTGAAACCATCCTCCTCGCCCGCGAATTCGATCGGATCGGCGTTGACGGGATCGCCGTCATCACGCCGTTTTTCATCGCCTGCACCCAAGACGGCCTCATTCGCCACTTTTCCTCTGTGGCGGATGCGGTCGACACACCGGTTTACCTCTATGACATTCCGGCGCGCACCCAGAACCATATCGAGCCTGAGACCGCCCGCGCATTGGCGAGCCACGGCAACATCGCAGGGATCAAGGATTCCGGCGGCGCACAGGACACGTTGGAGGCCTATATGGCCGTCGGGCGCGAGGTGGAGGGGTTTGACGTCTACTCCGGCCCGGACCAGCTTGTGCACTGGTCCCTGACCAACGGGGCCAAGGGCTGCATCTCGGGGCTCGGGAACGTGTTGCCGGATGTGTTGGCTCGGATCGTGTCTTGTGTGAATGCGGGCGATGAGGCGGGCGCGGCAGCGGCGCAGGAGATCTACACGGCTTTCCGCACAGATCTCTACAAGCTCGGCTTTCCGCCCGCTCTGGTCAAACGCGCGCTCTATCTGCGCGACCCTTCGGTGGGGGCCTCGCGTCAACCAGCACTCCTGCCCGATCCGGCGCAGGACGCGGAGATTGACGCGATTCTAAAAAAATACGGTCGCTAATCGGCACCTTTGGTCGGGCGATCGGAGCGACACAGTTCAGGAGTGAGGCGGGCGGCAAAAATGCCGGTCGCCTCATTGCCTTTGACGAGATAGCGTAAACTCAATTGCGGCGGGACGGGTCCGAAGTGAGACCAAAGCCCCTCCCTAAGGTATGAGAACGTTTTCCCGGAAGGACATGAGAATGTCGGCAGCCCAGCAGAACCTGATCACCGACGTGCGCGGCATTCTTGTGGGGAACTCCGCGTCCGCCACCGTGAAATCCGGCGTGACCGTGCTCACCTCAGAGACGCCTTTTACGGCCTCTGTCAGTGTGATGGGCGGGGCACCAGGGACGCGGGAAACCGACCTTTTGGCGCCTGACAAGCTCGTTCAGCGCGTCGACGCGCTCGTGCTCTCTGGTGGCTCGGCCTTTGGACTGGAGGCCTGTAGCGGCGTCACGGACGCGCTGCGCCATGAGGGGCGCGGGTTTCAGGCCGGGACAGCTGTTGTACCGATTGTACCCGGTGCGATCCTGTTCGACCTGATGAACGGGGGCGATAAGGACTGGTCCGAGACGCCCTATCGCGATCTGGGCAAAGCGGCCTATCTCAACGCCTCAAAAAGCTTTGGCATCGGAACTGAGGGCGCGGGCTATGGCGCGCTGACGGGGACGCTGAAAGGCGGTCTGGGATCGGCCTCGGCCCGGATCGGGGAGATCACCGTCGGCGCGCTCGTGGCGGCGAATCCGGTTGGGGCAGTGACACCGGAGGCCAGTCGCCATTTCTGGGCCGCGCCGTTCGAGCGGGATGGGGAATTCGGGGGGCTTGGACCCGATCCGAACACGGGGCACAGCGGCGCGCCGTTCGGGCACAAGATTGCCAAGCTTGAGCAGACCAATACGACCATCGCCATCGTCGCGACCGATGCAAAGCTGACCAAGGCAGAGTGCTATCGCCTTTCCGTGGCCGCTCATGACGGCATCGCGCGGGCCATCGTGCCAGCGCATACGCCGTATGACGGGGATTTGGTGTTCGGCGCATCCACAGGGCACGTCGACATGCCGGACGACCGCGCCACGGCTCTGGCGCATATCGGCGCGGTGGCCGCAACATGCCTTGCCCGCGCCATTGCCCGTGGGGTCTTTGCAGCCCGCCCCGAGGCAGGCGATCTGTTCCAGACATGGTCGGAGACGTCACAGACGTGACACACCCCACCTGATCTCAAGCGACGCAGCTCAGCACGACACAGACCACATCATCACAGCGGTCGGGCCAGCAGTTCCATAGAGAATTTTGTGGGAGAAGAGTGGTACCACCTCCCCGGCTCGAACGGGGGACCTCCTGATCCACAATCAGGCGCTCTAACCAACTGAGCTAAGGCGGCACTGCCGGTGGATTTACTGTCCCCGTTTGTGGAATGCAAGAGGCGAAAACGCGAAAAATGCGCGAAGCGGGGCGCGGCATCGCCTTTGCCCCTCTTGTGAAGGGGCCTTTGAGGGCGTATTCCAAGACGCCAAAGATACAGGGAACTTTCGCCATGGGCATCAACTCTGAACGCGACATCGAAGCCAACCTGCAAATCGGCCCGACCACCGAGGGTATGGTGCGCCTGTTCGTCGAGGCGAACGGCATTGAGGTTCCGATGGACTTTGAGCCGGAAGAAGCCGAGGAAATCGCCGAAGAACTCCGCGCGGCCGCCGCACAGGCACGCAAGCTGAGCAAATAAGATCACAGCCCTCTCAGGGCTCGCCTTCCGCCTCTCCGCCAAAGATCGCGGTCACACCGGGATCGCGATAGGCCTGTAACCTCCGCGCTGCTGTGCGGGCAAAGATTTGGTGTAGAGTCTTGCGGCGCGGGGCCGAAAGTCTGTCCTCCGCAGGAAAGCGAAGAATCTCCGCCCCATAGTCATCCGCGATGATCAGCCCGGCTTCGTCGGGCAAAATCTCCACCGGAAAATCTTGGTCCACGGCAAAGAAAAACCGGTCGCACCATTCCAGATAGCCGGACCATTTGGAATCAGAGGTGAAATCGACCCGGCTTGATTTGCACTCGATGACCCAGACCTCGCCTTTCGGCCCCAACCCCATCACATCGACGCGCAGACCCCGTGTGGGCACAAGCTCCTCGACAGTCACGAAATCATGGCTCCGCAGATGGCGGGACACGCCGCGCGCGAGGCGTTGGCCCGGTTGAGTGTGAACGGAGGGAGGCTCAGGAAGATCGGTCATGACCCCAAAGTGATCGGCGCGACAGAATTTTCAAGCCCCTGCCCTTGTCCTTTGGGGCGCGAGGCCCTATCTCGGCCCTCAGGCGGGATCTGCTCGTTACGTACACATGGGCGCAAGTCTCCGGAGGCCTTACGCAACCGAATGGGAGCTGGCTCTGTCAAGACCCTGGTTTTGTTACCTGGCACCCACCTGATATATCAGGCATCGGGAGCATCGCGCTGCTACGGATGCTGTGGTCCCCCGCCGCCTCTTTCCCTTGAAAGATCAACACAAAGACAAAACGCGCCTTACCGGGCGCGTTTTGTCTTTTGATCTGGAAAACATTACTTAGCGGCGTTTTGAGGCGATCTCGACAGGGATCGGCTCCAACCTCGCGACCGGCAGATCGTCGCGCTTGCCGCCCGTATCCTCGTCGTCCTTCTCGGCCATGCTCATGATCTTGATCGCGAATTGCACGCCGGAAAAGACGATCCCGTTGGCAAACCACAGGACCACAACGGCGATCAGGCCGACGTCATTGTGGGTCACCAGATGCCAGAGGTTCGCGACGTTGAAATACAAAAGCGCACCGACAAAGGCGGCCGCAATCCCGAACCCGATCAGAACCTGAGTGATGTAGAGTTTCACAAGTTGCGGCATGGCTGTGCTCCGGTGATGCTTCAGCGTTTCGAACATATTCAAAAACTGTAGCACATTCGGAGCGGCTTTCCAGCGCTCCGATCCAGACGGAGTGTCGCGG
>CAXPTW010000062.1:0-22043 GCA_964220165.1 Abyssibacter sp.
CGCGATGTCATTGGTGCTGGGCAGGGCGGCCTCGCGCGGCGTATCGAGAGTGTCAGACAGCCAGTCTATGGCCGAGAGAGTACGGTCGTCTTGCGCCTGCGCGGGATGCACCGTCAAAGAAAGCGCCAGTCCGAGCACGGCCACGGGTAGAACAACACCGTTCATGAGCGCGGCACGACAGGGCAAAAAGCAGGTCGCAAGACGGGGCGAAAGAGAGGGACGCACGGGCCGCGATCCTTACTGAAGGTCGATCGAGACCGGGGTCCGCTCTTCGGTGCGGTCCGGGCTCAGATCGCCGACATAGGCGAAGCCGATAAACCCGATCACGCCGAGAACGATCAGAATGGCGATGAGCCGGAAAAGGAATTTGCGCAAGATGAACTGCCTCCATTCACACCCGCTTGTCCTCACGATGAGCACAGTTTTGCGGGAAATGCTATGTTGATCCGCCCTTCTTCGAGAGCGGTTTCGGGTTTTGTTGAATTTATATATGGCATTTCCCGAGAGATCACGCCATTGAAGGGGTCAAATTTTCGTCGGCGGGAATTTGCCGCGTGAGACGTGCGCCAAATGAGCCTGTGACGACAAAGAAGACAAGAGGATGCCATAAGGGGCCGATGGCAAAAGGGTTGAAAAAGACAGTTGCGCTCGTGGGCATGATGGGGGCGGGCAAAACGGCGGTGGGCAAGGCCTTGGCGGCCAAGCTCGACGTGCCGTTTCTCGATTCGGATCACGAGATCGAACGCGCGGCGGACCGGACCATCGCGGAGATTTTCGAGCGCGATGGCGAACGGTTTTTCCGCCGCCGTGAGACCGAGGTCATCGGACGTCTTTTGGACGAACAGCGGGCCATTCTCTCGACCGGGGGCGGCGCGTTCCTTTCTGACGACAATCGCCGCATGATCGCGGAGAAAGGCGTCGCCGTCTGGCTCGCGGCCGATCTCGATCTGTTGTGGAACCGGGTCCGACACAAGACCACGCGCCCCCTGCTGCGCACCGACAATCCCTATGAGACGCTCAAAGACCTCGTCGAGGCGCGCACGCCCTTTTACGCAGAGGCGGGCATCCGGGTCGATGCGGAGCCGGGGCTTGCGATCGAGGACATGGCGAATAAGGTCATCGCCGCGCTCAAGGCCCATGGCGGCATTCTGGAGGATGAGGAATGAGCACCACCACCGTTCACGTGCCCTTGGGCGACCGCGCCTATGATGTGCGCATTGGCGAGGGTTTGGTCGCAGAGGCCGGTACGCATATCGCGCCCCTGCTGGGCAAAAAGAAAAAGGTCTTTGTCCTGACGGATGAGACCGTGGCCGATCTTCATCTCGCCACGCTTGAGGCGGGTCTGTCTGCGTCCGGGATTGAGATGGTCGCCTTGGCGCTTCCGCCCGGCGAAGGCACCAAAGCCTGGCCGCAGTTCACACGCGCGGTCGAATGGCTGTTAGAACAGAAATGCGAACGCAAGGACATCGTCATCGCCTTTGGCGGCGGGGTGATCGGTGACTTGGCGGGCTTTGCCGCCGCCGTGATGCGCCGGGGCGTGCGGTTCGTGCAAATCCCGACCACGCTTTTGGCGCAGGTCGATAGTTCCGTGGGCGGCAAGACCGGCATCAACGCGCCGCAGGGCAAGAACCTGATCGGGGCCTTCCACCAACCGTCGCTCGTGCTCGCGGATATTTCCATTCTCGGCACGCTCACTGCGCGCGATTTTCTCGCGGGCTATGGCGAGGTGCAGAAATACGGGCTTTTGGGCGATGAGAGTTTTTTCGAATGGCTCGAAGAGAATGGCCCCGCTCTGGCGGCGGGCGATCTGACGCTCCGCGCCGAGGCCGTGCGCCGCTCTGTCCAGATGAAGGCCGACATCGTCGAGCGCGACGAGACGGAGCAGGGCGACCGGGCGCTTTTGAACCTCGGCCATACCTTCTGCCACGTGCTCGAATCCGCCACCGGCTATGGCGACCGATTGCTGCATGGCGAGGGGGTCGCCATCGGCTGCGCTCTGGCGTTTGAACTGTCGTCCCGTCTGGGCCTGTGTTCGCAAGAGGCGCCGAGCCGGGTGCGTCAGCACCTCAAATCCATGGGCATGAAATGCGATCTCTCCGACATCCCCGGCGATTTGCCGTCCGCCGAGGAGCTGGTGGATATGATGTCTCAGGACAAAAAGGTGGTCGACGGTCAGCTCCGCTTTATCCTCGCCCGTGGGATTGGGGAGGCCTTTGTGACCGCCGATGTGCCGCGTGATGCGGTGATCCAAGTGCTCAAAGACGCGCTCTGAACGACCGCGTCTTTGACGTGTTATTGGCGTTAGCCTTTTGGCTTTCCGGACATCTTTTTCACCGAGGACAACTCCGTCGCTTCCCGCGCGGCTTTTTCCTCTTTGGTGAGCTTGGCCCCCCAGGCGTTCTTGCTCAAACCCATGTCGTGGCGCATTGGCTTGGTTTCGCCTTTCTTGATCTGACCGCCTTTGTCGAGAAAGGCTTGGATGAGCGCGTCGTCCGTGGTCGGTTTGGGTACTTTTTTCATAAGAGGCTTCTCTTTGAGGGCCAAGGCCCGGTGATGGCGCGAGATTACCCGCGCACGATGAGCACATCCGTTGTCGGTGTGCGAATTTGATCCTCGGTGAACCCGCCCAAAAGCGTGGGCGAAAGCGGAATCCGCCCATGCGCGCCCAAGGCCAACAGGTCGGGTTGATGATCCGTCCGCGCGATCTTGAAGGCGTCCGCCACGCTCGCCACCACAATCTCGGGTTTTGGCAGTCCTGCCGGGATCTCTGTTGCCGCCCACCACGCGTCGAGCCGCTCCTGCGCATCCGCGACAAAGGGCGCGATCTGTTTTTCGCTCCCGTCCCGCGCGATCATGCCACGATAGGGCACATGCACGGCGTGGATCGTATGAAGCGCCGCCTCGGGGGCGAGACCGCGCGCCATCTGCCCGGCGGCAAGGCTCGCAGGTGAAAGATCAATCCCGCAAAGAATGGAACTGTAGGGCTTGGTCACCGGCTCCACGACCAAAAGCACAGGCCGGTTCACCGCCCGCACCGTGCGCTCCATTGTCGTTCCGATGAACATATCCCAAAACGGGCGCGCCCGATGCGTGCCGAGCACCACGAGATCGGCCTCGATCGCATCGGCCATGGCGGCGATTGTCGCGACGGTTTCCCCGGTCTCCACGACAAGTTCCGCGTCCTCGGGCGCGTGTTCCGAGGTCAAAATGGCGGCGAGCGTTTCCTCCGCTGCGTGACGCAACCCGGCCACCACGGCGGCCGGCAGATCGTCGTCGATCACATGCATCAACACGATCTTGGCGCCATGCGTGCCCGCCAATTGCACGGCGCGCTCCACGGCGCGGTCCGAACGGGTCGACAGATCGCTTGCCACAAGTATCCGTTTCATTTCATGTCCTCCCCTTGATCGAAAGACCCGGCTCATGAACAGGGCCTTCCCCTTTAATATAGAGCATTTTAGGGGAATTTTCAGGGGGATGAGCGGGTCGCGCCTCACGCCCGGTGTCGTGCCCGGAAACGTCCCCGGTGTTGCCGGAGACGGTGCACATGGCGCGCAAAGAAAAACCCCCTTGCGGGGGCTTTCCATTAGAACGGAATTTCGTCGTCATCGAGGGACGGACGGCTCGATCCGCCGCCTTGGGAGCCACCGCCGTAGCCGCCGCCCTGATCGTAGCCGCCACCTTGGTCATAGCCGCCCGACGACGGGCCTTGGTCGTAGCCGCCTGAGCCACCACCGTAGCCGCCGCCACCGCCTTGGCCGCCTTCGCCACGACCGTCGAGCAGAGTGAGTTCACCGCGATAGGGGCGCAGCACGACTTCGGTCGTATAGCGGTCTTGACCTTGCTGGTCCTGCCATTTGCGGGTTTCAAGCTGGCCTTCGATATAGACCTTCGAGCCTTTGCGCAGATATTGCTCTGCGATGCGGGCGAGGGGTTCGGAGAAAATCGCCACCGAATGCCATTCGGTGCGCTCGCGGCGCTCGCCGGTGTTGCGATCCTTCCAGTTCTCAGAGGTGGCGATGCGCAGGTTGCACACTTTGCCGCCGTTCTGGAACGTGCGCACTTCGGGGTCGCGCCCGAGATTGCCCACGAGGATGACTTTGTTCACCGATCCGGCCATACGTTTTACTCCATCGAGATTCCCTGTTGCCCCACGTTACACCACTCAAGGGGTAGGGGCCGCAAGGCAAAAGGCAGGGTCAGCTTGGGCAAAACTTCGCCCAAAAGATATGCACACTTGGAAAATGCACGGCCCGAGGGTAGGATGCGCCTGAGAAAAATCTATCGAGTGTGTCACATGGGTCAACGCGCGAGACGTGCAACGGGTTCCAATGCTTTTGAGTTTGGCCGGAAACAGATGGGTGTGTCGCGCGTCTTGGCCTGTGGCGCCCTCGCGGCGATGATCGCTCTGCCGCAGGTGGCCCAGGCCGAAGAGATGTTCTCCTCGCGCAACCGTCTCGAACTTTTCGCCTCCCAGCTCGACGTGCTCGATGGCCGAGCGGCGGAACAATATTCGAATTCCGTCTCGCTTCAGCCAGAGCGCTTTGGCATCGAGGCGGCGACCCCGCGCTATTCTGGCTCTTATGCCGGGGAATGGCGCCCTGTGGCCGAGGCGATGGCCCGCAAACATGGCATCCCGACCGATCTGTTCCTGCGGCTTGTACAGCAGGAGAGCGGCTGGAACCCGACCGCGCGCTCGCATGCCGGGGCTTACGGCCTCGCGCAGCTCATGCCGGACACGGCGCGGTTTTTGCGGGTGGACATCGCCGACCCGCACGAAAACCTCGAAGGGGGCGCGCGGTACTTGCGGATGATGTACAACAAGTTCGGCAATTGGCGTCTCGCTCTCGCCGCCTATAACGCCGGGCCGCTGGCGGTTGAGAAATACGACGGCGTGCCGCCATACAAAGAAACGATGAATTACGTCAAAGTCATTTACGGCTCGTAAGTCCCTCTTATAACGATATAATTTTTCCAAGTGTCGGGCGCGCATGTCGCCGCCTGACGCGTTGTGTCACCCGAAAGCGCCGAGTTTTTCGGAACCTTTCTCACGCAGCTCACGTTGTTTCCCCAAATGTAACGGCGCCCGTTGGCGCTGTAAGTATGAGGAAATTTGACATGAAACTGACGTTTATGACTGCCCTTCTTTCCGCTGGCGTGATGACCACCGCCCCGCTTTTTGCCGCGCCTGTGAATATCGAAACCATCCACGTCTCCGCCGAGACCGAGGATCTGGAACCGGTTGTGTCCGAGCGCTATGTCGCTGTCGTGGCCGACATCACCAACGCTCTGGGCGAGGCACTGGAACCGCTGCGCGTTGAGCCGAGTTCGCATGACATGTATGTCGAGATCCGCGAGTTGTCGTATTACGGCGATGTGGACCCGGGTGATGAGACCCAGTTCAACCAGATCAGTGCCTGGGTGAATGTCACAGATATGTCGGACGAGGACGAGATTGTCGCTTCTTTCCCGGTGAACCTTGTGGCCGACGACCCGGAAAATCCGGGTATGATCGACCCGACACGCTCTGATTTTTACGCGGCGCTCGTCGATGGATTTGCTGCGAAAGTGTATGAAGAGATGACGTATCTCGACACAGAGACCATCGCGGAAGAGTCGTAATCTTCGCGAGGGCGCACCTCTCCAAAAGATGATCCCCGGTGGGCCTAAGCGCTCCCGGGGATTATTTTGTGGATCAGTTCGACTGCTTCAGTTCGACTGCTTCAATTCGATTGGCGAAATTCGCGCGGCGACAGCCCAGTTTGTTTGTGGAACGCGCGCGAAAAATAGGCTGGAGACTGAAAACCCAAGTGTTCGGCCACCTGTTTGATCGGCATCCGTGTCTCCATCAACAGGCGCCGCGCCTCGAAATGCAGGCGATCCGCCAAAAGTGCCGAGGCCGAGCGCCCACAGGCGATATTACAGGCGCGGGAAAGGTGAGTGGGCGTCACACCCAGTTGCGCCGCGAAATGCGACACGCCCAAAGAGGCGTCGAGCGCGCTTTCCACCAGCGACGTGAACGCCGCCGCCAGACGCCGCGACGCATCGGGCGTCAGGTCGTATTCCGGCATGATCGCCACCTGCCGCTCCAACCAGACCGCAATCATCCCGGCATGAAGCGCCATTGCACGGTCGTGCCCCGGTTGAGTGCTCTCGATCTCTTTTTGCAGCGCTTCGATCAGGCCGGTGATCTCATTTTGCTGGATCACCTCGCGAAACCGCATGTGCAGCGGGCTGTCGGGCAGGGCGAGAGCCGGATCGTCCGGGAGGTGCACCCGGTAGCCCATCACCTGACCGACCGGCTCAAAGCCATACATGGTCCGGGTCGGGAGGTAGATCAGATTGTGCGGGCCAAAGCCGCGCGTGACACCGGCGACCGTGACGCGACCCTGACCACGCGTGAACCACAACAAAGACGGGCTACGGTGGCTGCGCATCGCTTCCGTGCGCCATTTGGTGGTGGGCGAAAGGCTCCCGGACCCGCGGCCCAGCGGATGCACGCGGTAGGCCGGTTGATCGGGTAGGGGCTGAACGACAACCTGTTTCTTCCGTGAGGCTTTTGCGCCGCCCGCCATTTTTCCCGCCTTAGCTGTGTCCTCTTTCGGAGAGGTCGACATCTGGCCCAATGGCATAGATTTGAAAATTTTATGGATCGGCGCGTCGCTCATCAGGCTCTCTAAGGCTCGTGTGGTGTTCGTTTTGTACAAGTCCACCCGACACTACGCGCCGCCTGTGCGCTGTCAAAGAAAATATTGTGTTTTCAATGTGATATGTTGATTTCCTGAGGTCTCCGCGATGGATGCTCAGGGGCGCGATATCTTGTGGTAGGCCTTCATGCGCGCTCTAAACCATGTGCGTTGCCGCTTGGCATATTGCCGTGTCGCCACGGTCGCGGCCTCTTTTGCCGCCGCAAGCGTCATCTCGCCTCTCAGATATGCGATTAATTCGGGTGCGCCGATGGCCTTGGACGAGGGGGCCGCCGGATCCCACGTTGGCAAATTCGTCTCCGCCTCCTCCAACGCGCCCTGATCGAGCATCATCTCGAATCGCATCGCAATCCGCGCGTTGAGCCAGTCTTTGTCGGCGTCCATCACAAAGGCGGCACAGTTCGAGAGCGGCAAAAGCGGCGGCGGCGTGTCGGCCTGCCACGCGGCAAGGCCACGTCCCGTTGCGCGCAGCACCTCCCACGCGCGTTGTACCCGCATCGGGTTCAGCCGGTCGATCTTTTGCGCGGTCTCCGGGTCTTCCGCGTCCAACTCGGCCAAAAGCCCCTCGTGTCCGCCCTCAGCCGCCCGGCGCGCATCCGCCTCTGCGCGCAGCTCGGCGGGGGTTTCCGGGATTTCAACGAGGCCTTCTGTGAGTGCACTAAAATAGAGCCCTGTGCCCCCGACGATGATCGGGCGCTCAGGCCCCGTGAGATAGGGCGTCACATCTCTGAGCCAATGCCCGACGGAATAGGGCGCGTCGCCCGGCACATGACCATAGAGCACATGCGGCGCGCGGGCCTCGTCCTCCACCGGTGGGCGCGCGGTCAGAACGCGCCAGTTTTCAAAGACTTGGAGCGCATCCGCATTGACGATCACGCCGCCCTGACGCTCCGCAATCTCCAGCGCCAGCGCGGATTTGCCGGAGGCTGTCGGCCCGGCGATCAGCACGGGTTGGGCGGGGGATATGGCGTCAAACTGGCTCATCTCTTCGCGGGTGGCATGAGGCGGCCCGGTTGTCCAGAGGGCAAAAGGGGAAAAATACTGGAAACCCTGCATTGAACCCGGCGCGAATTTCGACCATTTTGCCCGCAATCTTTTCAGTCAGATCGGGGACAAGGCATGAGCGACGCGGGCCAGACCACGGGACAGGGACACCCTGCCACGAAATACAAACGTGTGCTTTTGAAAATTTCGGGCGAAGCGCTCATGGGCGATCAGGGCTTTGGCCTGCACCCGCCGACGGTGGAGCGGATCGCGCGCGAAGTGAAATCCGTGCACGACCTCGGCGTCGAGATTTGCATGGTGATCGGGGGCGGCAACATCTTTCGCGGCCTGCAAGGCTCCGCCCAGGGGATGGAACGCACCACCGCCGACTACATGGGGATGCTCGCGACCGTGATGAACGCGCTCGGCATGCAGGCGGCACTCGAGGGCCTCGGCATCCATACTCGCGTGATTTCCGCGATCACCATGAACGAGGTGGCCGAACCCTACATTCGCCGCCGCGCCGTGCGTCACCTCGAAAAAGGCCGCATCTGTATTTTCGCGGCGGGCACCGGCAACCCCTATTTCACGACGGACACCGCAGCGACGCTGCGCGCGAATGAGATGGCCTGTGAGGCGATCTTCATGGGCAAAAACGGCGTGGACGGGGTTTACGACAAAGACCCGAAAACCAACCCGGACGCGAAACGCTACGATCACGTGTCCTACGACGAGGTGCTGCGTGAAAACCTCAAGGTCATGGATGCCTCCGCGATCGCTCTGGCGCGCGACAACAGCCTGCCCCTGATCGTATTCCCGCTCGACGCAGAGGGCGGATTCCGCGCCATTCTGGCGGGCGAGGGCACTTATACGGTCGTCAGCTAAGGGGCATCTGTCAGCGGTCATTCTGGTGGTGAAACGGATCGGCCCCGGGCTCAGGTCGCGACGAACAGGATGTGAACGCGGGCTGGGACTATACAAGTCCCGGCCCGTGCCTTATTGAGAGCACGAGTGATGAAAACGGCCCAGCCGGAGGGATGCGATCCCGGGGGCTGGCGCGACGACAAAAGACGAGAAAAAGGGGAAAACACCCATGTCCGAAGAGTTTGAACTCGACACAGACGATCTCAAAAAACGTATGGATGGCGCGATCTCCAATCTGCGCACCGAATTTGCCTCTCTGCGCACCGGACGTGCCTCTGGTTCCATGCTTGAGCCGGTGATGGTCGATGCCTACGGCCAGATGACCCCGATCAACCAGGTCGGCACTGTGAACGTGCCGGAGCCGCGCATGGTCACGATCAATGTCTGGGACAAGGCGCTCGTGAACAAGGTGGAAAAAGCGATCCGCGAATCCGGCCTTGGCATCAACCCGCAGCTGAACGGCACGATCATCATGCTGCCGATCCCGGAGCTGAACGAAGAGCGCCGCCGCGAGCTGACCAAAGTCGCCGGTCAATATGCCGAACACGCCCGCGTCGCCGTGCGCAACGTGCGCCAAGATGGCATGCAGCAAATCAAAAAGCACAAAGACGGCATGGCCGACGACGACCAGAAATTCTGGGAAGGCGAAGTGCAGGATCTCACCGACGCCCACATCAAGGCGATCGACGAGCTTCTGAGCCACAAACAAGAAGAGATCATGCAGGTCTGATTTTGGGGGCGGAAAGGGATGGTTAATCCTTCGGTGCGAGACTGAAGGAACCGCCCGTTCCGCCCTTTCCTGCCTTGATTTTGCCGCGCACGACCAAAAGGGCACGACCAAAAGTATAGGACGTGCGAGGCGCGACTGACGAGATCTCTGAGACGACTCTGAGACGACCACGGGCCAGAACGGCCGCAACCAAGGGACACCTGCGATGACCGACATCTCGCCCATTCCCCCAAAGGGGCCGGCCCATGTCGCCGTCATCATGGATGGCAATGGCCGTTGGGCGCAGGCGCGCGGCAAACCGCGTCTCTTCGGTCACCACGCAGGCGCGAAACGGGTCAAAGAGATTGTCCGCGCCTGTCCCGATCTCGGCGTCAAATATATGACGATTTTCGCCTTTTCGACCGAGAACTGGAAGCGGACCCAGACCGAGGTTTCCGGCCTCATGTCCCTGTTTCGCCGCTATATCACCAATGAGATGAAAGACCTGGTCGAAGAGGGCGTGCGCGTGCGCTTTATTGGCGACCGGATGCGCCTCGACAAAAAGCTGCAAAAACTCATGGACGATCTGGAACAGGTCACCGAGGGCAACGACAAGGTGCACCTGACCATCGCGATCAACTACGGAGGCCGTGATGAGGTCGCCCGCGCGGTCAAGGAACTCGCTTGTGATGCGCGCTCTGGCAAGTTGGACCCGACCACGGTCGATGAAACCACGCTCACCGGCTATCTCGACACCCGCGTTTTGCCGGACCCGGACCTCGTGATCCGCACCTCTGGTGAGGCCCGCATCTCGAACTTTCTGCTCTGGCAATCCGCCTATGCGGAGTATGAATTCATCGACACGCTCTGGCCGGATTTCACCGCCGAAGTATTTCGCGACTGTGTCATGCGCTATGCGGGGCGTGAACGGCGCTATGGTGGAGTTGCCTCGTGACGCCGCCGATCCCAGAGGTCGAGATCGCCTCCAAACGTAGCAAATGGCGCGATCTCCTGCCGCGTGTGCTCTCGGCCATCGTGATGTTGGTGCTTGGCCTCGGCGCGATTTGGCAGGGGCACGCGGCCTTTCGCGGTCTTGTTCTCTTGGCCGGTCTGATTGGCGCGTGGGAATTGTTCAATATGATCCGCCTCAAACGCCTCGCCTTTGGCATGGAGGTGAAAGACTGGCTCTGGGTCGGGGGCTATGCGCTTCTCGTGATCCTTGGCTGCCTTGGCCTTTTGGAGCTCTCTGAGGAGGGCGGGCGCGCGATCCTGCTCTATGCTATTGCACTCGTCGTTGTCTCCGACAGCCTCGGCTATCTTGTCGGCAAAGCGGTGGGTGGCCCGAAATTCTGGCCCCGTGTCTCGCCCAAGAAAACATGGTCGGGCATTTTGGGCGGCTGGATTGGCGTTGCGGTCTTGGCACTTGCCGCGCATCGCCTGATCCCGGAGGGGTTTCTTGCCTTTTGGCCCTTTGTGATCGGCTCCGTGGTTTTGGCCTTTGCCTCTCAGCTCGGCGATATTCTGGAGAGCAAGCTCAAACGCCAGATGGGTGTCAAAGACAGCTCCAACATCATCCCCGGACATGGCGGCGTGCTCGACCGGTTCGACGCGCTTTTGGCCATCGGGGCGCTTTATTTCCTTTTGCAATTCTTGTTTGGCTGACACGATCATGCGACGACTTTCGATCTTTGGGGCGACCGGGTCCATCGGGCAATCCACTCTGGACCTGATCCGGCGGGATCGGGAGGCCTATGACATCGTCGCGCTCACCGGCGGCGGCAACATCGACCAGCTCGCCAAAGACGCCATCGAATTCCGCGCCGAGGTCGCCGTCACCGCCTATGAGGACAAACTCCCCGCGTTGCGCGACGCGCTTTCTGGGACCGGCATCCACGCCGCCGCGGGCGCGCATGCGCTTTTAGAGGCCGCGGATCGCGAGGCCGATTGGATCATGTCCGCCATCGTGGGGGCGGCGGGGCTGGCCCCCGGCCTTCATGCGCTCCGGCACGGCACCACGCTGGCGCTCGCGAACAAAGAAAGCCTCGTAACCGCCGGGCCGCTGTTGTTGAGTTCCGCCCAGGGCCATGGTGCCCGCATTTTGCCGGTCGATAGCGAGCATTCCGCCGTGTTTCAGGGCCTCGTGGGTGAGGACAAAAGCGAGGTCGAGCGGGTGATCATCACCGCCTCCGGCGGCCCGTTTCGCGACTGGTCTCTGGAGCAGTTGGAGCACGCCACGCTCGCGCAGGCCTGCAAACACCCGAGCTGGGACATGGGGCAGCGGATCACCATCGATTCCGCCTCCATGTTCAACAAGGCGCTCGAACTCATTGAGACCAAGGAATATTTCGGATTCACGCCGGATCAGATCGAGGTGCTGGTACACCCTGGCTCCTATGTCCATGCACTCGTCGGGTTCCGCGACGGGGCCCTCATGGCGCATCTTGGCGCGCCCGACATGCGCCACGCCATCGGCTATGCGCTCCATTGGCCCGAACGCCGCGATCTGCCGGTCGCGCGGTTGGATTTGGCCAAGGTCGGTCAGCTCCGGTTCGAGGCCCCCGATGAGCTCCGGTTCCCGCCGCTGCGGCTTGCGCGCGAGGTGATGGAGATGGGTGGCCTTGCGGGCGCAGTGTTCAATGCCGCGAAAGAGGCGGCTTTAGACCTTTTCATCGCCCAAAAGATCGGGTTCCTCGACATGGCGCGTTTGGTCGAACAGGTGCTCAACGAGATGTCAGGCGATGTGAGCCTCTCGGGAGGCGTCATGCGCTTGGATCAGGTGTTGGATGCGGATAAAGAGGCACGGGCACGTGTCTTTGCGCGACAGGCACACTAAATCAGTTGAAACCGTCGAAGGGAGATGATCCCCGGTGCGCAATGACGAAACAAAAGAGAAGAGGCGATGGAACTGAATACGCTGTTGAGCAGTCTGGGCGGTACGGCCTTTACCCTCGTGTTTTTCGTGGTCGCCCTGTCGATCATCGTCACGGTGCATGAATACGGCCATTACATCGTCGGGCGCTGGTCCGGGATCAAAGCTGATGTGTTCTCTCTTGGGTTCGGCAAACCCTTGTGGCAACGCACCGACAAACACGGCACCGTCTGGCAGATCGCCGCGCTGCCCTTTGGCGGCTACGTGAAATTCGCAGGCGACGCCAACGCCGCTTCCGCGCCGGACGCCCACGCCATCGAGGGCCTGAGCGAAGAGGAAGCCCGCCACACCATGCCCGGCGCGCCGCTCTGGGCGCGCACCGCGACCGTGGCGGCGGGGCCTGTGTTCAACTTTATCTTTTCCTTTCTGGTCTTTACCGCCTTTATCCTTTTTGCGGGACGGGCAGGGGAAACGATCATCCTCGATGAAATCAACCCCACGCCGTTCGTGAATGAGCTGCAAAGCGGTGACGTAATCCTCGCGATCAACGGCACAGAGGTGCCGGAGCCCTCGGGGATGCTCGATTTCATCAAAGACGACCTGCCGCGCGCGCAGGAGGTCAGCTACACGGTTCGACGTGGCGACGACACTTTGACCGTTGCGGGGCCGTACCCGTACCCGGTGATCGCCGCCAGCGTGTCGCCCAAATCCGCCGCGCGGGACGCGGGGCTCAAGACCGGCGACGTCATCACGCATCTGGATGGCGAACCTGTCGCGACCTTTTGGGATTTGCAGGATTACGTCATGAACAATGACGGTAAGGCGATGACCCTCACAATCTGGCGCTCGGACGGGGGCGAGGATCTCATGTCCGGCGAGGTGTTCGAGACCACGCTGGAGCCGCGCCGCCGCGATATTCCGTCCGAGGATGGTGGGTTTGAAACCCGGTGGCTCATCGGCATCACCGGCGGGTTGGTGTTCTCTGTCGGCACCGAACCCGTGGGCCTCGGCACCGCGATTGTCTCCGGCGCAGAGGGCGTCTGGCGCGTCATCACCATGTCCTTGTCCGGGCTGTGGCACATGATCACAGGGGCCATTTCCGCCTGTAACCTCTCTGGCCCGGTTGGGATTGCCGAAGTGGTGTCCTCCTCGGCGTCAGACGGCGCGACGAGTTTTGTCTGGACCGTGGCGATGCTCTCGACCGCAATCGGTCTCATCAACCTCTTTCCCATTCCGGTCCTCGATGGCGGGCACCTCGTGTTCTACGCCTATGAGGCGGTGCGCGGCAAACCTCTGCCGGATCGGGCCGTGGGGGTCATGATGACCATCGGTCTCGCCGTGATCCTCAGCTTCATGTTGATGGGCCTCGGGTCGGATTTGTTCTGTAAATAAAAGGCCTTCCGGGGGTTTTGGCCTGAAACCGGCCCAAATCTGCCGCAATCCTGCCACTTTTGCCGACTAGTGCTTGGGTCAAGGACGCCTCTTTCGGGGTGTCATATCCTGTGTCCGGCGTCGCGATCCGCGCGCCCTAAGACACGCCCAACCGCCGAAGGAGGCACCGATGACCGCTCTGCGCGCAAGCTACCGCAGCCTTTCGCAACTGGCCGATCTCAACTGGGATCGCCTTCTCTACGCGCTCACCATTACCGTGGCGCTCGTGGCGGGCTCTTTTTTCGGTCAGCTTTTTCTCTGATCGCGCCCCACAGGCGACATCATCGGCGGGAGGCCGCCGAACTCCTTGATAACACGACATGATGGGCTTTCGCTTTGGGCGGAGGCCCTTATGCTGTGGTCAAGTCATCATAGGCCATATGTCTCACGATAAGGCGGATGGCTTTTGACAAGGGGCGGCGGAGCCGTTACTCAGCAAGAAACTTGTGGGGAAAATCGAGTAAGCTGCCATGTTCTCATTTGATCACCGATCCCTGCGTGCCACCTCTGTGAAAACGGCGCGCGCGTTCATGTTGTCCTTCGGGGCGTTTGCGGTTTCGACAGTGTCCTACACGGCCATTTCCGCACCGGCCTATGCGCAATCGTTCCAGTTCACCAATGTGGTGATCGAAGGCACAGAACGTGTCAGCGTGGACACCGTTCTGTCCTATGCCGGGATTTCGCGCGGCCAGACGGTTTCCGCCGCGGAACTCAATGACGCCTATCAAGATGTTCTGGCCTCCGGTCTCTTTGAGACTGTGGAGTTCATTCCCCAGGGCAACACGCTGAAAATCAGCGTTGTGGAATATCCGGTGGTCTCCGCCATCTCCATCGAGGGCAACCGCAAGGTGTCCGACGATGCGCTGATGCCGAGCCTCGCCACCCAGGTGCGCCGCGTCTATAGCCCCGCAACCGTGGAGGCAGACGCCGCCGCGATCACCGAAGCCTATGAGATCAAGGGCCAGCTGGTCGCCACCGTGACCCCGAAAATCATCAAACGTCCGGACAACCGTGTCGACGTGGTGTTCGAAGTGACCGAGGGCAAGGGCGTCGAGATCGAGCGCCTGTCCTTTGTCGGCAACCGGGTCTATTCCGACGCCCGACTGCGCCGGGTGCTTGAGACCAAACAGGCGGGGGCCTTCCGGTTCATCATCGGCCGCGACACCTACGCCGAGGACCGGATCGAATACGACAAACGGGTTCTGACCGATTTCTACACCTCGCGCGGCTATGTCGACTTTCAGGTGCTCAACGTTGCGGCGGAATTCGCCCGCGACCGCGGGGCCTATTTCCTGACCTTCAACGTGCGTGAAGGGCAGAAATACGACTTTGGTGAGATCACCGTGTCGTCTGAGATTGCCGAAGCCGATGAGCTTGAGTTCCTCGCCGTCAACAAAATCCGCGAGGGCCAGACCTATTCGCCGCTCGCCGTCGACAACACCATCGAGCGGATGGAAGTGCTCGCCACCAAGAAAGGCATCGACTTCCTTCGCGTCGAGCCGCGCGTGACGCGCAATGACCGCGATCTGACGCTCGACGTCGAATTCGTGCTCGTGCGTGGTCCGCGGATTTTCGTGGAACGCATCGACATCGAGGGCAACCAAACGACGCTCGACCGCGTGGTCCGTCAGAAATTCAAAACCGTCGAGGGGGACCCGTTCAACCCGCGCGAAATTCGCGAGGCGGCGGACCGCATCCGTGCGCTTGGGTTCTTCTCTAACGCTGAGGTGAACACCCGTCAGGGCTCTGGCAGCGATCAAATGATCGTCGATGTGAACGTGACCGAACAACCGACCGGCTCGTTCACCATCGGCGGCAACTATTCTGTGTCTGAGGGCGCGAACCTGATCGCAAGCTTCTCTGAGAGAAACTTCCTCGGCCGAGGTCAGACCCTGTCGTTCAACCTGACGACGGATATCGAGGACGGCAGCCTGTCCTTCAACTTCTATGAGCCGGCTTTTCTCGGTCGCGATGTCGGCTTTGGGTTCTCCGGAGGGCTGGGAAGTAGCCAGCCGAGCTACGCCGCGCATGACGTGCGCAGCGCCTATCTCTCGCCGCGTCTGACTTTCCCTGTGTCCGAGAACGGTGCACTGACCCTAAATTACAGGGCCTCTCTCTCCGAGGTGCGCGAAGACACGGATTACACCTATGGTGATGATGGCGAGTTGGGCGGGGGCGATGATCAAATCTATCCGGTGCTTATTCAGACCGACATCGATGAGGGGCGGATCACGACCCATAGCCTCGGCTACTCCTATAGCTACGACACCCGTCGCACCGGCCTCAATCCGAATGCGGGCATCCTGTTCCAGTTCGGTCAGGAATTCGCCGGTCTGATCGGGGGCGATGCCGACTATATCAAGACCTCTGCCGAGTTGACCGGCGAGACCAAGGTCTGGAACGAAGAAGTCACCCTGCGGGCCACCATTGAGGGCGGGTTTATTGAGAGCGACGGCAACAGCCGTGTGACGGAGCGGTTCTTTAACAGCTCGTCGATCATTCGCGGCTTCGAGCCGGGCGGGATCGGCCCGCGCGATGCGGCGACCGACCTGGCGCTCGGTGGCAACATGTATGCGGTTGCTCGGTTGGAGACCCAGTTCCCGCTTGGTCTGCCTGAGGAATACGGGCTGTCTGGCGGCTTGTTCTTTGACTACGGCTCGGTCTGGGGTCTCGACGACACCGCTGGCATCATCGCCGGGTCGGACGATCCCAACTGGCGCTCTGTGATCGGGGCGTCGATCTTCTGGACCACGCCCCTGGGGCCGCTGCGGTTCAACTTCACCAAAGCGCTCGACAAAGAAGAATACGATAAGGAACAGACGTTCGATCTGACCATTTCGACGAGCTTCTGATGCGCAGACGGTCCCAAGTGATCCCGATGGTGCTCGGTGCGTTTCTCCTTTTGGGGAGCGCGCCTGCTCTCGCTCAGGAACCAGCTCAGGACACAGAGGGCGCGACGCGTGCCACGCCTGCCATTCCCTCAGATATTCCTATCGAGCGGACTCAGACCGGGCGGCTGATCTGGCCGGTCCTTGTGTTTGATCGCGAGGTGGTTCTGAGCACGGCGGAGGCGGGCAAAGCGCTTGTCGAAGAGGTCGAGGCCGCGCGCTCCGCGCTTTTGGCCGAGAACGCCCAGATTTACGCCGATCTTGAGGCGGAAGAGCGCGAGATTTCCGATCAGCGCGCCACGATGACCGAAGAGGCCTTCCGCGCCCGCGCCGCCGCTTTCGATGACAAGGTGACCGAAGTCCGCAGCACCCAGGATCAAAAAGCCCGCGATATTCAGACGCTCTATGACGATGGGTTGCAGAAGCTGGAGCGGCAGATGAACGAGGTGCTGTCTGAGCTTGCGCGCAACGTCGGCGCCGTCATGGTGTTCGAGCGCCAACAGGTCTACCTCGCCAGCAGCGCGGTGGATGTGAGCATTCCTCTGATCACTGAGATGAACGCCCAGTTTTCGAGCGACGCCTCAGGTTCCTCCACAGGCGACACGACACGCGACACCACAGATACCCCCTGACGCTTGTCAGCGCGAAGCCCGGTTGATAGGACAGAGTCCGACCACAAAGACAGACCACATAGACCGACCGCCGGACATGAGACGCGGCGCAAAATCAAGACGGTGCCCGACAGGAGAACGTGGACCTAACGCCGCCGGGGAGGTGGGCAGGGTCCTCCGGACCGGACAGGGACACGCAAGGGACAAGAAGGATAACAAATGACCGACACGACCGAGACCCTGAAATCCGCTGATATTGACCTGATCCAACGCATTCTGCCGCACCGCTATCCCTTCCTTTTGGTGGACCGGGTGGTGGACATCAAGGGCTGTGAAACCTGCACCGGGATCAAGAACGTCACCTTTAACGAGCCGCATTTTCAGGGCCATTTTCCGGGCGAACCGGTCATGCCGGGCGTCACCATCGTCGAGGCCATGGCGCAAACCGCCGCTGTGATGGTCGGCGTGGACAAGAACCTCGCGGACACCAAATTCGGCGTCTATTTCATGGCGATCGACAATGTGAAATTCCGCCGCAAAGTCGTCCCCGGCGACCAGCTCAAAATGTACGTCACCGTCAAACGTGGCGGCGGCAAGGTTTGGAAATTCGATGGCCGGGCCGAGGTCGATGGCGAATTGGCCTGCGAAGCCCAGTTCACCGCGATGATGGACCTGCCGAAAGACTGATCTCTCCAGTCCGCCCCATATGACGATTTGAACGGAGCCTGTCCGATGAGCATTCACCCCAGCGCCAAGATTCATCCCTCCTCCGTCATTGAGGACGGCGCCGTGATCGGTGCGGGCTGCGTCGTTGGCCCGTTCTGTCTCGTGGGGCCGCGCGTGACGCTCAAAGAGAACGTCACGCTCAAATCTCACGTTGTGGTTCAGGGCATCACCGAGATCGGCGACGACACCGTGGTGTTCCAATTCGCCTCCATCGGAGAGATTCCGCAGGATCTCAAATTCAAGGGCGAGGAAACCCGCCTCACCATCGGCAAGCGTAACCGCATCCGCGAATATGTGACGATGAACACCGGCACAGAGGGCGGTGGCGGTGTAACCACTGTGGGCGATGACGGTCTCTTCATGTCGTCCTGCCACGTGGCCCATGACGCCCATATCGGGGATCGCGTGATCCTCGTGAACTCTGTCGCTGTCGCGGGCCATTGCCAGATCGAAGATGACGTCATCATTGGCGGCCTTTCCGGCATCCACCAATGGGTGCGGATCGGGCAGGGCGCCATCGTCGGCGCGCTCTCCATGGTCACATCTGACGTGCTGCCTCATGCGCTCGTCCAAGGCCCGCGGGCCGAACTCGACGGCCTCAACCTCGTCGGTCTCAAACGCAAAGGCGTCGACCGCGACGACATCAATCAACTCCGTGCGGCGTTTCAGATGCTCAAACAGGGCGAAGGGTCCTTCAAAGACCGCGCGCAACGCCTCTCTGACGATTTCGACAGCGACTATGTCGCGCGCATGGTCGCCTTTGTCATGGGCGACAGCGACCGTGGCTTTTTGACCCCGAAATGATCCGCCGATGACCCGCACCGCGATCATAGCCGGAGCCGGGGCCTTGCCGCATCTTGTGGCGGAGGCGCTCACAGATCCGCTCTATGTGACCTTTGATCAGTCGCCCGTGCCCAAGGGCGTTGATCATCTCACCGCCCGGTTCGAAAAGCTCGGCCGATTGTTCAAAGACATGAAAGCCCGCGATGTCGGTGCTGTTGTCTTTGCGGGCGCAGTCAATCGGCCCAAGATCAACCCCGTTTTGCTGGATCGCCACGCGCTCAAACTCGCGCTCTCTCTGAAAAAAGGCGACGACGGCATCCTGCGCGAGGTGATTGCACTCTTTGAGTCTCAGGGCTTTCTCGTGCGGGGCGCGACGGAAATCCGGCCCGATCTCGTGCTGGAACCCGGCACGCTTTGGGGCCGCAAACCCTCCAAAGACACGCTGGAAGATGCTGCGCGTGCGCAAGCGGTGCTCGACGCGCTCGCGCCCCTCGATGTGGGGCAAAGCGCCGTCTGCGCGGGCGGTCAGATGCTCGGGATTGAGACGCTTCAGGGCACCAATGCCATGCTCGCCTTTGTCGCCCAGACCCCGGAGCGGTTGCGCCGCGCCAAGGGTGTGCTCGTCAAAGCCCCGAAAGCCGGTCAAGACATGCGCATCGATGTGCCGACCATCGGGCTTGAGACCGTCGACGCCGTGCTCAAAGCCGGGCTTGGCGGTCTGGTCATCCCCGCCGGTCAGGTGATCGTTTTGGACCGCGACAAGATGCAGGAGAGGATCGAGGCCGAAGGCCTGTTCCTGATGGCGAAATGAGCGCGCTCAAGGTCTTTGTCATCGCGGGTGAGGCCTCCGGCGACCGTCTCGGCGCCGCCGCCATGGAGGGGCTGAAGAGCCTCACCGACGGGCAGGTGGAGTTTCGCGGCGTCGGTGGGCACTTTATGGAGGGCGAGGGCCTTAAGAGCCAATTCCCCATGTCCGAGCTGTCCCTCATGGGCATCGCGGAAATCCTGCCGAAATATTTCCACCTCAAACGCCGCATTCGCGAAGTCGCCGCCGCCATTCTCGACTGGCGCCCGGATGTGGTTCTGACCATCGACAGCCCGGATTTCTGTCTTCGCGTCGCGGATCTCGTGAAGGCGGAGAGCGATATTCGGATTTGCCACTATGTCGCGCCGACTGTCTGGGCCTGGCGGCCCGAGCGCGCGGCCAAGATGGCGAAGCGCGTCGATCAGGTGCTCGCGCTGTTTCCGTTCGAGCCGCCGTATTTCGAGAAAGAGGGCCTGCGCTGTGATTTCGTGGGCCATCCGGTCGTCTCTGATCCGATTGCCTCAGACGCCGATGTCGCCGCCTTTCGCGCGCAGTATGAGATTGGCGAGGCGCCTTTGGTGCTGGTGTTGCCGGGGTCACGCAGAGGCGAGATCAATCGCCTCGCGCCGATTTTCGGACAGGCCCTCGGCCAATTCGCCCATAGCCATGAGACCGCGCACTATGTGCTCCCGGTCGCGCCGGGGCGTCGGGAGTTGGTCGAAGAGGCCGTTTCTGAATGGCCCGTGACGCCGATCCTCATTGAGGCCACCGACAAAGCCGCCAAAGCCGCCGCATTCCGCGCCGCCGACATCGCGCTCGCGGCCTCTGGTACGGTGTCTTTGGAGCTTGCCGCCAATGACACGCCGATGGTCGTCGCCTACCGGATGAACTGGCTCACCGAGCAGATCGTCAAACGCAAGCTCCTGATCGACACGGTGACTCTCGTGAACCTCGTGTCTGAGACTCGCGCCGTGCCGGAATTCCTTGGCCCCGAGTGTATCGCGCAAAAGATCGCCGCGAGCCTGTCACATGTGCTCAATACCGGCGCGGACCAGCACGACGCGCTTCGCGTCACCATGGAGCGTTTGGGGCGCGGTGAGGAGCCGCCGGGGCTCCGCGCCGCAAAGGCGGTTTTGGAGGGGATTGGTCGGCTGTGAGTATTTTTCCAGCAAAGGAAACAAGGCTCCATCGCACGATGATGGCAATTGGACTGGCCGCGATGGGAGTCCCGCTTTGGGCGGATGATTTGGTCGGGGATGCCGAGCAGGGCGCGGCGATCTATGCGGAGCGCTGCGCGCGCTGTCATGGGGCGTCGATTGAGATGGTCCTCGCGCCCGAGGATGCACCACGCGTCGCGGCGTTTTTGGCGGGCCATAAGACGCGCTTCGATCAAAATCGCACGGATCAGGACAATGCCGATCTCGCGGCCTATCTCGTGAGCCTGTCGCCCGCTCAGCGCAATTGAGCTTCGATCTCTTTCGTCCGCGCCCGCGTCAATTCGACCTTACAGGACCGGATCGCGATCCCCGTGCCGGAGCCGCCGCCAAACCCCGCGCCGACATAGTCGCACTGCGCATCGCGATAGGCTTCCCAAGCGAGCTGTGAGGCTTCAAGAGCGGGCAGGGCGACCGCACGGCCCGTCATGCCGTCCAGCTCCTCAGCGGACGCGCGGGCAAACCCCAGCATGACATCCATCGCGCGGGTGGCTTTATCTTCGATCTCGGCCACACAGTCGGCAATCTCGACCTGAGAACCGAGATCGAGAGAACATTCCAGAGAGGGATCGGCCAGCGCTGCGGTCGGAAGAAGTGCCAATAGAGCCAGCCGTTTCATCTCAGTTCCCTTTCCAGATCCATCCCCCGCCGTAAATCCGCGGGCTGTCTGGATCATAGAACACACAGGCCTGACCTGGCGAGACCCCTTCTTCGGCCACGATGAGTTCCACCTCTGCCTCGGTCTCGGAAATCGGACGCACGATGGCTTCGCGCGGTGGGCGGGTGGAGCGCACTTTGACGTCCAGCACCCATTCATCGCGCGAGGTAAACGGTTCGTCCCCCAGCCAGTTGATCTCCCGCACCGGGATTTTCCGCGTGGCGAGCATCTCTTTCGGCCCGACGATCACACGGCGGGTGTCCACGTCGAGTTTGACCACATAGAGCGGCTCAGTGAGCCCCCCGATGCCAAGCCCGCGCCGCTGACCGATGGTGTAGTGAATGACCCCGTTGTGTGTCCCACGCACATTGCCCTCGTGATCCACGATCTCACCGGGTTCCGCCGCACCAGGGCGCAGTTTCTCGATCACCTGCGCGTAATTGCCGTTCGGCACGAAACAGATGTCCTGACTGTCGGGTTTATCCGCCACAGACAGCCCGTATTTCGCGGCCAGCGCGCGCGTGGCCTCCTTGGACGGCAAATGCCCCAAAGGAAAGCGCAGATAGGCCAGCTGCTCCGGCGTTGTCGAAAACAGGAAATAGCTCTGATCGCGGTTCGCATCCTCCGCCGAGTGAAGCTCCGGACCGTTCGCGCCCATCACGCGTTGAATATAATGCCCGGTCGCCATGCAATCGGCGTCGAGATCCTTGGCGGTGTTGAGCAAGTCCTTGAAC
>CAXPTW010000063.1:0-17271 GCA_964220165.1 Abyssibacter sp.
ATCAAACCCCGCGCCCTCTTTATGCGCACCCTCCGAGAGGACGCGTTTCCAGCGCCGCGCACCGGGTTGACCCGCGAAAAGGCCGAGCATGTGGCGGGTGATCTGCGCGAGTTTGCCGCCCGTAGCGACATGCCGACCGATATAGTCCTCCATCGCCAGCGCCGCCTCGTGACGGGTAAGTGGCGTGGTCTCTGCGCCAAAGATGCGTTGATCGGCGTGGCCGAGAATGTCGTAGGGCTGGTGATAAGCCGCGCGTCCCACCATCACGCCGTCCATATAGGTCAGCTCGTCTTCGACCGTCTCAAGGCTCTGAATCCCGCCGTTGATCGATAGATGCAGCTCCGGGAAGGCCTGTTTCATCTGATGCACGAGCGGATAGTCCAGCGGCGGAATATCGCGGTTTTCCTTGGGCGACAGCCCGTCGAGCCACGCCTTGCGCGCATGGATCGTGATCCGGGTCACACCGGCGGCCCGCATTTTCTCGATGAAATCCGGGAGCACCTCTGTGGGCTCTTGGTCGTCCACCCCGATGCGGCATTTAACGGTGACGGGCACATCGCCCGCCGCCTCCTGCATGGCGCTCACGCAGGACGCCACGAGATCGGGAGATTTCATGAGCACCGCCCCGAACGCGCCGCTCTGGACCCGGTCCGACGGGCAGCCGACGTTGAGGTTCACCTCGTCATAGCCATGCGCAACGCAGAGCTTGGTGGCCTGCGCCAGTTCCTCCGGCTCTGATCCGCCCAGTTGCAGCGCGACGGGGTGTTCCTCCGGCGAGAAGTCCAAAAGGTGGAGCGCGCCGCCGCGAACAAGCGCCGGAGCCGTCACCATCTCCGTGTAGAGGAGCGTTTCCCGCGACAGGAGCCGATGGAAATACCGGCAATGCCGATCCGTCCAATCCATCATGGGCGCGACAGACAACGTGCTGGCGCGCGTGAGGGGATCACTCTCCGTCATATTGTCCGTCCTTTCGCTCTGGCTCCGTCAGTGTGGAGGCGGTTCACACGGGCCAAAGCCCTTGTGCCGCCTCCTCTACAGAGAGCCGCGAGAAAAAGCCAGACTCGGCGCGCCAGAGAGACCTGAGTGAGCGCTTACCGCCCTCAGTTGACCATCGGCGCGTCCATGCCGTGGAGGCTCTCGGGGTGCGCCTCCGTATCAATGTCCTGACAGGCAACTGGATAGTGGTCGGCGGTCGTGCATTGCGACACCGGATATGTGTCCATTTGATCGCAGGCGGCGAGCGTGAGGGTCAAAAGGGCCATCGGCAGGATCATGTGTTTCATCGTTTTGCTCCGTCTTCAGAGGTCGTTGACCAGAGGCAGACTCAGGGGGCTCTGATCTTAGTTCCTGTCTAAATTTGGTCGTTTTGACACAAACGTCAATGCGACAAAGGCGCAAAAGTGAACTGATCGGTTCACTTTTTATGACATACGAAAAAGCCCGCCTTCCTGTTCAAAGGCGGGCTCATATTTTCGCGCCTGACATGCTTAGACGATGATTTCAAACTTCGTCACATCGACCATGCCCCGGTCGGTGATCTTGAGCGCCGGAATGACCGGCAGCGCGAGAAAGGCCAGTTGCAGGAACGGCTCCTCTAAGGTGACCCCCAGAGAGGCCGCCGCCGCGCGCAGGTCGACGAGATGATCGCGCACCACTTCAAACGGCTCAAGGCTCATCAACCCCGCCACAGGAAGCGCCAGCTCGGCCAAGACCTTGCCATCGCGCGCCACGACAAAGCCGCCTTCGATCTCTGAGAGGCGATTGGCGGCGACGGCCATATCGTCGTAATTCACGCCGACACAGGCGATGTTGTGGTGATCGTGACAGACGGTGGAGGCAATCGCCCCGGCCTGGAGCCCGAAGCCTTTGACAAAGCCGCTGGCGATATTGCCATTCTTGCCGTGACGTTCGATCACGGTGATCCGGGTGAGATCGCGAGACGGGTCCGGGGCCTTGTCGCCATCGACGATGGGCACGGTTTCACGCAGGTGTTCGGTGATGATCTTGCCCTCGATGATCCCGATGACGTCGGTCTCTTCGCGGTTGCCCGTCGCGCGGAACTGCTCGGCCGTCACTCTGGGCGCTTTGACAGAACCGCGTGCCACCGGGGCGACATGCCCCCGCGCGGCAAAGGCCTCATCCGTTACCTCAACTCCGCCCGAAAAGACTATGGCAGAATTGCATTTTTCCAGACTGTCCAGCACCACAATATCGGCGCGCTTGCCCGGCGCGATCATGCCACGGTCCTTGAGACCAAAGGCCTCGGCGGCGGAGAGCGTCGCAGCGCGGTAGACGGCCAGCGCGGGACTGCCGAGCGCAATCAAAGTGCGGATCACGTAATCCAGATGGCCGTGCTCCCCGATGTCGAGCGGATTGCGGTCGTCGGTGCAGAGGCACATGTAGGGCGCGGTGAAATGGGTCAGGAGAGGTTGCAGCGCATGCATATCCTTGGACACAGACCCCTCGCGAATGAGCACCCGCATGCCTTTGCGGAGCTTTTCACGCGCCTCTTCGACCGTGGTGGCCTCATGTTCCGTGCGAATGCCTGCGGCGATATAGGCGTTGAGATCCATGCCAGACAATTGCGGACAATGGCCGTCAATATGGGCGTCCTCAAAGAGGCGGATCTTCTTCATCGCCTCAGGGTCGCCGTAGATCACGCCCGGATAATTCATGAATTCCGCAAGCCCGATGCCCGAGGGATGGCCCATGACCTCTTTCAGATCCTCTGCCAAAAGCTCCGCCCCCGCCGTCTCCATATGGGTCGACGGCACGCAGGAGGACAATTGCACCCGGATCGACATCAACGTGTGCTCGGACGCCTCCTGGAAATAGCGGATGCCCGGCAGGCCGATCACATTGGCGATCTCATGCGGGTCACAAATCGCCGTCGTCACCCCGCGCGGCAGAACGCAGCGGTCAAACTCAAAAGGCGTGACCAGCGAGCTTTCGATATGGAGGTGCGTGTCGATGAAGCCAGGCACGATCACCTTGCCCGTCACGTCGATCTCGCGCTTGCCCTCGTAGCGCTCATAGACGCCCGCGATCCGGTCGCCGACGATGGCTACATCGCCCACGATCAGCTCGCCGGTCATGAGATCAAATATCGACCCGTTTTTGAGCACGATGTCGGCGGGGGTTTCGCCCCGCGCGACCGCAATCCGATGTTCCAAATCCGTCATATCGACCTCCCTCACACCCGCACTGCCGGGACACGCTCCACATCCTCAGGGAGGCCCAGGGCCGCCCGCTCCGCATCACGCCGTGCGACGAGCCAGACGACCCGCGCACCTTTTTCAAACTCTTCGAGAACCACCTGACGCTGGTCGGACAAAAGCCACTCTTCTGTCCCGTGATCCACGCCCACGATCACCCGCTCCGCATCGCGACGCGCGAGTTCGAGCATGGGCGCGAAACTCGCATCCGCACAGACCACCAGATCGGCCTCTTGCAACCGCTGCACCGCACGGAGCGTCATCAGGTCCGGCTCCGGCGTCGAGACCGGCAAAAGGCTCACCTGTCCCGCGCCGCGATCATCGGGGGCCCCGCCCGCCTCGATGGCGGTTTTGATCCGCTCCATCGCCTCACGCCCCGCGCCGCGGGCAAAGAGTTTGCGCGGCGCATCGGTGTAGACCCACCGCCAAAAGGCGCGCCGTTTTTCGCGCGGCACGCGGTGGGCCACCGCCTCGCGCATCCGGCCACCAAAGGCGACCAACTCCCCCAAGCGCGGTTCCAGAATTTCTTCGAGCCGGGTTTTGACCTGACGCGCCAGAACGGGGGCTGCGCCCTCTGTCCCGATGGCGACGACCAAGGGGTCGCGGTCGACGATAGAGGGCGTCGTCGCCTCGCAAAGATGCGGCTGGTCCACGACGTTGACGAGCGCGCGGGCTTTCATCGCCAGATCGTGGAGCGCCGCATCCAGCCCCGGACAGCCGGTGCCAATGAACACAAGCTGCGCGTGCTCAAAGGTTGCCGGCGTGATTGCGCCCGCGTCATGGGTCGCACGCCCCTCATGGACCAGCGCCTCAAGCTCCAGATCCAGCTCAGGCGCAACAAAGGTCAGCCGCGCCTCGGATTTGAGCATGAGCCGCGCCTTTTGCGCCGCCGTCTCGCCGCCCCCCACGATGACCACATCTCGGTCGGCCATTCTCAAAAACATGGGGAAGAATTTCATGCGTGCGCCTCTGTCTCGGGGGTGTCTTCGGGGTTTTCTGTAAGGTTTCTCATTGGCTTGGAAATAACAAGAGGCCTCTTTCGCCGCGACAGGGTCATCGCGGAGCCGAGGGTCGTAAAACCGAAACCGTTTCTTGACAAATTGCCGTCATGACACAGGGTTAGGGGCATCGCCCTCCCGCTCTCACATGCAGAAGGCTCTTATGACCGAAACGACCGATATGCCCCAAGCCCCCGCCCCCTATGATCTATTTATCATCGGCGGTGGCGTGAACGGATGTGGCATCGCCCGCGATGCGGCGGGGCGCGGATTGCGTGTCGCTTTGGCCGAGATGGGCGATCTGGGTCAGGCGACCTCCTCGGCCTCGTCCAAACTGTTTCACGGCGGGCTGCGCTATCTCGAATATGGGGAGGTGCGGCTGGTGCGCGAGGCGTTGGAAGAGCGCGAAGTTCTCTTGACCGCCATGCCGCATATCGCCTTTCCCATGCGGTTCATTCTGCCGATCTCGAAAGACATGCGGTTTGACGCCGACACGCCGATCTCGAAAATTCTGAAATACACCATGCCCTGGCTCAAGGGGCAGCGCCCCGGCTGGATCATCCGCATCGGGCTTTGGATGTACGACCATCTGGGCAAACGCAACATCCTGCCCGGCACCACCGGCTATGACCTCGCGGGACGACCCGAGGGGGCGCCATTGCAGGACCGATTCAAACATGCGTTTGAATATTCCGACGTCTGGGTCGATGACGCCCGCCTCGTCGTGCTCAACGCCATGGACGCCCGTGACCACGGCGCGCAGATCATGACACAGGCCAAAGTTACGTCAGCCCGGCGCGAGGGCGATCTCTGGGCCATTGAGGTGGAGGGCAAAGGCACATTCCATGCCAAGGCACTCGTCAATGCGGGCGGGCCGTGGGTGGCGGACATCATCTCCGGTGTGGTCGGGCTGAACTCCACCGAGTCTGTGCGTCTGGTGCGTGGCTCTCACATCATCACGAAACGGATCGCAGATCACGACAAAGCCTATTTCCTTCAGGGCACAGACGGGCGGATCATCTTTTTCATCCCCTATCTCGATGACTTCACCATGATCGGCACGACCGAGGCTCCGCATGAGGCCGATCCTCTGGGGGCCAAGGCGACGGATGCGGAAAAACGCTACCTCCTCGATTTTGCGAACCAATACCTCAAGACGCCGCTCATTGAGGACGACATCCTCCATAGCTTTTCCGGCGTGCGTCCGCTGTATGAGGACGGGGCCTCGACGGCCACGGCGGCGACGCGGGAGTATGTGCTCTCGCTTGATGACAACGGCGCGCCGCTCCTCAATGTGTTCGGCGGCAAGATCACGACCTATCGCAAACTGGCCCAAGCCGCGCTCGACAAACTCGCGCCCCATCTCAAAATGACGCCGGAGTGGACCGCTGGCGCGCCCCTCCCCGGTGCCTTTACCTATGGGCGGGCCTCGGAACAGGTCTTGTCCCTGACCACCCAATTCCCGTTTCTGTCGCCGGACACTGCCCATCGGCTTGTGCATCTTTACGGCCGCAACGCCGCCGGGATTTTCGAGGAGGTCGTCGGCGAAACCGATCTGGGCCATGACTTCGGACATGGCCTCACAGAGGCCGAGTTGCGCTATCTCGTGCGCGAAGAATTCGCCCGCACCGCCGAGGATGTGCTCTGGCGGCGGACAAAGCTTGGCCTCGTGATGAGCGCCGCTGAGATCGCAGACGTCGACGATTGGATGCGCCATCACGTGCCGTCGCTTGTCCCCTCGCCGCCTGCGCCCTATCGTCAGTGAGGGAGGACTTTATGAGCGATATGATTTTGGCCCTCGATCAGGGCACCACATCTACCCGCGCCAGTCTCTATGATACAGAGCTGCGCCCGATCACGACGGCGCAGGAGGAATTCGCGCAGCATTACCCGCATTCCGGATGGGTCGAGCATGACGCGATGGACCTCTGGAAAACGTCCAAACGCTGTATCGCCGAGGTGCTCGCAGAGATGGGCACCACGCCCGCCGCGCTTGGCATCACCAACCCGCGCGAGACCACGGTGGTCTGGGACGCCGAGACGGGCAAACCGCTCGACAACGCCATCGTCTGGCAGGACCGGCGCACGGCACAGACCTGTGCCAAGCTGCGCAAAGAGGGCTTTGAGGAAGAGATCACGTCGCGCACCGGGCTGTTGCTCGACCCGTATTTTTCCGGGACGAAACTCGCGTTTCTCCTCGACAAACACGAGGGCGCGCGGGAGGCCGCGAAAGCCGGACGGCTGAAATTCGGCACGGTCGACTCATGGCTGATCTGGAACCTCACCGAGGGCCGGGTGCATGCGACCGACCCCACCAATGCCTGTCGCACCATGCTCTACAACATCCATGAGGGCGTGTGGGACACAGTGATTTGCGAACGGCTCGGCATTCCGATGGAGATGCTCCCGGAGGTGCGCGACAGTTCCGGCGACTTTGGCGAAACGCGGAGTTTTGGCGCGGCCATCCCCATTCGTGGCGTTGCAGGCGACCAACAGGCGGCCACCATCGGTCAGGCGTGCTTTCGCCCCGGCATGATGAAATCCACCTATGGCACCGGGTGTTTTGCGCTTTTGAACACCGGGGAGACGCCTGTGCGCTCCGAAAACCGGCTTTTGACCACGGTCGCCTATCAACTCGACGGCAAACCGACCTATGCGCTCGAAGGGGCGATTTTCATCGCGGGGGCCGTGGTGCAATGGCTGCGCGACGGCTTGGGCGTGATTGAACATGCCTCAGACACCTTCGAGATGGCGCAAAAGGCCGACCCAGAACAACAGGTGTACCTCGTCCCCGCCTTCACCGGCCTTGGCGCACCGTGGTGGGATGCGAATGCGCGCGGCGCGATCTTTGGCCTGACGCGTAACACCGGGCCAAACGAGTTCGCCCGCGCGGCTCTGGAAAGCGTCGGCTACCAGACCCGCGATCTCATCGAGGCGATGCATGCCGATTGGACCTCGCCGCAGGACACGACGCTCCGTGTCGACGGTGGATTGTCGGGCAATGATTTCGCCATGCAGTTTTTGGCGGACATCCTCGGCGCGCCTGTGGACCGGCCCGAAAACCTTGAAACCACGGCGCTCGGCGCAGCTTACTTGGCCGGTCTCGCGGTGGGGCTATGCCCGGACCCGGAAACCTTTGCGAAACGCTGGGAAGCGGATGAAACCTTTGCGCCCGCCATGTCAGATGAGGTGCGCGCGGCGAAATACGACGGCTGGACGGATGCAATCCGGCGCACGCTCACCGAACAGCCGGGGACCGAATAACCCGCTCAGTCCTCCGCCTCCGGGCGGGCATATTCTACATAGGCAAAGGCGGTGCCGTCTGGCGCCCAACAGGGGGCGTTGAGTGTCCCCTGCCCGCCGCAGAGCTCGACCAAAGTTTCCGTCGGGCGTCCTTTGCCGGTCCAAAGCCGAAGCGCAACGGACATGGCGGAGGGATGCCCCTCCACGCCCTCTTGGTAGGCGAGATAAACTACCTTGCCGCCATCCGGCGCGGGATGCGGAAACCAGTTGACCTCCGAATCCTCGGTCATCCGTTCGAGATCGGCCCCATCGGGCCGCACGCGCCAAAGCTCGGACGTGCCGGAGCGGTCCGAGTTGAACCAAATCCACTGACCGTCCGCCGAAAATTCCGGCCCGTCGTAGTGATGTGCGCCCTCGATGACGCAAGTCTCCTGCGATCCGTCCGCCTTGGCCGTGTAAATCCCAAACAAGCCCTCACGCACCGCCGTGTAACAGATCATGCGCCCATCCGGCGACACGCCGTGGAACCATGACGGCTCCTTATGGCTGATCTGTTCCGGGTCAGCGTCCTCGCCAAGGTGCTGCCGCCAGATACGCGCAGGACCGCCATAGCTATGATCGGTGAAATACAAAATCTCCCCGTCCGGGGAGAGGCCATGATCGTTGTTCAGATTGATGCAGAGCCCGGTGTCGATTTCCAATAACTCGGGATCATCGAGATCGACCCAAAACAGGCTCCCCTCGCCGTTCACGATCATCGCGGACCCGTCCGGCACCCAATTGGGCGCGGCGATTTCCATGCCGCTTTCCAGCACGGGGGTCGCCTCCGCCTCCTCTACGTCGTAGATCATCAACCGCGACACCCATCCTGACGTGTTCCCCGACATGTTTCCCGACATCGCCACATCCTTTTCGTGTTTTCTCAAGGCTATACCGGGTTCAAACCCGCCACAATGATCTGTCGCAGAGCTGTTAGAGCCAGCGGTCGTAATCGCTCACCAAAAGATGCAGCGGCGCTGCGTCTTCTTCGACCTCAGAGAACCGTCCGATCGGTTCGCGAAAGATATTGTCCGTGCGGTCGTCATTCACGTTGGAGACCTCTCCGATCAAAACACGCCCGCCCTCGCCCCAAAACGCATGCCAATGCCACGGCTCCAAGGTGACGCTTTCACCGGGGGCAAGCGCGAGATGTGCGCCCGGCTCAAGCCGCCGCAGATGCCCATCGGTCATGACCTCGACCGGGGCCGTCTCGTCCACGCTGCCGTCCTCTGAGCGGGTCCAGAGTTCGAGGACAAGCGTCGCCCCGCCCCGGTTGATAATGTCCTCGGTCTTGAAATTGTGGTGATGCATCGGGCTAAGTTGGTTTTCCTCGGAGATCAGCAGCTTTTCGGCATAAAGCGGCCCCATCCCCCGCGCCACATTTGCGGCATTGCCATTGCGCAGCGTGAACAGAAACAGCCCGAGGTTTTCATAATCCCCCTGCCCGTAATCCGTGATGTCCCAGCCCAGCATATGATCGCGGATCATCGCGCTGTCCTCCGCCACGCGCGCCTTGAGCGCCTCAGGCGAGAGATAGGCAAAGGGCGGCAGGGTAAAGCCGAAAGAGCGCATAAATGCATCCGACTCGCGGATGATCTCATTGATGACCGAGCGTTTCATCGACTGTGCCATGGGGCCCTCCCAAAATTGAGGCAATTGGATCGCGGCGGCGCGCGCCCAACGATGTTAGCGGAAACGAACCAGCTTTCCCGCCCCCTGTCAAACCGGCATCTCCGCGCGAGGCCTGCGCCACGCCTTTGCGGGGCCGAATAGCGGTTGACCCATGGGCAATACCCGGTAAACCGGCGGCAAGTGAGGGCCCATGTATTTTACCGTGTCAAAACTCATCGGCGGGCTGGCCCGTTGGACCGCCATTCTCGGTGGGATCGCCCTGTTTGCGGTGATCCTAATGACCTGCCTGTCGGTGTCTGGGCGCGCCTTGGATATGTTTGGCCTCGGCCCGATCCCCGGCGACATTGAGCTCGTCGAATTGGGTGTCGGATTTGCCGTGTTTTCGACCCTGCCCTATGCGCAATTTTTGCGAAGCCATGCGCGCGTCGATCTGTTCAAACCGCTCTATGCGCCTTGGCTGAACCGCCTGCTCGACGTCCTTGGAGAGCTGGCGCTTTTCACCGTAATCGCGCTTTTTGCCTGGCGGCTCTGGCTCGGGATGCTCGACAAGGCGGCCTACGGCGAAACCTCGTTCATCCTGCAAATCCCGATTGTCTGGGGCTACCGCGCCGCGATGACCGTGATGGTCGTGGCCGCGATCACCGCACTTTTTTGCACGTTCCGCGCCCTGCGTGCGGCCACCGGGCGGGAGGTGTGAGATGAGCCGACTTGAGATTGGCCTCTGGTCCTTTCCCGTCCTTTTGCTCCTGATTTTCCTGCGCATTCCGATTGGCGTCTCCATGGCGCTCGTTGGATTTGGCGGAGCCTACCTCCTGAATGGCAATGCGATCATGATGCTGAGCCAGCTCAAGCATCTCGTGTATGGCGAATTCTCCTCCTACAGCTTTTCGATCATCCCGCTGTTCCTGTTGATGGGCCATTTCGCGACCATCGGAGGCTTGTCTGCGGGGCTGTTCAAAGCGGCAGAAACCTGGCTCGGCCATCGCAAAGGCGGGGTCGCCATGGCCGCAGTGGGCGCCTGTGCCGGGTTTGGCGCGATCTGCGGGTCTTCACTCGCGACCGCCGCGACCATGGGCAAAACCGCCCTGCCGGAACTCAAACGCTATGGCTACACCGGACGGTTGGCCACGGGCGCTTTGGCGGCGGGCGGCACCTTGGGCATTCTGATCCCGCCCTCGGTGATCCTCGTGGTCTATGCCATGCTGGCAGAAGAAAACATCGCCAAGCTTTTCGTCGCCGCCTTTGTCCCCGGCCTGTTGGCCGCGATTGGCTATATGATCTGCATCTCGATCTATGTGCGCCTGCGCCCGAATTGTTGTAGCCAACGCGAGCCAGCGCCGCTGTCCGAGCGCGTGACGGCGCTCGTGGCGGTCTGGCCCGTGCTCGCAATCTTTGGGGCCGTCGTCGGTGGGATTTACCTCGGCATTTTCACCCCGACAGAGGCCGCCGCCATTGGCGCGGCGGGCACGGGGCTTGTCGTGCTCTTCTCCGGTGCCTTGACGTGGCGGGGCACGGCCGAGGCGATCTTGGAAACTGCCGCTTCCACGGGCATGATCTTTCTCATTCTGATCGGGGCGAAGATTTTCAACAACTTCCTCGCTCTCTCTGGCCTCCCCATGGCGGCGGCGAGTTGGGCAGGCGCGCTTGAGCTGTCCCCGTGGCTGTTGCTCCTCGCCGTGCTGTTCCTCTATCTCGCTTTTGGCTGTGTCATGGACAGCCTGTCGATGATCTTTCTCACCATCCCGATCCTCTACCCGATCATGTCGGGTCTGGACTTTGGCATCCCACCCGCGGAATTCGGCCTCTGGTTCGGGATCATCGTGTTGATCGTGGTCGAAGTCGGGCTGATCACGCCGCCTGTGGGCATGAACCTCTTTATCATCAACGCGCTGGACCCGGACGTGCCGATCTCCGAGACGTTCAAAGGCACCCTGCCCTTTGTCATCACTGACCTCATTCGCGTGGCGATCCTCGTCGCCTTCCCAGTGCTCACACTCGGCCTTGTGCGGGTGATCTATTGAGCCTCCCGCCGATCCACCTCTGGAATGTGGACGCCGCGCTGGAGCCTCTGTCCGGCGGGCATCGCAACGCCGTGTTTCGCACCTCTGGCCTCGACCAGGATCTTGTCTTCAAATCGACGCGTCGGAGCGAAGGTCAACTCCGTTGGCTCACCCCGGTGCAGGACGCGGCGGAGGCGGCCGGGATCATCGTCCCGCGTCTGATCGCGACCCGCGATGGGGCGCTCAATGGCGAGAGCTGGACCTGTGAGCCGTTCATCGACGGCCGCCCGTTTCAGCCCGAAGAGCTGCCGCAGATCGCGGGTCAGATCGCGGCGTTTCACCTCGCGGCCAAGGCGCTTTCCCAGCGCCCCGAATTTTGTGCGTCATATGAACTTGAGGCGACCTCCTTAGGCGGCGACGCCGATATGCGCGCGCTCCCGGAGGACATCGCTGAGCTGTGCCTTCGCGCCTGGGCCGCGCTCGATGGCCCCACGGGCGTCGTCCACGGCGATCTCGGGGCGGGCAATCTGATCCACACCACCGCAGGCCCCGCGCTCATCGACTGGGATGAGGCGCGCGTCGACGCGCTCTCCTTTGACCGCATCCGCACCCAGCCAGAGAGCGCCACCGCCGCAGAGAAATCCGCCGCCCTCGCGTGGGAAGTGGCGAGCGGCTGGGGTATTGAGCCAAAGCACGCACGCCTCTGCGCCCGCGTGTTGAAAGCGCGAGTTTAAAGCCGGTCGAGCCAAGCCGCCAGCGCGGTATCGAGCTGGGCAAATTCTTCTGAACTCAGCACATCGGTCAGCCGCTTTTGCGTTGCGACGTGATCCTCGACCGCGCGCTCGATCACGGCGAACCCCGCCTCCGTCAGAGCCACAATCGCGCGGCGGGCATCGCCCTCATCCGCACGCCGCTCCACCAGTTTTTGCGCCTCCAACCGATTGATCCGATTGGTCGCCGTCCCGGAGGTGATCATCATCTGGGCCATCAAATCTCCGGCGCTGAGCGCATAGGGCGGCCCGGACCGGCGGAGCGTTGCGAGCAAATCAAAGGTCGCCAGATTCAGCCCATGGCGGGCAAATGTCGCGTCCATCTCGGCGGACAATGCCCGGGTGACGCGCCCCATCCGCCCGATCAAGCCCATAGGCATCGTGTCGAGATCAGGACGTTCTGCGGCCCATTGGGCGCGGATTTTTTCAACGGAAATAATATCTTCGGTCATGATGTGAGGCTGGCAAGGAATTATCTTGACGTCAAGATGAATCCACTTATCTTGACGTCAAGATAAATGACAGTCGAAAGAAATATCCCATGCCCCGCCACACAGACCTCATCCTCACCGGGCTTGCCCCGGCCATCTGGGGGTCGACCTATCTGGTCACCACACGGTTTTTGCCCGAGGGCATTCCCCTCACCATCGCCCTCTTGCGCGCCTTGCCAGCAGGCCTGCTCCTTCTCGTCATTCTGCGAAAGCTGCCGCCGTTGAATTGGGTACCGAGGCTGCTCATCCTTGGCGCGCTGAACTTTACCCTCTTCTGGGCCTGCCTGTTCATTGCGGCCTATCGCCTGCCCGGCGGGGTGGCCGCCACTCTGGGCGCGACACAGATGCTGATGATCCTCGTTTTGGGCCGTGTCATCCTTGGCACTCCGCTTCGGGGACTTGCCGTCCTCGCCGGTGTGATTGGCATTGCGGGCGTCGGCGCTTTGGTCCTCTCGCCCACAGCGAAATTCGACACCGTCGGGCTTTTGGCCGCTCTTGTCGGTGCGATGAGCATGGCCCTCGGCACAGTCCTGAGCCGCAAATGGCAGCCCCCGGCCACCGCTCTCACCGTCACCGCGTGGCAGCTCATCGCAGGCGGCGTCTTGCTCTGGCCGCTGGCGCTTTGGTTCGATCCGCCTGTACCCGCGTTTACGGCGGTCAATATTGCCGGGATGGTCTACCTTGGCCTGATCGGCGGCGCGCTGACCTATTTCTTCTTTTTCCGAGGCATCGCCCGACTTGGCCCGGAACGCGTCGCCCCGCTGGGATTTCTCAGTCCCGTGACCGCCATTCTTTTGGGCGTCGTCTTTGCCGGGGAAACGATGTCTTTGGTCCAATCTGTGGGCATGGCGATGGTCTTTGGCGCGGTTTGGTTGGGGCAATATGCCCAGACACGGCCCGCGGTTCCGCACGCCGCCTTGGCCGTCAAATGAAAAACGCCCTCTCGATGTGAGAGGGCGTTTCCGTTCAGGCCGCTTCTTCGGGTTTCGAGGGCGGCGTGGTCACATCGCCCAAGGCCTTCATCGCCGCATATTGGCTCAGGAACACCTGCCCCGTCAGATCCTGGAGGAAATGGCATTTCTGCAACCGGTCCATCACCGGGCCCTTGACCTCGGAGAGATGCATCTTGATCCCGCTGTCGTCGAGACGACGGTTGATCTCTTCGAGGGTTTCAAGCGCCGAACTGTCGATCTCGTTGACCGCCGGACACATCAACACCACATGTTTGATCGCTTTGTCGTCGGCAATGCGGTCGAGGATGTAGTCCTCCAAAAACCGCGCATTGGCGAAATAGAGGCTCTCATCCACACGGATCGTCACCACCTCCGGCGTGGTCAAGACCTCATGCCGGTTGATGTTGCGGAAATGCTCCGTGCCGGGCACTAGCCCCACTTCGGCCACATGCGGCCGCGAGGTTTTGTAGAGGTGCAGCGCAATCGAGAGGATCACACCCGAGGACACGCCGGTTTCGACGCCAAAGGTCAGGGTCAACAGGATCGTGGCCATAACAGCGGCGAAATCGGTCTTTGAGTAACCCCAGGTGGTCTTCAGGATGTTGAAATCCACCAGAGACAGCACGGCGACGATGATCGTCGCGGCCAGCGTGGCCACCGGGAGGAAGTAGAGCAAAGGCGTGAGGAACAGCGCGGCAAGCGCGATGCCGATGGCGGTGAACGCCCCCGCCGCAGGCGTTTCGGCGCCCGCGTCAAAGTTCACAACCGAGCGCGCAAAGCCGCCCGTCACCGGATAGCCGCCCGACACAGCCGCCGCGATGTTGGAGGCGCCAAGGCCGATGAGTTCCTGATCCGGCACGATACGCTGGCGCTTTTTCGCGGCAAGCGTCTGAGCGACGGAAACGGATTCCACAAACCCGATGATCGAGATCAGAACGGCGGAGCCGAACAGCTGTGACCAAACGGAGGGCGAAAAATTCGGCAGGGTGAGCGGCGGCAAACCGCGCGGCACCTCTCCCACGATTTTCACACCGTGATTGTGAAGCCCGAGGACAAAGGTCAAAAGCGTGGTGACCACCACGGCGGCCACAGGCCCGGCCTTGGCCGCAACATCGGCCATGCGCGGGGAGACGCCCTTGGAGATCAGGAGCGGTTTGAGGCCTTTGCGCACCCAAAACAGAAACGCCGTCGCGGAAACGCCAATCACCAGCGTGATGAAATTCGTTTGCCCGATGTTCTCAACCAGCTGGATCACCCGCTCCGGGAGCGTATGCCCCCCCGCCGAGACACCAAAGATATGTTTGACCTGAGACGCCGCGATCAGAATACCCGAGGCGGTGATGAACCCGGCAATCACCGGGTGGCTCAGGAAGTTGGCAAAGAACCCCAGTCTGAAAATCCCCATAACCAACAGGATGAGACCGGACAGGAACGCGAGCGTGATCGCCGCCGCCGCATATTCCGCCGTACCTTGGAGCGCCATGTTCCCCACAGCCGCCGCCGTCATCAGCGAGACAACCGCCACCGGGCCCACGGCCAGCGCGCGGGAGGTGCCAAAAATCGCATAGGCCACGAGCGGCAGGATGGAGGCATAAAGACCCATCTGCGCGGGCAGACCGGCGAGCAGCGCATAGGCCAAAGACTGCGGAATGAGCATGATCGTCACGATGATCGCGGCGATCCCGTCATTGGCAAAGGTCGAGGTGGTATAGCGCGACCCCCAATCGAGGATCGGCAGATACCGTTTGAATGTTTTCAGGTCGAGAGACAAAGACACGGTCGGGGAAGTCCTTTTCGTCGAATGTGGGGGGCGAGCCAAAGCCCGCCCCTCCGGGGGGGATCGGTGGTCGGCTTACTTGGCCGAAACTTTCTCGGGATGGATCATCCATTCCTTGCCGCGCAGCATGGCTTTCCAGTAGATCGGCGGCAGGATTTGCTCCTTGAGCCACCAGGCACGACGTGTCGGTTTGGTGCCATCAAGCGCCCATTTCGGGAAAGACGGCAGAAGCTTGCCGCCGTAGCCGAATTCGGCGAGGACGATCTTGCCCTTCTCAACCGTCAGCGGGCACGATCCGTAGCCGTTGTAGGCGGATTGCGGCGCTTTGCCGTCGATGTCGGCGGCCATGTTGTCGGCCACAACGGCAGCTTGGAAGCGGGCTGCAGCGGCGGTTTTGGCATTGGGCGCGTTCATCACATCGCCCAGGGACCAGATGTTCTCGAATGTGGCGTGGCGCAGCGTCTCTTGGTCCACATCGACCCAGCCTGCAGCATCGGCGAGCGGCGAGACCCGGATAAAGTCCGGCGCGATCTGCGGCGGCACCACATGGATCATGTCGAAATCGACCGTGATCGTCTCTTTCTCCGCGTCCGGTTTCGCGACCTCAAAGGTGGCTTTTTTGTTCGGACCGTCGATGGCGACAAGGTTGTGGAAGAAGTTCAGAGCGATGCCGTAGCGGTCGACGTATTTCTCAAGCGCAGGCACGTAATCTTTCACGCCAAAGAGCACACCGCCCGCGTTCATGAACTCAATGTCGATGTTCTTGAGCACGCCTTGCTTTTCCCACTCAAAGGCCGACAGATACATCGCCTTTTGCGGCGCACCGGCGCATTTGATCGGCATCGGCGGCTGGGTAAAGATCGCTTTGCCGCCCTTGGTCTCCTGCACCAGTTTCCAGGTGTAAGGCGCGAGGTCGTAGCGATAATTCGAGGTCACGCCATTTTTGCCGAGCGTGTCGGTCAGCCCCTCGATCCGGTCCCAGTCAAGCTTGAGACCCGGACAGACCACGAGACGGTCATATTTCACCACGCGGCAGCCATCGAGGATGAGCGCGTTGTTTTGCGGCTCGAACGCGGCGACGGCGGATTTGAGCCAGTGGACCCCACGCGGAATGAGGCTTCCCATGGTTTTCGCGGTGGTTTGCGCGTCAAACACGCCACCGCCAACCATGGTCCAGCCCGGCTGGTAGTAATGCACGTCAGACGGGTCGATGATCGCGATGTCGAGGTCCGGCTTGCGCTCTTTCAAAGAGGCCGCCACGGCCACGCCCGCAGCCCCGCCGCCAACGATCACCACATCGAATTTCGCGTCTTCGACACTGTCGGTCGGGGTCACACCGCCATTGGCGATACGGCGCGCAACGCCCGTCATGTCATAGCCAGCGGCCTTGGTCGCGGCGAGGATATCGACAACGGATTTTTCCTTGGCCATCGCGAGGGACCAGAGCGTCGTGGTGCGCGTGCCAGTGCGGCAGTAGCCAAAGACGGGTCCGGGCAATTCCGTGAGAGCCTGACGGAAAGCCGTTGCGGTCTCTTCGGTCACGATGCCCGGTGTCACCGGGAGATAGAGAAAGTCTAGGCCCGCCTCTGAGGCGGCCTTGGCCATTTCCTCATGGGACGGCTGGTCGGGGGCCTCCCCGTCCGGACGGTTGCACACCACCGCGCGAAAGCCGCGGCGTTTGAGCTTGTCCATATCCTCCGGGTGCAACTGGCCGGATACCGACAGGGCGTCCGTGATCTTTTTGATCTCCATCGTGCGTTCTCCTCGCGCAGGCCCCTCACTCAGGCCTTTAAATTGGGGCGTCTGAAAACGCCCCGCACGAGAATGGCACGGGCGTTTTAGCCGCCGAGATAAGGACGCAGGCCGTTCAGGTCATACCCGGCTTCTGCGCCTTGTTCGATGATCCGCTCCGCGCTGTCCTTGCCGGCCTGGGACAGCCCCCAGAGGTTGCAAGACCGTGTGCCGGAGCGGCAGTAGGCATAAACGGGCCCCTCGGCCTCTTCGAGAATGCGCGCGGTCTCTTCCACGAGATCCTGCGTCAGCATCCCCGGCACGACCGGGAGGTAGTGAAAGGCCAGCCCCGCCTCCTCGGCAGCTTTGGCCATGACCTCGGACGACAGCTCCGGCTCGATCTCTTGATCCGGACGGTTGTC
>CAXPTW010000064.1:0-27510 GCA_964220165.1 Abyssibacter sp.
CGTCTCGCCCGCGCGGGCGCGGGGCGTCCGCCGATTGTCGAAGCCGCAAAAGGCGAACGCGCGCTCTTTGCGCGCCTTTCCCCCGATGGGCAGGCCGCACGCGATTGGGCGGTCTTGCAACAAGAGCTCACAGCCCGTGCGCAGCATGCCAAAGCCGTCAACCTTGACCCCGCTGCGCTCATCCTAGATATGGTATTCAAGATCAACGACACTGCGCTCCGTCTCAGCCGCTGAGCCCGGCGCGGTGCACCACCCCAGACCGCCCGAGCAGAGATGACCCTCCCCAAGATCACCGACAGCCATTGCCACCTCGATTTCCCGGATTTTGCCGATGAACTGCCCGATGTGGTCGGGCGTGCCGTCGACGCCGGTGTGCACCGAATGGTGACGATTTGCACCCGTCTGCGTCAGGTCGATCAGGTCAAAGCGATTGCCGAGGCGCATACGCCGGTCTTCTGGGCCGCGGGCACCCACCCGATGTCCGCCGCAGAGGAACCCATGGCCACGGTCGATGAGTTGGTCGCCCTCGCCCAGCACCCCAAATTTGTCGGCATTGGCGAGAGCGGCCTTGATTACCATTACACGGCAGAAAGCGCGGAGGTTCAGAAAGAGAGCCTGCGCATTCACATTGCGGCGGCGCGCGAGACCCAGCTCCCTCTGATCATCCACGCCCGCGCGGCGGATGACGATATGGCGGCAATCCTCACCGAGGAGTATAAAAACGGTGCTTATCCGTGCGTGATGCATTGCTTCTCTTCGTCGAAAGAGCTGGCGATGGCGGCACTTGATCTCGGGTTCTACCTGTCGATGTCCGGTATCACGGCCTTTCCGAAATCCGAGGAGCTGCGCGAGATTTTCCGCGCGGTGCCGCGTGATCGGCTTTTGGTCGAAACAGATAGCCCCTATCTCGCCCCGCCGCCCCATCGCGGCAAACGCAATGAACCGGCCTATACGGCAAAAACCGCACAAAAGGCGACGGAGACCTTTGGCATGGACTACGCGGAGTTTGCCGCCCAGACCGAGGCGAATTTCGAGCGTCTGTTCACCCGCGCCAAGCTGACCGAGGCCGCGCAGTGAGTGCACGCTTTACCATATTGGGCTGTGGCTCCTCGGGCGGCGTGCCCCGCATCGGCGGGCTTTGGGGCGCGTGCGATCCCGAGAACCCGAAAAACCGCCGGATGCGGTGCTCTGCGCTTGTGGAGCGTGACGGCCCCGATGGCACCACGACCGTCTTGATCGACACCGGGCCGGACATGCGCCAGCAATTGATTGATGCAGGCGTCACCCGGCTTGATGGCGTAATCTACACCCACCCGCATGCCGATCACGTGCACGGCTTGGACGATCTGCGCCAAATCGTGTTCAACATGCGCGAGCGGGTCAAAGTTTGGGCCGACAGTGAGACGGAAAACGATCTGATCTCCCGCTTTGGCTATGCGTTTATTCAGCCGGAGGGATCGAATTACCCGCCGATCCTTGAACTTATGGCCATTCGCGGCCCTGTGACCATCGACGGCCCCGGCGGCCCGATCACCTTTGAGCCGCTTCAGGTCAACCACGGTCAGATCGAGGCGAAGGGATTCCGGATCGGAGACTTGGCCTATATTCCCGACGTGCTGCGCATCCCGGACGAGACGCTTGGCAAGTTGGCGGGGCTCGATACCTTTGTGATCGACGCGCTGCGGTATACGCCGCATCCGAGCCACGCGCATCTGGAACTTGCGCTCGACTGGATTGCGGCGCTCAGCCCGAAACGTGCGGTTCTCACGAACATGCATATCGACATAGATTATGACACGGTGTTGGAGGAGACCCCGGATCACGTTACGCCCGCCCATGACGGGATGGTGATCGAGATCACAGGCGTTTTGTAGATGCAGGCCCTCATAGAGGTCATCCTCCCCGTCTTTCTTGTCATCGGCTATGGCTATCTCGCGCGGCGGCGGAATTGGGTCAGCGACGAGTTGATCGAACACGTGATGAAATTCGCCCAGAATTTCGCGGTGCCGATGCTCTTGTTTGCCGGGATCGCGCGGATTGATCTGGGGCAGAACTTTCACCCGCCGATCCTGATTTCCTTTTACACGGGGGCTTTGTGCGGCGGGCTTTTTGCTTTTCTCGGCGCGCGCTATCTCTTTCACCGCGCGTTGCCGGATTGCGTGGCCATCGCGTTCATTGGCATGTTTTCCAACTCGCTGTTGCTCGGCATCCCGATCACGGAACGCGCCTATGGCGAAGCGGCGCTAAGCTGGAACTATGCGATTATTTCGATCCACGCGCCCATTCTCTACGGGATCGGGATCACCGCGATGGAGATCGCCCGCACGCGGGGCACGAATCTCTCGGGGCTCCACCTGTTGCGCCAGATCGGGAATTCCGTGTTGCGCAACCCGCTTATCCTCGGCATCGCGGCGGGCTGGGTGGTGAATGTCAGCAAGCTGTCCCTGCCCCAACCGGTTTGGGACGCGGTGATGATCATGAACCGGGCTGCCATCCCTGCGGCTCTGTTTGCGCTTGGCGGCATACTCGTGCGGTATAAACCCGAAGGCGACATGCGGATGATCCTCTGGGCCATCTCCGCCTCTCTGATCGTGCATCCGGTGATCGCCTACACGCTTGGCCATTTCGTCTTTGATCTCGGGGTTGGGCCTCTTCGCTCGCTGACTTTGACAGCCGCAATGGCACCGGGGGTGAATGCCTATCTCTTTGCCAATCTCTACGGCGTCGGTTTGCGGGTCTCGGCCTCTTCCGTGCTCTTTGCGACCGCGCTCTCGATCCTTACCGTTTGGCTCTGGTTGGCCGTGCTTCCGTAAATGTGGCACAAACCGCGCCACCGCCGCTGTGTCGGCCGGAAATGACGGCATACGCAACCTAAGATTGATCGCGTTTTTCACTGTGCAAATCCTGCGATTGTGATTGTCCGAAAGACCGGAAAAAGCCTTCTGTTTCACAGGATTGACCACCCTGCGCCGCATTGCTGCCGCAATGGATGCGCATCTCGAACCAAAGTTCCTCGGGTGCTCCGCTGAGCGTCCATACGACCGGTACGAGAAATATGGCTGTTTACGATCTAAGTCTTTACAACTTCAACCCGACGACCATCTTCGGGAGCACCACGGGCGTCACCATCACCTATGCGGGCGGTGGGCCCAGCGGCACCGCCACGGTCACCGATACCACGACGACCCTCACCGATGACAGCGCCTCTGGCAACGTCGAGGACGCGACTGCCGATGTCACCATTGACGGCAACACCTCGCTCGGCGCGCCCGTCGATGCAGAGATCGTCTGGACGGTCACAGACCTCACCACGGGGGAAACGTTTCAGGTCGTTCAGTTCCAGGTCGAGAGCGGCGATGCGATTGGGTATTACACCCTCTCGGAACAGCCCTTGGTCGACGGCCATGACTATCAGATCATCGAATACAACACGAACCCGGGCAACACCTCGGGCGGCGTGACCAGCCCAAGCTTTAGCTATGCCGATTATGTCGAGGCCGACGGGATCGACAGCGGCACCTCCGGCAATGACACCATCGACGCGGATTACATTGACACGGATGGCGACACGATTGACGCCTCCTATCTCAGCTCCGGGACGATGCATTGGGACAATCTGACCAACGGTCAGGACTATATGGACGGCTCCGGCACCCTGTCCGACTCCGGGGTCACCATGACCTTTACCGTCACGAATGACGGCGCGGGCGTGGCGGCCTACGATCCGACGGGCACGGCCTACGACTCGAACATATATGTCGACACCGCAGCGGGCGAAACATTTGACCCCGGCAGTTCCTTTTTCATCTACGGCGATAATGACGCGAACAACGATGGTGTTGCGGATCTGGGCAGCGACACGGTCACGATGGAGATGTCCTTTGCCGCGACGGACAGCACGAGCGGCATCTCGGACGAGGTCTATAACGTCGCCTTTCGCATCAACGATGTCGACATTGCGAATTTTACCGACGAGCTGACAATCACGGCCTATGACGCCGACGGCAATCCGGTGAATGTGGTGCTCTCCTCGGACGGGACCATGATCATAGACGGCAATTCCGTCACCGGCACAGAGACCACCGCGACAACCGATGCCAATGGCTCACTCTTGGTGGAAATCGAAGGCCCTGTGTCCAAGATCGTGATCGATTACGGCAACAGCGGTTACGACACCCAGGGCATCTGGATTTCCGACGTCGAATTCGATGCGATGACCACGGATTATAACGATGTGGTCGACGCAGGCGATGGCGACGATGTGATCTCTTCGGGGCTGGGCGATGACACCGTTTATGGCGGTGCTGGCAACGACACCATCGACATGGGCACGGGCAATGACGCGGGCTATGGCGACGCCGGGGATGACACGTTCATCGGCGGCGAAGGCGCGGATTACATGTCCGGCGGCGTCGGACAGGACACCATCGACTATTCCGCATCCAGCGAGGCGGTGAATGTCGATCTCTCCACCGGAACCTTCTCCGGCGGCGACGCAGAGGGCGACACCGCGACCGGGATCGACGGGATCATCGGTTCGGATTTCGACGACACGCTGATCGGCTTTGACGGCCAAAGCACCGGTCCGGATGCCTATACCAACATTTTCTATGGTGGCGCGGGCAACGACTAGATCGACGGCAAAAGCGGCGATGACGAGCTTTACGGTGGCGCGGGCGACGACACGATCTATGGCGGGGCCGGCGCGGACCTCATCGACGGCGGCACCGGAGATGACACGCTCTACGTGGGCGGCGGCGATACCGTCACCGGCGGCGATGGCGACGACACTTTTATCATCGACCCGAGCCAGCTCGACGGCAATGCGATCACCATCATTGGCTCAGAGGGCGACGAGGACAACGGCGGCGATGTGCTCGACCTGCGGCTCTTGGGCGGGCATGAAAAGATCATCTACGACCCGACCGATCCGGAGAGCGGCACACTCACGCTGGCTGATGGGACAGTCATCAGCTTTTCGAACATCGAAAATGTCATCTGTTTCGCCCAAGGCACGCGCGTGGCCACCCCCTATGGCGCGCGCCCTGTCGAGGACCTGAAAGCCGGCGATCTCGTGCTCACAATGGACAACGGCATTCAGCCGCTGCGCTGGGTCGGCGCGCGAACCGTGCCCGCCTTGGGGCGCTTTACCCCGATCGAATTCGCCACGGGCGCGTTGGGCAACGAGGCGCCGCTCATCGTCTCGCCGCAGCACCGGATGCTGTTGACCGGCTGGCGCTCCGAGATGCTTTTTGGCACCTCTGAGGTCTTTGCCGCCGCCAAGCATCTGATCAACGGCGACACGATTTTCGAACGCGCGGGCGGGGTCGTCACCTATTACCACCTGATGTTCAACCAGCATGAGGTGATTTTCGCCGAGGGCACGCCGTCAGAGAGTTTCCATGTCTCCGATCAATCGCTCAGCGGGGTCGCCGACGCCGCCCGCGAAGAGCTTTTCACCCTCTTCCCGGAATTGCGGCTGATGCCGGGTCAGCACGGGGACACCGCCCGTCGCTGCCTCAAAGCGCATGAAGCCGAGCTTTTGATCGCCTGATCGCCTGATCGCCTCAAAATAGCGAGCCCTGCAGAAAATGCAGGGCGCGTTCGCGTATAATTAGTTTGCATTGCCAATTATTTTTACGCACATGCAAATCATGTCACAGGACGCCTCCTCCGCGAAAAGCCTCTTTGGCTTTCAGTTCATCACCCTCGCCCGCCGCTGGCGCAAAGTGATCCATGAGACCTTGGCCGAAGCCGGTCTGACGGATGCGACCTGGGCGCCGCTTGTTCATCTCGACGCGGACGGGGACGGCATCAGCCAGACGGAATTGGCGGAACGGGTCGGCCTCGACACCTCCACCCTCGTCCGCCTCTTGGACATTCTCGTCGAGCGCGGTCTAATCGAGCGGCAGGTCAACCCGGACGACCGACGCGCCCGCCTCATCGTGCTCACGCCTTCAGGTCTTCGCGAAGTTCAGAGCATCAAAACGCATCTGACACAGGTCGAAACGGCGCTCTTATCAGACCTGAGCGAGGCGAAAGTCGCCGCCCTTTTGAAGAGTTTCAACACCATTTCCCAGAGCGTTGAGGCCTCTCTCGCCCAGCGCAAGGAGGACCGCGCATGACCGCTTGGCTGACATCTCTCGGTTTTGACGCGGCCCGTATGGGGTTTGCCGCCCGGACCGCTGTCGCTGCCTGTCTCGCCTTTGTCCTCGCTTGGGCTTTGGGCCTAGAGCACCCGCAATGGTCCGCCATGACCGTCTGGGCCGCCTCGCAACCGACCCGCGGCCAGCTTTGGGAGAAAAGCCTGTTTCGTCTGTTGGGCTCCATCGGCGGCACGGCGGTCGGTGTTTTCCTTGTTCTCGCGATGCAGGTGCATCCGGTCTTTCTCGTCCTCGGATTGGCGCTTTGGGTCGGGGCTTGTACCTATTTCGGAAACGTCCTCCGGGGTTTTGTCGCCGAGGGCACGGTGCTCGCGGGCTATACCGCCGCGATGGTGTCGCTCCTCGATGCGGCGCATCCCGATCAAGTGCTGGCGCTTGGCACGGATCGCTTGGCCACCGTCCTGACCGGTGTGGCGGTCGCCACGTTCATCGGATCGCTCCTGTCGCCCAAGACCGTCTCGGGCGATCTGCGCGCGAGTGTTCAGCGGCTTTTGGTCGATATGCTGCGTCAGGCGGCACAGGCCGCGCCCTCGCAACAGGACAAACGCAGCTTGCTCGCCGAGCTTGCCCGGATCGAAGAGGGGCTGGACCCGCATGGGGCTGGATCGCTCCGCTCGCGCCAGAACATTCGTCAAACGCGCGCGCTCTTGATTGCCGCGACGCCGCTATTGCTCTGGAAACACGGGCCACGGCAACCTGAGGGGTTCCTTGATGGTCTGACCACTGCCGCCAACGCGCTCGACGCCAATGACATCGCTGCGGCGACAGAGGCGCTGCGCAAAAGCGCCGAGATCGCGACACTGTCGCCCCGGTTGCACGACACGCTCATCGCCGTCGCGGAGGCGCTGTTGCACTGGTCCAAGCTCACGCCCGAGGACCGCACTCGGCCTGCGCCACGTCCGCTCGTGATCTTGCACCGGGACTGGGTCGGGGCACGCGAAGCGGCACTCCGGGCCTTTGGGGCGCTGTTGTTCTTTGGCGCGATCTGGATCGTGACGGGGTGGCACGCGGGGCCGTTCATGCTTTTGGGTCTCTCCGTGATGCTGTCGCTGTTCTCCAGTTTCGAGAATCCGTCCCAGATGATGAAATCCGTCTTTTTCGGCCAGCTCCTCGGCGTCTGTGGCGCTCTGGCGCTTCGGTGGCTGGTCTGGCCACTGGCGGAAAGCGAAGTTCAGATGATCCTCTTCACCCTGCCCTTCATCTTGATCGGGCCGCTGTTCGTCGGCCATCGCCGCACGGTCGCGTTGAGTTTTGATTACAACATGTTCCTCATGCTGATGTCGCAGCCGCATTGGCCCCTCTCTGGCGATTTTGGCACCTCTGTCACCATGAGCATGGCCGTTCTGGCCGCCCCCTTGGCCGCCATGGGGGCTTATCTGACGATTTATCCCGCCAACCTGAAACGTCGGATCGACACGGTGATGCGGGCGATGCTCCGCGATCTGCAAGATCTATCCCAAGACCCGAAGGCGCGCGAGGAGCGCCAACATTGGCAAGCGCGGCTCTATCATCGCACCCTGCGTCTGGTGCAACTGTCCGGCCGGTCAAACCGCGCGCAGTATGAGGCGCTCGACGCGGCGCTGGCGGTGTTGAACCTCGGCCATACCGCGATGTGGTGTCACCGCGTGGCCCAAGACCTGCGTCAAACAGACTCGGATCGCCGTGCCGCGCGCCTCACGCTCACCCGGCTCTCGCGGCTGGAAGAACAGCCGGAAGACGCCAGCCTCACCCTCTCCCGTCTCGCCCGCCGCGCCGCGCCGCCTGAGGCCGCACTGATCCGCGAAGCGATCGAGGGGCTCGCGACTCTCTCGCCTGCCTTGGCCGCTCCGCAATAACGCGCAGCCCTTGTGACCCCTCCAAAGATGCCTCAATCGATCTATATGGATTGAGCCGCAGCACCGGGCTTGCTACTGCTGTGCAGCGGCAACTGGGCGCGCGGAAAGATCCACGCCTGCCGATCCGGCGTAGCCCAACTGCCAGAACTTGAGACAATGTGCCGCAAAGAGCGCCCGCCGCTCTGTGCCCCACGGGAGAGCGGTGAAAGGATATGCGAATGCGCGATTTGAAAGATTCCAGCCTGTTTGAAACCCGTGCCTATGTGAATGGCGCCTGGGTCGAAGGGTCCAAGACCTTTGCCGTGGAAAACCCCGCGACAGGCGAGGTGATTGCGCAGGTCGCCGATCTCGACGCCGCCGACATCGCCCGCGCCATTGACGGTGCCTATCAGGCGAAAAAGGTCTGGGCGCGTATGAGTGTCAAAGAGCGCTCTGGCATCCTGCGCAAGCTTTATGACCTGATGGTCGAGAATGCGGACGATCTGGCGACGATCCTGACGCTGGAGATGGGCAAACCCTGGGCCGAGGCCCGCGGCGAAATCCTCTATGGCGCGTCCTACATCGAGTGGTTCGCGGAAGAGGCCAAGCGCATCTACGGCGACATGATCCCCGGGCCGCAAAACGACAAGCGCATGGTTATCATCAAACAGCCCGTGGGCGTCGTGGGCGCGATCACGCCGTGGAACTTTCCCAACGCGATGCTTGCCCGCAAAATGGCCCCAGCCCTCGCGGTCGGCTGTACCATGGTGGCGCGGCCCTCGGAATTCACGCCGCTCTCGGCCTTGGCCATCGCCAAATTGGCGGAGCGCGCGGGCGTGCCTGCGGGCGTGTTCAACGTGCTGACCGGTCTCGATGCCTCGGGCATGGGCAAAGAGCTTTGCGCCAATCCGAAAGTGGCCAAGATCACCTTCACCGGCTCCACCCGCGTCGGAAAAATCCTCCTTGCCCAAGGTTCGGAAACAGTCAAGAAAATGTCGATGGAACTGGGCGGCAACGCGCCCTTTATCGTGTTTGACGACGCCGATGTCGACGCGGCCGTCGAGGGCGCCATGCTCGCCAAATTCCGCAACAACGGCCAGACCTGTGTCTGCGCGAACCGGATTTACGTGCAGTCCGGGATTTACGATCGCTTTGCCGAGAAACTTGCCACCGCGATGGACGGGCTCTCTCTGGGCGACGGGTTCGCAGAAGGCGTCAACACCGGCCCGCTGATCAACACGGCGGCGCTCGCCAAGGTCGAGGATCACATCTCCGACGCGGTCAGCAAAGGCGCGGCGGTGGCCAAAGGCGGCAATCGCTCCAACCTTGGCCAGAGCTTCTTTGAACCCACCCTCCTCACCGGCGTGACCCAGGAGATGAAGGTCGCCTCCGACGAGACCTTTGGCCCGCTCGCGCCTCTGGTGAAATTCGAAACCGAGGATGAGGTGATCGACTGGGCCAATGCGACCGAGTTCGGGTTGGCGTCGTATTTCTTTACCGAGAGCCTCAACCGCGCCTGGCGCGTGGGCGAAGCGCTGGAAACCGGGATGGTGGGAATCAACACCGGGACCATCTCGACAGAAATGGCCCCCTTTGGCGGGGTCAAACAGTCCGGCATGGGGCGCGAAGGGTCGAAATACGGCTGTGACGACTATCTGGAGATCAAGAATCTCTGTTTCGGCGGTTTGAACTAAGCTCCAAAGCACAATCGATCTAAGCAAAAGGGCCGTCGCAGAGGCGGCCCTTGGCACGTCGACGCCGTCGGCAAACAGCACGACATTTCAACACCCCAAAGGGTAGAGAGATCAGCTAAGATTTTCTGGATGAGCTCTGAACGTTTCTCTCTCAGGAGAGAAATGGTGCGGTCGAGAAGACTCGAACTTCCACGGGAGTTACCCCACAGCGACCTCAACGCTGCGCGTCTACCAATTCCGCCACGACCGCACTGTCTTGACTTGGTGAGGGGCTATCTAACGAAGCGCGCGGGGGAAGGAAAGAGGAAATTCGAAGGTTTTGTGATTTTTTTTCGCGGGCCCAGATTTCGCGCTTTTTGACGGCTAAGTCCCCGCGCAGGGATACGGGGACACCGAGGCAAATGAGGCCATCGTCACGGGCGTTTCGCGCGTGTCAGATCACGCCATCAGGCCGAGTTGCTTCATAAAGGTCAGATTGTCCCAGAAGTGATCTTCCTCATCCATGACACCCTCGTCGGTCCAGTGACCGATGGTCCATTCGCCCTACCCGATGCGGATCGGGTGGGTCGCAATCCAGGTATCGGGCCAGCTCGGACAGCGTGGGGCGTTGAAGGCAGACTCGACTGCGCGGGCGGCGAGCGGAGCAAACTCCAGAGCGCTCAAGGGGTTGCGAGTCCGCGGGATTTGGAGAGCGTGAACCTCTGTGCGCTCCCTTATCAGAGTGACTGTTTGGTCAAGGTTTGGTCCGGTGTCGTCCATGTCCGGCCAGTTTTTTTTGTCCGGGGCGTCTTGCGCCGATCGGGTGAAGATATTCGAAATAATAATTTGAAAAATGGCGTTTATATTTATAAATTATTGCAAATTACAGAATAATTAGGGGATTTCGATGGACATGCTCCGAGCCATGTCTTTGTTCCGGGCCGTCGCCGATCTTGGCAGCTTTGTTGCGGCCGCGGACAGAGAAGGCCTTTCGCCCCCCGCGCTGTCCCGACAGATTGCGAGCCTCGAAGATCGCCTTGGCACGCGATTGTTCAACCGCACGACTCGCAGCCTCTCCCTCACCGATGCGGGGCATCGCTTTCTGGCCCGCGCCCGGGTCATTTTGCAGGAAATCGACGAGGCCGAGGCCGAGGCCGGAGAGGGGCGCGCCGCGCCGCGCGGAACCTTGAACGTCAGTGCCCCGATCAGTTACTCGCTGGCGCGTCTCGGCCCGATCCTGAGCAGCTTTCGCGCGCTTTACCCCGATGTGCGGCTGATGCTCGACTTGACCGACCGCACCGTGGACCTCACGCATGAGGCAGTGGATGTGGCCCTGCGAACCTCCGCCACCCCCGACCCGGCTCTGATCGAGCGCAAGCTTTCGGAAGAACGGCTGATCCTTTGCGCGAGCCCGGCCTATATCGACCGCGCCGGTCCGCTGACCCATCCGGACGACCTGAGCCATCATGACGGGCTGATCTACAGCTATCTGACGCCTGAGTCCGCCTTTACCTTTCACCCACGTGACACAGAGAGCGATCTCCCCCCGACCCAAGCCCGCCTGTCCGGCACAATTGAGGCCACGAATGGCGACATCCTGCGGGAGTTGGCGATTGCAGGGCACGGTGTGGTGATCCAGCCGGAGTTCGTCGTGGGCGGGGCGCTTGCCGAGGGGACGCTGGTGGAGCTTTTGCCGGAGTGGTCGCTTGAGACATTCGGGATTTACGCGGTCTACCAAAGCCGCCGTCACCTCCCCCTCAAAACCCGCGTTTTCATCGACCACCTTGTCAGTGCGCTCGGCCCCAAAGCGGAGAGCCCGCCCCTCGCCCCTCTTTCCTCCCGCCCGGCAACAGGGTAAGTCCGCTTGTGAATGACAACACGGATCACGAACGGGCGACACGATGGTTGAGTGGAAAATTTCCGAAGGGCTCACGGATTACGACGAGGCGGTCGCCACGATGGAGGCCCGCGCAGAGGCCATCGCGAAAGGTGAGGCCGAGGAGCTGATCTGGCTTGTCGAGCACCCGCCGCTCTATACCGCCGGCACCTCCGCCAAGATCGAAGATCTCGTCGACCCCGATCGCTTTCCCGTCTACGAGAGTAAGCGCGGCGGGCAGTACACCTACCACGGTCCGGGGCAACGGGTGGCCTATGCCATGCTAGACCTGAACAAGCGCGGCAAGGATGTCCGTAAGTTCGTCGCCGATATGGAAGCCTGGGTGATCGCGGCGCTCGCTGAGTTCAGCATCAAGGGCGAAATCCGTGAGGGGCGTGTGGGCGTCTGGGTTGTGCGCAATGACAAGCCGCTGACGATCACCGGTCAGAAGCCCGAGGACAAGGTGGCGGCCATCGGGCTGCGCGTCCGCAAGTGGGTGTCCTTTCACGGCGTGTCGATCAACGTCGAGCCGGATTTGGACCATTTCACCGGAATCGTGCCCTGCGGCATTTCGGATCACGGGGTGACGTCGCTCGTGGATCTCGGCCTCCCCGTGACGATTGAGGACGTGGATGTGGCGCTCAAACGGGCCTTTGATGAGGTGTTTGGCGACTGACATCGCCAACCCGCTGCCCGATGCCTCTCGGGGGCGGGCGCATGCACCCTGCGACAATGGTATACTGGCGCTAGGAGAATTTATCTCTATGTTGTGGGGCGGACACATGACTCTAGGGAGACCTCACCTGATGACTAAGCTTTTTGCCCTCACCGCCGCCGCCCTGATGGCAACGTCGACCGCCGCTCTGGCTGCCGACCCGGCCGCTGGCGAGAAAGACTTCCGCAAGTGCAAATCCTGCCACATGATCGCCGACGGCGATAACGCCATCCAAAAAGGCGGCAAAACCGGCCCGAACCTCTACGGCGTCGTCGGCCGCCCGGTCGCTCATGTCGAAGACTTCAACTACGGTGACGGCATTCTGGCCGTTGGCGAAACCGGCATGGTTTGGTCCGAAGAACTTTTGATCGAATACGTGCAGGACCCGACCGCCTTCATCGACACCCATGGTGGCTCTGGCCGGTCCAAAATGACCTTCAAGCTCAAAGACCCGGAAAACGTGATCGCCTATCTGGCCTCCGTGGGTCCGGCTCCGGAAGCCATGGACGAGTCGATGGAAGAAACCACGGAAGAATCCATGGAAGAGCCGATGGAAGAAGGCGCCGAAATGGAAATGGAAGAAGAAGCCGCGACCGAATAAGGCGCGCTTTTTGACAGATCATGACAGCGCCGCCCCTCTCGGGCGGCGTTTTCACTAAGAGCATCCTGACAGAGTCCTGAGCAAAGCCCCCTCCGGCGCCCCAATTCGCGGCCAATCTTCCAGACCAAACGCACAATGCGCACCCACTGTGCGGCGTATCGTCGCAAGCCGCGAAACCAATCCCCGGAGGAGAAACAAAAAACGCCGCTAACTGTGCATTTTTCCTGCGACAATATGCGGCAAATTGTTGCTCTCTTTGTCGTGAGGCCCTAAAACAAATTCCAATTCCGCCACATGATCCCCGTGAAAGGGGGCCGGCGGGAATCGCAATCATCGCGATATAAACGCATATCGTTCACGCACTATTCGGGAGGACCGCATGGCAGACGCAGCCATCCACGGCCACGAGCATGAGGACAACCGGGGCTTCTTTACCCGTTGGTTTCTTTCAACAAATCACAAAGACATCGGGATTCTCTACCTGATCACGGCCGCCGTGGTCGGGTTCATCTCGGTCTGTTTCACCGTCTACATGCGCCTTGAGCTCATGGAGCCGGGCGTTCAGTTCATGTGTCTGAACGAAGCGGGCGAATCCGCCGCGCGTCTGATCTCCGGCTTCGGCGCCGAAGACTGTCACCCGAACGGGCACCTCTGGAACGTCATGATCACCTACCACGGCGTTCTGATGATGTTCTTCGTCGTGATCCCGGCACTGTTCGGCGGTTTCGGCAACTACTTCATGCCGCTGCAGATCGGTGCACCGGACATGGCCTTCCCGCGTCTGAACAACCTCTCCTACTGGCTCTACGTGGCTGGTGTTGGCCTCGGTATCGCGTCTCTCTTCGCGCCGGGCGGCAACAACCAAGCGGGGTCCGGTGTGGGCTGGGTGCTCTACCCGCCGCTGTCGACCTCCGAGGGCGGCTACTCCATGGACCTCGCGATCTTCGCGGTGCACGTCTCTGGGGCCTCCTCGATCCTCGGTGCGATCAACATGATCACCACCATGCTGAACATGCGCGCGCCGGGCATGACCCTCTTCAAAGTGCCGCTGTTCGCCTGGTCGATCTTTGTGACCTCCTGGCTGATCCTTCTGTCCCTGCCGGTTCTCGCAGGCGCGATCACCATGCTGCTCACCGACCGGAACTTTGGCACCTCCTTCTTCCAGCCTGCTGGCGGCGGTGACCCGATCCTGTACCAGCACATCCTGTGGTTCTTCGGCCACCCGGAAGTGTACATCGTGGTTCTGCCGGGCTTCGGTCTGATCTCCCACATCATCGCGACCTTCTCCAAGAAACCGGTCTTCGGCTACCTGCCGATGGTCTGGGCTCTGATCGCCATCGGTGTTCTCGGCTTCGTCGTGTGGGCGCACCACATGTACACGGTCGGCATGTCCCTGACCCAGCAGTCCTACTTCATGCTGGCCACCATGGTCATCGCGGTTCCGACGGGTGTGAAGATCTTCTCCTGGATCGCAACCATGTGGGGCGGCTCCATCGAGTTCAAAACGCCGATGCTCTTTGCCTTCGGCTTCCTGATCCTCTTCACCATCGGTGGTGTGACCGGCGTCGTCCTGTCCCAAGCTGGTGTGGACCGCGCCTATCACGACACATACTACGTCGTGGCGCACTTCCACTACACCATGTCCATGGGCGCGGCCTTCTGTATCTTTGCGGGGATCTACTTCTACCTCGGCAAGATGTCTGGCCGTCAGTACCCGGAATGGGCCGGTAAGCTTCACTTCTGGATGTTCTTCATCGGTGTGAACGTCACCTTCTTCCCGCAGCACTTCCTGGGTCGTCAGGGCATGCCGCGCCGTTACATCGACTACCCGGACGCCTTCGCGCTCTGGAACAAGGTCTCGTCCTACGGTGCGCTCCTGTCCTTCGCCTCCTTCGTGTTCTTCATCGGGATCGTTCTCTACACCCTGATGGCGGGCCGTCGTGTGACCGAAGCCAACTACTGGAACGAATACGCGGATACGCTGGAATGGACCCTGCCCTCCCCGCCGCCGGAGCATACGTTTGAAACGCTCCCGAAACGGGAAGACTGGGACAAAGGCCACGCTCACTAAGAGCAGGCTCCAGACCTAAAAGTTGAAAAGGCTCCGCTCAGGCGGGGCCTTTTTCTATGGCCAAGGCTGTCGACTCAGACCTGACGGCCATCTGTGCTACACTGAAAGCTCAGCACAAATGGGGAGGAGAGAACGATGGCACAGACTCATAAAGGTCACTGCTTTTGCGGCGCTGTGGAAATTGAGGTGACGGGCGAGCCCGCCGGGATGGGCTATTGCCACTGCGAAAGCTGCCGGACATGGTCGGCAGGGCCGGTGAATGCCTTTACGCTTTGGGATCCGGACGCGGTGAAGGTGACCAAGGGCGAAGAGCACATCCGACAATACAACAAGACCGAGGACAGCGACCGGAAATGGTGCGCCAAATGCGGGGGGCATCTGATGACCGGACACCCCGGCCTCAACCTGATCGACGTCTATGCCGCGATCATCCCGAGCCTCACTTTTGAGCCGGGTCTCCACGTGAACTACGCGGAGACGGTTCTGCCGATGAAAGACGGCTTGCCAAAACTCAAGGACTTTCCCGCCGAATTCGGTGGCTCCGGGGAGGAACTGCCGGAATAGCTGGTCGGCCCCTGCCCGTGAGGTGAGCGCCCACGCGAGCCCCTCAGGGCGCTCGCCTCTTTTCCTAGGGCGGCCATGGCCCTAGAGTGTCGGAAAACCGCACATAGCTCTGACCATGCCCTACCTCTGGACGCCCGCGCACACCACGCCGATACCGAAAGAGACCGCGCCCCGTGAGGCGCCGGTGTTTCGGCTTGAGCTTTGGCCACATCGGAGCCTCAAGGGACGCGGCTTCTCCGCCGCGATCTGGCTCATGTTCGCGGGGGGCATGATCCCTGTTGTGCCGTTCATCGGCACCATCGCCTTTTGGATTTTGCTGATCTTTATGATGACCGCGCTGTCCGCGCTCTGGATCGCGCTCCGCCGCTCGGATCGCGATCACCTGCGCGAAGAGATGCTGATCTGGCCAGATACGGTGCACCTCACCCATTGGACGCCCAAGGGCGAGGAGCTGACTTGGGACGCAAACCCCTATTGGCTCCGCCTCACGCTCCACCCGACGCATGACAAGGTTGAGAACTATCTCACCCTCAAAGGCGGCGGTCCGAACAACGGGCGGGAGGTCGAGCTTGGCGCGTTTCTCTCTCCCGAAGAGCGCGAAAGGCTCAGCCACGATCTTGAATTCGTCCTGTCAAATCTGCGCTCGTCCGGGAACTTCTGACATTTTCCGCTGTTGAGTCTCCATAAGGAAACCACAGCGGAGTTCACAATGACCAGCTACAGCCGATTTTTCCTCATGATCGCCACCTCGACGCTCATCATGTACGGGCTGATGTATTTGAACACCGAAAGCTTTGATCACGTCTTTTATTCTCAGACGCGGGCTCGGATGGCGCTTTTGATGGGCGCGGTGATGGCCATCGTGATGCTGAGTTTCATGCGCCACATGTACAAAAACCGGGGCGTAAACATCGCGATCTACGCCGGTTCCATCGTGGTCTTTGCCGCCTCGCTGTTCTTTATCCGCGATCAGACCTTTGTGGAGGATGTCTCGTGGATGAAGGCGATGATCCCGCACCACTCGATCGCCATTCTGACATCTGAGAACGCCGCGATTTCCGATCCGCGTGTGCGCGAACTGGCGGATGGCATCATCGACACCCAACTGCGCGAGATTGCCGAGATGAAAGCCCTCATCGCCGATCTCGAAGACTAAACCCACCAAAGAAAAAGCCGCCCCCGGCATCCGGAGGCGGCTTAAATCTTGTGACGGGGTGTGCGGTCCGGCTTAGCCGAGACGCGCCTTGACCATCGGGCCGACGGAGCCGAAATCCATCTGGCCGGTGTATTTGGACTTCAGAATGCCCATGACTTTCCCCATGTCGCGGATGCTGTCAGCACCGCTTTCGGAGATCGCTTGTTGGACCGCTTCGTCGGCTTCTTTCTCGGAAAGTTGACGCGGCAAGAATTCCTCGATCACGGTGATCTCGGAGCGTTCCTTTTCGGCAAGCTCAAGGCGACCACCCTCTTCAAAGGCTTTCGCACTCTCAAGGCGTTGTTTCACCATCTTGCCGAGGATCGCGAGAATATCTCCGTCAGAGAGACTCTTTTCCTCACCATCGACGCGGGAGGCAATCTCCCGATCCTTGATCGCGGCATTGATCAAACGCAATGTCGCGAGCTTTTCCATATCCTTCTCTTTCATCGCCGTTTTCAAAGCGGTGTTGAGTCGGTTTCGCATATCCATATGGGCCTCATCCCCTGATGATGTCGCAAGAGGCCAACATAGCGAAACATGTCCCAGTTCTCAACCTTTGATGGGAGCGATAACATATTGAAATTGCTGCGTTGCGGAAAAGACCCGAAAACGCAGGTCTCTTGCCTTGACGCCGCCAGCCCCTTTCCTTAGGTTCCGGCCAATTTTGCCCATATAGGAGAGTCGCGCCATGGCATCTGGACATCAGCCCGGAAAACCAACCGCTTGTCTGGCGTTGGCCGACGGCACCATCTTCTACGGGGTCGGCTTCGGCGCCACGGGGACGACCACCGCAGAACTGTGTTTCAACACCGCGATGACCGGCTATCAGGAAATCATGACCGATCCGAGCTATGCCGGTCAGGTCGTGACCTTCACCTTCCCCCACATCGGCAACACCGGCGTGAACACCGAAGACGATGAAACCGCCGATCCGGTCGCCGCTGGCATGGTCGTCAAATGGGATCCGACGGAGCCGTCGAACTGGCGCGCCCAAGAAGAACTCGGTCCCTGGCTCGAAAAACGCGGTCGCATCGGCATGGGGGGCGTCGACACCCGCCGCCTGACCCGCGCGATCCGGCAACAAGGTGCACCGCATGTCGCCATCGCCCACGATCCCGAGGGCAATTTCGACATCGAAGCGCTGGTCAAACAGGCACGGAGCTTCTCCGGTCTGGTCGGGCTTGATCTTGCCAAGGACGTCACCTGCGCGCAGTCCTACAAATGGGACGAGATGCGGTGGGCGTGGCCCGACGGCTTCCCCAAACGCGAAGGCGAAGGGTTCAAGGTCGTGGCCGTGGACTTTGGCGCGAAACGCAACATCCTGCGCTGCCTTGCCTCTGCGGGCTGTGACGTGACGGTTCTCCCGGCCACTGCCACCGCCGAAGAGGTTCTGGCGCACAATCCGGATGGCGTGTTCCTCTCCAACGGCCCGGGCGACCCGGCGGCCACCGGCGCATACGCCGTGCCGATGATCAAATCCGTTCTGGAAAAAGACCTCCCCGTCTTCGGCATCTGCCTCGGTCACCAAATGCTCGCCCTCGCTCTCGGCGCGAAAACGATCAAGATGAACCACGGCCACCACGGTGCCAACCACCCGGTGAAGGACAACGACACCGGCAAGGTGGAAATCACCTCGATGAACCACGGCTTTACAGTAGATGCACAGTCCTTGCCTGAGGGTGTGGTCGAAACCCACATCTCACTCTTTGACGGTTCCAACTGTGGCATCAAAGTCGAGGGCAAGCCGGTCTTCTCCGTGCAATACCACCCGGAGGCCTCGCCGGGCCCGATGGACAGCTACTACCTGTTCGAACGGTTTGCCGCCGCCATGGCGGAGCGGGCCGGCGCGCCCGCCTGAGGCTCTTAGGAGGCGGCCTCCGTCTTTTATCCACAGGCCACATCAGACAGCGACAAAGGCGGGGTATCCCCGCCTTTTTTCGTTTTCCCGCCAGAAACGTGGGAAATTAAGCCTCTTTTAAACTTTGGTTAACGCCGCATTAACCCCCCGCAGCGCAAAGTTTCCACAGGTGGACGCGCAGCTTGACCGTGTCGGCCGGGCACCCCGAATGGGGGCCAGAGGGATCATGCGAGGGGCGCGAACCGATGTCTTATGACAGGCATCTTCACTTTGAGGCCGGACGGGCGCAGTTTCCCGTCCATGCCGCTGTGCCGCACGCCCCCGCGCATCCAGTCCCCCGTCGCCCGATTGGGCAGATTCTCGTGGATATGGGGGCGCTCAAACCCGGCGATCTCGTCCGCGCCGCGGCGCTGCGCCAACGCGAGGACGCGCGGATCGGTGACATCCTCTTGGCCCATCACATGGTCGATGAGCGCACGCTCTATCACGCCATCGCCCAGCAGTTTCACGCGCAGGTCGCCGATTTTGAGGCCGTCAAACCCGATGTCCGCCTGATTGACCGTCTCGGCGGTGACAAATGCCTCCGGGACGGGTTGCTCCCATGGCGGCGCATTGGAGGCACCGTGGTGATCGCCTCCTGTCGTCCCGAAGAGTTCGAGACCCAGCGCCCGCGCCTGACCGCCCTGTTCGGCCCGGTCCGCATGGCGGTCACGTCAGAGACCATCCTCCATGCGGCGCTGTTGAAGTCCCGCCAACGCAAGCTCGCCCTCTCGGCTGAGACCCGCGTTGCGGCGCATGAAAGCTGTCGCGAGATGGACATTCGCAAGCTGACCCGAGGCATGTCGATATTCGGCCTCCTCGCCTGTGTCTTTGCGATCCTCTCGCCCTCTGGCGCCGCCATCGCCCTCACGCTTTGGGCGGTCATGACCCTTGTACTGGCTGCGGGTCTCAGACTTGCTGCCGCCTTCGCCCAAGCGCGCGCGGTTTATAGCCGCAAACAAACCTTTGCGACCCGGCGCAGCGGCACGCGCCTGCCCACGATGTCGATCATGTTGCCGCTTTTTCATGAACGAGAGATCGCCAACCGGCTGATCAAACGCGTCTCTCGCCTGAAATATCCGCGCGAATTGCTCGATATTCTTTTGGTCGTCGAAGAGGACGACACGATCACCCAAGAGGCCATCGCTGGGACCGAGTTGCCCCGCTGGATCCGTCAGATCATCGTGCCGCGCGGTGGGGTCAAAACCAAACCCCGCGCGCTCAACTTTGCGCTCGATTTTTGCCGGGGCTCCATCGTCGGGATTTACGACGCCGAGGACGCGCCGGAGCCAGAGCAGATCCACAAAGTCGCCGCCCATTTCGCGCAGGCCGGGCCAGAGGTGGCCTGTGTGCAGGGCATCCTCGATTTCTACAATGCGCGAGTGAATTGGCTCTCCCGCTGTTTCACCGTCGAATATGCGAGCTGGTTTCGCGTCATCCTCCCCGGCTATGAAAAGCTCGGCCTGACCGTGCCTTTGGGCGGCACCACACTGTTCTTTCGCCGCGACGCGATTGAGGAACTGGGCGGCTGGGATGCGCATAACGTGACGGAAGACGCCGATCTCGGCATCCGTCTCGCGCGGCATGGCTATCGCACCGAGTTGTTGCATACGGTGACGGAAGAAGAGGCAAATTGCCGTCTCTGGCCCTGGGTCAAGCAACGTTCCCGCTGGCTCAAAGGCTACGCCATGACCTATGCCGTCCATATGCAAAAGCCACGTCAGCTCTGGCGCGATCTCGGCGCGTGGCGGTTCTTTGGCGTGCAGGTCTTGTTCCTCGGCACGCTCTCGCAATTCCTCCTCGCACCTTTTCTCTGGTCGTTCTGGCTCTTCCCCCTCGGCCTTCCGCATCCGATGCGGTCCGTCCTGTCTCATGACTCGATTGTCGCGCTTGGCGGGATTTTCCTTTTGTCTGAGGCGATTACAGTGGCCACGGGGTTGGTTGCCACCTCGACGCCGAAACATAAATGGCTCTGGCCCTGGGTGCCGACCCTGCACCTTTATTATCCGCTGGCGACATTGGCCGCGATGAAGGGGATGTGGGAGATGGTCACGAAACCGTTTTATTGGGACAAAACGGCCCATGGCATTCACGATCTGGGCTTTCACGAAGAGGATGAGGAGGCGCATACTCCGCCCAGTGCCGCGCCCGCCCCGCTGCCGACGCTTTTGTTGACCGACCCGATCCAGACACAGGTAGAAATCGAGACCGGCAACGTCCTGCCTCTGGTCGCCCCGGCAAAAAGTAGCGCCTATCCGCTCCCGGAGGCCCGCGAGAGACCGCAGCTCATGGCCGCCGAAGCGCCCGCGCCTTATCTGTTTGCCTCACTTCAAACGGCGGAGGATCACCTGGTTCCCGCGCGACGGCTGACTTTTGGCCTTGATTTCACCCTGCCGCGAGAACCCGCTGACACGCCCAAGCCCGTGGCCGTCGACCCCAATCGCCTCCGCCCCGCGCCAAGGCGGGATCAACCGATGTTTGAGGGGGAGGTGACGCCATGGGGCCTCATCCGGCATCCTCTAACGCCGTCTGCAGACAATGCCACAACCGCGCCGGAATGGGCGCACACGGCGGCTTTTGCGGAGGTTCCGGACTTCTTGCGCACACAGAAAGTTCCCGAAAGGCGCCGGTTTGGCGGGGTAGCCCGCGCGTTTAGCGGACTTTCTCTGCGTCGATCTTGAGCCGGGTCACAAAGGCGATGGAGATGTGATCGGAGAGCGCCTTGTGCGCACGCGCACCATCTCCGGCCTCAATCGCGGAGACAATCTCATCATGCTCTTTGATCGCCTCTTCGCCGCGCCCTTCGGCCGCCAAAGAAGTACTCGCCAAAAGCGCCATGGAGCGATGCACGAGATCGAGCTGTTGCACGAGGTATTTGTTGTGCGAAGCCAAATGGATTTGTTTGTGGAACCGCCGGTTCGCACGGGACATCTCGTCGGGATTGCCGATCAGGGCGCGGTCCGCCTCCACCATATCTCTGAGCACGCGCACCTCTTCGGGCGTCGCATGACGGGCGGCAAGGCGCGCCGCCAGCCCCTCAAGCTCGGTGCGCACCACATAAAGATCGGCCATTTGGTTGTGATCGAGCGAAGCCACAATCAGCGACCGCCCGTCCCGCGTCAGCATAGACTGGGTTTCAAGCCGTTGAAGCGCCTCACGGATGGGCGTGCGCGACACACCAAATCGTTCGGCCAACTCGCTTTCGACTAGGCGATCGCCCGGACGATACACCCCGGTGTCGATCGCCTCGAGGATCATCTCATAGGCGTCTTTTTGGCTGGCCCGGGGGTCTTTCATCGTGGTCTCGTTCTGGTGATCTTTCATGAAGCTAGACCATAGACAGGCGCAGGCCCTGCAATCAAGCAGGAACATGGTCGCATCCCCCTTGCAGTCCGCTCTTGCAGTCCCGCAACGTCCCTCCTACCAAGGGGGCATGGTTGCTGATCGTTTCTCACATGTGAATACGTGGGTCTTTGACCTCGACAATACGCTTTATCCGCCTGAGGCGGCTCTGTTCGCGCAGATCGAGGTCAAGATGACGGATTGGGTGTCACGCGAGCTGAACGTGACCCCGGAAGAAGCCAACCGTCTGCGCCGCGATTACTGGGCCGAGTTTGGCACCACGCTGTCGGGGATGATGCACAAACACGGCACCGATCCCCTGCCCTATCTCACTTATGTGCATGACATCGACTTTTCCGGCCTGACCCGCGATGCGGAGCTTAAGGCCGCGATCACGGCGCTTCCGGGGCGCAAGATCGTCTACACCAATGGCTCCGCCCCCTATGCGGAGCGGGTTTTGGAAGCGCGCGGTCTGACCGGGTTGTTCAATGCGATCTACGGCATCGAGCACGCCAAGTTTCACCCGAAACCCCGCGCAGAGGCCTTTGACACTGTGTTCACCGCCGATGGCGTCACGCCGAAAACGGCGGCGATGTTCGAGGATGATCCGCGCAATCTTCAGGTGCCGCACGATCTGGGGATGAAGACCGTCTATGTCGCGCCCTCGCCGCTCGACCCGCCCGCGCCGCACATCCATCACCACACGGATAATCTTGCCGCATTTCTACGGGCGCTGACAGAGTAACTGCGACCTTTGTCCCCCGACTGCGGCATTCTGCCATCGTGACCGAAGGACGCGACGGCCATACATCAAGCGTCGAACAACAACCTCCAAAACCGGAGAACGCACATGTCTGACGCGACCTTCACCGCCTCTGTGGCGGGCGATACTTCTTCTCATGATCACCACCACGAAGAGGGTGTTGCGACCCCGATGGGCGTGGCTCTGTTCCTCATTGTGGTCGTGGCCGTTGTGGGCGCTGTGATCTACGGCTCCTTTGTGATCGGTCCTTGGGTTCTGGGCCTGACCGCACTGGCGACCGTGCCGCTGATCTACCTGGCGCTGATCCTTTTGACGACGGGCCGCTGAGCGCGCCCTGAGCCCAAGGAATTTTCTCAGCCGGAGCACGAGCCTCCAACCTTCGGCTGAGACAGCCTGTCCTCTTGGACAAAGCAGCCCGATGGGCCTATGTGTTGGTGAAAGACACGACACTAGGAGCCAGAGCGCCATGGTTGCCCCGAATTCACAGACCGCCCCCCTCACCGTCGACATTCTCGTCTCAGGCGGGGGCATCGCGGGTCTGATCGCGGCGGCGGCCTTTGGGGCGGCGGGGTTTACGACTTTGATGGTCGACCCGGTTCCCCCGACGATCACCGGCGATGAGGCGCAATCCGATCTGCGCTCCACCGCCTTTTTGCGCCCGGCGCGCGATCTTTTCGAAAAAATCGGCATCTGGGACGAACTTGCGCCGCATGCGACGCCGCTTGAGGCCCTCAAGATTGTCGATACGGTTCCGGGCGATAACGGCGCACCGACCGTCCGCGCGACCCGGCAGTTTGAGGGGCGCGAGACCGCCGATGAGCCCTTTGGCTGGAATTTCCTGAACTGGGTGATCCGCCGCGAGTTGGCCCGCGCGGTGCCGGAGCAACCCAATGTGACGCTTCGCTATGGGGTTGGGTTCAAGCGGTTGCTCACCCGCACCTCTGAGGCGCGCGTCACCCTCACCGACGGCACGCAGGTGCGCGCGAAACTCGTGGTCGCCGCCGACGGGCGGAACAGCCCGGCGCGCGAGGCGGCAGGCATTGGTGTCAAAACAACGCGTTATGGGCAAAAATCCCTCGCCTTCACCGCCACGCATGAGCTACCGCATCACAACGTCTCGACCGAGATTTACCGCGAAGGCGGTCCGTTCACGATGGTGCCGCTCGGCGATATTGACGGCAAACATGCTTCGGCCATCGTCTGGATGAACAAAGGGCCTTATGCGAACGAACTTCTGACCATGGCGGCCGATGAATTCAACGCAGTGATGACGGAGCGCGCCGCCGGGCTGTTTGGTGAGATGGAACTGGCCTCAGGCCGCGCGATTTTCCCGATCATCACGCAAGTGGCAGACGCGCTGGCCTCTGAGCGCGTGGCGATCATCGCCGAAGCCGCCCATGCCCTCCCCCCGATTGGGGCGCAGGGGCTGAATACCTCGCTCAACGATCTGGCGGAGCTTTTGACCCTCTGCGAGACACATCGCGACGATCTCGGCGGTCAGACCATGTTGGATGCCTACGCCAAGACGCGGCTTCGGGATATTTCCACCCGTTCGAAAGTGGTCGATCTGTTCAACCGGGTGACGCGCTCGGACGACGACATTCTTCAGATGGTGCGTCTCTGGGGCCTCAAAGCCGTGCATGACATCAAGCCGGTGCGCCAAAAGGTGATGCAGGCGGGTCTGGGGCCGATCTGAGCGATCCGCCCCATTTCGCTTAGGCTCCGACAGCGTCCAGAGCTGCCTCAAGACGCGCGACGGTTGCATCCACGTCGTAGAGCTTGTCGAGGCCGAAAAGGCCAAGACGGAAGGTCGAAAACGCCTCCCCCTCATCGCATTGAAGCGGCACGCCAGCCGCGATCTGAACGCCTTGTTCGACAAAGGCCGCGCCGGATTTGAAGGCGGGTTTGTCGGTGTAACAGACGACCACACCCGGGGCCTCGACACCCTCTGCGGCGACGGATTTAAACCCGCGCTCCGCCAAGAGATGCCGCACCCGACGCCCGAGTTCCCATTGCGCCTCAGAGAGTTTGTGAAAGCCGTAGTCCTTGGTCTCCATCATCGCGTCGCGGAAAGCACGCAGTGCATCTGTCGGCATGGTCGCATGATAGGCGTGACCGCCGCCGGTGTAAGCCTCCATGATCGTGAGCCATTTGCCGAGGTCAATGGCGAAAGACGAGCTTTGCCGCGACTTGACGACCTCAACCGCGCGATCATTGAGCATCACAAGCCCGGCAGAGGGCTGTGCGGACCAGCCCTTTTGCGGGGCGGAGATCAGCACATCAACGCCCGTCGCGCGCATATCAACCCAGGCACAGCCCGAAGCAATACAGTCGAGCACCATAAGCCCGCCCACCTCATGCACGGCCTCGGCGATGGTGCGGATATAGGCCTCCGGCAAGATCATCCCGGAGGCGGTTTCGACATGCGGAGCAAAGACGGCTTTGGGGCGCATCTCTTTGATTTTGCTCACGACCTCTTCGAGCGGTGCAGGGAAAAACGGCGAGGTCGGTTCATTGCCCGTCCGCCGCGCCTTGAGCACGGTTTGCGAGGCCGGAATCCCGCCCGCGTCGAAAATCTGGGACCAGCGGAAGGAAAAGAACCCGTTGCGGACCACCAGCACATCCTCGTCACCCGCGATCTGGCGCGCGACCGCTTCCATCGCGTATGTGCCGCCGCCCGGCACGACCACGGCCGTGTCGGCATGATAGACCTCACAGAGTGTCTCATGGATGTCAGTCATCACCTTTTGAAAGGCTTTCGACATATGATTGAGCGAGCGGTCCGTGAAGACGACGGAAAACTCCAACAGGCCATCGGGGTCGACGTCTTTGCGCAAAGCGGGCATGAAATCCTCCTGTTTCAAGGTCTTGCATGGCTGTCTTGACACAAGATTGCCACATTTTCTGAAAACGACAGCGCCAGTGCCCAGAAAAGCCTAGACAGACACAGCGGCATTCCAGACACTCTCTCCAAGCGTCATGTCGTGTCATCGGGCCAAACAAGAGCACTGAGTCAGGCAAAATACAAGCGGCACAAAGCCGCAAGGGCGCATCGAGGCAGATCGGGACACACCGTCCCACAACAACAGACAGGCAGTGCAGTCATGGCGACTGAAGAACTCATCGTGATGGGGTCCTCCATCATTAATAACCCCGAGGGGCATGCCGTCGATGCGTCCGGCACGGCCAATGATGGGGCCTATCTGACGGGCGGCGAAAGCGTGTTCGAGGATGACGATGTCGTCGTCTTCATCGTGGATAATTTGGATGAGAACGGTCGGCTGACGGATCAATCGGTCATCAGCGAGATCATCGTCTATGACAATGCCGCCGATTACGTCGATGGCGAGGCGATGTACACTTACACGCTGAACAACGGCAGCAACAACGGCCACGGCGGCGGCAGCGGAAAAAACTGGGTTGGTGGGCAGACCGGCGATGTCTCGACCTCTGTGCCGACGATGGGCGACACCTATCTGTTCTTTCGCGCCGATCACTATACCGCCGACGATCCGAACGCGCCCGATCTCGACTATCTGTTCCTCGCGCCGGGGATCGATCTCTCCGAGGAATACCCGATGTTCATCTCGCATGAGATCGACACGGACTATAACCAGAACGGCACGATTGATCCGGGCGGAGAGGTCGGGGACGGGATTTTCTCGACCGACAACAACATCTTTGCCGAAAACGAGATTGCAGGGGCGGTTTGTCTGACCCGTGGCACCTTGATCGACACGCCGGAGGGACCGCGCTTTATCGAGACGCTGCGCGAGGGCGATCTGGTGCACACGCTGGACCATGGCCCCCAGCCCATTCGCTGGATCGGCTCACGCCGCGTGGCGGCCGAAGGCGATCTGGCCCCGATCGAGATCAAACGCGGGACGCTCGGTAATCTGCGCGATCTCAAAGTGTCGCCCAACCACCGGATGCTGATCCGAGGGCCGATGGCGGAAATGCTGTTTGGCGAGCGTGACGTGCTTGTCGCGGCCAAGCATCTGGTCAATGACGGAACAATTCGCCGCGTGGCGGGCGGGCATGTCGACTATTTCCATATGCTGTTCGATGCGCACCAGATCATCTTTGCCGAGGCCTGTCCGACGGAAAGCCTCTATCCCGGCCAAGAGGCGCTCAAGGCCGTGGACCCGAGCGCCAAGGCCGAAATTCTCACCCTCTTCCCGGAATTCGAGACAGAGCAACAGCCGGCAACCGACCTCGCCCGCTATGAGTTGAAATCCTGGGAAGCGCAGGCCCTCAAAAGGGCCGTGTGATCGGAGAGCTTTCGGGGACCAAGTCCTCGTCAAAGGCCAGCTCGACATCCTCAGTCTCATCGGAAGGCCGCAAGTTCGGCAGTGGAGACTCGGTCATCACGATGCGGCAGAACGGCTGATCTGAAATCCAGCGGCGCATATCCTCACGCTTGCTCGCCGAATGAAATGGCCCCCAATCGGCGGCGACACCGCGCATGCCCTGAGAGACCACCTGATCGCGCGGCACCGTGACATTCATGATCCGCACCGCGCAGTTGAGGTTCGACACCCCGTCCTTTAGCTCGGTCCCCGTCGTGGCCTTGCAATTGCGCCACCGCGCGGTGGGCGGCGCGATCTGGACGAGACCGTACCACAGCCCGCCCCCACCGACGGCGGTCTCGCGCCAGGTGCTCTCATGATAGGAGAGCGTGGACAAAAGCCCGGCCCAAAATGACGCCCGGCCATGGGCGTCCTGAGTTTTGTACCCCGGGCACCAGTTCGAAATATCCTGCGGCACGGTTTTGACGAGACGCTGCCCATGCGACGAGATCGCTTTCATCGAGGCGCGGGTCCAAAGTTCGC
>CAXPTW010000065.1:0-15484 GCA_964220165.1 Abyssibacter sp.
CACGCACGAGGTCGAGCGTTGCGGAGGTGTTGAGGCTCTGAGCCTGACCCGGAACGATGTAGTTCGGGCCTGCGACGGCGGCGGAACCGGCAACGGCAACAACAGCGGCGGCGGCGAGAGTTTTCAGTTTGGTCATTGTCTTGGTCCTTTACGTTTGTTCATCAGTTTTGAGTGTGTCCGGCGCTGTGTGTTCGTGTGCGCCGTTCGATGAGAAACATATAGGCCGGGGTTCCAGGTGTGTGAAGTGGAACATATGTTTTATGATGCCGTCTAAAATGCGCATAAATGCACATCACAAAAACGAGAAATCCCTTTTAATTCAGGGGTCGGCTTCTAATCCTAACAATTATGCGACAAATGTGCGCACACACACATGTTTGATCTCTTGTGAGCGGAAAGGCCGGGAACCTCTTCTGAAACATGGGTGTTAAGGCGTTTCGCTGTTCCAAAATATGGAGATCTGCGCGGACATAATACCGCGGTCACGCTGAGGTGCCGCGGAGTCTTTGTGAAATTGACGAGATAGAAAAGAGGGCGTGCAACCGACGTGCCGCGTGCCAGGCCCTATTCAAGCCCCTATTCTAGCTCGGAGGCGAGGGCGATTGGGAAAAACGCGCCGCCGGACCAGATGCCAAAGACCTCTTCGCCGCCCAAATCCCGAGTCACAGAGAGATCCACCATCCGGAAAAAGCTTTTGCGGTCGATCAGCGCCTCAAGGCCCCCCCGCACTTCCACATAGGGCGCGGGTTCGCCGTCGCGGAACTCCACCCGGATCGGATGGTCAGCGTCCGCCCGAACTTTATCCCCGACAGAGGTCAAGAACGTGAGGCTTTGATCCGGCCCGGTGCCCTCGACATCAAAGTCGACTGCGAAAAACGGCGCGTCATCGACGGTGATGCCGACTTTCTCCACGGGCGTGACAAGGAAATAGGAGTCGCCCTCGCGTTTGAGCACGGTGGAAAACAGGCGCACGAGCTGAGGTCGACCGATGGGCGTGCCGAGATAAAACCACGTCCCGTCCCGCGCGATCCGCATTTCGAGATCACCACAAAACGGCGGATTCCATTTGTCGACGGGGGGCAAACCGCGCCCCTCTGAGGACTTTAAGGCGGCGGCAATGCTCTCTGCTGAAACAGTCATGCGATGATTCCCACGAAAATATCGGGCCTCTCTGCTTTGTCATTTGTGCTTTGCTTGCTACCTGTCAGTAATAGAGCAAAGACCGGATTGGAAAAAGGGGACGTTATGTCGGATCAGGAACTCCTCGCTGAGATCGAAGCGCTGGGCGAGAAACTCGCGGCGGCAAAAGCCTCGATCACTGAGCGTTTTATCGGACAGGAAACCGTGGTCGATCTGGTGTTGTCCTCAATGCTCTGCGGTGGGCACGCTTTGCTTTTGGGGCTGCCGGGGCTGGGCAAAACCCGGCTTGTCGATACGCTCTCGACCGTGATGGGCCTCAAAGGCGCACGGGTGCAGTTCACGCCCGACCTAATGCCCGCAGATATTCTCGGGTCCGAAGTGCTGGAAACCGCCGAAGATGGCTCGCGTGCGTTCCGCTTTATTGAGGGGCCGGTGTTCTGTCAGCTCCTCTTGGCTGATGAAATCAACCGCGCCTCCCCCCGGACTCAATCCGCGCTCTTGCAGGCGATGCAGGAAAAATCCGTGACCATCGCGGGTCAGCCGCATGCGCTTGAGGCGCCGTTTCATGTGCTCGCGACGCAAAACCCGCTGGAACAAGAGGGCACCTATCCGCTGCCCGAAGCGCAGCTCGACCGCTTTCTCGTGCAGGTCGATGTCGAATATCCCGACCGCGCGACGGAGCGGGACATCTTGCTCGCCACCACAGGCGCAGAGGAAGGTGAGGCGCATCAAGTCTTTACCGCAGAGGAGCTGATCCGGGCGCAGGCGCTCATCCGCAAAATGCCGGTCGGCGAACAGATCGTCGATATGGTCCTCGATCTCGTGCGGGCCTGTCGTCCGAATGAACCGGAAGCGACGGATGCCGTGAATGCCTCTGTCGCCTGGGGGCCGGGGCCGCGCGCGGCGCAGGCGCTTATGATGACCATTCGCGCGCGGGCGCTGTTGGACGGGCGGCTGGCACCCAGCCCGGAGGATGTGCGTGCCATGGCAAAACCCGTTCTCATTCATCGCATGGCCCTTACCTTTGCGGCGCGGGCGCGGGGCGAAAGCCTTGAGGGCATTATCGCCTCTGTCGCGGACACGACCATGAAAGACCGGGCCGCCGCGTGACCGGGCCTGCATCCTCCTCGCCCGGCTTGCGGGCTTCGGCGGAAACCCTTGCCGCCGCACTGCCGCCGCTTCAGGCGCGGGCCGAACAGCTGGCGCGCACCCTTCTTATGGGCGGGCATGGCCGGCGTCAGGCGGGAATGGGCGACGAGTTCTGGCAATACCGACCGGCTCAGGCCGGGGATTCGGGTCGCGCGATTGACTGGCGGCGCTCTGGCCGCTCCGACGGGCATTACGTTCGGGAAAAGGAATGGCAGGCGGCGCAATCGGTGCATCTTTGGGTCGATCTCTCGGCCTCTATGGCGTTTAGCTCCGGCGACTCTGTGCCGCCGAAACGTGACCGCGTGGCGATTTTGGCGATGGCGCTCTCTCTTTTGTTGATGAAGGGCGGGGAGCGTGTGGCGCTGGCCTCCCTCGGCACACCGCCGCGCATTGGCGCGTTGCAGCTCCGGCGCATTGCGGAGGGCTTGTCACAGCCTGCTTCTGACGACTATGGCGCGCCCGACACCGGGATGTTCCTGCCGAACGCGCGAGCGGTTTTTCTCTCTGATTTTCTCGGTCCGATTGAGGCGGTCGAACAGGCCGTGGGTCAGGCGACGGATCGCGGGATTTCCGGCGTGCTCTATCAGGTGCTCGATCCGGCGGAGGAGGCGTTTCCCTATCGCGGACGCACCGTGTTTACCTCGATGGGCGGGGGCTTGCGGCACGAAACGCTCCGGGCCTCGGACCTCAGGGACCGCTATCTCGACCGGCTGGCCGAGCGCAAAGAGCGGCTGGCGCAGATCGCGCATCATGCGGGCTGGCGGTTCGCCACGCATCACACGGACGGCTCGGCACAATCCGCCTTGCTTTGGCTCTTTGAAGCCTTGGAGGGACCGCGCTGATGTGGGTTTTGGGACCGATCGGATTTACGGCCCCTTGGGTTTTGCTGGCGCTTTTGGCGCTGCCGATCCTGTGGCTGGTGCTCCGCGCCGTGCCCCCCGCGCCGATCAGGCGTCGGTTCCCCGGTGTCGCGCTATTGCTGGGCCTCAAGGATGATGAGTCGGAGACGGACCGCACGCCGTGGTGGCTTTTGCTCCTGAGGATGTTGGCTGTCGCCGCGCTGATCATTGCCTTTGCGGGGCCGGTGCTCAATCCGCGGGTGCAGCAGGCGGGGTCTGGCCCGATGTTGATCGTGATGGATGCCAGCTGGGCCTCCGCGTCTGACTGGTCTGTGCGGATGAGCCGGGTTGGTCAGGCGCTCGATGAGGCGGAGGCCTCCGGGCGCACCGTGTGTATTCTGCCCGGAAGCGATGTGCCGCCGGAGGGATGTACGTTCCTCTCCGCGTCTGACTGGCGTCCGCGCCTTGCCGGGATTGCGCCCGCGCCTTATGGGCCGGAGTTCGCGGCGATGGCGGAGGTGGTCGCGGGTCTCGACGAGTCTGTGGATACGCTTTGGCTGTCCGATGGGTTGGAGCATCCGGGGCGCGAGGATCTGTTGTCCGCGTTGCAAGCGACGGGGTCCGTGACGGTGTTTGAGACCGGGCGCGGCGCGCTCGCTCTTGGGCCGCTCTCTGTCACGGAGGAGGGCGTGTTCCTCCCGGTGCTGCGCTCTGATCCCGGCGCGGCGCAGGAGGTGACGGTGAGCACCCATGGCACCGACCCGGCGGGGCGCGCGCGTGTGCTCGCACAGGAAACGGTGACGATTGCGGCGGGTCAGACCGAGGCGGGTGTGACATTCGACTTGCCGCCAGAGATGCGCGCGCGGGTGAGCCGGTTTGAGATTGAAGGCTGGCGCTCTGCGGGGGCGACGCGGTTGACAGACGACGGGCTGAAACAGCGCGAAGTCGGTCTCATGACCGTGCGCGGCTCTGGCGAAGGGCTTCAGCTTTTGTCCCAACTTCACTATCTCCGCTCGGCCCTCGTGGGCAAAGCGGAGGTGATCGAAGGCGCGCTGGGCGATCTGTTGATGGCCAACCCCGATGTGATCATCCTCGCCGATGTGGCGCAGCTCACGGGCGCGGAAAGTGCCGACCTTCTCGATTGGATGACGGAGGGCGGAGTGCTTTTGCGCTTTGCCGGGCCGCGTTTGGCGGCCTCCGACGTGGCGCGCAATGAGGATGATCCGCTCTTGCCGGTGCGGTTGCGGGCCGGGGGGCGGACACTTGGCGGCGCGATGAGCTGGGGGGAGCCGAAACGCCTTCGGCCCTTTGCGGAAAGCTCGCCGTTTTATGGGTTGAATGTGCCCGACGACGTCGCCGTCTCGGCACAGGTCATGGCGCAACCGGACCCGGAACTGGCCGCCCGCGTCATCGCCACGCTCGAAGATGGTACGCCCTTGGTGACCCGCAAATCGGTGGGGCAGGGTCAGGTTGTGCTGTTCCATGTCACGGCCAACGCGGAATGGTCCACCCTGCCCTTGTCGGGTCTTTTCATCTCCATGCTGGATCGCTTGTCCGTGACTTCTCAGACACTAAGCCTTGAGGCGGCGGATTTGGCGGGGCAGAGTTTGCAGCCACGCTCCCTTTTGGATGGCACGGGGCGATTGGTTGATGCCACGGCGCGCCCGCCGGTGAGCGGAGAGGTGTTTGCCGAGGCGCGCGCCTCTGCGGCGACGCCGCCGGGGCTGTATCAGGCTCCGGATGGGATCAGGGCGCTGAATGTGATGAGCGACGACGAGACACTTCGAGCCATGGACTGGCCCGCCGATGTGGTGGTGACCGGCGTCACGCAGGCCGAAGAGAGGCCTCTTGCGCCCATCCTTTTGTCGGCGGCGCTCATCGTCTTGTTGGCCGACCTGATTGCCTCGCTCTGGGTTTCGGGCCGGTTGATGGGCGCGCGGGTTGCGCCTGTCTTGGTCTTGGCCTTGATGCTCCCGACAGAGATGCGGGCGCAGGAGACGGATGCAGAGGCGCTGGCCTTGGCCGCGACGCATGAGATTGCGCTGGCCTATGTGAAAACCGGCAACGCGGAGGTGGATCGCGTCTCTGAGGCTGGGCTTCGCGGCCTGTCGCGCATCTTGACCGCGCGCACTTCGGTGGAGCCATCTGCCCCGATTGGGGTCGATGTGGAAAGCGATCCTTTGGGCTTTTTCCCGATCCTTTATTGGCCGGTGACGGCGGATCAGGCGATCCCCTCGGCAAGCGCCTATACCAAGCTTAACGCCTATCTGCGCACCGGGGGCATGATCGTCTTTGACACCCGCGACGCCGATGTGGCGGCCTATGGGAGTGCGTCGTCTGCGGGTGTGAAACTCGAAGCCTTGGCCCGTGTCCTCGACATTCCGGCGTTGGAGCCGATCCCGGAGGATCATGTCCTGACGCGGAGTTTCTACCTCCTGCGCGAGTTTCCGGGACGGCATTCCGGCGGTACGCTTTGGGTCGAAGCCGCCCCGCCCGAGGATCAGGTCGAGGGCATGCCGTTTCGCAATCTCAACGACAATGTGACGCCTGTGATCATCGGCGGCGGCGATTGGGCGTCCGCGTGGGCGGTGAACGAGCGCGGTGCGCCTTTGTTGCCCATCGGGCGCGGGTTTTCCGGCGATCAGCAACGCGAAATGGCATTCCGGTTCGGGATCAATCTGGTGATCTATGTGCTCACCGGGAACTATAAATCCGATCAGGTCCATGTGCCTGCGCTTCTCGACAGGTTGGGCCAATGATCCGGGATGTCGTTTTCAACCCTGTGATGCCTTGGCCCGTTCTGGCGGGGATGGCGGGCGTGGTCTTTGTCCTCATGGTCATCGCGTTTTGGCGCGGGCTGGCCGGGTGGGGCGGGCGCGCTTTGGCGGCTTGGGCCGTCTTGGCCTTTCTCTCCGTACCGTCGCTCAAGGAAGAACAGCGCGATCCCCTGACCGACATCGTGTTCCTCGTCGTCGATGAAAGCGCGTCTCAGCAACTCGCCACGCGGCCTGAGCAAATCCGCGAGGCGCGCGCGACATTGGAGGCGCGTCTGGCGGCGGTGCCGAACACCGAGGTGCGCGTCATCACCTTGGGCGATGCGTCGGACAATCGCGGTACGCTTTTGATGACCGCTTTGAGTGAGGCGATGGCCGATGAGCCGACGGGCCGGATCGCGGGGGCGGTGCTTTTGTCCGACGGACAGCTCCATGACGTCGACCTCGCGCCGGAGTTCCCCGCGCCGATCCACCTGATCATGACCGGCGAGCCAAGTGACTGGGACCGGCGTTTGGTGATGGAAAGCGCACCGACCTTTGGCATCATTGGCGAGGAAATCACGCTGCGCCTTCGGGTCGAGGATCAGGGCGCGGTGCCGGACAATATCGGTGCGACCACGACCATTCTCGTCTCTCTCGACGGCGGCGAGGAACAGCCCTTTACCATCCCTGTCGGGCGCTCGATTGATGTGCCTTTGAAACTGCCGCATGGCGGGCAGAACGTGATCCTGTTTTCGCTGCCGGAAATGGACGGCGAGCTGACGGATCGCAACAATGCGGCGATGGTGACGATCAACGGTGTGCGGGACCGGCTGCGTGTGTTGTTGGTCTCGGGAGAGCCGCACAACGGCGAACGGACATGGCGCAACCTGTTGAAATCGGACCCTTCGGTCGATCTCGTGCATTTCACCATTCTGCGCCCGCCGAACAAACAGGACGGTGTGCCGGTGACGGAACTGTCGCTGATCGCGTTCCCGACGCGCGAATTGTTCATGGAAAAGATCGACGATTTCGATCTGATCATTTTCGACCGCTACAAACTGCGCGGCATCCTTCCGGCCTCTTATCTCGATAACATCGCCCGCTACGTCGATCAGGGCGGCGCGGTTCTGTTTGCCACGGGGCCGGATTTTGCCACGGCAGATAGTCTCTATCGGTCGCCACTGGCGCGGGTGATCCCGGTGTCGCCCTCGGGGCGCGTAATCGAAGAACCCTATGCACCACGGCTGACCGATCTGGGCCAACGCCACCCGGTGACCGAGGGGCTTGGCGGGATGCGCACTCCTGAGGACACGCCCGCTTGGGGGCGGTGGTTCCGTCAGATCGAGCTTGAGGCCGATGAGGCGGGCGAGGTTGTCATGTCCGGCGTCGATGAGAGGCCGCTTTTGGTGTTGGACCGTGTGGGCGAAGGCCGTGTCGCGGTGCTTGGCTCCGATCACGCGTGGCTTTGGACGCGCGGGGTCGAGGGCGGGGGGCCGCATCTCGAACTGCTGCGGCGTCTCGCGCATTGGATGATGAAAGAGCCGGATCTGGAAGAAGAGGCGCTGACCGCCACGGCGGAGGGCAATACGTTGACCGTCACTCGCCGCACCTTGGGCGAAGGCGCGCGCTCTGTGACCATTGAGGCACCGGATGGCACCGTCACAGAGGTGCCGATGACCGAGGTCGCGCCGGGACGGTTCACCGCAGAACTCCAAGGCGGCATGATGGGATTGTACCGCCTCTCAGAAGGTGACCAAGAGGCCGTCATGGTGCTCGGCCCCGCCGCCCCGCGCGAGTTCGAGGAAACCATCGCCACGGCGGAACGGATTGCGCCGGTGATTGACGCGCGCGATGGCGGTGTCTTTGCCGTCTCTGACGGGCTGCCGACGATCCGCACCGTGGCGGAGGGCCGTGTAGCCGCCGGGCGCGGATGGCTCGGCATCACGCCGCGCGAGGCCTATCTGACCCAATCGACCCGTTTGACGCCGCTTTTGCCCGGCTGGGTGTGGTTGTTGGTCATCTCTGGTCTGACGCTTTGGGCGTGGCTGAGAGAAGGGCGTGGGTAGCGCCCTCCTCCCGTGCGTTTTGGGTTACGCCAGCGCGGGCGAAGCCTTTTTCCAAACATAGGCCTGCATCGCCGGATCGACCGGGGTCTGGGCGATGGCGTTGGTGTAGTTCGACATCACCTTTTGCGCGGTGCCAATGAGCACTTCGAGGATTTGGCGTTTGGTATAGCCCGCGTCGACAAAGGCCTGCATCTGGTCCTGGGTCACCTTACCGCGCTGGCGAACGACTTGGAGCGTGAAGGTCCGTAGCGCCTCAAGATGGGCAGACGGCAGGGGCGTCTCGTCGCGGAGCGCGTTGGTGATCGCGTCGTCGACCTTCATCATCTTGGCGATCCCGGTGTGGCCGGGCACGCAGTAATGGCATTCGTGCTCGACGTTGATGGTCTGCCAGACGACCGTGAGTTCGTCTTTGTCGAACGTGGTGTCGTTCATAAAGGTGTGGTGCAACTGCCAATAGGCTTTGGCGAGGGCAGGGGCCTCCGCCATGACAGCGATGAGGCCGGAGACGCGGCCAAAAGCGGATTTGACCTCTTCCAGAGTGGCGCGGCTGTCTTCGGGGGCGGTGTCGATTGTGTGGGCGGTGAAGTCGATCATCTGTGTGTCCTTGTGGCTCGGTGTGATTCTTGAGCGATTGCTCAATTAAGGGTGAGGCTGATGTTAGTTTACTTGAGCGATCACTCAAGATATATTTTGAGCGATCACTCAAACTTGAGGAAAAGCAACTTTAGGAAAACCCATGGCACGTCAGGCAAGCTACGACCGGGACAAGGTGTTGAAATCCGCGATGGACCTGTTTTGGGCCAAAGGGTTTCACGCGACTTCGCTCAAGGATTTGGAAACCGCACTCGATATGCGTCCCGGCTCGATCTACGCCGCCTTCGGGTCGAAAGAGGGCCTCTATGCCGAGGCGCTGCGGCTCTATTCGGGGACGACTCAGGCGGGGCTGGCCGCGATGATGGCGAGCGACGGCCCGCGTCTCAAGGCGCTGGCGAATTACGTCCGGTTTCTTGGTGGGCAAGAGCGCATCGCGGTGCCGTCTCGGGCCTGCATGTTGGTGAAAACCATTCTGGAAATGCCGGATGATGACCCGAAGCTGCGCAGCTTGGCCGAGGAACTGATCGACCGGATGGAGGCGGCTCTGGCGGAGACGCTCCGAAATGCAAAGGCGGCGGGGGAACTGCCGGAGGACGCGGACCCTGTGCGCTTGGCCGGCCGGTTGCAGGCGGAACTCATTGGCCTGCGCGCCTATGCGCAGAGGATCAACGCGCAGGACCGCGTGGCACAGGTCGCCGAAGATATTGCGCAAGGAATTGAGGCGCTCGCCAAACAACCCGCGTGAGGATCACACCTCGTCGCGCATCAATATCCGCCGCGAGGTGGAAGCAAATTCCCGGCGCAGCATGACGAAAATCACCAAAGTGCCGCCGATGAAAAGCCCGACCGGCCCGAGGAGCCAAGAGAGAGCGCCGAGGGCAAAATAGATGCCGCGAATGCCCGCGTTGAACGCGCGTGCGGCGGTGATGTTCAACTCGCCCGCCTTATGAGCGCGGGGGAGGGCCTTGGGGTCGTCTTCGTCATTGCTCACAGAGGCCATGACCACGCCACAATAGCCGAACAGACGGTTCGACCAGATAAATTTCAAAAACGCGTTGGTGATGAAGAACAGCGCGAGGAGGATTTTGACCTCCCAGATGATCTTGGGCGCATCGAGCGCCAAATCGCTCGCCACGTCGCTCAGCCGCTCCGCGTTGGAAATCGCGGCCAACCCACCGCCGATGGCGATCAGGCAGGCGGAGGCGAGAAAGCTCGTCCCCTCACGGAGCGTCGCCAAGACGGTCGCATCGAAAATCCTCGGTTTGCGCGTGATCATATGGACCATCCACTCGCGGCGGTAATCGGCGACGAGGACCGAGGTCGAGACACGGCTCTTGGGCGGATTCTCGATGATATAGCCCAAAGTTCCCCATGCGATGATGAGATAGGCGACGGCTGCGGCGTCGAGCAGGGAGAAATATCGAAGCTGATCAAGGAGTTCCATGTGAAAAGCTTTACGCAAAGCCTGGAGGCTTGTCACATCCAAAAATTGGTTATAAAAAATTACCAATTATAGGGAGGCTGATCATGGATATGCCCGCACCTCAGGCGGAGATACTGGCGCGCAAGCCGGAGTTGATCCGGCGATTGCAACAGGTTCTGCCGAAAGACGCCGTGATCGACGCGCCCGAGGAGCTTCGGGCCTATGAATGCGATGCGCTGACGGCCTATCGCTGCGCGCCCTTGGCCGCCGTTCTGCCCGCCACGACCGAGGAGGTCGCGGGGGTTCTCAGGATTTGTCACGACATGGGTGTGCCAGTGGTGCCGCGCGGGTCGGGGACGTCGCTTGCCGGCGGCGCTCTGCCGACGGGGGATTCGGTGATCCTCGGCGTGGCGCGGCTCAGGGATGTGATCGAGGTGAACTATCCCGACCGCTACATCCGTGTGCAGACAGGGATGACCAACCTCGCCGTCACAGGCGCGGTGGAAAGCGACGGGTTCTTTTATGCGCCCGATCCGTCGAGCCAGCTTGCCTGTGCCATCGCGGGCAATATCGCGATGAATTCCGGCGGGGCGCATTGTCTCAAATACGGGGTGACGACGAATAACCTCTTGGGCGTCACGATGGTGATGGCCGATGGCGAGGTGGTCGAGATCGGCGGAGCCGAGATGGAGGCCGCCGGGCTGGACCTCTTGGCGCTGATCTGTGGCTCTGAGGGACAGTTGGGGGTCGTGACCGAGGCGACGCTGCGCATCCTGCCGAAGCCTGAGGGCGCGCGGCCTGTCCTTTTGGCGTTCGACAGCAATGAGGTGGCGGGGGCCTGTGTCGCCGACATCATCCGCGCGGGGCTGATGCCCGTCGCGATCGAATTCATGGACAGGCCGATCATTCGCGCGACCGAGGATTTCGCCAAGGCAGGTTATCCCGATTGCGAGGCGCTGTTGATTGTCGAGGCGGAGGGGAGCGAGGCGGAGATTTCCGATCAGCTTGCCCGCATCATCGAGATCGCAAAGCGTCACAAGCCGGTAGAGATCCGCGAAAGTCAGAGTGCCGAGGAAAGCGGGCGGATTTGGCTTGGGAGAAAATCGGCGTTTGGCGCGATGGGGCAGATGGGAGATTACATTTGCCTCGACGGGACGATCCCGGTGGGGCAATTGCCCTATGTGCTCAAACGCATCGCGGAACTGTCTGAGCAGCATGGGCATATGGTGGGCAATGTGTTTCACGCGGGCGACGGCAATATGCACCCGCTCATCCTATTTAACGCCAATCAACCGGGCCAGTTGGAAAGCGCGGAGGCGATGGGCGCGGAGATTTTGAAGCTCTGCGTCGAGGCGGGCGGGTGTTTGACCGGCGAGCATGGCGTGGGCGTCGAGAAACGCGACCTGATGGGACATCAGTTTGCGCCCGCCGATCTCGAAGCGCAGATGGCGGTGAAGGATGTGTTCGACCCGAACTGGCTTTTGAACCCGGCGAAGGTCTTTCCGCTCGACGCGAGTGCGGGTCGGAGGGCGGCGGAATGAGTATTTTGGCCAAAGAGAAGGTGGAGTTTCGCGACGCGCGCGACCATCTCGCCGGAGTGATCCGAGAGGGTGGCGCGTTTGTCCCCTTCGGAAATGGAACGAGCCGGATCGGCCGCGCGCAAGGGGTTGATTTAAAAGCGCCGGATGAGGCCTGGGACTATGATCCGAGCGCGCTGACCCTGACCGTGGCGGCGGGGGTATCGGTTGAGACGGTGGAGAGGATCCTTGCCGAGGAGAACCAACGCCTCGCCTTTGAGCCGCCGCAGATGAGCGGGCTGTTGCAGCGCGCGGGGACACCGACCATCGGGGGCATGGTGGCGGGAAACCTGTCCGGGCCGCGGCGGGTGGCCGTGGGGGCCTGTCGGGATTTTTGCCTCGGGGTCGAATTCATCGACGGGCGCGGGCAGGTGATCAAGAACGGCGGGCGGGTGATGAAGAATGTCACCGGGCTGGATTTGGTCAAACTCATGGCCGGAAGTCACGGAACCTTGGGGCTGATCACCGAGGTGAGCCTCAAGGTGCAGCCGATCCCGGAGGTCACGGCGACGCTGGAACTTCATGGCCTCAGCGACGGGGACGCGATCCGCGCCATGTCGGCGGCCTTGGGCGGGCCGTTTGATGTGACGGGCGCGGCGCATCTGCGCGAAGAGGCGGATGGGACGCCCGCCAAGACGCTGATCCGGCTGGAAGGATTTGAAAGCTCCGTGAAAGCCAGAGCGGCGAAGGTGCAGGCGCTTTTGTCTGAGTTTGGCGAGAGTTACGTCAACTGGAACGAAGCCGAAACCCAAGACGTCTGGGCCGATATTCGGGATGTGAAGCGGTTTTGGAAGGGGCTGGACGATGTCTGGCGCGTCTCTGTGAAACCTTCGGAGGCGGTTGCCGCCGTGGAGGCCGTGCGGCCCAAGGATGTGATCTATGATTGGGGCGGCAATCGCCTCTGGCTTTTGACCGAACAGGGCACGGATGTGCGGGCGCATTTGCCGTCCGGGCATGCGACCTTGATACGAGCGGAGGACGAGACAAAGCGGCGCTTGGGCGTGTTTCCTCCGCAGTCCCCGGCGATTGAGCGGATCAGCGCGGGGTTGCGGCAAAAGTTTGATCCAGAAGGCAAATTCAATCCGGGGATGATGGGCTGATGCAGACGAATTTTACGCCAGAGCAGCTTTCTGACCCGGGGATTGCGCGGGCCAACGAAATCCTGCGCGCCTGTGTGCATTGCGGGTTTTGTACGGCGACGTGCCCGACCTATGCGGTTTTGGGCGATGAGCTGGATAGTCCGCGTGGGCGGATTTACCTCATCAAAGATATGCTAGAAAACGACCGTCCTGCGGACGAGAAGATCGTCAAGCATCTGGATCGCTGTCTGTCCTGTCTCGCCTGTATGACGACCTGCCCGTCGGGGGTGCATTACATGCATTTGATCGACCATGCGCGGGTGCATGTGGAAAAGACGTATAAGCGGCCTCTGATGGACCGGATGCTGCGCTGGAGCTTGGCAAAGATCATTCCCTATCCGGGCCGGTTCCGGATGGCGCTCCTGGGGGCGAAGATCGGCAAGCCTTTGCGGCATCTCCTGCCTGATCCCCGGTTGAAAGCCATGCTAGAGATGGCGCCGAAACATATCCCGCCGGTGTCTCGAAATGACGATGCGCAGGTGTTTCCCGCCAAGGGCGCGCGCAAGATGCGGGTCGCCCTGATGACGGGCTGCGCGCAAAAGGCGCTCGATACCGACATCAACGACGCGACGATCCGGCTTTTGACCCGGCTCGGCTGCGAGGTGGTTGTGGCAAAAGGTGCGGGATGCTGTGGCGCGCTCACCCATCACATGGGCAAAGAGTCCGAGTCGCACAGCGCGGCGGCGAAGAATATCCGCGCCTGGATGCGCGAGATCGAGGGCGAGGGGTTGGATGCCATCGTGATCAACACCTCCGGCTGTGGCACGACCGTGAAAGACTACGGGCATATGTTCCGTACGTCCGAGTTGGCAGAGGACGCGGCGCGTGTCGCCGGACTGGCGAAAGACGTGTCCGAGGTGCTGATGCAGCTTGATGTTCAGGCCGGGCCGCAAGAGTTGAAAGTCGCCTATCATGCGGCCTGTTCGCTTCAGCACGGGCAACAGATCAAGACCTATCCTAAGGATCTCCTGAAACGGGCCGGGTTTGAGGTGGTTGAGCCGCGCGACAGTCATTTGTGCTGTGGCTCTGCGGGCACCTACAATCTCTTGCAGCCGGAGATTTCAAAAAATCTTAAAGCGCGGAAAATCAAAACCCTGACGGAAAAAACACCAGATGTTGTGGCGGCGGGCAATATCGGCTGCATCATGCAGATCGGGTCCGGGATAGATGTCCCTGTGGTTCACACGGTGGAGTTGCTCGATTGGGCAACAGGCGGACCAAAACCGCCCAAATTGTTCTCGAATCGGCCATAATCATGCCTTGAACCCCCTTTAGCGCTGAAGGTGGCGGATAGAGGGGCTGATGAGGCTAACATGAAGCGATTTCTAACGATCTTATTCCTGACCCTGATGGGCGTCTCTGCTCAGGCGGATAGCGCGCTCAAAGCCTTTCGCACAGGCGATGACAGCCGGGGATGGGAAGCGGTCGGACGGCTCGATTTTGCGGGCCGCAGCTTTTGCACCGGCACGTTGATCACCGAACGCCTCGTTTTGACAGCCGCCCACTGCATGTTCGACATTTCGACGAAACGGCCGCATGCGCCCTCGGACGTGACGTTCAAGGCCGGCTGGCGCAACGGCCGGGCCGAGGCCTATCGCGGGGCCAAGGCGATCTATGTCCATCCCGGATTTTCCAACACCAGCGGCCACTTGCACGATCGTCTCGTGAATGATGTGGCGTTGATCGAGTTGGATCAACCTGTGCGCACGCCCTCTGTGCGTCCCTTCTCGACCTCCATGCGTCCGCAGACAGGACAACAGGTCGGTGTGGTGTCCTACGCCCACGACCGCGCTGAAACGCCGTCTCTGCAGGAGGTCTGCTATGTCATGGCGCGCCAAGGCGGTGTGCTTGTGACGTCCTGCGAGGTGGATTTTGGCTCGTCTGGCGCGCCGATTTTCGACATGTCGGGGGCTGTGCCCCGCATTGTGTCGGTGGTCTCGGCCAAAGCGAACTTCCGCGGGGAACGTGTCTCTGTCGGCACCTCGCTTGACGGTGCGCTGCATGATCTGTTGCAACTCGCCTCGACGGGGCAGAGCCAGTTCAAAAAGGCCGACGTCACCGATCTCCCTGCGCTTACCAATACACAGATCGTCGTGGGGGCGCTGGGCGAGTAAGCGCCATTTGATCGCTACTTGATCCCCTCTTGAAACCCTCCAAGGGTCTCCCCAAATCTGAGATGTCGGACGCCAAAACTGGGTCCGGCATGTCGCCTGTCCGACCAAACGGAAGGCATCACATTTGGAATCGCTCACTGGAGGATACCCATGCGTAACTTTGATCTTGCACCGCTCTACCGTGCAACCGTTGGTTTTGACCAAATCGCGGACCTGATGGACCGCGTTCTCACCCAAGAGGTCAGCCAGCCCAGCTACCCGCCCTACAATATCGAGAAAACCTCTGACGACGCCTGGCGCATTTCGCTCGCCGTGGCCGGGTTTTCGACCGAAGACATCGCCATCGAGCAGCGTGAGAACGCTCTGGTGATTTCGGCCCGCAAAGCCGAAAGCGAGGAAGAAAAGGCCAAGACCTATCTTCATCGCGGCATCGCCACCCGTGCGTTTGAGCGTCGCTTTACCCTTGCCGAACATGTGCGCGTGACGGGCGCGTCCCATGAAAACGGGATGCTGCACATCGACCTGAAACGCGAAGTGCCCGAGGCTCTGAAACCGCGCCGCATTGAGATTGCCGGACCGAACCGGGTTGAGACCAAGGTGATCGAAGGCGCTCGGACGACCGACGTCTAAGGGGTCTCGCGGGGCTAGATCGGAAGAGCGTCGTGTAGGGAAAGAGTGTCACAATGA
>CAXPTW010000066.1:0-25838 GCA_964220165.1 Abyssibacter sp.
CCTTGATCAGCGAACGCCGGACGAGGCATATTGGTCCGGCTTGGACGAGCAAAAAGCAGCATGAAACCTAAACACGATACACCTTAGAAAAGCTGCAAAACTGTCCGAAAAGGTGGGACCACTTCAGATGTCATGATCCCGCATCACCCGGAGCGCTGCCTCTCGCCGCTTCGTCAATGTCGTCAGTTCTTTCCCAGCAGGTCTTTAAGCACGACGTTGTCCAGCATGGTATCGGCCAGCAGGCGCTTGAGTTTGGCGTTCTCGTCCTCGAGCGTCTTCAGCCTGGCCGCCTCGAACACTTCCATCCCGCCATATTAGGACTTCAGCTTGTAAAACGTTGCTGTGCTCAGACCGTGCCTGCGGCACACCTCGGCGGTCGGCATTCCCGCCTCTTGCTCTTTGATCATCCCGATTATCTGCGCCTCGGTGAAACGGCTCTTTCGCATCTGTCTGCTCCTTCAGTGTTGGCGCAGACTCTACATCACGGTGAGGGATTTCGCGGGGGGCAGGTCAGCGGGAAGGAAGTTCATCCCATTTCTTCAAATCAGGACTGGAGCACCTGACTGTAGGCTCCCAACAATGCTTGTTGATGAGCCTCAGGCGTGTAGCTGGGCACATAGGATTGTATGCGCCTGAAAACGGGGTGCGCATCATCCAGCAAAGCTGTGATGGCAGAGGCAAAAGCTTCAACATCAGGCGTGTCAACTAACAGCCCAGTGTGATTATTCTCTACGGTTTCGCTGGCAGCAGTCCATCTACCAGCAATGACTGGAACTCCTGCATGCAATGCCTCAATAGGTACAAGCGGCTGACATTCATACCATAGGCTTGGGAAGACGACGCAGCGCGCGGTCTCAATCAGGTCTTGAACTTCCGAGGGTGATTTCCAACCGAGTATCTGTGCGTTAGGATTAGCCTCCAGAATCTTGTCACGATCTTGCCCGTCCCCCACAAAAACAGCCTGTGCTCCTGCCATCTGCGCGGCTTGAGCAAATAGGACAGCACCTTTTTCTGGGTTCAGGCGTCCAACAAAAAGAAATATTGCATTACTGCGTGGCTCGCTTCGGGAAGAAAATACCTCAACTGGGTTGGCGACGTGATACATCCGACATTCTGTCGGCAAATAGGGCTCCATAATTTTCTTTTGAAACTCGGAAATGTAAATGATGTGTTCTAGGCCGCGGGGCAAAGCGCCAACTGTTTGGGCGACAGCTTGACGGAAAACTCGCCATACCTTGTGGCTTGCTTGGCGCACATCACATTGAGTTGTCAGACATGACATACTCATCGCTTTACGTGTGCAAATTTCACCCTTTTGGTAATCGTAGAAACCACCATTGGGGCACGCTAGAAAGTAGTCGTGCATGGTGAATACATTTTTTAACATACCCCGGGCCATAAGAGGGCCGATCGCAGGCGAAATAGCTTTAATATAACTATGAATGTGCATGACTGTCGTTTGAGGATCCATCGTCGCCATTACATCATACAGAGCACGGACAGCTTCAGTATTCCAAATCCCCTGTAATGCGGCTTTTGCCCGACTCTTTGCACGCAAAATATCTGACTGCTCCAAGCACACCACAGTGATTTTCGGATGTATCAACTCTTGGGCAACAGGGCCGACAGGGGCAAAGAATGTAACATCCATTCCGGCCTCCGCGACCAGTCGTGCTCCATCAATCGCAACCTTCGCTCCCCCTCCGTTGATGTTGGCAAAATCGCTAACCACCAAGACAGTTCGCAGGGTGCTTTTCAAATGGTTCACGATAGTCCCTTTATCTTTGCTTTGGATAATGCGGTATCCGGCTTTTTGACTTCAAACAAGCTCCCGCTTTCCCGCGACAATTGCAATGTTCGATCATAATCAACTCCAACTAATTCCTGTATCCTGACCCGCGCTTTGTCACTTAGGCGAGGTTTGGGGGCGTCTTTTGAATTCAGGCGAAGAAATTGGGTTCGTATAAAGTCACGGAGTTTTCGCGGGGTTATTCGACTTACGAGAGGTTTGATTGGCAGCGTATGATAAAAGGCGAGAAGTCTGGACGCGGTTTCCGAGCGTTGAGCCCTGAATTGATTCTTTGTATTCAAGCGTGTCTCAACCTCTGAGAGAGAAAGAGACAGAAATTGCTCCAAGTCGTCCAGAACAAACCGCAGGTTATGGGTAATATCCTCGAAACGATAAATGCGAACATTTTTTGGGCCAAAAATATCAAGATAACTTTTTATTGCGTCGAAATAGATGGACTGGCGTACAAAGGAATATTGCAAAGCACTTCGCCGATCCCCAAGCTCGCGAATCTCCTTTTGCTCAACCTCCAATGCTTGCTCTATGGGTTCAGGTACTGCTCCCCAGAGGTTCATCATTAAGTAATGGGAATAGGCGCGCGATACAGGTTCTCTTATGATTGCAATGATCTTAGCGTCGGGCCTTTCCTGGAAAATTCGCTTGGCCGTGTCACGACCATGTAATTGGTTTGCAGTGGCATCAATAGCGTAGGTTTCATCAGTCCAGTCTTTGAACAAATCTAGATAGGCAGATTTACTGTAAGCCTGTTCAATCACGGGAATATCTTTCCCTGCGCTATAAGCGAGGCGATCTGGAGCAAAAACAAAGTACTGCGGTTCCTTGATGACAGGCCCGAATATCTCAGGAGACTGTACAAGTGCAGCATGGAGAAATGTCGTCCCGCATTTCGGTGCTCCAACTATAAATAGATTTGGAAACTTCATGCTCATTGTCGTTTTTCTCAGCCCTACAAGTGTTCCGAACGCATGTTCTTGATTATATTGCAGTATATGATAAAGAAATCCATACACATGATGACCTGCCACGGGATTTTTCCTCCTTCGTCGCCTTCGGTCGCGTTGAGAAGAATGATGCGCAACACCCTGCACGCTGCGCTACGTCCCGAAATTTGGACACTGACGTAAGCTACGATGAGGTGCCCCTAGATTTGTAGACGCTTTGCCCCCTAACTTTGAGGCAAGGAGGCCGACATGGGGACAAGCAATTGCAGCGACGATTTCAAGCGGGATGCGGCGCATGAGATTGCGGTGCGTGGTTATCCGGTTGCGGACGTTTCTCGCCGTTTGGGCGTCAGCAAATACTCTCTCTACAAATGGCTGAAGCAGTTCGGCGAGGTGGCGGCGAAGCCGGGCGTGGTTCATGAAGCCGAGAACCGCCGACTGAAGCGTGAGCTGGCTAGGGTAACGAAGGAGCGCGATATCTTAAAAAAGGCGGCCGCGTACTTCGCGCAGAATGCAAAGTGAAGTACGCGTCTGTTGCGGAGCACCGGCCGGTGTTTTCGGTTCGGTTGATGTGCCGCTGTCTCGGCATTCACCCGAGCGGTTTCTACGCATGGCTCAAGGAACCCTTGAGCCGGCGAGAGCGGGAAGATGCACGCCAGACCGAACTTATGCGGCAGGCTTGGGCAGAGAGCAGCAAGGTATATGGGTTTCGTAAGCTGGGAGATGATCTACGCGACTTGGGTGAGCAGATATCGGAGAACCGGGCCGCGCGGCTGGCATCCCTGGCCGGGATTGCGGTTCAAGTGGGCTATCGACGTCGCCCGGGCCCCTATGGCGGAAAGCCCGCCATCGTTGCCGAGAACATTCTGGATCGGCAATTCCATGTATCCGAACCCGATCAAGTCTGGGTGACCGAAATCACCTACATCAGAACCCATGAGGGCTGGTTGTATCTCAGTGTCGTTATTGATCTGTTCTCGCGCCGCGTCGCCGGTTGACTTCGAAGCAAGACAGCGCAAACTGACCAAGGCAGTCGTCTAGGAAGCTAGGGGCACCTCAATCGAACAATGGAGGAAACACTACAACACGAAACGACCGCACAGTGCGTTGGGTAATCGCCCACCAGCACCGGAAACCATCGTCCCCATGGACCCGAGGCCGGTCATGCACTAACACTCAAACCGGACCACTCAGGTGGGGCTGACCAGGGGAGGGTGACACAATTGCAGCATTTGCAGGGTGCAGTGTTTTCATTTTTGACATCGGCGTTACTGTCGTTCTTTGGTGAAACCAACCTGAGTTTTCGCTTATGAGCAAGAAGTGGTGCCAAACCTGCCCACCACCTGAGCAAAGGTGCCAATGAGGTCACTACAGTCTTGAGGGTAAAGGGGATAAACCCTAGAGTGTCGGCGGGCTGAGTTAAAAACGTGGATCTCACCCTGCCGGTGATTTGATATGTTGGGGGCCCTTAGAGGGTCAAAGGGAAGAAAGTCTCTCAATAAGACCAAAGTAATGGGTGGGATAATATCGTGGAAGATCTCAACATAGGCATTGTCCATGACTGGTTGCCGCTTGTCGGTGGTGCAGAGCGCGTTGTGCAGCAGATGGTACATGCCTTTCCCAAGGCTGATGTTTACACCCTATTCGATTTTCTGTCTGACGCTGAACGTCAAGAAATTATTGGGCACGTGCCGATTTACACAAGCCGATTGAACACTTGGCCGGGCGTCAGGAAATACTATCGCTATCTCATTTTGCAATGCACCCGTGCCATCGAGGAGTTCGATCTTACGCGGCACGATGTCGTGCTCAGTTCTTCGGCCGCCCTTGCAAAAGGGGCGATTACGACACCGGATCAAATCCATGTGTCCTATATACATAGCCCCGTACGCTATGCGTGGGATTTGACCCACGAGTATATCAATTCGATTGACGGTTTTGCCGCCTGGATGAAACGCAAAGTGGCGCGCGAGATGATGCATCGTTTGCGCATTTGGGACATGCGGACCGTCGCGCAGGTCGATTACATGATCGCCAATTCAAACTTCATCAAAAAACGGATCTGGAAAACCTATCGGCGCGAGGCCGATGTGATCTATCCGCCTGTCGACACCGATGCCTTCACAAAGTCGGATGAGCCCAGGGGGGATTTCTTTTTCACCGCCTCGCGCATGGTGCCCTATAAAAACACCCACCTGATAGTCGAAGCCTTTTCCCAGCGTCCTGATCTCAAGCTCGTCGTCTGTGGCGATGGCCCGGAAATGGGACGGATCAAGGCGCTCGCCAAGGGCAATGTCTCGTTTCTCGGTCACGCGCCCTTCGATGTGATGCGCGATCACATGCAGCGCGCGCGGGCTTTTGTCTTTGCCGCCAAAGAAGATTTCGGGATCGTCCCCGTCGAGGCCCAAGCCTGTGGCACACCTGTGATCGCGCTGGGGCAGGGCGGCACGGCGGAAACCGTACGCGACCTAGAGCATTCCGCCCCGACAGGCGTGCATTTCGAGACACAGACAACGGGCGATCTTTTGGCGGCCATTTCACGGTTCGAAGCAATTGAAACAGAGCTTCAGGCGGACATAATTGTGGCCCACGCGAAAGCGTTTGGCTCAGAACGTTTCCGCCGGGAACTAACCTCTTATATCCATCAGCGGAAGCCTTGGTAAAGGACGGTGAAGTAATGGGGTGTGAGGTGCCCCTAGATTTGTAGACGCTTTGCTTGGTAATTTTGGAAGCAAAGGAAGGCACAAATGTCAGGGCAAATTCGCTACACTGATGAGTTCAAGATCGAAGCTGTGGCTCAGGTCACGGAGCGTGGCTATTCGGTCAAGGATGTGGCTGAACGGCTCGGGATCAGCACAAAATCTCTCTACACGTGGATGGCGCAGTTTTCGAAGCCACAACGGCAGACAGACCAAGAGGCCGAGATCCGGCGGCTTAAAAAGGAGCTCGCTCGGGTCACTGAGGAGCGCGACATTCTAAAAAAGGCCACCGCGTACTTCGCCAGGGATGCAAAGTGAGGTACGCGTTCATCGATGCGCACCGTCAGCAGCATCCCGTCCGCGTTCTCTGCAAAATACTCAGCGTTCATCCGAGCGGTTTCTATGCCTGGATCAAGGAGCCGTTGAGCCGGCGTGCGCTCGAAGACGAACGACAAACAGCATTGGCCAAGCAGGCCTGGAATGAGAGCGGCAAGGTCTATGGATATCGCTAGATCCATGACGATCTGATCGAGATGGGCGAGGCCGTGTCCGAGAAACGCGTTGCGCGACTGGCTCGCCTTGCAGGCGCAGATCGGCTATAGGAAGAAGCCCGGCCAGTATAGCGGAAAGCCCTCTGTCGTCGTGGACAATACGCTGAACCGGCAGTTCGACGTGGCGGCACCGGATCGGGCATGGGTGACAGATATTACCTACATCAGGACGCACGAAGGTTTCGGCTATCTCGCTGTGGTCATCGATCTGTTTTCTCGGCGTGTCGTTGGTTGGGCCGTCCAGCCACGCCAAACATCCGAACTGGCCGTGCAGGCATTGCTGATGGCGATCTGGCGGCGCAAACCGGCTCCGGGCTTGCTGATCCACTCAGATCAATGCGCCCAGTTCACCAGCCTCGAATGGGCCGCTCTCCTACGAGAACACGGATTGGAACACTCGATGAGCCGCAGAGGCAACTGTTATGATAATGCGGTAGGCGAGAGTTTCTTTCAGCTGCAGAAGCGCGAGAAAATCAGGCGGCGGACCTACCGAACCTGCGAAGACGCGCGGCGGGATGTCTTTGAGTACATTGAGATGTTCTACAATTCGAAGCGCAAGCACACGAACAACGGTATGCTGTCGCCGGTTGACTTCGAAGCAAGACAGCGCAAACTGACCAAGGCAGGCGTCTAGTAAACTAGGGGCACCTCACTGAAACCGTTTGCGAAACTCAACCGCTCCCCTGTCGATCAGTCCAGCAATTATAATTGTGGTTTGGTGAGGCGGAATTCATCCTGTTAGATTAGAGGTGGGAGGAAATTTGGCTAACCTGATTGCTCAATGAATAAATAGGGCAGCGGACCGCAGTCATTACAGCAATATCTAGAAGGTGGATGTTTGGGTGGATAGAAGATCGAAAATATGGCGCAACTTTATGAAATTAAACTAATTTTTATGGTAAAGTGGTGCCCAGAAGAGGACTCGAACCTCCACGTCCATACGGACACTAGCACCTGAAGCTAGCGCGTCTACCAATTCCGCCATCTGGGCACAGATGTGGTCGTGTGGCGCGATGTAATGGGCGTAGCGGGGCGTGTCAACGACGATTTTCAACCTTTTTGATCCGGCTTATGGTCTCTTGCCGAATTCTGCCCTAAAAGCTAAACCCAAAGCGACTATTAGGCATTGGAGATGCAGATGACGAAACTGGTCACCATCTATGGCGGCGCTGGCTTTGTCGGGCGGTATATCGCCCGTCGGATGGCAAAGGAGGGCTGGCGCGTGCGTGTTGCTGTGCGCCGTCCGAACGAGGCGCTTTACGTCAAACCCTATGGTGCGGTGGGTCAGGTTGAGCCTGTCTTCTGCAATATTCGTGACGATGACAGCGTGCGCGCGGTCATGCAGGGCGCGGATGCGGTTGTGAACTGTGTCGGTGTTCTGACCCAGCGCGGTAAAAACACATTCGAGGCCATTCAGTCCGAAGGGGCTGGCCGCATTGCTCGAATCGCGGCGGAAGAGGGCGTTGAGACTCTGGTCCAGATGTCGGCCATCGGCGCGGACCCGTCCTCTGCGTCCGACTACGCACGCACCAAAGGCGAAGGAGAGGAGAAAGTCCTCGCTGCCTTCCCGAATGCTGTGATTCTGCGTCCCTCTGTCATTTTCGGACCGGAAGACGAGTTCTTTAACCGCTTCGGCAAAATGGCGGCTGAGCTGCCGGTCGTGTCGCTTGTCGGTGCACAGACAAAATTCCAGCCGGTCTATGTCGACGATGTCGCGCAAGCGGCAGTCAAAGGCGTCAAAGGCGAGGCTGAGCCGGGCATCTATGAGCTTGGCGGGCCGGATGTGGCAAGCTTCCGCGAGTTGATGGAAGAGATGCTGGACGTGATTCACCGCAAGCGTCTGATCGTTGGCATGCCCTTCTGGGTCGGTGGGATCATGGCCGCCGCCTTCACCGTGTTGGAAAAGCTGTCCCTCGGTCTGTTCCACAACGGCGTTTTGACCCGCGATCAAATCACCAACCTCAAGTCCGACAATGTTGTGGCCGAGGATGCGAAGACCTTCGCGGCTCTCGGGATCAAACCCGCAGCGATGCAGGCGATCTTGCCGGATTATCTTTGGGTGTATCGTGACGGCGGCCAGTATGACGCCATCCGTGAAAGCGCGAAGAACCTGAATATCTGACAGCAAGCTCAGAGAAGAATTGAAAAACGCGCCCGGTGAGGCGCGTTTTTTTTATGGGTTAGAGGTAGGACATGCTCAGCAGGATGACCCCGAGAATGACGCGGTAGATCACGTAAGGCGTAAAGCTCACCGACCGCAGCAGGCGCATCATCAGGGTCAGCGCCAAAAGTGCGGCGCCAAAGGCAAACACGGCCCCGATGGCAGCGGCTTTCAGCATCACCCAATCCGCATCGCCGACCACCTCCGCGCCGAGAAGCAGGCCAGAGGCCATGATCGTCGGGATGGACATGAGCATGGCAATCCGTGCGCCGTCGGAGCGCGTATATCCGAGGGCCCGCGCGCCCGTGATGGTGATGCCAGAGCGCGATGTGCCGGGGATGAGCGCGACCGCTTGCCAAAGGCCGAGCTTTACGGCGTCGGCGGTGGACCAATCGCCTTGCTCTTTGATCTCAGGGCTTTTCTGGTCGAACCAATAGAGCACGAGGCCAAAAATCAGCATGGTCCAGCCGATCACGACCGGGGAGCGCAGGGCGTCCGAGAGACCGGTGACCTTGAGCACCAGCCCGATGATGATCACGGGGATCGTTGCGATCACGAGCAGAAAGGCGAGTTTGGAGCCGGGCGTGTCGATCCGGCCGGTCAGGAGGCGCGGAATGCCCAAAAGGCCCACCCGGACATCGCGCCAGAAATAGAGGATCACAGCGCCCAATGTGCCGACATGGACGGCGACATCAATGGCCTGTCCCTGATCTTGAACCCCAAGGAACAGAGGGAGGAGAATCAGGTGCCCCGAAGAGGAAACTGGCAAAAACTCCGTAATACCCTGAACAATCGCAACAATAAGTAAATAGAAGAGACTCATGGTATCCCCGAGGTTTGGAATTTGCGCTTAGCCTAAACTCATTTGGAATCAATAAGAAGGCGGTTTATAGGTAAATAGTTATGACATATAATTGAACCATGTGGTCGCAAATAGGTCAGTCACACGCATGTTTTTCGAAAAATAAGACAGTACTTCTGACTTTTCTTTTTCTTTTGGACTCGATAAAGAGGTCTGAATTTTACTACCAACCTTCGGAGATGTTGTGTCATGGCGAAAGAGCCGATGCTCAAATTCGTGACCGTAGGCAGGGATATGCCGGAAAAGCGGAGCGCGGAAGATCGTAAGGACGATTTTCTGGAAATCTACGGCGAGTTCGTCGAAGCGAAAGCGGAAGAACAGGCATCGCGCTGTTCGCAATGCGGTGTGCCCTATTGCCAGTCCCATTGCCCGTTGCATAACAACATTCCGGACTGGCTGCGTCTGACTGCAACCGGGCGGTTGAAGGAGGCCTACGAGATTTCTCAGGCCACCAACACCTTCCCGGAAATTTGTGGCCGCATCTGCCCGCAGGACCGTCTTTGCGAAGGTAACTGTGTCATTGAGCAGTCCGGCCACGGCACCGTGACCATCGGCTCTGTTGAGAAATACATCACCGACACGGCCTGGGAACAGGGCTGGGTCGAGACGATCACCCCCGCGCTTGAGCGTGAGGAAAGCGTCGGTATCATCGGCTCCGGTCCAGGTGGTCTCGCTGCCGCTGACCGTCTGCGCCGTGCCGGTGTCAAAGTGACCGTGTACGAACGGTCTGACCGCGCGGGTGGCCTAATGATGTACGGTATTCCGGGCTTTAAGCTTGAAAAAGACATCGTGCTGCGGCGTGTGAAACAGCTCGAAGACTCGGGCGTGGAATTCGTTCTGAACTGCAATGTGGGCGAAGACATCTCGTTTGACGCGATCCGCGGCAAACATGATGCGGTTCTGATCGCCACGGGCGTTTACAAATCCCGCGATCTCAAAGGGCCGGGCTCCGGTGCCGAGGGCATCGTGCGCGCGATCGACTATCTCACCTGCTCCAACAAAGTGGGCTTTGGCGACACCGTCGAAGAGTATGAGAATGGCGAGCTGAACGCGGCTGGCAAAAAGGTCGTCGTGATCGGCGGTGGTGACACCGCGATGGACTGTGTCCGCACGGCGATCCGTCAGGGTGCGACCTCTGTGAAATGTCTCTACCGTCGTGACCGCGCCAACATGCCCGGCTCCCAGCGTGAGACCCAGAACGCAGAGGAAGAAGGCGTTGAATTCGTTTGGCTTTCCGCGCCGAAAGGTTTCGCTGGCGATCCCGTCACCGGCGTGATGGTCCAGAAAATGCGCCTTGGCGCGCCGGATGCCTCCGGACGTCAGTCCCCCGAAGTGATCGAGGGCGCGGACTACATCGAAGAGGCCGATCTCGTGATCAAGGCGCTCGGTTTTGAGCCGGAAGATCTGCCGGAGATGTGGGGTACCACGGACCTGGAAACCACCCGCTGGGGCACCGTCATGGCCGACTTCAAAACCCATGCGACCTCGCTTGAGGGTGTGTACACCTGTGGCGACGTTCAGCGTGGCGCCTCCCTCGTCGTTTGGGCGATCCGGGACGGGCGCGAGGCCGCCGATGCGATGATCGACTACCTCGATCAGAGCGCGGCCGTGGCAGCCGAGTGAGAGTTTAGGGGCGCCAAAAGAGGTGTCGGCAAAACGTCGGACAAGTGTCGGACTTTTGTCGGGCATCTCACCCGCCGCCCCGAGTTCGAAGATTTCTAAAAGGACATCTGTCCTGACCCACCAGATGAAGGAAGGGTTAATACCATGACCAAGTTTGATCAGAGCTGGGCCGCACGTGAGGCCGCCAAACGCGAATGGATGGCACAGAACTCTCTGTTCCGCGAAGAGGACGAACACTCGTCCTGTGGCGTGGGCCTCGTTGTCTCCGTCGATGGTTCGAAATCCCGTAAGGTTGTCGAGAACGGCATCACCGCGCTGAAAGCGATCTGGCACCGGGGTGCTGTCGACGCCGACGGCAAGACCGGTGACGGCGCGGGCATCCACGTGCAAATTCCGCACCACTTCTTTGGCGACCAAATCCGTCGCACCGGCCATGAGGCCCGCCACGGCGAACTTCTGGCCGTGGGTCAGGTGTTCCTGCCGCGCACGGATTTCGGCGCACAAGAGGTGTGCCGCACCATCGTGGAGAGCGAAGTGCTCCGCATGGGCTACTACATCTACGGCTGGCGCCACGTCCCGGTGAGCACCGAGTGCCTCGGCGAGAAAGCCAACGCGACGCGCCCGGAGATCGAGCAAATCCTCATCTCCAACTCCAAAGGCGTGGACGAAGAGACCTTTGAGCGTGAGCTTTACGTCATCCGTCGCCGGATCGAAAAAGCCGCCGCTGCCGCTGGCGTGCGCGAGCTCTACATCTGTTCGCTGTCCTGCCGTTCGATCATCTACAAAGGCATGATGCTCGCTGAGCAGGTGTCCGAGTTCTACCCGGACCTGCAAGACGAACGCTTTGAATCCGCCTTTGCGATCTATCACCAGCGTTATTCCACCAACACCTTCCCGCAGTGGTGGCTGGCCCAACCGTTCCGCATGCTCGCGCACAACGGTGAGATCAACACGATCAAGGGCAACACCAACTGGATGAAGTCGCACGAGATCCGTATGGCCTCCTCCACCTTTGGGGATATGGCCGAGGACATCAAACCGATCATCCCGCAGGGCTCGTCGGACTCCGCGGCGCTCGACGCCGTGTTCGAGGTGCTCGTGCGCGCCGGTCGCTCCGCGCCCATGGCGAAAACCATGCTGGTGCCGGAAGCCTGGTCCAAGAATGCCGAAGAACTGCCGCAGGCGTGGCGCGACATGTATTCCTACGTGAACTCCGTGATGGAGCCGTGGGATGGTCCGGCTGCACTTGCCATGACCGATGGCCGCTGGGTCTGTGCCGGTCTCGACCGCAACGGGTTGCGCCCGATGCGCTACGTTGTGACGGGCGACGGTCTCGTGATCGCCGGGTCCGAGGTGGGCATGGTGCCGACCAATGAGGCCACCGTTGTGGAAAAAGGCGCGCTCGGTCCGGGTCAGATTCTGGCCGTGGACATGAAAGAGGGCAAACTCTACCACGACACCGAGATCAAAGACCGTCTGGCCAACTCTCAGCCGTTTGGCGACTGGGTCGGCAAGATCAACGATCTGGACGAGGAACTGACGGGTCTCAAAGAGACGACGCTCTACGAGGGTGCGGAGCTTAAGAAACGTCAGATCGCGGCTGGCTACACGATTGAAGAGCTGGAGCAGATTCTCGCGCCGATGGCCGAGGATGGCAAAGAGGCGTTGGCCTCCATGGGCGACGACACGCCCTCTGCGGTTCTCTCCGAGAAATACCGCCCGCTTTCGCATTTCTTCCGCCAGAACTTTTCTCAGGTCACCAACCCGCCGATCGACTCTCTGCGCGAATACCGCGTGATGAGCCTCAAGACGCGGTTCGGCAACCTCAAGAACGTGCTCGACGAGGACAGCAGCCAGACCGAGATTCTCGTGCTGGAAAGCCCCTTTGTCGGCAACGCGCAGTTTGAGAAGTTGAAAGACCATTTCAACGCGCCGATGACCGAGATCGACTGTACCTTCCCGGTGAATGGCGGGCCGAACGCGCTTCGTGACGGTCTCGACCGCATCCGTGCGGAGGCCGAAGAGGCCGTGCGCTCTGGTGGTGGTCACATCATCCTGACGGATCAGGGGCAGAACGAAGAGAACGTCGGCATGCCGATGATCCTCGCCACCTCTGCTGTCCATAGCTGGTTGACGCGCAAGGGCCTTCGGACGTTCTGTTCGCTGGGCGTGCGCTCCGCCGAATGTATCGACCCGCATTACTTTGCGGTGCTGATCGGCTGTGGTGCGACCATCGTGAACGCCTATCTGGCCGAGGACTCCCTCGCCGACCGGATCGAGCGGGGTCTTTTGGACATGACCCTGACCGAGGCCGTGGCGCGCTATCGTGCCTCTGTCGACGCCGGTCTGTTGAAGATCATGGCGAAGATGGGGATTTCGGTGATTTCCTCCTATCGCGGGGGTCTCAACTTTGAGGCTGTCGGTCTGTCGCGCGCCATGGTGGCGGAATTCTTCCCGGGGATGCACTCGCGGATTTCCGGCATCGGTGTGAACGGCATTCAGAAGAAACTCGAAGCCGTGCACAAACAGGGTTGGCTCGGGGGTAACACATTGCCCATCGGCGGGTTCTACAAGGCCCGCAAATCCGGCGAGACTCACGCCTGGGAAGCGCAAGCGATGCATATGCTGCAATCGGCCTGTGATCGTGCGTCCTATGAGATGTGGAAACAGTATTCGGGCAAAATGCGCTCGATGCCGCCGATCCACCTACGCGATCTGTTGGACTTTAAACCCATCGGCAAACCGGTTCCGATCGAAGAGGTGGAATCGATCACCTCGATCCGCAAACGGTTCGTGACGCCGGGCATGTCCCTCGGCGCGCTGTCGCCGGAATCGCACCGGACGCTCTCCATCGCGATGAACCGCATCGGCGCGAAATCCGACTCCGGTGAGGGGGGCGAAAGCCCCGACGATTTCACGCCGGAACCCAATGGCGACAACGCCTCGGCCAAGATCAAACAGGTGGCTTCCGGTCGCTTTGGTGTGACGGCGGAGTATCTCTTGGCCTGTGAAGAGCTTGAGATCAAAGTCGCTCAGGGTGCGAAACCGGGTGAGGGTGGTCAGCTTCCGGGGATGAAGGTCACCGACCTCATCGCCAAGCTGCGGCATTCGACCAAAGGCGTGACGCTCATCTCGCCGCCGCCGCACCACGACATCTATTCCATCGAGGATCTCGCTCAGCTCATCTACGACCTGAAACAGATCAACCCGAAGGCAAAAGTCACGGTGAAACTCGTGGCCTCCTCTGGCGTCGGCACCATCGCCGCCGGTGTGGCCAAGGCGAAAGCGGACATCATCCTGATCTCCGGTCACAACGGTGGCACGGGCGCCTCTCCGGCGACCTCCATCAAGTTCGCGGGTCTGCCGTGGGAAATGGGCCTCACCTAGGCGCACCAAGTGCTCGCCATGAACAACCTGCGCGAACGTGTGACGCTTCGGACGGATGGTGGCCTGCGCACCGGTCGTGACATCGTCATGGCCGCCATGATGGGCGCTGAGGAATACGGGATCGGCACCGCCGCCCTGATCGCGATGGGCTGTATCATGGTGCGTCAGTGCCAGTCGAACACCTGTCCGGTGGGCGTCTGTACCCAAGACGAAAGCCTCCGTGCTAAGTTCACCGGTAACGCCGACAAGGTGGTGAACCTCATCACCTTCTACGCTCAGGAAGTGCGCGAACTTCTCGCCGAGCTGGGTGCACGCTCGCTCGACGAGGTGATCGGTCGTGCCGATCTCCTGACGCAGGTGAGCCGTGGCTCCGCGCATCTCGACGATCTCGATCTGAACCCGCTTCTGATCTCCGTCGATGGCTCTGACCGGATCGTGTACGACCGCTCCAAGCCGCGCAACGCTGTGCCGGATACGCTCGACGCGCAGATCGTCTCGGATGCCGCGCGCTTCCTCAACGATGGCGAAAAGATGCAGCTCTCTTACGCGGTGCAAAACACGCTGCGGACCATCGGGACGCGCACCTCGTCGCATATCGTTCAGAACTTTGGCATGCGCAACAATCTTCAGCCGGACCACCTGACCGTGAAACTCACGGGCTCGGCCGGTCAGTCGCTCGGCGCTTTCTCGGCACCGGGTCTGAAGATCGAAGTCTCCGGCGACGCCAACGACTATGTGGGCAAGGGCCTGTCTGGCGGGATCATCGTGGTGCGTCCGCCGATGCACTCCCCGCTCAAAGCGTCCGAGAACACGATCATCGGCAACACGGTGCTCTACGGTGCCACCGATGGCTACCTCTTTGCCGCCGGCCGTGCGGGCGAACGTTTCGCTGTCCGCAACTCCGGTGCGAAAGTGGTGGTCGAGGGCTGTGGCTCCAGCGGTTGTGAGTACATGACCGGCGGGATCGCTGTGATCCTCGGTGCCATCGGCGCCAACTTTGGTGCGGGGATGACCGGCGGCATGGCCTATCTCTACGACCCGGAAGGTCAGGCAGAGAAGCTCATGAACATGGAGACCCTCGTGACCTGCCCGGTGACGGTGGATCATTGGGAAAACCAGCTCAAGGACTTGATCGAGACCCACGCCAAGGAGACCAACTCCATCAAGGCGAAGGACATCCTCGACAATTGGGACGTGGAGAAGGCCAACTTCCTCCAGGTCTGCCCGAAAGAGATGCTGGTGCACATCCCGGTGCCGCTGAGCTTGGAGAAAGGCGCGATTCCGGCGGAATAAGCGCTGGCGTTCGCCTCCGACCTGTTACGAAAAGCCCCCGATCCTCGGGGGCTTTTTGCTTCGCCCGCGACGAAGGCTTGACCTGACAACGCCCCACATGGTTCCTCATTCCCATGGCAAAAAAGAGCACATCCCCCTCCAAGATCCGGGCGACCTTCAAACGTCTTCGCAACCGCGTTTTGCGGGGCGTTTTGATCGTGATTGGGGCGGCTCTTTTGTGGATTCTGGCCTATTCCGTAATTCCGGTGCCGGTGACCCCCTATATGCTCGCCGAAAGTGGACGCAATGGGGATTTCGTGGACTACCAATGGACGCGGATGGAGCGCATCTCGCCCCATCTCGCCCGCTCTGTCGTGGCCGCAGAGGATGCCAATTTCTGCCTGCATTGGGGCTTTGACCTCGATGCGATCCGAGATGCGATTTCCGAGGGCGGGTCTCGTGGGGCCTCCACGATCAGCCAGCAAACGGTCAAAAACGCCTTTCTCTGGCATGGGCGGAGCTGGCCGCGCAAAGCGCTTGAGGCGATGATCACGCCCCTCGTTGAGCTGACCTGGAGCAAGGAGCGCATCCTTGAGGTCTATCTCAACATCGCGGAATTCGACACCGGCGTGTTTGGGGCGGAGGCCGCCGCGCGGCATTATTTCGGCGTCGGGCCCGAGGACTTGACGGCGGTACAGGCGGCGCGTCTTGCTGCGATCCTGCCCTCTCCGAAAACCCGAAGCGCGGGCAATCCCGGCCCATTTGTTCGGCAAAGAGCCGCGCAGATCGTAGATGGCGCCGCCACAATCGCGCGAGATGGCCGCGCCGCGTGTTTCGAGGATTGAACTGCCCGAAGCCTTGCTGCAAGTAGAGACAAAACAACGAGTAGTGATCATGATCCGCCTATACCACGTCCCCCTGTCTCCCTTTTGTCGTAAGGTGCGCCTCTGTCTCGCCGAGAAACGGCTTGAGGTCGAATTGGTCGAGGAACGGTATTGGGAGCAGGAGCCCGATTTCATGCGGCGCAACCCGGCGGGCAAGGTGCCTGTGCTCCGGATCGACGATATGAACCTCTCGGAAAGCTCCGCGATCTGTGAATATCTCGAAGAGCGCTATCCCTCTCCGCCCTTGATGCCAAAAGACGTCGAAGGCCGCTATGAGGTGCGCCGTCTGATGTCGTGGTTTGACGACAAATTCCATCAGGAAGTGACCTCGAACCTCTTGTACGAGCGGGTGAACCGCAAGCTGATGAAGACGGGCTACCCGGTGGCGGCGAATGTAAAAGCCGGGGCGAAGGCGATCAAATATCACCTCGACTACATGGCGTGGCTGTTGGACCGGCGGCGCTGGTTGGCGGGGGAAATGATGACGTTGGCGGATTTTGCCGCCGCCGCGCATTTGTCCTCTCTGGATTACACGTCGGATGTGGACTGGAATCGTCATGAGGTGGTCAAGGATTGGTACGCCAAGATCAAATCGCGTCCGGCGTTTCGGTCTCTGTTGGTGGATCAGGTGCCGAGCTTTCCGCCTCCGGCGCATTACACCGATCTGGATTTCTAAAAAGGGGGGCTGTCTGCCCCCCTTGCCCTTTGGGTAATTCCCCCCGAGGATATTTCCGGACAAAAGAAAGGGTCTCGTTTGGCCGGGTTAGACACGATACTCGACAAGGAAACGGTGCGCGCGAAGGCGTTGGAGGAAGGCTTCTCCAAGGCGGCGTTTGGCCGTCCTGTGATCCCCGGTGCCATGGCGCGATTGCAAGAGTTCGTCGCCGAGGGACGGCACGGGCAGATGGGCTGGATGGAAGAGCGCATGGGATGGCGCGGCGACCCGGCCGCGCTTTGGCCGGAGGCGAAATCCGTGATCATGTTGGCGGAGGCCTATACGCCGGATCATGACCCGACGGAGATCATAGATAGACCCAAATCCGGCGCAATTTCGGTCTATGCGCAGAACAAAGACTATCATGATCTGGTCAAAAAGCGGCTCAAACGGCTGGGACGGTGGTTGATCGAACAAGCGGGGGAGGGGACAGAGATCAAGGTCTTTGTCGACACCGCGCCGGTGATGGAAAAACCGCTGGCGCAGCAGGCAGGACTTGGTTGGCAGGGCAAGCACACCAACCTGTTGTCGCGCGATCTGGGGAGTTGGTTTTTCCTTGGTGCGATTTTTACGACCCATGATTTCGACCCTGATCCAGCGGAAAATGACCATTGTGGGTCGTGTCGCGCCTGTCTCGATGCCTGCCCGACGGAGGCTTTTCCCGCCCCGTTTCAGATCGACGCACGGCGGTGCATTTCCTACCTGACGATTGAGCACAAAGGTCCGGTAGACCTTGAGCTGCGCGAGAAGCTTGGCAATCGGAGTTATGGCTGTGACGACTGTCTGGCGGCCTGTCCGTGGAACAAGTTCGCGCAAGAGGCCAAAGAGCTCCGCTATGCGGCGCGGGAGGATTTGCGCGCGCCTAAACTGCGTGAGTTGGCGCAATTGGATGATGGGGCGTTTCGAGAGAAGTTTTCCGGGTCTCCGATCAAGCGGATCGGGCGGGATCGGTTTGTGCGCAATGTCCTCTATGCGATTGGGAATTCCGGGACAGCGGACCTGAAGCCCGTGGCCCAAGGGCTGTGCGAGGATGCCGACCCCACGGTGCGCGAGGCGGCGCGATGGGCCGTTGCGCGGCTGACCGGCGCGTGAGATTTTAGGCCGGTTCCCAACCGATTTGGAGATGCACGATGGACCCGTTTCGGGGCATTGGCCTAAAACTCGCGTCCGTGACCTGTTTTGTGGTGATGGCGGCCCTGATCAAGGCGGCGAGTGACGAGGTGCCGCCCGGTGAGGCGGTGTTTTTCCGGTCTCTCTTTGCCCTCCCTGTGATCTTTCTCTGGCTGGTGCGGCGGGGCGAGTTTTTGGCCGGACTTCGGGTCAAATCCCCCATGGGACATGTCTGGCGCGGGATGATTGGCGCGAGTGCGATGTTTCTGAATTTCTACGCGCTTGCCCTTTTGCCTCTGCCGGAGGCCACGGTCATCGGCTATGCCGCGCCGCTTTTGCGTGTGGTGTTCGCCGCAATGTTTGCTGGCGAAGAGGTGCGCCTGTTTCGCTTCTCGGCGGTGTTGGCCGGGCTGGTGGGTGTGGTCATCGTGTTGATGCCTCGGATCACCGTGTTCAACGGCGCGCCTGATCCGGTGGAACAGCTTGGGGCGATGGTGGCGCTGGGCGGTGCGTGTTTGGCGGCGATCGTGCAGCTCCATGTCCGGAACATGGTGAAAAGCGAGTCGACCACTTCGATCGTGTTCTGGTTCACGATCTCCTGTACTGTAGCGTCCTTGATGACATTACCGTTTTCGCAATGGGAGATGCCAAGCCTTATGGCCTGTGTGTTCCTCATCCTCTCCGGGTTGATCGGCGGGCTGGCGCAGGTGTTTTTGACCTCCTGCTATCGGTATGCAGACGCCTCTTTGCTCGCGCCGTTTGACTACGCGTCGATGATCTTTGCCCTGATGATCGGGTATGTGTTCTTTGACGAAGTGCCGACTCCGGCCATGTTGGCGGGGGCGATGATTGTGATCGCCGCAGGAGTTGCGATTATCCTCCGGGAAAGAGCACTGGGCCTCAGTGCGGCACGGCGCAAAAAGACCGACGCGCTGTAATCTGGATCGCTAATCAAGCACACGTTGCCAGAACTCGCTCTGACCCAATTGGGCACGCCTTTCCTGCTCTTTCGCGACGGCGGCGCGTTGCGCAACGACCATCCGCGCGGCCTCTGTGGCGGCCAGAACACCCTCCGCGGCACGGTTCGACGGAAAGGGGCCTATCTGACTTTCGCCCACGAGATAGGTGATCATCACAGTCGAGCGCCCGGGGATCTCACGAAATCGGACCTGAACCTCCGTGTCGAACCGGGCGAAAGCGGTCTCTAGCGCGGATCTATATTGCGCCTTGGAGGAGGCGTTTTTGGACAATGTGCCAATGTCGACGACGGCGAAGATGAGGCTTTTGTTTTCGATCTGCCCGGCCTCGGTCAAACGTTCGACCGTGATGCCCAGGGGGCGCAGATTCGGGTTTTTCGTGATCATATAGGCGGTGAGTGCCAACACAGCCGGAGTAACGGTGAACAGCGTGATGAGAACGATAACGATGGTATCTTTGCGGCTGACCACGGACTGCCTCCTGCCAATCTGATCCGGTCAGACTGGCAGAAAGCTCTTATTTTACCGTTAAGGCGGCTTAAAGGCCGCCTCACCTCAGCTCCGGACGAGCTTTTCGTAGGAGTCGGAGATGTCGCGGGTGAGCGCGCCGACCTCGAACTTATAGTCCCCAATCTGGCCCACCGGGGTCACTTCGGCGGCGGTGCCGGTGAGGAAGCACTGTTCAAAGCCTTCAAGCTCCTCAGGCAGGATCCGGCGCACGTTGACCTTGATCCCGCGCTCTTCGAGCATGGAGATCACGGTCTGACGGGTGATGCCGTTGAGGATCGCGTCGGGGTCGGGGGTGTGTACTTCGCCGTCTTTGACGAAAAAGATGTTCGCGCCCGTCGCCTCGGCCACATAGCCGCGATAGTCCATGAACAGAGCGTCAGAACAGCCTTTCGCCTCGGCGGCGTGTTTCGACATGGTGCAGATCATGTAGAGACCGGCGGCCTTGGCCGCAGTCGGGATGGTTTCCGGGGAGGGGCGTTTCCATTTCGCGATGTCGAGTTTCGCGCCCTTGGTCTTCGCGTCGCCATAATAGGCCCCCCATTCCCAGCCAGCGACCGCCATACGGACAGGGTTGCGATTGGCGGCGACACCCATGTCATCGCCCGCGCCACGCCACGCGACCACGCGCACATAGGCGTCGGTCCAGCCGTTGGCGGCCAGCATGTCGTATTTCGCCTTTTCGATCTCTTCGACCGTGTAGGGGATCGGCATGTCGAGCAGTTCGCCGGAGCGCAAAAGGCGCTCGGAGTGCTCGACGGATTTGAAAATCTTGCCGTTGTAGCAGCGCTCGCCCTCAAACACGGAGGAGGCGTAATGCATCGCGTGGGTCAGGATATGAACCTTGGCATCGCGCCAGTCCACGAGCTGACCGTCCATCCAAATTCTACCGTCGCGATCTTCATAGCTTCCAGCCATCGAAGCCTCCATTCTTCCTGCCTGCCCGTTTCAGGAAATTGCGCTAGGCAATCCGAATTGGGATGATTGTTGCGTGAAATCTCGGTTTCGCTATCAATTCATTCTTGGAATGTCAACAACGCTGACTTAAAGTGCCCTAAATTCAAAGGCGACGATGGAGCAGGCCATGGCGGAGAACAAAGCAGGTGGCGGGATCAGTGGAGAAGCGCTGCTCTTTCTAACGGATGAACAGCTCAGAAAAGGCATTGAGGCGATGTTCTTCGCCTATCGCGGTTTTACCGCCGACCCGGACCGTATCCTCGAAAAATATGGCTATGGGCGCGCGCATCACCGGGCGGTGCACTTTATCGGGCGCTCTCCCGGGACGAACGTCAACAACCTCCTTGGCATCCTTGGGGTGACGAAACAGTCTCTAAACCGTGTGTTGCGCACCTTGATCGAAGATGGTCTCGTCGAAAGCCGGGTCGGGGTACAAGACAAACGGGAGAGACACCTGTATCTTTCCGAGCGTGGCAATGCGTTGGAGGCCGAGTTGTCGGAGGCGCAGCGCGCGCGGATGCGGGCGGCCTATCGTGAGGCCGGGCATGAGGCGGTGGCCGGGTTTCGGAGGGTTCTCGAAGCGATGATGGACCCGGACCAGGCGGCTCATTTTCATGCCATGTCCAGCAAGGAGGACAAAGGGTGACGGGGGAAATCCACCTTCTGATCGTCGATGACGATGCGCGGATTCGGGGGTTGTTACAAAAGTTTCTGATCCGGAACGGGTTTTGTGTGACTGCCGCGCGGGACGCGGCCCATGCCCGCCGTCTCTTGGCCGGGCTTGAGTTCGATATGATTGTGCTCGATGTGATGATGCCTGGGGAGGATGGGATCACGCTCACCCGCGATCTGCGCAAGAGCATGTCGACGCCGATCCTGTTGCTGACCGCCAAGGGCGAGACAGAGGACCGGATTGTCGGGCTTGAGGCGGGGGCGGATGATTACCTCGCCAAACCGTTCGAGCCGAAAGAGCTTTTGCTTCGGATCAACGCGGTGCTGCGCCGGATGCCACAGATGGAACCGGAGGAGGTGGGGCCGAAATTCCTTCACCTCGGCAAGTTCCGCTATGACACCGAACGCGGGGAGTTGTGGGAAGGCGACCAGGTGGTGCGCCTCACCGGCACGGAATCGCAGCTCATGAAGATTTTCGTCTCCGAGCCGGGGGAGCCGTTTTCACGCTCTCAACTCGTCGAGCGTCTCGGTCGTGACGGAGGTCAGGCCCAGGAACGCGCGGTCGATGTTCAGATCACGCGGCTCAGGCGCAAGATCGAGGACGACCCCCGCCAGCCGCGCTATCTTCAGACCGTGCGCGGCGCGGGCTATATGCTGACACCGGAATAAGACCGGCGCAGGTCGTGAAACGCTCACAGGAACTGGTCATTGGGGTCCGTTTTCCTGTATGGAGAACGCGACACAACGGGAGCGATTGCAATGAGTGAAATCCAGGTCGATGACATGTCCTTTGAACAGGCGATGGCGGAGCTCGATCAGGTGGTGAGCAAGCTGGAGCATGGCGATGTCGCGCTCGAAGACAGCATCACCCTCTATGAGCGCGGCGCTAAGCTCAAGGCGCATTGCGAAGCCAAACTCAAAGAGGCTGAGGCCAAGGTTGAGAAAATCACCATCGGCCCGGACGGACAGGCCGCAGGGACGGTCAAAGCCGAAGGTCTCTGATGGACGCTCAACTGGCCCGATGCAAGGCGGAGGTTGCCGCCTGTTTCGACACAATTCTGGCTCAACTCGGGTCTTTGCCCGTCGAAGAAGGCATGCGCTACGCCCTGCGTGGCGGCAAGCGCCTGCGCGCTTTTCTCGTGATGGAGGGCGCGGCGCTTCATGGTGTTCCGGGGCAAAGCGCCGTCTGGGCGGCGGCGGCGATCGAGGCGATGCATGCCTATAGCCTCGTGCATGACGATCTCCCCTGTATGGATGACGATGACCTGCGACGGGGGCAGCCGACCGTACACAAACGCTGGGATGAGGCGACCGCCGTTCTTGTGGGCGATGCGCTTCAGACCCTTGCCTTTGAGTGTCTCACCCGGCCTGAAATGGGTGTTTCGGGAGATGTTCGGGTCGCATTGATCCGCTCTCTCGCCCTTGCCTCAGGCGCGCAGGGCATGGTGTTGGGCCAAGCGCTCGACATTGCGGCGGAGACGGCGGAGACCCCTCTGACGCTCACCGAGATCACCCAACTGCAAAACAAGAAAACCGGTGCGCTCATCGCCTGGTCGGCGCGCGCTGGGGCGATTCTGGCCGGGGCCGACCCGGAGCCGCTTGGAAAATATGCCGATGCGCTAGGGCTGGCCTTCCAAATTCAAGACGACATCCTAGATATCGAGGGAGATGTCGAGAAGACCGGCAAAGCCGTGGGCAAAGATGTGAGTGCCGGAAAGGCCACGTTTGTGTCTCTTTTGGGTCTTGAGGCCGCAAAAACGCGGGCGCGCGATTTGGTCGATGAGGCCTGCGCGGCTTTGTCCCCCTATGGAACGCGGGCCGAACCCTTGCGAGATGTGGCGCGGTTCGTTATCTCGCGAGAAACCTGAGAAAGCGAGACGCCATGTCCGACCGTCCAGCCACACCCATTCTTGATCGCGTTGCCGTTCCGGCCGACATGAAAAGCCTGTCGGATGCCGAGTTGAAACGGCTGGCCGGCGAGTTGCGTCAGGAAACGATTTCCGCCGTCTCTGAGACGGGCGGGCATCTGGGCGCGGGGCTTGGTGTGGTCGAGTTGACCGTCGCGCTTCATGCCGTGTTTGACACGCCGAAAGACCGGCTGATCTGGGACGTCTCGCACCAATGTTACCCGCATAAGATCCTCACGGGCCGCCGTGACCGCATTCGCACCCTGCGCCAAGAGGGTGGCTTGTCTGGCTTTACCAAACGCTCCGAAAGCCCGTTTGACCCCTTTGGCGCGGGCCATAGCTCCACCTCCATCTCCGCTGCGCTGGGCTTTGCCGTGGCGCGCGATCTTGGCGGCGCGACGGAGCATGGGATCGGGGATGCGATTGCCGTGATCGGTGATGGCGCGATGTCTGCGGGCATGGCCTTTGAGGCGATGAACAACGCGGGGCATCTAGGCCGCCGCTTGATCGTCATCTTGAACGACAACGAGATGTCCATTGCGCCGCCGACCGGCGCGCTTTCGTCCTATCTCACCCGTCTCTATGCTGGCGCCCCGTTCCAAGAGTTGAAAGCCGCCGCCAAAGGCGCGGTCTCCCTCCTGCCGCATCCGTTCCAGGAAGGTGCCAAACGCGCGAAAGAGATGCTCAAGGGCATGACGGTTGGCGGCACCCTGTTCGAAGAACTCGGATTTTCCTACGTCGGCCCGATCGACGGCCACGACATGGACCAGCTTTTGAGCGTGCTGCGCACCGTGAAGGACCGCGCCACCGGGCCGATCCTGATCCACACGATCACGCAGAAAGGCAAAGGCTACGCCCCCGCCGAGGGCCGCCCCGACAAGGGCCACGCCACAGCCAAGTTTAACGTCCAGACCGGTGAACAGAAAAAGGCGAAATCCAACGCGCCCTCGTACACCAAAGTGTTCTCTCAGGCCCTGATCCAAGAGGCCGAGCGCGATGATAAAATTTGTGCCGTGACCGCCGCGATGCCGGATGGCACGGGGCTTGATCTCTTTGCCGAACGCTACCCGTCGCGCTGTTTCGACGTGGGGATCGCCGAACAACATGGCGTGACCTTTGCCGCCGGGCTGGCTGCGGGCGGGATGAAGCCGTTTTGCGCAATGTATTCGACGTTTTTGCAGCGTGGTTACGATCAGGTGGTCCATGATGTGGCGATCCAACGCCTTCCCGTGCGTTTTGCCATAGACCGCGCCGGTCTCGTTGGTGCCGACGGCGCGACGCACGCCGGGGCGTTCGACATCGCCTTCATGGCGAATCTGCCGGGCATGGTGGTCATGGCGGCGGCCGATGAGGCCGAGCTGAAGCATATGGTGGTGACAGCGGCGGCGCATGACAGCGGGCCGATTGCCTTCCGTTATCCGCGCGGTGAGGGCGTTGGCGTCCAGATGCCGGAACGGGGTGAGGTTTTGGAGATTGGCAAAGGCCGGATCATGCGCGAAGGCTCACGTGTGGCGATCCTCTCCTTTGGCACACGTCTCGAACATGCCTTGAATGCGGCGGAATCTCTCGCGGTGAAAGGCGTTTCCTGCACCGTGGCTGATGCGCGCTTTGCCAAGCCGCTCGATCACGATCTGATCCGCGATCTGGTGCGCAATCATGAGGCGCTCATTACGATTGAAGAGGGCTCTGTGGGTGGATTCGGGTCACATGTGGCCGATTTCCTCGCGCGTGAAGGCCTGTTTGATCAGGGTCTCAAATTTCGCATGATGACCCTTCCGGACACGTTCATTGACCACGCAAGCCCCGAAGCGATGTACAAAGCGGCCGCTCTGAGTGCGTCCGACATCGAGACCACGGTTCTGGGCGCGTTGGGCGTAAGCGATCTGTCGAGTCTGCGCGCTTAACCAGTGATCTGCTGCGCGAGCGTTGCGACCAGCGCGATGAACCCGCCGATTGAGACGTAGCCCAAGAGGACCAAAAGCCCGTCGCGCACCATGAGGCCGAGGGCCATGAGGCTAATCGCGGTGCAGGCCACAGAAGTCACCATCGGCAAAAGTTCAAGGAACGGGATCACAATCGCCAAAAGGCCCATGGCCAGGTATGCGAGCCGATTCCATGGCGATCGGGCCAGAATCGAGATCCGTTTTTCGGTCCGTCTGTCGATCCAATTGGCCGGACGTTGCAGCCACTCGACCGCTTTGGCAACCTTCTCTGAGGACACTTTCTGACGGCGGATGAACTTTGGCAGCCACAGGTGATCCGCCCCAACGAGCGCCTGGACCGCAAAGAGGAAAATGATGGTCGCGCCGATGGTGGGGAGACCAGGAATGCCGGAAATCGGCGACACGAGGATGAGGGCAGGCACCAATACAGCGGGCGCAAAAGACGCGTGGCCGATTTCGTCGAAAATCTCGTCGACGCTGACCTTGGGGCCGTTTTCAGCACGCGCGGCGCTGATCGCTGTCAAAATGTCGTTAACGGAACGCGGTTCGTGCATGGATGACCTCTCTCACAGACAAATCAACGTCTGAGAGGCCAAAAGGTTCAGTTCTAAAGAATACGAGCGCGTAGTTTGGCTCGGGGTCAGAGCACCTGCAGGAAAACTATAGACCCGAATCCAGCGCAAGGAGGGCTCTGAGACCTGTTTTGTAATCGGGATAGATCAGGTCCACGCCGAGGTCATTCTTGATCCGGTCGTTCCGCACTTTCTTGCTCTCGGCGTAAAAACTCCGCGCCATAGGGGACATTTCGGCGGTGGCAAAATCTTCTTCGGGCGGCAGCGGCAGGCCCAAAAGCTCGGCGG
>CAXPTW010000067.1:0-3031 GCA_964220165.1 Abyssibacter sp.
GGTCACGCGATCTACGCATTGGTAACGATCGTTTCAGCAACAGGCACTAAGGCACCGGATTGCTGCACGACACGCCCAGCTAGCTCGCAACCCTGCTGAATGCTTGTGTGTAGACTGAGCCCCCTTAACAGGTGTCGCGTAGCCCTTAATTGGGTTCTGCCTCAATCTGTGTGGTGCAACTATCCTGAGCTTGGAGCTTTCAGGAGGGATAGTCGTGATTTCAAAAAAGCACTGGTCGCCCGGGAGCGACGTTTGGGTTCAAGGCGTTAAGCGGCGTGATTCCGGCGAGTGGCTTGTATCGGGCGTTTTGGCACCGAGAGGCATCTGCCCAGATTGTGGTTTGCATTCTCGGCGTCGTCACGGGTGGCGGCAAAGGCGACTGCAGGATTTACCCGCACATGGCGACAAGGTAACAGTCGCACTCTGGGTCTGCAGATGGCGATGTCCCGCTTCCACGTGCCCGCGACGGACGTTTTCAGACTACACCTCGTCAATTGCGCATTCATTTGCACGTCGAACTTCGCGTGCTGATGACATTGTCGGTCACCTGGGGCATGCCACGGGTGGACGGCCTGCCGAGCGGCTCTTGCGCCGTTTAGGCGTCGGTGTCAGCGATGACACGGTTCTGCGGCACCTCAAGCAGCGTGCGGAAAGTGCCGCCCCGCCGCCAACGAACATTGGCATCGACGATTGGAGCTGGCGCAAGTCGCAGACTTACGGAACCATCATCGTCGATCTCGAGCGGCAGACCGTAATTGATATCCTTCCGGATCGGAGCGTTGAACGCTGTGCGAGCTGGCTGTGGCAGCATCCTGAGATTGAAGTCATCAGTCGGGATCGTTGTGGCGCATATGCGAAGGCCGCACGCCAGGGCGCACCGCAAGCCCTGCAGGTCGCAGACCGTTTCCATCTCGTCCAGAACCTGCGCCAGGCCATTGAAGAGCAGATGAATATGCATGGCCGCGCCACCGGGCGGGCGCTATTGTCAGATGCCGATAACATCAGCACGGCCAATCATCTGCTGCGATCGCGTCTTGCCCATCGGAAATCACGCGAGGAGATTTTCCGAAACATCCATGAACTTCGTGATCAAGGGCTGTCTTGTAGCGAAATTGGACGGCGAACCGGCTTCCCGCGTCGCAGTGTGGCGAAGTGGTTGAACTCCGACTCGCCACCAGATCGCCGCCGAGCTGCATTGAAGCCCACGTCGCCGTGGTATTTTGAGGGCTTACTGGCCGATCTCTGGAAACAGGGTATCCGGTCCGGCCAGGAATTATTGATCGAAATTCAACGCCATGGCTATGAGGGCAGCTTGTCTCATTTGCAACGTCTGCTGGCCGGATGGCGAAGGGATGAACAAACCGTTCTAGCAGGCCCGACCGACACGCCGCTGCCCCTGGCGCCTGTGCGGGACCCGCAAACCGGTCACGCCATTTCGCCGGTTGTCGCAGCGGCGCTCTGTATCAAGCCGCGACGCAAATTGACCGCAGACCAGGCCCAAAAGGTAGATGCATTGAAGGCCGGATCGCCAAGCTTTGCCACGATGCGGAGCCTTGCCATGCGGTTTCAGGGCATTTTGCGCGGCGACCAGTCCGCCCCGCTGGACGCATGGATCGACCTGGCCATTGAGACTGGCATCCCACCAATCATGCGCTTTGCCCGCACGCTGCACCGCGACATCGAGGCCGTGCGCAATGCCATTGAACTTCCTTGGAACAACGGTCAGGCTGAAGGCCAAGTCAATCGCCTGAAGACACTCAAACGCGCCATGTACGGTCGCGCCGGACCAGAACTCCTCAGAGCCCGAATGCTGCCTCTGCGCCACACAGATTGAGGCAGAACCCTTAAACATGAGATTTTGCCTTTAGTTCTGATATTTTTTGCCCTTAAATCTGAGGCAAGGTTCGACCAAAGACTCCGCAGAAAAACGAGGAAACTCCACTCGAAGGCGCTGGCATCTCGCATTTAAGGGCAAAATTCGGTGCTCAACGCGCCATATCTCGGACTTATGGGCTACGCGACAACCGGGTAATGGCGGGGTTGGTCGCGGGCGTGCTCGACGGCTCCGTCGTCGAGTTCGCCGCCCGGTTACAGCTGAGCCATGAGGCAACCTACAGGGCGCTGCGAAAGCTCGTGCAGGACGGGCGGGTCAAAAACACGTGCCGCGGGATTTATCACTTGCGCCCATGACCCAATCAGCTGTGGCTCGCGAAGACCGAGGTCACCCCGTCGGAGCCGACAAGCAGGGTATCAAAAGCGTCACCGGCCCCGGGACCGCCCATGCCGGGCGAACTCATCGGCATGCCGGGTACCGTCAACCCGCGCGCCACCGGTTGCTCTGCCAACAGCCGCGTGATGTCAGCGGCAGGCACGTGGCCCTCGATGAAATAGTCGCCCAAGAGCGCCGTATGGCATCCAGCAAGCTCTGGTGAGATTTGCAGCCGCTCTTTGAACGCCCAAAGTTGATCCTGATCGACATCCTGCGCCTCGACCGCGAACCCCGCTTGCCGGACATGATCGATCCAGGCGGAGCAGCATCCACAGGTTGGTGTTTTGAGCACCTTCAGAAGGGGTGCCGTGTCAGCGGCAACGGGTAATGCGAGGGTGGCAGCCGCGCCTGTCATCAAAAATGTGCGTCGTTTCATTCGGAGGTCCTCTAGGAGTTGTCAGTGAGTCTAGCGTCTTGCGCTGCGCTGTCGAGCGGGTCCGCATGGGCGGCATGGCTATCGGCGGCGTCGGGCGACACACGTTGGCTTTCTGGGAGCGTAACATCGAGATCCCGCGCGTGGCGCTCGTCGAGACACGCGGTTTCGAGCTGCAGCGTGACCATGTGAAACCCATATTGTTCCGTCAGTCGATGATAGGCCCGGTTCAGCAGGTCTGAGGCCTCTGCGGGCTCACCATGGCGGATATGGGCAGAAAATGCGTGCTTGCCGCTGGTCAGCGTCCAGGCATGCACATGGTGAACATCCAGAACCCCGTCCTGGCCGTTCAGGTCCGCCATCACAGCCTCGAGATCCGTTCCCTCTGG
>CAXPTW010000068.1:0-20201 GCA_964220165.1 Abyssibacter sp.
CCCGTCAGGGGCAGCTTTGCTCGCGAAAACTCCGCAACTGATGCAGATCGGCGCTCAAAACGGCACCGTCGTCGGACAGAAGGCGGCCATCAACGCACAGGCGCGCGTCGCCACCCGCTTGGAAGCCGAAAACATTCAGGTGGCAAGCCCATCGATGACGAAGCGCCTGATCGACGCCCTAAAGTAGTGCACCACTGCTCCCTCCACGCGAGTTAAGCTAGAGTGCGACAACGCAATCAGAATTACATGTCGCCAAAGCTTCATCGTTCCAATTGCCATCCCCCCTCTTCCCACGTTAAACCACCGGCCAAACCAGTTTCCCCAAGGAGCCCCCAAATGGCAGCCTATCAATACGTCTACCACATGGACGGCGTGTCCAAGACCTACCCCGGCGGCAAGAAGGTGTTCGAAAACATCCGCCTCTCCTTCCTCCCCGGCGTCAAAATCGGTGTCGTCGGTGTCAACGGCACCGGTAAATCGACCCTCATGCGCATCATGGCGGGCATGGACAAGGACTTTCAGGGCGAGGCCTGGGCCGCCGAGGGCGCCAAAGTCGGCTATCTGCCGCAGGAGCCGGAGCTTGATCCGTCGTTGGACGTGCGCGGCAACGTGATGCTCGGTGTGGCCGCCAAAAAGGCGATCCTCGACCGCTATAACGAGCTTGCCATGAACTACTCCGACGAGACCGCCGAGGAGATGGCCAAGCTCCAAGACGAGATCGACGCCCAGAACCTCTGGGATCTCGACAGCCAAATCGACGTCTCCATGGAGGCGCTGCGGTGCCCGCCGGACGATGCCGACGTCACCACGCTGTCGGGCGGTGAGAAACGCCGTGTCGCGCTCTGCAAGCTCTTGCTCGAAGCCCCCGACATGCTGCTCCTCGACGAACCGACCAACCACCTCGACGCCGAGACCATCGCCTGGCTGCAACAGCACCTCATCGAGTACCAGGGCACGATCCTGATCGTCACCCACGACCGCTACGTCCTCGATGACATCACCGGCTGGATTCTCGAATTGGACCGTGGCCGCGGCATCCCCTACGAGGGCAACTACTCCGCGTGGTTGGAGCAGAAAGCCAAGCGTCTGGAGCAGGAAGCCAAAGAAGACAAAACCCGTCAGAAAACCCTTGAGCGCGAACTGGAGTGGATGCGTCAGGGCGCCAAAGCCCGCCAGTCCAAACAAAAAGCGCGGATCGACCGCTACAACGAGCTCGCCGGTCAATCCGAGCGCGACAAGATCACCCGCGCCCAGATCGTCATCCCGAACGGCCCGCGCCTCGGCTCCAAAGTGATCGAGGTCACCGGCCTCGCCAAGCACATGGGCGACAAACAACTGATCGAAGGCCTCGATTTCTCCCTGCCGCCGGGCGGCATCGTCGGCGTCATCGGCCCGAACGGCGCCGGTAAATCCACCCTCTTCCGTATGCTCACCGGCCAGCTCGAACCCGACGCCGGCTCGGTCGAATATGGCGACACGGTCAAGCTCTCCTACGTCGACCAGTCCCGCGACGACCTCGACCCGAACGCCACCGTGTTCGAGGCCATCTCAGACGGCCAACAGATCATCGCCTTGGGCGACGCCGAAATGAACGGCCGGGCCTACTGCTCCGCCTTCAACTTCAAAGGCGGCGATCAACAGAAGAAAGTCGGCGTCCTCTCCGGCGGCGAACGCAACCGTGTCCACATGGCGCGTCTGTTGAAATCGGGCGGCAACGTGCTCCTCCTCGACGAACCGACCAACGACTTGGACGTGGAAACCCTCCGCGCGCTCGAAGACGCCCTCACCGACTTCGCAGGCTGCGCCGTGGTCATCTCCCACGACCGCTTCTTCCTCGACCGCATCTGTACCCACATCCTCGCTTTTGAGGGCGACGCCCATGTGGAATGGTTCGAAGGCAACTTCGAGGATTATGAGGAAGATAAGAAGCGGAGACTGGGACCGGATGCCTTGGAGCCTAAGCGTCTGAAATACAAGAAATTTAGCCGCTAAGAACGTGCAAAGGCTCCCTCGGGAGCCTTTGTCACGAGCGCGAGGCAGCGTATTTTCAAAAAAAATGCGCGTTCGCGCCCCGTGGAGCAGGAGCGCGACTGATCAGCTAAAGTGGTTGAAATTTAGTAAACTCTCTCCCCACGAATTGAGAAGGTGCCCTGCGGGGGCCCTTTTTACTTGCTGAATGTTGCTTCCAATTGCGTTTCACTGAGACAGCGCCCTATAAAGGTCAAAATTTATTAACTTAATAGTGGAAGTTTGAGGAAGATGGGCAAAATCGCTTCACCGATTCTTGAAGTGGCGATGGTTGATGCGGAGACAGTAACTGCCATATCGGAAGCACTACACTCTTTTGGGTTCTCTAAATGGCATGTTTTCGGCGGCGCAATTCTTCTGGGAATAATCTACAATGGGAAGCATATTTTGGCGCACATCCAAAATATTATGTCGATTAAAAACAACTTCCTGCTAGAACAAAAGAAAATTGACGCGAAAATCGAGGCAGAGCGGGAAAAGCGGAAACGTAAGTCCTTGAAAGGTAAACAATGATGGAAATGGTGGTTGACTTCGCAGGGTATGTAGTCGTTGCGCTACTGTCCATATTCGCTTTTGCTGTAATTTCAGCTTATGCAAAATCTCGTCTTCTGAGCGACAAGTTACTGGCACTCGCCTCGAAGGAGTTTCAGGAAAAATCTATCAGCATCATGGAAACTCCCTCTGATCTTCCTGATGTAGTGCTGGATCACATCGCATTTCTAAACTCTCAAGCTTTTGCAAAGGGCACGCCAAAGACTTTTTATAGGCTCCTGAAGTCCTATAATCAGGGAGCATTCGATACTGCGCAGCCGAAAGCAAAAAGTCTGACCGAAGCCGCTGACAAGTTAAGGCCCGAACTACGCGAGTTGCTCGGTGAATTAACTGTGATGTGGTTCAACTTAATCATCAACCGCAATCTTTTTTGGGGAACGTTGATCGCGTTTGAGCTCAAAAAACTCAGAGCATCTAAGGGCGACTTGACCCATTCTGCGGCAAGTGTTGGATCGACCATTTTCCCAACTCTCGAGATGGGTTTTGGACGCCAAGTGTGCTGACCACTCTATCTTTAGAAGCCTCTTAGTTCCAGATTTGGACAGCCCCCGCGCCTGACCCGAGGGGGTTCGCGTGAAACGCGCAGCCCCGTGGGGGCGGGTCTGGCGCGTCAAAGATGCCAAGCCATCTTTGATTGGTCTCCCTTGAAGCGCCCCTCACCCACCCTCCCTTTTTCCCCAAAAATCCGCTATACTCCACCTGACCGTCCAATTGGGGGAGAGGACCGGACATGATTTCACGCCGCACTGTTATCGTCTCACTGGCCGTCGGGGGCACGCTCGCACTGACCGGCTGCATGACCCCGGTCGATCAGCCCGTCACCTCGCGTTTGATTGCGCTGCGCCATGCCGACCGGGATTTGGGAGCCGAAAATCTCAACGCCACAGGACGCGCACGCGCAGAGGCGTTGCCTTCGGCGCTCTCGGACGTCCACATCGACGCGATCTATGCGCCGGACACCCAGCGCAATCTCGACACGGCGGCCCCACTGGCGCGGGCGCGTGGTCTCACCGTTGAGATCATCGACCGGGCGGTGATCGGCCTCGAAAAACTCGCCGAGACGATCCACACCACCAACCCCGGCGAGACCGCCGTTTGGGTGGGCAACACCGGCAATCTCAAATCGCTCTGGGCGGAGCTTGGTCTCCCGGAGGAGGACGCGCCGCTCGACTATGGCGAGATTTCCATCGTGTCCTTCAGCGGTGACAAGGTGATCCGCGTCGAGGAACGCACCTTCGCGCCGTAGTCACTCCGCATCGCGCCACGCCGCCATCTGCTCCTCCTCGCTCAGCCCCGCCGCCCGCGCCCGGCGCAGGGCGTCGTATTTGCGTTCGGTGAGGCCGAGTTCCGCGATCTTCATCTGGGCGTAGGTGCCGAGCACGTGGTTGATCCGCGCCTGATAGCCCGCCCCTTGGGCGCGAAAGAATTTGGCGACGCTTTCATCGAGGCGGAGGGTGACTTTCATCTTCTTCTCGGTGACGTCGAGGTCTTGTTCCAGCGTGGCCCAGGCTTCGGGCACGATCTGCGCCACGTCCCAGTCAAAGGCATCGAACCGGCCCAATGCCTCGGCGTGGCGTTGCAGGCGTTCTGTCGCGAGGCGCTGGGTCTTTGTCAGTCGTGTTTTTGTGAGGCGGGGTTTCGGGGGCATCGCGGGTCTCCATCGGCGGCCCCCTCACCCTGACAGGCGCGGGTTAACCCCCTCTGATCACAGCGTTCGCGGGGTCCGACAGAAGTCCGACGCAAAGCCGACAGGATGCAGACCCCGTAAAATCCCCCACAGAATCCCTCTATTCAGCGGCCTCGGAATCTGTCATACATCGACCTGCTACGTTACCTCTATCGACCCTTCTGTTCTCCTTTACCGGCCACAGTCTTCGATCAGACCACTGACTGAGCCGGGTCGCTGCAATCTCGTGAGCGACACATAAACAGGAGTATATCGGATGGCCAATGGCACCGTAAAATGGTTCAATTCCACCAAAGGTTACGGCTTTATTCAGCCGGAAGGCGGCAGCAAAGACGTGTTCGTGCACATCTCTGCCGTTGAGCGTTCTGGCCTCACCGGCCTGGCCGATGGCGCGAAGGTCACCTTCGACATCGAAGCCGGTCGTGACGGCCGCGAATCCGCGATCAACCTCGTCGTCGCCTAAGTCTCAGGCACACGTGGAAGAATTGGCCCGGGCGCTCAATGCGCTCGGGCTTTTTCGTTTTGGGACATGGGGTTAGAGGGTCAGGCCAGAGGGTCAAGCGAGCGCCATCCTATCCGCATCGCCCTCGCGTTCCGGGCGACAGGTGAGGCCCGTGGCGACCACAGAGAGGCCCTCGATCGGCACGCCCCGATCTTCGCGCAGGATGCAGGGTGTGAGGTGCACTTGGCCGAACCCCGCCTCCGTCAAAAGCGTCTCGATATAGGGTTGCGAATGGGCAAACCGGCGGCTTTCACGGAGCTGAACGGGCGCGTCGCCCAGCTCGACGGTAAAGGCCAGAACGCCCCCCGGCGCGAGAGACCCCGCGCACCAGCCAATCACCCGCTCCAACGCGCCGAGGTAGATGAACACATCCGCCGCCACGATAAGATCATAGCGTTGCTCCATCACATCGAGCCGAGAAATATCTCGTTTTTCCAGCACGTTATAAACGCCCTTCCGGTCCGCTTCGACCAGCATGCCATCGGAAATATCATAGCCTTCGAGCGTCGAGCAAAACGGCCGGAGAGCCGCCCCCATAAGCCCCGTGCCACAGCCGAGATCGAGCACGGTGTCAAACTGTGACCGACCGGCAAGCATCAGAGAGTCCAAGAGAATTTCTGGCCCGCGATAGCCGAGCTTTTCCACGAGGGAGCGTTCGAATTTTGGCGCGTATTGGTCGAACAGCAATTCGACAAAGGCGGGCGGCATGGCCTCCGCGACCGGCACTTTGCGCGCCAGATCGCGTTTCAACCCCGCGCCAAGCGGGTCGTTCGGGTCGGCCAGAACGGCGCGATCCCACGCGAGACACGCGGCCTCAATGTCCCCAGCCAGATCGAGGAATTCGCCAAGCCGAAACCACCCCGCCGCCCATTCGGGCGCAAGCGTAAGCGCCCCGGACAGCGTTTCAATCGCTCCGGCCATATCGCCAAGATGCGCAAGGGTTTCCGCAAAAGACGCCCGACGGTCCGCCGTCAGATCGCCCGAGGAAAAGAGGCTCCCCGCCATGGTCCCAAATCTTTCAAAAGGGCCCACTCATTTGCCAATTCCAGACCTCGGATTGGCCACGCGGCAGGCAACACGCTGCACCATATGTGCATCATGCGCCCGATACGACGCCCCGGCGAGTCTGTCAATTTCCGTCTGTTATCCGCTCAGCGTTTCTTGACGAATTCCGTGAGGATGACGATGCGCTGGCCCTCGACCCGGCCCTCGATGTGGCCCGCATTGTCCTGCACGAGGGAAATCCCGCGCACCGCCGTGCCACGCTTGGCGGTAAAGCCACCGCCCTTGACCGGGAGATCCTTGATCAACACGACCGTGTCGCCAGAGGAGAGCACGACACCAAGGCTGTCGCGGTGGATGACCTCTGGACCGGCGGCCTTGGCCCATTCTTCGACCTCAGGCTCCAGATAGAGCATGTCGAGCGCATCTGCAGCCCAGGCCTCGCCCTTGAACCGGTTCAACAGCCGCCAGGACACCACTTTGACCGCGTCGCTCTCAGACCACATAGAGGTCGTGAGCACCTGCCAGTGACCCTCGGGAACCGCCTCGCCCTTCAAGCCGTTTTCACAGGTCTCGCATAGACTTACCGTCTCAGTCCGGGGGGCCACAGTCACATCGTTCAACGGGCCAGCCGCACCGCACAGTTCACATTCCGCCATTTCGGCCTCCTAATCAGTCGCGCGGACCCTAGGGGGTCACACACAGTTTTGACAAGCGACAAACCGCCACTTGCCAACATGTGATGGCTTTTCGGACTTCTGCTCTTCCAAGTCATTCGCGATGCCTTCATACTTTGGGTAATTTGCGCCGCTGATCCGATGCGCCGCTGATCCGATGCCCGACAGGCGGGCGCAGGCAGGCGGGCATGGTCAGGTGGGCGAGGATCGTCCAATGGGAAGTCACTGTGCCGAACGCCAACATTGTCGCCGCCAAGACACTCGCGACCAAGACACTCGCTTTTGCCCTCCTCATCTGTGCCGGGTCGGCCAGCGCGTTTGAGGCCCGTTTGGACGTGACCGGCAACGCGGATCTGCGCGGCGACATTCGGGCCGCCTCCGCCATCCTTCAGGCCGAAACCGAGGGCGTCACCACCTCCGAAGAGATCATCGCCGCCGTCCAATCCGATTATGGCAACCTGCTCGGCGCGCTTTATCGCGCAGGCTATTATGGTCCCAGCATTTCGATCCGTGTCGATGGCCGCGAGGGCGCGGATCTGTCGCTCATTTCCCTCCCCCGCAGCGTCGATCACGTGACCATCACGGTCGACACCGGCCCCCGGTTCGTCTTTGGCCGCGCAGAGATCGCGCCGCTCGCCCCCGGAACAGTCCTGCCCGAAGGCTTTGCGCCCGGCGAAGTGGCCGAAGCGGGGCTTGTGGGCGATGCCTCTGACGCCGCCATCGAGGCGTGGCGACAGGCTTCTTACGCCAAAGCCACGCGCAGCTCAGAGCGGATCACGGCCAATCACTCCACCGAGGAGTTGAACGTCAATCTGGGTATCGACCCCGGCCAAAAGGCCCGCTTTGGGACGCTATCCTTTGCGGGATCGTCGCAAGTCAAAGAGGGCCGCCTCGTTCGTATCGCCAACTTTCCGAGCGGGTCCGCCTATGACCCCGACACGCTCACCTTGGTAAGCAATCGTCTGCAAAAAACCGGTACGTTCCGCTCTATCACGCTTCGCGAAGCCGACACGCTCAACCCGGATGGGACGCTCGATGTGACGGCGACCCTGGTCGATGAAAAGCGTCACCGCTTCGGCTTCGGCGCAGAGGTGTCCTCGCTCGAAGGTGGTACGCTCAGCGCCTATTGGATGCACCGAAACCTGACGAACCACGCCGACCGCTTCCGGATCGACGGCGAGGTCTCCGGCCTTGGTGGCACAACCGGGACCGATTACAGCCTGTCGATGAGCTACCGCCGCCCGGCCACCGTGTCGCGCAAAACCACCGGTGTGCTGGCGTTTGAAGTGGAGCATCTCGATGAGGAGGATTTCCGCTCCGACACCGGGGAATTCACCGTCGGCGCCGATGTCGAAAGCTCCCTCGTCTCCACCTTTTCGGCCAGCGTCGGCTACCGGTATTCCGACGTGGAGGACGATCTCGGGCATCGCACCTTCCACCATCTGATTTTCCCAATAGAAGGCACGCGGGACAAACGCGACAGCACGCTGAACCCAACAGACGGCACCTATTACGCCGCAGACATCACGCCCTTTGTCGGTCTCAAAGGTTCTGCCGGGGGCGTTCATGCCTATGCCGAGGGCCGCGGCTACAAATCCTTTGGCGCAGATGAACAGTTTACCGTCGCGGGGCGCTTGCAACTCGGGTCCATTGTGGGCGCGGATTACACCGAAGTGCCCGCCGATATGCTGTTTCATTCCGGTGGTGGCGGGACCGTGCGCGGGCATCCTTACCAATCCCTCGGCGTGGACGACGGCGGCATCTCGACCGGTGGGTCGAGCTATTTCGGCACCTCTCTGGAACTTCGGAGTGAGATCAAAGGCCCGTTCTCCGTCGTCGGTTTTTTCGACATTGGCGCGATCGGCGCGACGGCGCTCCCCACCGAGGGGGCAGAGTGGCATTCCGGCGCGGGGCTTGGCCTGCGTTATGACACGGGCGTCGGGCCGATCCGCCTTGACGTGGCCGCGCCTGTGACGGGCGACACCGGCGATGGCGTTCAGATTTACATCGGGATCGGGCAGGCATTTTGAAACGGTCGCTTCTTCTCTCCGCCGCGCTTTTTGCGCCTGTGATGGGTCTCCCTGTGACGCTTGTCGCCCAAGAGGTCGGCACGAGCACAGAAGGCGACCGCTCCCTGATCGTGGGCTTTCTTGAGGACAATCTCTCGGGCGCCGGGCGCGACATTCGCATTGTTGGCTTTGAGGGGCTGTTGTCGTCGAGTGCCACCCTCGATGAGTTGACCATCGCCGACGAGGAGGGCGTTTGGTTCACGCTCCGCGATGCGGAACTGGATTGGAACCGCACGGCGCTTTTGCGTGGGCGGGTCGAAGTGACCCGGATCACGGCAGGCGAAATCCTCTTTGAGCGCCTTCCCGAAATGACGGATGAGGGCATAGACCTCCCCGATCCGGAGGCCAAACCCTTTGCCCTGCCGGAGCTGCCGGTCTCCATCGACATTGGAGAGATCGCGGCGGAGCGGGTGGTCTTGGGCGCGCCTGTGTTGCGGGTGGGCGAAGAGGTGACGCTCAGCCTCGCCGGGTCGATGAAGCTAGCTGATGGGTCCGGCTCCGCCGATCTCGACATCACGCGTCTCGATGACACCGGCACCTTTGACCTGAGTGTCAGTTATGAGAATGCCACGGAGCAGCTCGATCTCGATCTGGCACTGTCAGAAGGACAAGGCGGGCTGGTCACGCGTCTGGCCAATCTCAACGGCGCGCCGTCCTTGGATCTCGACATCGAGGGCACCGGTCCTCTCGACGATTTCACGGCGCAGATCGCCTTGGCCACTCAGGGCGAGGACCGCCTCACCGGCACGGTCGCCCTCACAGCGCCCGTCGATGAGACCGACCCGGACGCGCCCGCGCCGCGCCGGTTTTCTGCCGATCTTGCCGGGGATTTGACACCGCTCTTCACCGCGGAATATGCCGAATTCTTTGGCCCCTCCTCGACCCTGTCGGCCCAAGGCGCCTCTTATCCGGCAGGCGGCTTTGATCTCGACCGGTTCACCCTTTCGACTCAGACCCTCTCTCTCGTGGGGTCGGCGCAGATCGCGGCAGATGGCCTCCCGAGTGCGTTTTCGATCTCCGGGAGCCTCAATGGCATCGACCAGCGCCCCGTGCTTTTGCCCTTCGGCGACGCTCGGAGCCTGGTGCAAAGCGCAGAGATCCTCGCCACCTTCAACGCAGGCGAGAGCGAAGACTGGGCGGCGGACATCTCTGTCGAGGGCTATTCTCAAGACGGTCTCGACATCGGACGCGCGACCCTCACCGGCGGCGGCACGATTGCACGCGAGGCGACGGAGGATGGCGCAACCCTCTTGAGCCGCGTCAATGGCGCGTTCAATCTGAACCTCACCGAGTTCGCCTCCGACAATCCGGCGCTCCAGGAGGCCATCGGCACGGCTCCGGCGTTTCAGGGCGATCTGTCCTGGCGCGAGGGTGAGCCGCTTCAGATCAGCGCCCTGTCGCTTCGCACAGATGCGACGCGGGCGACACTCTCCGGTCAACTTGAGGGGCTGGACAGCGGGTTGACCTTCTCCGGCAACATGTCGCTCGACACCCCACGTCTGGCAAGATTTGCCGGGCTGTCCGGCATGGCGCTTGAAGGTGGGGCGGTGATCTTTGCCGAGGGGTCCGTGTCGCCTCTGAGCGGGATGTTCGATCTCTCGACCACGGCCCGGGGGCAAGACCTCAAGATCGGGATTGATCAGGTTGATGCGCTCATCGGCGGCGAAAGCAACGTGCGCCTGATCGCGCGGCGCGATGAGACTGGGCTGACCGTGGACCGGCTACGGGTGACCAGCGCGGCGGTTGAGGCCGACGCCAGCACAACCCTGACCTCTGAGAGCGGCACTGTGACCCTCTCCGCGCGACTGGATGATCTTTCCCGATTGGGCGTGGCCTTGTCGGGCCCGGCGACGATTGACCTGTCAGCGGAACGGCAAGACGGGCAAGAAAGCTGGGACAGCACTTTGTCCATGACGGGGCCTGACGGGGCCTCCGCAGATATTTCCGGCCTGTTGAGCGGGCTTGAAGACGTACCTGTTTTTGACGGCACCGCAGAGATCACAACGCCCGAATTGTCGGCCCTCTCGGAGCTGACTGGCATGCGGCTTGGAGGGCGTCTGTCGACCCGAGCCACCGGGCAAGTGATCCCGACAGAGGGCCAATTCGATCTGTCCCTGACCGCCGAGGGCAGCAACCTCAGGACGGGTATCGCGCAGGTGGACAATGTGATCTCCGGCACGAGCCGTGTGGCGCTCTCTGCCGCGCGCGGTGCGGATGGGTTGCTCCAAATCCGAAGTGCCGATGTCAGAACCCCTGCCCTCACGGCCACCGCGACCGGCAGCTACGGCGCGGAAGCCAGCGCGCTCGCCCTCACCGCCCGTCTGGATGATGTTGCCCGTCTTGGCATCGGACTCAGCGGGCCTTTGAGCGTCTCGGCGGATTTGGCACAGGCTGGCACCGGCTCCGATTGGGCCACCACGGCCTCGCTCACCGGACCGGGCGGCGCGACGGCGCAAATCGACGGTCAGGTGGCGGAAAATTTCGGACGCGCGAACGTGACAATGCGCGGCAGCGCGCCGCTCGGTTTGGCGAACTTCTTTACCACGGCGGCGCTGGCCCAGGGCACGGCGGCCTATGACCTCGCTCTCAACGGGCCTTTCGCGCTCTCAAGCCTGTCAGGCACTGTCCAGATGCAGCCCGGCGCACGGGTCGTCGCCAATTCCGCTGGCCTCGCGATGACGCTGACGCGCGGCACAATCACCCTCGCCAACGAACAGGCGCGGCTGGACATCGTGGCGACGGCCGACACCGGGGGCGAGATCAGCACCTCTGGCACATTGGGCCTGAGCGGCGCGCGGGTGGCGGATCTGGCGGTTGGTCTCGACGGTCTCGTGATGGTCGACCCCAAACTTTATCGCACAACGATTGATGGCACGTTGCAGTTTACCGGCCCGATGACAGGCGGGGCCAATCTCACCGGCGACGTCAGCCTTGGCGCGACCGAAGTGACCGTGTCCACATCCGGCCTTGGCGGCGGGAGCCTCCCGGACATCGACCATGTCGGTGCCTCGTCCAAGGTGATCACCACGCAGCGACGCGCCGGACTTTTGGACACTGGCAATGGCTCTGGCGGCGGGGCCGTTTACGGGTTGGATGTGATCATCCGTGCGCCGAACCAGATTTTCGTCCGGGGACGCGGCCTTGATGCCGAACTGGGCGGACGGTTGCGTGTGCGCGGCACGACGGCAGATACGATTGCAGTCGGGCAGTTTTCGCTCGTCCGTGGGCGGCTGTCGCTTTTGGGCAAGCGCATCGACCTTGAGGAAGGGGCGATCACCTTGCAGGGCGAATTGGACCCGCGGCTCAGGCTTGTCGGCGTCTCCTCGACAGACGATCTGTCCATTCAGGTTCTGCTCTCCGGGCCTTTGAGCGATCTGGAGCTGTCCTTGACCTCCTCGCCGTCGCTTCCGCAGGACGAAGTTCTCGCCCAATTGCTCTTTGGCAAGGACATCACCGAAATCTCCGCCTTCCAAGCCGCCCAGATGGCAGCGGCTGTGGCCACCCTGACGGGCAATGGTGGCGGGCTGGTAAACTCGATCCGGGACAGTTTCGGCCTCGATGATCTCGACCTGCAAACGACAGAAAACGGCGATGCGGCGCTCAAGCTCGGCAAATATATCTCGGACAAGGTCTACACCGATGTGACCATTGACAGTGAGGGCGAGACTGAAATCAACCTCAACCTCGACGCCACGCGCAACATCACGATCAAGGGCTCGGTCACCTCGGCGGGCGACACGGGCGTGGGTGTGTTCTTTGAGAAGGACTATTGAGGCGTCCACCTGTCCGCTTTGACCGGGCGCAAAGTTTCCTCTCTTTGCGCCTGATATAAGCGGGGAACAAAAGGATGGATCGACATGCCCCGCTCAGAGATTGTGTTTCATACAGAGGCACTGGTGAAAACCTACCACACCGGCGGCACGGATGTGCATGCGCTCGGGGGCGTGAACCTTGATCTCTACGCCCGGGAGTTGACCGTTTTGCTTGGGCCGTCCGGCTCCGGCAAATCCACCCTGTTGAACATTCTCGGCGGTCTCGATCATGCCACCTCGGGTCTGGTCGAGTTTCGTGGGCGAGATTTGACGACGCTCTCGGACCGGGCGCTCACGCGCTATCGCCGCGATCATGTCGGGTTCGTGTTTCAGTTCTACAATCTCGTGCCCTCACTCACGGCGCGCGAAAACGTCCAGATGGTCACGGACATTGCGCCGAACCCCATGTCGCCCGAAGAGGCGTTGGACCGCGTTGGGATGTCAGATCGCTTGGACCACTTCCCGGCGGAGCTCTCAGGCGGCCAACAACAACGCGTCGCCATCGCCCGCGCCATCGCGAAACGGCCCGAGGTGTTGCTCTGCGATGAGCCCACAGGCGCGCTCGACAGCAGCACGGGGGTGCAGGTGTTGGAGGCCATTCGCGAGATCAACGAAGACCTCGGCACCTCCGCCATCGTGATCACCCATAACGCCGCCATTCAGGGCATGGCACATCGGGTTGTTCGGTTCCAAGACGGTCAGATTTCCAATGTCACAACCAATGACACCCGGCTCAAACCCGCCGAGATTGAGTGGTGAGCCATGCACGCCCTCGACATCAAACTCTTGCGGGATTTTCGGCGGCTCTGGGGACAGGCTCTTGCCATTGCTTTGGTGCTCGCCTGCGGCGTGATGATCCTTTTGACCGCCTTCGGGATGCACCGCGCGCTCGATGACACGCTGGCCGCGTTTTACGACCGCAATGCCTTTGCCGATGTTTGGGCGAGCGCCGAAAAAGCGCCCCGCCCGCTGTTAACGGACATCGCCCAGATCGACGGCGTGCAGGTCGTCGAGGGGCGGATTGAGGAATACCTCATGCTCGATCTGCCGGGGCGGTCGAAGACGGCGACCGGGCTGGCGCTATCCTTGCCGGAAAGTGGCGAGCTGCCTCATCTAAACGTACCGATCCTGCGCTCTGGCCGCCTGCCCGCGATCACGGCCCCCGATGAGGTGATGATCTCTGAGCCTTTCGCCCTCGCCAACGGCTATCAGATCGGCGATCAATTTGCCGCGCTGATGTCCGGGCAGAAACGCACGCTCACCATCACCGGCACCGCGCTCTCCCCGGAATTCGTGTACGCGATTGGCCCCGGATCGCTCATGCCGGACGATCAGAGTTTCGGGATTTTGTGGCTCCCGCAGGCGACGCTCGAAGCCACGTTTGACATGTCGGGCGCGATGAATGCCGTGACGCTCTCTGTGGCGCGCGACGCCAATGTCGATCAGGTGCGCCATGAGATCGACCTCCTTTTGGACCGCTACGGCGGCACAGGGGCCTATGGGCGAGAAGAGCAGACCTCCAACGCTTTTGTCGCCACGGAAATCGCACAGCTAAAGAACATGGCGACCATCCTGCCGCCGATCTTTTTCGGCATTTCCGCCTTTCTCGTGAACATGGTGATCGGGCGGATTGTGGCGCTGGAACGGGCGGAAATCGGGCTATTGAAGGCGCTTGGCTACACCGACCTGCACATCGCGGCGCATTATGTCCTCCTGGCCGGTTTAACCGCGCTCCTCGGCATTGCCATCGGCTGGGCGACGGGCGGGATGAGCGCGCGGTGGATGGCGGGGCAATATGCCGATTACTTCAAGTTCCCCTATCTGATTTTCAACGTCTCCTATGACGCCTATGCGATCTCCGGCGGGTTGGCCTTGGCGACTGCGGCCTTGGGCGCGATGCGCTCCGCCATGGGGGCCGCGCGCTTGCCGCCTGCGGTTGCGATGTCGCCGCCCGCACCGCCGCGTTACAAACGCTCCGCCTTTGACCGGATGATGCATGCCGCGCGGATGAGCCAGCCGACAATGATGATCTGGCGCTCGATCCTGCGCTGGCCCTTGCGCGCCGGGATGAGTGCCGTGGGCCTGTCCTTTGCCGTGGCCGTCATGATTTCTGTGGGATTCTTTTCCTACTCCCTCGACGCCATTAAAGACATCGCCTTCGATCAGTCCAACCGCGAAGACACCGTCATCCTCTTTGCAAAGGAACGCCCTCTCACGGTGCTCGACGAGGTGCGCGATCTGCCAGGTGTTTTGGAGGTCGAGGGAGAGCTTTATGCCGCCGTCAAACTGCGTCACGGGCATCTTGAAAAACAACTGTCGATCACAACACGCGGCGCGGAAGCCACTCTGGCGCGCTCGATTGATGCGCAGGGCGCAGTGGTTGAACCCGAAGGCAGCGGGCTCCTGATCACGAACCGTGTAGCGGAGGTTTTGGACCTGCGGCCCGGCGATCCGGTCGAGGTCGAATTCATGACCGGACGCCGCGAAACGCATATCCTCACGGTCTCCGCCGTCACCGAACAGTTCTTTGGCCTTGGGGCCTTTATGACCCGCGACGCGATGGCGGCGCTCCAACGGCGCGAACCGCACCTGAGTGTCGCCAATATCACGCTCGACCCGACCCAAGAGGACGCGTTCAACGCGCAGGTCAAAAACACGCCGCTCATCGCAAGTACGGTGCGCGTCACCGATATGAAACAGGGATTCACCGATAGCATTGATGAGAACATCTCCGTCATGAACGGGCTGTTCGTCGTCATCGCGGTGCTGATCACCGTCGGGCTAACCTATAACAGCGCGCGCATCCAACTTTCCGAGCGGGCGCGCGAATTGGCCTCTCTCCGTATTCTCGGGTTTTCCAACTGGGATGTGTCTTATGTGCTTGTCGGAGAGATCATGTTGGTCGCCCTGATGGCCCAACCGCTTGGGTGGCTCTTGGGCTACGGGATTGGCGCGCTGATGGCCAATTCCTTTTCCTCGGACCTCTATAATGTTCCCCTCGTCCTGCCGCCCGCCGCCTATGCCAAGGCCTCTCTCGTCGTGCTTGGCACGGCGCTGGCCTCGGTTATGCTGGTGCGGCGGCGTATCGACCGGCTCGATCTGGTCGCCGTCATGAAAACTCGGGAGTGATGCCATGACCTCGAAATCCCGCAAATCGCTCTTGGCTGTGATCGCTGGCGCGCTCGTCGTCGCGCTTTTGGTCGTGGCCTTTCGCCCGGACCCTGTGGCCGTGGACCTCGAAAAGGTCACGCGCGGCCCGATGCAGGTAACGATAAATGCCGACGGCAAAACCCGCATTCGCAACCTGTTCGATGTCTCCGCGCCCATCGCGGGCACGGCGCTCCGCTCGCCTGTTGATGAGGGCGACGTGGTCGTTGCGGGCGAAACGGTGGTGGCGCGTGTCGAACCCGTCGCGCCCTCGCTCTTGGACGCCCGGACCCGCGGTCAGCTCGAAGCGGCGGTGCGAGAGGCCGACGCCGCCTCCGATCTGGCCGAGGCACAGCTCCGCCAAGCGGATGAGGAACTGACCTACGCCCAGACGCAATTCGAGCGGACGAAAGCCTTGGTGACACGGGGCGTTTCGTCGATCACCGCTTTGGAAGACGCGCAACAAGTGCTGTCTCTGCGCACCGCCGCGCGCGATGCCGCCGCCTCGAACGTCCAGATGGCACAATCCTCACTGGCCCGCGCAGAGGCCGCGTTGTTGGAACCGGGGAGTGAGATGCTCACGGGCGAGAGCTGCTGTGTGTCGATCATGGCGCCTGCGTCGGGCAAGGTGTTGTCGATCACGCAGGTCTCGGAACATGCCGTCTCCGTCGGTTCTCCGCTATTGTCGATTGGCGATGTAACGGATTTGGAGATCGAGGCCGATCTGTTGTCCTCGGACGCCGTGGGGCTTGAGATCGGTGCCCTTGCCAGTGTCGAACGCTGGGGCGGCGCGCCGCCGCTTGAGGCCCGGCTTATCCGGCTTGCGCCGCTGGCCGAAACGCATACCTCTTCGCTCGGGATCGAGGAACAGCGCGTCTCCGCCGTGTTTGACCTGATCACCCCGCCCGAAGACCGCCCGGGCCTCGGGCACCAATATTCCGTCTATCTCAAGGTCGTGGAATGGCAGGCGGAGGATGTTCTGAGCATCCCGCTTTCCGCCCTGTTCCGCGAGGACGGCGGCTGGGCCGTGTTCGTCCACAAAGATGGCAAAGCCAGTTTGCGCCCGGTCGAGATCGGCCACCGCACGGATCAACGCGCCGAGGTGCTGTCCGGTTTGGACGAGGGAGAAGAGGTCATCCCGCATCCGTCTGACAGTGTTGAGGACGGGTCAAACGTCGTGGATCGCTCCGCGCTCTAAACCGTGGGTCTCTAGGACCAAAGGAGAGGGTTGACCCGCCGGGACGCCCCCCTAAAATCGACCCCTGAGCAAACGGGGCATCTATGCGGCGAATTTTGACATTCTTGTGGATCGGATTTCTCGTCATCGGGTTTTCCATGCCACATACCGTGAACGCAGGACCGTCGCACGAGATGTCGCCGGTTGGCGTCATGTCAGAGACGCCACAGCTCCATGCCGCCTCTGACGTCGCACCGGGCCATGATTGTTGTGACGAAGAGACCCCCGGGCCAGCCGCCATATCCCACGCCTGCTCCCATGGGATGCATTGCCAGGTCGTGGCACTCCCCGGCCTCGCCGCACCGCTCGTTGAGCGCCTTGTCCAGCCCTTGTCCTATGCTCACGCGACCACGCCCCTTGGCCTGTCGCGGGAGCCAGATCTCGACCTTCCCCCTCCCCGTATCGGGTAGCTTTCGCCCCCCATTCCGGGCACACAAACGCCCCTCTCAAGATACGGAAACACCCATGAACAAACTCATCCTGTCCGCTGCTGCGGTCGCTGCCATTGCCGTCGGCGTGGCCTATGCTCTCAAACCCCAACCCGAACCAGAGACTGCGGAGACCGCCGCGCCTGTCGAAGGCGCGCCGATTGTTGCCGTCGCCCTTCCCGACACGCTGTCCTCAGAGGCACAGATCGGGAAACGCGCCTTTGACGCCGTGTGCGCGGCCTGCCACGGCGCAAACGCCGCCGGGTCACTGGGATACGGCCCGCCGCTCGTCCACAAAATCTACGAACCCTCGCACCATGGCGACATGTCCTTTGTCATGGCGGCACAGCGCGGCGTTCAATCGCACCACTGGCGCTTTGGCGACATGCCGCCGCAAACCGGCGTGACCGGCGCAGACATCAAAGCGATCATCGCCTACGTCCGGGAACTCCAACGCGCGAATGGGATCAACTAGGCACCCCCAAACAGGACCGACACCAAGACACTCAAGAAAGAGGACCGCACATATGAACCTGAAAACAATCGTCCCCCTGGGTCTCAGCTTTTGCCTGACGGCGACCAACGCCTTTGCCCACGGAGGCGTGAACACTCCTGAGGTTCTTGAGCGGATGGAGAGTATGAAAACCATCTCCGAAGCGATGAAACGTCTGTCTGAGACGTCGAAAGGGGCGCTTGCCTTTGATGCGGAGGCTCTGAATGCCGCGCTATCCACACTCTCCAAGGAGGCCGCGCAGGTGGCCCCCTTGTTCGAACCCCGTGCAGACGATCCGAAAAGCGAAGCCCTCCCGGCGATCTGGGAGGATTTCGAGGATTTCGAGGCCAAAGCCGATGCGCTTTTGCGCGCGGCGCAGTCGCTTGAGGGACGCATTGCCACGCCCGACGATCTCGGCCCCGCACTTGTGACGCTGGGGACGACCTGCAAATCGTGCCACGATGACTACCGCGAGTGAGTGTTGAGCGGTTGCACTTATAGAATTTGATGGAGGAGAATTTGGTGGAGTCGATCGGGATCGAACCGACGACCTCGTCATTGCGAACGACGCGCTCTCCCAACTGAGCTACGACCCCACTTTTTCCAAAAAATTGGGATGTTCGGGCCGAAAAGTCAAGCGGCCCGAAGACGGTCTCAGCGCGGCAATTTGCCGTTTTGTTCGACGAACGCCACGATGTCCTTCGCTGGACGCGCGCCGGCGATGCGGGCGACTTCCTTGCCGCCTTGGTACAGGATCAACGCCGGGATGCCACGGATGCCGTTTTTCATCGACACGGTCGGGTGGTCTTCGGTGTTGATCTTGGCAAAGCGCGCGCGGCCTTTGAGTTCCTGCGCCGCCTTGGCGAATTCCGGTGCCATCATCCGGCACGGGCCACACCACGGTGCCCAGAAATCCACCAGCACCGGCAAATCGTCTTTCTTGGAAAGCGCCTGAAGCCCCTGCGGGTCCAGTTCCGCCACTTTGCCGGACATCAGCGGCTCGCCACAGGTGCCACATTTCGGACCGGCAGTGAGTTTTGCCACCGGCACACGGTTCACCTGACCGCAGGTCGGACAGGCCAATTTCACATCGGTTTTCTCAAGAGCAGCGGCCATGGCCCGTCTCCCTTTTCACATTCGAGTTAAGGAATATATGTATTCTCAGGCAACCCGGTTCAAGAGGCCAGTATGACACCCTTTCGCGATTTGTCCCAAGAGGACCAGACCCGCCTGCGCGCAGCCTACGAAGACGAAATGGCGCGCCAGACGACCACCTGTTCGATGGACGAGAAAATTCGCCGTTTCCATGCTTGGCTCGCGCCGCAGGGTATCTCTTTTACCGAGGACGACCTGCGGCCCAAGACGCGCTGATCACTCCGCCGCTTCGATATAGCTTTCGGGTGGCGGGCAGAGGCAGATCAGATTGCGGTCGCCATAGGCGTTGTCGACCCGCCCCACCGGCGGCCAGTATTTGTCGACCCGGAAAGCGCCCGGCGGGAAGCATCCCTGTTCGCGCGGGTAAGGCCGATCCCACTCCGCCACCAGATCGTTGACCGTATGCGGTGCGTGTTTCAGGGGGTTGTTGTCTTGCGGCAGCGCGCCCTCTTCGATCTGCGCAATCTCGGCACGGATCGACAGCATCGCCTCGCAGAACCGGTCCAGCTCGGCCTTGGTCTCGCTCTCCGTCGGCTCGATCATCAAGGTGCCGGGGACAGGAAAGGACATGGTCGGCGCGTGGAACCCAGAATCGATCAAGCGCTTCGCGATGTCATCGACGGTCACATCCGTGGTCTTTTCAAACCCACGCGGGTCCACGATGCACTCATGCGCGACGCGCCCATTCTTGCCCTTGTAGAGCACCGGGAACGCGTCGTTCAGCCGCGCGGCGATGTAGTTGGCATTCAGGATCGCCACTTTTGTCGCCTGCGTCAGACCCGCGCCCCCCATGAGCATACAATAGGCCCAGGAAATCGGCAGGATCGAAGCGGAGCCGAAATTCGCTCCGGACACTGGCCCGATCTCGTCCGAGCCGTCCGGTGCACCGGGGAGGAAGCGGGCGAGGTGCGCCTTGACCCCAATCGGCCCCATGCCGGGACCACCGCCGCCATGCGGGATACAGAAGGTCTTGTGCAGGTTGAGGTGCGACACATCGGAGCCGATCTCGCCGGGTTTGGCGAGCCCCACCAAAGCGTTGAGGTTCGCGCCATCGAGATAGACCTGACCGCCATGATCATGCGTGATGCGGCAGACCTCTTTCACCGTCTCCTCGAACACGCCATGCGTCGAGGGATAGGTGATCATGCAGGCGGCAAGCTTGTCCCCCGCCGCTTCGGCCTTGGCGCGGAAATCATCGAGGTCGATGTCGCCATTCTCGGCGGTTTTCACCACGACGACCTTAAGGCCGACCATCTGCGCGGAGGCCGGGTTGGTGCCATGGGCCGACATCGGAATGAGGCAGATATTCCGCCCGCCCTGCCCGTTTGCACGGTGATAGGCCTGAATGGTCAAAAGCCCGGCATATTCGCCCTGCGCGCCCGAGTTGGGTTGCATCGACATGGCGTCATAGC
>CAXPTW010000069.1:0-24231 GCA_964220165.1 Abyssibacter sp.
CAAGGGGCATTGGCTCAATGGTCGTTCCACCGCGCGCACGCTTGCCGATGTAGTCACGGAAATCTGTGCCCGCTCTGGCGTGGCTGAGATCGACACGTCTGAGCTTTGGGGTGTCTTGCGTGGCCATAGCGTGAGCGACATCGCGGGCGCGCGCTCTGCGCTTCAGCCCCTCATGCTCGCCTACGGGTTCGAGGCGATTGAACGCGAGGGCAAGCTCATTTTCCGCTCTCGTGATGGCAAGGCGGCGCTGACCCTCTCGGAAGACAGCTTTGCCGTCTCCGAGGAGCTGGACGGTGTCTTGGAACGCGCCCGCTCGCCCGAGGCCGAGGTGGCGGGGCGTGTGCAGCTCACCTTTGTCGATGCGGACGGCGATTATGAGGCCCGCTCCGAGGAGGCGATTTTCCCCGATGAGCAAAGCCGCCTCGTGTCGCAATCGCAATTGCCTCTGGCGCTCACCCGCTCCGAAGGGCGGCAGATCGTGGAACGCTGGCTGTCCGAGGCCCGGATTGCGCGGGACACGGCGCGGTTTGCACTGCCGCCGTCGCGGTTGGCCTATGGCGCAGGCGATGTGATCGAGATTGAGACGGACGAGGGGACACAGCGTTACCGCGTCGACCATGCCACTATGGGCCAACATCAACAGATCGAAGCGGTGCGCGTCGAACAGGAGATTTACGATCCCTCGGATGCGGTCGAAGAGATCGTCGAGGCGAAACCCTTTGCCGCGCCTGTGCCGGTCTATCCGCTCTTCCTCGATCTGCCGCTGATGAGCGGAGATGAGGTGCCGCATGCGCCGCATGTGGCGGTGACGGCGAACCCCTGGCCCGGATCGGCGGCGGTCTTCGGCGCGCCTGCGGACAATGGCTATACGCTCAACACGGTGCTGCCGAGCTGGGCGACGATGGGGGTGACGCTCACGGAGATGGGGACGGCCAAGCCGGGGATCTGGGATCGCGGTGCGCCTCTACGTGTGCGGCTCACGCGGGGGCAATTGTCCTCGGCGTCAGAGTTGGACGTCTGCAATGGCGCGAACCTCATGGCCATTGGCGATGGGTCGTCCGGGCGGTGGGAGCTGTTCCAGTTTGCCAAGGCGGAGTTGGTGGGGCTGAGAACCTATGACTTGAGCCTGCGTCTCAGAGGGCAGGCGGGGACAGACGGGTTGGAGGCCACATGGCCCGAGGGCTCGCGCGTCGTTTTGATCAACGGCAGTTTGCGACAGCTCGATCTGGCGCTCTCCACCCGTGGCCTTGCGCGGCACTACCGGATCGGTCCGGCGAGCCGGGCCTATGACGATCCGAGTTACCTCCATTACGTCGAGGCGTTCGAAGGCGTCGGCCTGCGCCCCTATGCGCCCGCGCATCTCTCCGCGCGCGTCACAAGCGGCGGCGACACAGAGGTGCGCTGGGTCCGCCGCACGCGGATCAACGGCGACAGCTGGGCCTCCGTCGAGGTGCCACTGGGCGAGGAGAGCGAGGCCTATCTGGTCCGCGTCAAATCCGGCGGCAGCGTCGTCCGCGAAACCACCGTGACGACACCCGCCTGGACCTACACCGCCGCCATGAAAACCAGCGACGGTGTGACCGGCGCCTATGACATTCACGTAGCCCAAATGTCCGAGAGCTTCGGGCCGGGCCTCTTCAAGAGGATCGAGATCAATGAGTGAGACCACCCGCTTTACCCTGCCGCTGCTTGAGGCCGCTCAGGCGCAGAAACATGTCACGATGAATGAGGCGTTGTCCCGGATCGACGGGCTGATGCAGCTCACCTTGGTCTCCGTGACGGAAAACACCCCGCCTGTCGCCCCGGTCGAAGGCATGGCCTACGGCGTGGCCGCCTCTGCCGTGAACGATTGGGCGGGCGAGGACGGAAAGATCGCGCTGTACGTCAACGGCGGCTGGGTCTTTGTCCCGCCTGTCTTGGGCATGCGGGCCTATATCGCGGATCAGTTCGGCTGGGCGGGCTATGACGGCTCTGGCTGGCAGTTGGGCATTCTGACGCTCTCAGCAAACGGCGCGGGGATGATCCAAAAAGTGATCGAGGTGGATCATACCGTCTCGGCGGGGCCGTCATCGTCCGTGCCGCTCGCCTTGCCCGGCCAATCGGTGGTCTACGGCGTCACGGGCCGGGTGATCAGCGAAATCACCGGTGCGGGGCTGACGGGCTATGCGCTCGGTGTTGCGTCCTCGACCAATCGTTATGGCTCTGGTCTCTCTGTGGCGAGCGGGAGTTGGATGCGTGGCCTCACCGGGACGCCGCTCACCTACTATGGGGCCGAAGACCTCGTCCTCACGGCCGAGGGCGGCACGTTCAATGCGGGCGGGGTGATCCGTCTTGCGATCCACTGCGCACAATTCACATTGCCCGCCGCCTAAGTCGCGACATTTTCTTATCTTTTCCCCCGAAGCCGCCGCGTTTCGGGGGAACCTCACGCGACTGTGCTCTTGTGTTTTGGATTTTGCCCCTATCTATAGTAAGCTCTGCGCAAAGAGGACCGAGAGACTATGGCCAAAATTCGCACAACCTTGAAAACCGTGGACCCGGTCTGGGACCGCATTGTGACCGAAGCTCGGGACGCCGTTGCGTCCGAGCCGCTTTTGGGCGGTTTGGTCCATGCCTGTATCCTGCACCACGAGACGCTCGAAGATGCGCTGGCCTACCGTGTCGCGCAAAAGCTTGCGTCGCCGGAAATGTCCGAACAGCTTATTCGCGAGATCGCGGATCAGGCCTTTGCCTCTGACCCGGCTCTGGCCGAAGCGGCGCGGGCGGATATTGCCGCCGTCTATGACCGTGACCCGGCCTGCCATCGCTACATCCAGCCTTTGCTCTATTTCAAAGGGTTTCAGGCGATCCAAGCCTACCGCGTGTCCAACTGGCTCTGGCGGCAGGGGCGCAAGGATCTCGCCTATTTCTTCCAGATGCGCATGTCAGAGCAATTCTCCGTCGACATTCACCCCGCCTGCCGGATCGGCAAGGGGCTGTTCCTCGACCACGCCCATGCGCTTGTGTTCGGGGAGACGGCTGTGATTGGCGACAATGTCTCCATCCTGCATTCCGTGACGCTTGGTGGGACCGGCAAAGAGGACGAGGACCGTCACCCGAAAATCGGCGACGGTGTGCTCATCGGGGCGGGGGCCAAAGTGCTCGGCAATATCAAGATCGGTGACTGTTCGCGGGTCGCGGCGGGCTCTGTTGTCCTCAACAATGTGCCGCATTGCACGACCGTGGCGGGCGTCCCGGCCAAGGTCGTCGGCGAGGCGGGCTGTTCGCAGCCGTCTGTCTCCATGAACCAGTTGATCGGCGCGCGCGACACGTAAGTCGCGGCACGCCAGACCCAGACATACCCCCAAGACATACCCCCAAGAAATACCCAGAGGGGCGGGATCTTTTCCCGCCCTTTTTGCGTTGGTTTGGTAACGAAGGAGGATTTTATGATTATCACATCCGATTTTACCAAGCTGTCGCGCAGCTTTGCTCCGGCGGATCTCGGCGGCGGTCTGGCCGCGATGGAAACCACGCCTTTGGACGATATTTTCCAAATGCTCGACCCGCTTGCCTCGGACCTATCGGCCTACAAGGGCAAGAACCGCCTCGTGCTGTTGTTCGGTGCAGACCGCGATGACGTGGCCTATACCTCGGCCCGATTGCAGCTTGAGCAGGCCGAAGATGCGTTGAAAGCCCGCGACACGCTTGTCCTGATGGACAGCAACCCGTCCGCGCGCGGCAAAATCCGTCAGGAGTTCAGCTACGATGGCTTCGGAATGGTTTTGATCGACAAAGACGGTGTGGTTCAGCGTGAGAGCGAGACGACGATCCCGATTGAGGATTTGCTCTAAGCTCTCGGACGTCCCCAAACAAAAGCCCGATAAAAAAGCCCCGCGAGAGGATCTCGCGGGGCTTTTGATCTCTGCGGTCGAGCGGCCCTTAGGCGAGCATCAACAGCGGGTTTTCGAGGTTCTTCACAATCGCCTTGAGCAAATCGGCCCCAAGCGCGCCGTCGATCACGCGGTGATCCACGGACATGGTGACGGACATCACGGTCGCAACCTTGATCTCGCCATCCTCGCCCACGACCGGCTTTTTGACGCCGGAGCCGACGGCCAGAATACCGGCATGCGGCGGGTTCACGATGGCATCGAAGTTGTCGATGTTGAACATGCCGAGGTTGGAGATCGCGAAGGAGCCGCCCTGATACTCATGCGGCGCGAGTTTGCGGTCGCGGGCACGGTGCGCGAGGTCTTTCATCTCTTTCGACAGCGCGGAGAGGGATTTCGTGTCGGAATCCTTGAGTACCGGGGTGAAGAGACCGCCTTCGATGGCGACGGCAACGGCCACATCAGAGGCTTTCATCTTAAGCACGCGGTCCCCGGCCCAGACGGCGTTGGCGTCCGGCACATCTTGCAGCGCTTTCGCGACGGCTTTGATGATGAAGTCGTTGACCGACAGCTTCACGCCCGAGCCATGCAGTTGATGGTTCAGATCGGCGCGGAATTTAAGCAGCGCATCAAGCTGAATGTCGCGGCGCAGGTAGAAGTGCGGGATGGTCTGTTTCGCCTCGGTGAGACGTGCGGCGATGGTTTTACGCATGCCGTCGAGTTTGACCTCTTCGTACTCGCGACCCTCGTACATCTTCGCGACCATATCCGCCGACGGGCCGACGGGCGCAGCGGCGGCGACCGGAGCAGCCGCCGGAGCGGCGGCAGCTTTCGGTGCCTCGACTTTCGGCGCGGCGGTGGCGTTTTCGACGTCCACTTTCACGATGCGGCCTTTCGGGCCGGAGCCTTTGATCTCGGAGAGATCGAGACCTTTCTGCGCGGCGATGCGACGGGCGAGCGGCGAGGCAAAGATGCGCTCCCCGTCCTTGACCGGGGCAGCCGGGGCAGGGGCCGCCGCAGGAGCGGGGGCCGAAGTTTCGGCTTTGGGCGCTTCTGCCGCGGCGGGTGCTGCGGGAGCAGAGCCGCCGACGTTGTCCGCCGCAGAGGCATCTTCGCCCTCTTCGAGCAGGACGGCGATGGGGGTGTTGACCTTCACGCCTTCCGTGCCCTCGGCGATCAGGATTTTGCCCATCACGCCTTCGTCCACGGCTTCGAATTCCATCGTCGCCTTGTCGGTTTCGATCTCTGCGATCACGTCGCCGGAGGAAATTTCATCCCCCTCTTTGACGAGCCATTTTGCAAGCGTGCCTTCCTCCATCGTCGGAGACAGCGCGGGCCTCAAAAGTTCAATAGCCATTGTTGTATCTCCTTAGCGGTAGGTGACTTCTTTGCAGGCGGCCACGACTTCGTCGGTGGTCACAAGCGCGAGTTTTTCGAGGTTGGCGGCGTAGGGCATCGGAACGTCCTTGCCGGTGCAGTTGATCACGGGCGCGTCGAGGTAGTCGAACGCACGCTGCATGATCGTGGCGGACAGGTGGTTGCCGATGGAGGCGACCGGCCAGCCCTCTTCGACCGTCACACAGCGGTTCGTCTTCATCACGGAGGCGAGCACGGTGTCATAGTCGATGGGGCGGAGCGTCCGGAGGTCGATGACCTCGGCGGAGATGCCTTCCTCGGCCAGCTTGTCGGCAGCTTCCAGTGCGTAGGTCATGCCGATGCCGAAGGAGACGATGGTCACATCGGTGCCTTCGCGCCAGATGCGGGCCTTGCCGAACGGGATGGTGAAATCATCGAGCACCGGCACCTCAAAGGATTTCCCGTAGAGGATTTCGTTCTCCAGGAAGATCACCGGGTTCGGGTCGCGGATCGCGGTTTTCATCAGGCCTTTGTAGTCGGCGGCGGAGTAGGGCATGACGACTTTCAGGCCCGGGATTTGCGCGTACCAGGCGGCGTAGTCCTGAGAGTGCTGCGCACCCACGCGGGCGGCGGCGCCGTTCGGGCCACGGAACACCATCGGAGCACCCATCTGACCGCCGGACATGTAAAGCGTCTTGGCGGCGGAGTTGATCAGGTGGTCGATGGCCTGCATCGCAAAGTTGAAGGTCATGAATTCCACGATCGGACGCAGACCACCAAAGGCCGCGCCGGTCGCGATGCCGGCAAAGCCGTGCTCGGTGATCGGAGTGTCGATTACGCGTTTGGAGCCGAACTCGTCGAGCATACCTTGGGAGATTTTATAAGCGCCTTGGTATTCGGCAACTTCTTCACCCATGAGGAACACGGTCTCGTCACGGCGCATCTCTTCGGCCATGGCGTCGCGGAGCGCTTCGCGGACGGTTTGTTGCTTCATTTCCGTGCCTTCCGGGAAATCCGGGGAGGCTTTGGACACGACTTCGACGGGGGCTGCGGGTTTTGCGGCCGCCGGAGCGCTTTCGTGGGTGGCTTCCGTCTCTGTGGCCTCAGCAGGCGCGGCCTCTGTTGCGGCGGCCGGGGCGGCGATGTCATCGGCGCTTTCGCCCTCCTCGATGAAGATCGCGATGGGGGTGTTCACTTTCACGCCCTCGGTGCCTTCCTCGATGAGGATTTTCCCGACGATGCCTTCGTCGACGGCTTCGAATTCCATCGTTGCCTTGTCGGTTTCAATTTCTGCGATGATGTCACCGGCACTGACGGTGTCACCCTCTTTTACATTCCATTTCGCAAGCGTGCCTTCTTCCATCGTCGGAGAGAGAGCGGGCATGAGAATTTCGGTCGCCATCGGATCGAGTCCTCCCTGTTAAACTGTGTCGGCCCCGGCAAATGCCGGATGTGTCGAGACGGCGCGATAGAGCTCATAGTCATGCGCATAATAGTCTTCGACGAAGGATTGCAGGGCGTCCGAGTAAAGCTCGGGCGCTTTCTTTTCAGAAATCCCGAAGGATTTGTTCTTTTGGACCGGATCGAGCGTCACGCCGAGATGACGGCTCATGGCCTCCATCGCGGTGTCGATCTCGTCCAGCGGGTAGACATGGGTCACGAAGCGGTCGCCATCGAGCTCCACAAAATCGGCCTGTGGCTGAAAGTGGCAGAATTCGTCCTTGAACACCGTCGGGCGGGTTTCGAGATAGCGAAGCACCTCGTCGATGCCCTGTTGGCGCCGCGCCGCGTCCTGGTCGCGCATCCGCGCCTCGGTGAATTGTTTGGAGCGTTGGGCATAGGCGGAGCGAAACCGGTCCATCGGGTCACGCACGAGCGCGAAACTCGTGTAGCCCTTGATCCGGTCGAAATCCGCCGGGAAATAGTCGCGCATCACCTTGAGCGTCACATGGCCCATGAAGATCGGGCCGAGCTCTGGGTGATCCAGGCTCTCGTGAAAGAATTTCTTGCCGGTCTCGTCCATCGACCCGAGTTGCGTGCGCAGCGAAGAGCCGCCCACTTTCGGGTTATGCACGAACCAGAAATTCTTGCTGTGGAGGATGATATGCGACACCCGAACGGTCCCTTGCAACTCAGGCGTAAATGTCCGTCCAGAGCTCGTCGAGCGCCGGTTCCGGGCTTGTCTTCGCGAATTCCGCGCTTTCGTTGACGACGGCTTTGATCTCTTTGTCGATCGCCTTGAGGTCGTCTTCGGTGGCGTGGTTTCCGGTCAGAAGCATGGAGCGGACGGCCTCGATCGGGTCGCGTTCCTCACGCATTTTCTGCACTTCCTCGCGGGTCCGGTATTTCGCCGGGTCCGACATGGAGTGGCCGCGGTAGCGGTAGGTTTTGACTTCGAGGATGTAGGGGCCTTTGCCCGCACGGCAGTAGGCGGTGGCGCGTTCAGAAGCTTCTTTCACCGCCAAAACGTCCATGCCGTCGACCTCTTCGCCCTCGATGCCGTAGGCGGCGCCGCGTTCCCACAGGGACGGGGATTTGGTCGAACGGGCGACAGAGGTGCCCATGGCGTATTGGTTGTTCTCGATCACGAAGATGATCGGAAGATCCCAAAGCTCGGCCATGTTGTAGGTCTCATAAACCTGGCCCTGGTTGGCCGCGCCGTCGCCGAAATAGGCGAAGGTCACGTTGTCGTTGCCTTTGTATTTGTCGGAGAAGGCGAGGCCCGCGCCGAGCGGCACCTGTGCGCCGACGATGCCGTGGCCGCCATAGAAATGTTTCTCTTTCGAGAACATGTGCATGGAGCCGCCTTTGCCTTTGGAGTAACCGCCCTCGCGGCCCGTCAGCTCGGCCATCACGCCGTTCGGGTCCATGCCGCAAGCGAGCATGTGACCGTGGTCGCGGTAGGAGGTGATGCGTTTGTCGCCCTCTTTCGCCGCGGCCTCAAGCCCGACCACAACGGCCTCTTGGCCGATGTAGAGGTGACAGAAGCCGCCGATGAGGCCCATGCCGTAGAGCTGGCCGGCTTTTTCCTCGAAACGACGGATAAGAAGCATGTCTTTGTAATAGGCAAGAAGCTCGTCTTTGGAGACGTTTGCTTTGCTTGCCGGCTTAGATGCTGTTTTACGGGGTGCCATCAGGCCTCCTCCTCCAAGATCACGGCTGATAGTTTAATATTAAACTATACAATAACGACCTTACGTCACAAATGCACGGGTTTTTTGGTATGCGCTGTGGGTGGCAGCTATGCGTTTTGGGAATGTCGAGGCGGGAGAGAGTGCAGCCTCTTCGGAGGCTGACGTTTCCAGCTTTCGCTTTTTCATCCATGAGGCTACGCTTTCTTATGAAAAAAGTGATTTTCTAATGCTGATTTGACATTCGTGCCCCGCATGATGAGGGGCGCGTCATATATGGGGATATGCGATGACCATTGTTGAAGCCGTAAAAAGGGGCCTTCAGAAATATTTTGTCTTCTCAGGTCGCGCCTCGCGCGAAGAGTTCTGGAAATTTGTTCTCGGTCTTTTTCTCGTCTCTCTTGTGCTGTCGATCGTCGATAGCGTGATTTTCGGACCGGTGACTGAAACCAATTTTGTCGTAAGGACATCATCGGAGGGCACGTCACAGAGCATTCAGACGAAGACGCAATATGGCGCCGGCCCGATCTCAAGCCTGTTCAATCTTGCGGTGCTTATCCCGTGGCTAGCGGCCGCAAACCGACGTCTGCATGACACGGGGCGTGCGGGCTGGCATCTAGCTTTGGTTTTCGGAGCGGCGTTTGCTCTGATGGTCGTCTCGCTCTTCGGTTTCATGAGTGACGTGCAAGTTGCGCCCGAGATGTTGGCCGCAAACCCGGGGATGCCGGAGACGATGCGTTTGCCTCAGCCGCCCGCCTTGCTCATCTTTCTCTCTGTGTTCGGGGGATTCGGGGCCTTCATCCTCGGTATCGTCTGGCTCGCCCGTCGTGGGCAGCCGGATGGCAACCGCTATGGGTCGAACCCTCTGAGTGGTGAGGTCGAGCACGCGGGGGAGAGAACGGCCTAGTTTCCGCTCCACCTCAATGCAAATCCGTCGCCGTGTTCGGCCCCCTCGCGACGCTCTCATCCAGCACCCGCAACGTCAGCTCCCCCACATTTGACGTGAAATCCGGGTTTGAGCGCATGAGGCTGCTGGCGCGGCGACCGGCTTCGAGGCGTTCGACTTGGCGGCGCAGTTGCGCGAGGTCGATAGCGTCGGGGGCGGTGTCCTCAGGGGATTTGAGCGAAATCCGTCCCTGAGCAAGTGCGGGCACGACGCGGCGCTCACAGCGACAGGCACGGGCCCCGGCGAGGCCGCAGGTCTTTGACATGAACGCCGTGATCCCGTCTCTGGCGCGTTTGAGGCGCTGGCGAAAGGTGGTGGGGGCGATGTCGAGGGCGGCGGAGGCCTCCGCATCGCTCAGCTCGAATATCTCACCCAACACATAGGCGATCCGTAAGTCGCGGCTCAGGCACAAGAGCATGGCCATCGTGCAGCCAATCTTCACCTCTTTGACGGCAAGCGCGAATTCCTGCGCGCTCAGCCCGCTGTCCTCCCCCGGTGCCGCGCCGTCCGCGAGATCCTCGGCAAAGGCGTCAAAGGTGAGGCGCATCGCCTCCACCCGGCCTTTGCGTCGCTCGTGGACAAGGTGGCGGCTTGCCACTTTGAGCGCCCAGCCCCCGGCGGCCTCGACCTCTCTGAGCGTGCCGAGATGGGTGATGATCTTGATCAGGATTTCCTGCGTCGCGTCCTCGGCATCCGCGCGGTTGGCGAGCATCCGCATGGAGAGATTGAAGATCGGGCGCTCGACGGTGCGCACAACCTCCGCAAGGGCGGCGCGGTTTCCCGTCCGCGCCGCCAAGACCAGTTTGGGATCGAGTGTGATCATGCCTCCAAAAGGCCTTTCAAAGAAATGAGTTCATGCGCGAGGATGCCCATCTGTTCGTTGAGCGCGCCCTCCAAGGCTTCAAGCGGCACGGGAGGAGCCATCAGGACAAAGGAGTAGACCGCGCCCTGATCACCATTTGGAGTGACGCGGGAAAAAGCAACCCCTTCGGTCCCGTCGGGAAAGCCGAGATACCAATCGACCGTGCCGGAGGCGGCATCCGCGACGGTTTTGAGTGTGATCGCGGCCACACCCATCGGGGTGACCAGATCGGCAGAGGTGTCATCGGCGCGCTCGAACGCATTGGTCCATTTCGGCAAATTGGCCGGGTCCGCGATAAAAGCAAAGGCGGCAGCTGCGGGGATGTCGAGGGAGATCGACTGAACGTCAAAAGTTTTCATCTGTCTTTCCTTGTTGTTGGGCAGCCGTCTCATCGGCTTGCAACAGAGAAAGAGGAGGGGAGGTGGCAAAGCGTGACAGAAAAAGTGAAAGTTTTTTTTAAGGGGAGTGATTTTTGTTTGGGCGCTGTCGGGGCCTCCGCTGGCGAGCCGGTTGTCGCCCTTGATGTCGGTGCCTTTTCAAATTATAGATAATTCATGTCGACACAGTCTCATCTCACAAAATCCGACCATATCGCGCGTGTTTTGGCGGAGCGGATCATTTCGGGTGACATTCCGCCCGGAACGCGCCTGCGCCAGGATCATATCGCGCTGGAATTCGGGGCAAGCCATGTTCCCGTGCGCGAAGCCTTTCGGGCGCTCGAGTCTCAGGGGTTGGCCGAAAGCGAGCCGCGCCGCGGGTTTCGTGTCACGGAATTCAATATTGCAGAGTTGCGAGAGGTCGCGGAAATGCGCGCGAGTCTCGAAGCGCTGGCGCTGCGCCATGCGGCGCCGAACATCACGCGCGCGCTTTTGAATGAGGCGGAAAAGATAAATTATGAGGGAGATCAGGCCACTACAGTGCGTGAGTGGCAGGTCGCCAATCGCGAGTTCCATCGTCTTATCCTGTCCCCCTGTCGCATGCCGCGCCTGTTGCGGACGATTGACGATCTTCAGGCGGCCAGTGAGCGGTTTCTCTTTGCGGCCTGGCGGCGCAACTGGGAGGCGCGCACGGATTACGAGCACCGCGCCATCTTGGATGCGCTGCGCAAGGGGCAGACCGATTTGGCCTGTCGCCATTTGGCGCGGCACGTCGGATGGATCGGCAAACGCAAGGCATCCGTAAAAAATGCTGACATTCATGAGACTTACGAGATTCCTGGATAATTATCTATAATACGTGTTGAGCGAGGCGAGGTGCGACTTCTAATTGTAGATAGATTCAATTCTGTCTTCGGAGGATTTCGCTATGACCTATCTCACCCAAGCTCTGGACCGCCCAACATCGCGGTGGTTCGGTGTCGCGCTCGCCATCGGCGGTGCCGCCCTCATCACGCTTTCGGCCAAGGTTCAGGTGCCGTTTTGGCCCGTGCCGATGACCCTGCACAGCCTGTCGATCTTTTTCCTTGCCGCGCTTTTGGGGCCGCGTCTGGGGTTGGCGACCGTCGCGACCTATCTCGCGGCGGGGGCCGTGGGGCTTCCGGTGTTTTCCGGCACGCCAGAGCGCGGGATCGGAGTTGCCTATATGGTGGGGCCGACCGGCGGCTATCTCCTTGGCTACCTTCTCGCCGCACCGCTGATCGGTGCGCTGGCGCAGGGGCGCGGATGGCTGGGGAAAGGCCTCGCCATGCTCGCAGGTCTCGCCGTGGTCTACGCGCTGGGTCTGGCGTGGCTGGCGCGCTTCGTGCCCGTGTCCGGCGTCGTGGCCGCAGGCTTCACGCCCTTTATCCTCGGGGATCTGATCAAGGTGGCGCTGGCCTCCGGTCTTGTGACCGCGCTGCGTAACCTGAAAGGCCGCGCAGAATGATCCGCACGGATTGGACGATGGAAGAGGCACGGGCGATTTTCGCCCTGCCATTTCCCGAGTTGATGCAGCGGGCGCAGGCGTGTCACCGGGCGCATTTCGATCCAACGGCGATTGAGACCGCGAGCCTTTTGTCGATCAAAACAGGCGGCTGCCCGGAGGACTGTGGCTATTGCTCGCAGTCGGCGCATCACGACACGGGCGTAAAGGCGACCAAGCTCATGGGCACGGAGGAGGTGCTGGCGGCCGCACGCCGGGCCAAGGCGGCGGGGGCCCAGAGGTTCTGCATGGGGGCGGCGTGGCGCAGTCCGAAAGACCGCGACATGGACAAGCTCTGCGACATGGTGCAGGGCGTGGCCGAGATGGGGTTAGAGACCTGTATGACGCTCGGGATGCTCACGCCCGATCAGGTGGCGCGGCTCAAGGCGGCAGGTCTGGATTTCTACAACCACAACATCGACACTTCGCCCGAGTATTACGCCCAGATCGCGACGACCCGCACCATGGAGGATCGCCTCGACACGGTTGAGACTGTGCGCAAGGGCGGGATCAAAGTGTGCTGTGGCGGTATTCTCGGTATGGGCGAGGCGGAGGAGGACCGGATCGCGATGCTGGTGACGCTGGCCACGCTCCCGGCGCATCCGGACAGTGTGCCGGTGAACCTCTGGAATGAGATCGAGGGCGTGCCCGTCCAAGAGCGCGTGCGCGATCTGGATCCGTTCGACGTGGTCCGCACGGTGGCGCTCGCGCGGATTCTCATGCCGGCCTCGGTGGTGCGGCTCTCTGCCGGGCGCACAGGGATGAGCGATGAAATGCAGGCGCTGTGTTTTCTCGCCGGGGCGAATTCGATTTTCGTCGGCGATCATCTCCTGACCACGGACAATCCGGCGGCATGGCAGGATCAGGCGTTGCTCAGCCGTCTGGGGATGAAAATCGCCCCGGTCAATCGCGCAGAAAAAGCGCGTCTTTCGGCCTGACATGGGGAGGAAGGCTGTGGTGAGGGCTGTCCCTCACCGACAGTATTGCAGCTGTGCCTCATACCGAGCCGCCCGTGCGGCGACGCCATCGGCGGTGCTCAGGAGCCAGGATTTGCTGTTGTGCGTGCCACGGCGGTAGCCGGTGCGGCCCTCGTGATAGGCGAGGTAGCTGTTGCGGGCGTCGGTGTTGGCGATCCCGAGCGCCGCGTTGTTGGTCGAGACATACCAGCCGATGAAATCGGCGGCGTCGCGGATGTTGCTGCGGCTTGCCCCCGCGCGGCCCGGACCGTTGCGGTAATCGTCCAATGTGCCGTCGAGGGCCTGCGCGTAGCCACGTGCAGAGCTGGCGCGGCCCCTCGGGATGATGAAGAGCGTGTAGCGTTTCGGCGGGCGGGCCGTCGCGCGGAAGGTGGACTCTTGGTAGATGATCGCCATCTGCACAGAGACCGGCACGCCCCATTTGCGCTCTGACGCCTCAAAGGCGGAGCGGTATTGCGGGCGTTCGCGGAAAATCGAACAGGCGTCTTCGGGGTTCGACGGCGCGCCGCCATTGCTGCTACAGCTCGCGACAGCCAAAAGACTGATCCCGCCGAGGATCATGCCGCGGCGGGTAAGGACGTGTGTCGAGATCGGTTGTGTCATCGGTGGCCTCTTTGTCGGGCAAAGGGTTTAGCGAATGACCACTTCATCCGTGCGCAGATAACCAAGCACGTCGCGTGCTTGTTCATCGAGCAGGTCAAGATCGAGATAGGTATCGGACATGCGCAGGGTCTTGTTGCGCATCACGGCGAGGTCTTCGTCGAGTTTGCCGCTCACCGCCTGCAGGTCGGACAATTCTGCCTCGATCTGCAAGCGGCGAAACAGCCCGTATTCCCCCTGCACAGCGGCAAAGGTGAAATAGGCACCGAGCGTAAAGACGGCACCAGAGTACAAGAGAACCATCAAAGATGGCCGCTTGCGCGGGTCTGTTCTATGCGGGTGAGCCATGACAGGCTTCTTACCTTTTTATGAAACGATAGCGGGGTGACCCTCTATCTGACTGCCTCACGGGGAGCTTTCTTTGGCGAAGCGCCTCCGTGACACCCTTATGACACAGGCGATTCGCCCTGTGAATCCCAAAAACGAATCGGCCGGGTCTCTCGGCGGAAAACCGTCGAAAAGTGAGTCTTTCGAGTCACAGGTTTTGGGGCAGGGCGCGCGGCCCAGAGCGCATTAAAAAAGGCGCCCCGAAGGACGCCTTTTCAAGGAGATAGCTCTCTCGGGCTTAGCCCGCGATGGAGGCCTTGTAGATGCCGTCCACGGCCTCGGCGAGAGTCGCGTTGAACTCCTCGTCCGTCTGTTTGGCGTTCAGCCCCTCAGACAGCGCGCGGGAGAAGGAGGCGATCATGCCGGTGTTTTTCGACAGGATGTCATTGGCCTCATCGCGACCGTAGCCACCGGAAAGGGCCACAACTTTCAGAACGCGCGGGTGATCCACCAGCGGTTTGTAGAAGTTCGGCTCGGTGGGCAGGGAGAGTTTCAGCATCACTTGCTTGCTCTCGTCCAGAGCGTCGAGGCAGGTGAGGATCTCGTCGCGCAGGATGGCTTCGGCTTCGGCCTTGTCCGCGATGGTGATGGTGACTTCTGGCTCAAGGATCGGCATGAGACCGGCGGCAATCACCTCTTCGCCCACGGCGAATTGCTGTTCCACGATGGCTTTGATGCCCTCGGGGTTGGCGGCGGAGATGACGGAGCGCTCTTTGGTGCCGAAGACGCCGAGTTTCGCAGCGCGGGCCAGAAGGTCGGACAGACCGGGCATCGGTTTCATCATCTGACAGCCGTTGACCTCGGCTTCGAGACCTTTGTCAATTTTGAGAAACGGCACGACGCCTTTGACATCCCAGAGGTAGGAGGGGGTCGGCTTGCCCTCGACAGAGCGGTCCATCGTCATCTCAAAGAGGATCGCGCCGATGACCTTGTCGCCGGTGAACGCGGGCGACGTCATGATGCGGGAGCGCATTTCGTGGATCAGGTCGAACATTTCTTCGTCGCCCGAATATTCGTTTTCCTCGATGCCGTAGAGTTTCAGCGCTTTCGGCGTGGACCCCCCGGACTGGTCGAGTGCTGCGATAAAGCCCTGGCCTTCGCCGATCTTGGCGGTCATTTCCTGAACAGACATATTCTTCCTCTCTGTCACTCAAATCTGTCCCCTTGCGGGGTGTCGGAGTCTCCTCCGGGTTACCCCGGCAAGACATAGGTCGCAATCGTGGTCGCGCTAACGCTGTGCGTGGTGGCGCTAACGACTGCTGTCATTGATCTTTTGGTGCCACGTCATAGCCCGTTTTTGTGAAAAGCGGATTGATCCAAGGCAACCTCGGGGCGCTGTGGGGCGGTTCCTCCGGTCCCGGCAAGAAAAAGCCCGCCGAGGCGGGCCTTTAGAGATCAGCCAAGCGCCGCAACGCCCGGCAGTTCTTTGCCTTCCATCCATTCGAGGAACGCGCCGCCTGCGGTCGAGATATAGGTGAAATCCTCTGCAGCGCCCGCCTTGTTGAGCGCGGCCACGGTGTCGCCGCCGCCCGCCACGGAAATGAGACTCCCGGCTTTCGACAGCTCAGCCGCCTTTCGCGCGGCGGCGTTGGTGGCGGTGTCAAAGGGTTCGATCTCGAAGGCGCCCAGCGGGCCGTTCCAGATCAGGGTTTTGGCCTCGGCGAAAATCTCGGAGATTTTTTCCACCGATTTCGGGCCGGCGTCGAGGATCATCGCATCCGCCGGGCATTCGGTGGTGGGGGTGACCTCGTTGTCGGCCCCGGCTTTGAATTCGCGGGCCACGACCACGTCGAGCGGCAGAACGATCTCACAGCCCGCTTCGCCCGCTTTCTTGGTGATGTCGCGGGCGGTTTCGGCCAGATCGTGTTCGCAGAGCGATTTGCCCACGTCGACGCCCTCAGCAGCGAGGAAGGTGTTCGCCATGCCGCCACCGATCACGAGGTAATCCACCTTGCGCACGAGGTTGCCCAGAAGGTCGAGCTTGGTCGACACTTTCGCGCCGCCGACCACGGCCACCACGGGCCGCTCGGGGGTCGAAAGCGCGCTCTCAAGGGCGGACAACTCGGCCTGCATCAAACGACCGGCACAAGAGGGCAGGAGCTTCGCCACGCCCTCGGTCGAGCCATGCGCACGGTGCGCCGCAGAAAAAGCGTCGTTCACATAGACATCGCCAAGCGCGGCGAGAGAGGCCGCGAATTGCGAGTCGTTGTCGGTTTCGCCCTTGTGGAACCGGGTGTTCTCCAAGAGCAGCACTTCGCCATCGCCCAAGGCCGCGACGGCCTCTTTCGCCGGGGTGCCGATGCAGTCAGAGGCAAATTTCACGGGGACGCCCAAAACATCGGCCACGGCGTCCTTGATCATGCCGAGGCTCATCTCCGGGACGACCTGACCTTTGGGGCGGCCAAAATGCGCCATGAGGACCGGTTTGCCGCCCTTGGCGAGAATGTCGTCGATCGTCGGTTTGATGCGCTCGATCCGGGTGGCGTCGGTGACCTTTCCATCCTCCATGGGTACGTTGATGTCCACGCGGGTCAGTACGACTTTTCCGCTCAGATCCATGTCGTCGAGGGTCTTCCAGGCCATTTCCATCCGTCCTTTCAAAAAGGTTTGGGCAACTGTCGCCCTTGTTTGACCGCTCCTCACCGCTTCGTCAACCGCGCGTGAGCGGGTCTTGGGGGTGTAAGCACAGATCGGCCTTTCCCTCCTGTCCCTGCCGCTCTAGAGTGCCGCAAATTTTATCGCTACGAGCTATCTGAGGAGGCTGTCATGGCAGAGATCAAGGATCCTGAAAACACCATCATCATCACGCTGGAGAGCGGCGAGGTTGTCGTCGAACTTCTGCCCGATATTGCGCCGAAACACTGTGAGCGCATGAAAGAGCTGGCCCGTTCCGGCGCCTATGACGGCGTGGTGTTTCACCGCGTGATCGACGGCTTTATGGCGCAGACCGGCGATGTGAAGTTCGGCAACCAAAATAAAGAGTTCGAACTGCGTCGTGCGGGTACCGGCGGCTCCGATCTTCCGGACCTTCCGGCCGAGTTCTCCGGCATCCCGCATGACCGTGGCACCATCGGTGCAGCGCGCTCGCAAAACCCGAACTCCGCCAACTCGCAGTTCTTCATCAACTTTTCCGACAACCATTTCCTGAACCGCCAGTACACGGTCTATGGCCGCGTGATCTCCGGGATGGAATTCGTCGACAAGATCACCCGTGGTGAGCCGCCGATGTACCCGGATGCGATGGTCTCCATGAAGGTGGCCGCCGATGCATAAGGCAATCGCTCTGATGGTGGCGCTCGGCGCCGCCAGCCCGGCCTTGGCCACCGGTCTCGACATCGAGATCGCGGGCGAGGCCAATGGCACGGTGCATATCGATCTGTTCGAAGATGTCGCGCCCCAGCACGTGGAACAGATCACGACGCTGGCGTCCGAGGGGGCCTATGACAACGTGGTGTTCCACCGCGTGATCGAGGGCTTCATGGCGCAGACGGGCGATGTGCAATACGGCAAGATGGGCGTGGAAGAGTTTTCCATGCAGATGGCCGGGCGTGGCGGTTCGTCCTATGACGATCTGCCTGCCGAATTCTCCGACGTCTCGTTCGAGACCGGGGGTGTCGGCATGGCGCGCCGCCAGATCCCGAGCTCCGCCAACGCGCAGTTCTTCATCATGTTCGCGCCCGCGCCGCATCTGAACGGCCAATACACCGTCGTCGGTGAAGTGACCGAGGGCATGGACGTCGTGCAACAGATCAAGCGCGGCTTGGGTCCGAACGGGGCCGTCATCGGCGCGCCGGATGTGATGACGAAAGTCACCGTGACCGAGTGAGGCCTTTCGGTCTTAGGATATAAAAAAACGGCGCTCCTTCGGGGCGCCGTTTTGTTTTGAGTATTTGGATCACGAAAAAGATCAGTCTTTCAGGACGACCAGCGCGTGGCGTTTTTTCCCGGCGGAGAGCTTCATCGGCTCTTTGAGCATGTCGGCGGTCACGAAAAGCCCCGCGTCCTTGTGGTCCTGATCATTCACCTTGGCGCCGTTGTCGGCGAACAGGCGTTTGGCCTCTTTGCCGGAGCCGGAGAGGCCGGTTTTCACGAACAGCTGGACGATGGAGATGCCCTCGCCAAGTTCCTCGGCGGTGAACTCGACGGTGGGGAGATCGTCGCCCATGCCGCCTTTCTCGAAGACTTCGCGCGCGGTGGCCTCGGCGGCTTTCGCGGCCTCTGCACCGTGCAGGAGCGTGGTGACCTCATTCGCGAGGATGATTTTCGCTTCGTTGATCTCGGAGCCTTCGAGCGCGCCAAGACGGTCGCATTCCTCGACCGGCAGCTCGGTGTAGAGCTTGAGGAACCGGCCGGTGTCGGCATCCGTGGTGTTGCGCCAGAACTGCCAGAACTCGTAGGGCGACAGCATCTCGGCGTTGAGCCAGATCGCGCCGCCGTGGCTTTTGCCCATCTTTTTGCCATCGGAGGTGGTCAGAAGCGGGGTGGTCAGGCCGAAAATCTCATTGTCGAGCACGCGGCGGGTGAGGTCGATGCCGTTGACGATATTGCCCCACTGATCCGAGCCACCCATCTGCAACAGACAGCCATAGCGGCGGTTCAGCTCCAAAAAGTCATAAGCCTGAAGGATCATGTAATTGAATTCGAGGAAGGACAGCGATTGCTCACGATCCAGCCGCGATTTTACGCTCTCGAACGACAGCATCCGGTTGACCGAGAAATGCCGCCCGATGTCACGCAGGAAATCGAGGTAATTCAACTCGTCGAGCCATTCTGCGTTGTTGCGCATCAGGGCGGCGTTTTCACCCTCTTTATAGTCGAGGTAGCGATCAAAGACTTGCTGCATCCCCGCGATATTCTCGTCGATCTGCTCCGGTCCCAACAGAGGGCGCTCGTCGGAGCGGAAAGAGGGATCGCCGACTTTCGTCGTGCCGCCGCCCATGAGCGTGATCGGTTTGTTGCCGGTCTTCTGGAACCAGCGCAGCAGCATGATGTTCAACAGATGCCCGACATGCAGCGATTTCGCCGTGGCGTCATAGCCGATATAGGCGGTGACCATCCCTTTGTTCAGGGCTTCGTCGAGCTCTTGCAAATTTGTGCAATCGGCAAGAAAGCCGCGTTCGATGATCACGCGGAGAAAGTCCGATTTGGGATGGTAGGTCATCTGTCACATTTTCCGTTCAAAGGGTCAGCGCGGCCTGATATATCGGGGTGCGCCCCAAAGGGAAAGAGTGTGATGAGCAGTCAGGGTAAGAAGTCTCCGATCCGGGCCGCCGGATGCATGTCCGGCACGTCTCTGGACGGGGTGGATGTGGCGGTGGTGAAAACCGACGGTGTTGAGATTTTCGAGTTCGGAGAGAGCGTGTTTCGTCCCTATTCCGAGACGGAGCAGGAGAGATTTCGTGCCGAGCTGGGGGCTTGGCAGGCGTCCGAGGCCTTGACGGAACTCATTGAGACGGCCCATGCGGAGGCTCTGTCTCAGCTCGACGGGTTTGAGCTCATCGGGTTTCACGGCCAGACCTTGAACCACGCACCGGACGAAGGCCGGACCTATCAAGCAGGGGACGGGTCGGTCTTGGCCGAGGTGACCGGCGTGCCGGTGATCTGGGACTTTCGCTCGGCGGATGTCGAGATGGGTGGGCAGGGCGCGCCTTTGGCCCCGTTTTACCACCACGCCTTGGCGCGGCACATCGGGGCGACCGCACCCGTGGCCTTTCTCAATCTCGGTGGGGTGGGCAATCTCACATGGGTGGACCCGACTGTGGCCGACCCGGCGAAGGACGGGGCCTGTCTTGCCTTTGACACCGGGCCTGCGAATGCGCCGGTCAACGATCTCATACGCGCGCGCCGGGGCGACACCTATGACGCGGGCGGCGCGCTGGCCGCCGAAGGGCAGCCGGATATGGAGATCGTCTCCAAGGGGCTTGAGCATCCCTATTTCTACAAAATGCCGCCGAAATCTTTGGATCGGAACGATTTTCACGGGGTTCTGGAAGCGGTCGCGTCGCTCTCTGACGCGGATGCCGCCGCCACTTTGACCGCTTTTGCTGCCGCCTCTGTCGCCCGCGCGATGGATCATTGCCCGACACCGCCCTCGGCGCTTTATGTCACTGGCGGCGGGCGGCACAATGCGACGCTCATGACGATGATTGCCGCCGGGGTGGATTGTCCCGTGTTGCCGGTCGAAGAGGTCGGTCTTGATGGCGATATGTTGGAGGCTCAGGCCTTTGCCTATCTCGCCGTGCGGGTGCTCCGCGGCCTGCCGACCTCCGCGCCAACGACGACCGGCGTGCGCGCGGCCATCGGCGGCGGGCGGGTGTCGCGGCCGTCAGAGGACGAAGCTATTACGTAGCAGCGCGCGCCCCTTACGTCAGGCAATTTCTCGGCAGGGTGAGTTCCCACCGATGCCCGCCGGTCACCTGACCCTTGGTATGCAAGAGGCAAACTTGCGCCCCGATTTTCAGGTCCGGGTTGTAAACATTGCTGTCGACGATCAGCGTCTGCCCGTCCTCATTCGCAACCCAAAGGCGGACACCGGGCGTTTCGGAGCCTTCGCGTACGCCGTAATAGGTGACGATCGCCTTTTCAAAGCCGACATGTTTCGGCGGGTCGAGGACGATTGCGCCAAAGACTGTGCACGCTACGGCACCAATGGATATGGCCGTCGCCTCAGTGCCATGCATGTCCCACCAGTATTTCAGGCGCGTTTTTAAAGGAATATGTGATTTAAAAGGCTGTTTCATACGCAACATATGGGAGCTCACGATCTCGTGATTAAGTATCGTTTTGGAAACAATGCGTTTCTGGGGTTCTCGGTCCTGCCCCCCCCCCCGAAAATGATAAAGACCTCCGCCGCGGCGGAGGTCTCCACGTTGTGCCATGAGCTGCTCGATCAGGCGGTTTCCGTGCTCTCCGGCGCGTCAGATTTGCCAACCAAGATTCCAGCGCCTTTCTCAGACACAAAGCCGAAGAGGTTGCCGATGATCATGGAGATCAGGACCAGAGCGCTGGCCTGGAACGAGGCCGCGAGGTCGCCGATGGCCACACCGGACAGAAGCGCAAAAGCCGCCGTAGACGCATAGCCGTAGACCGCCGCCGGGATGGTGGCGAGTACCGGCAGGTGTGCGCCGAGGACGAGCAAGACGACAGAGGCCCCGACAATGAGCGAGGTCACGGCGACGGAGCCGCCGACACTGGCCACAACAAAGAGCGCGAGGGTTGCGACGAGCGCGCCCCAGGCATGGTTGATCGCGCATTTGCCGATAGAGGCCGCGCCGCCCCCGGTGTGATAAAACGCGCCCCAACCGACAAAGAGCGCCCAGACCTGAAGGCCTGCGCTGGTGCCGAGGCACAGATAGGTGGCGACAGCGGCGAGCACGCCGATCGAAATGGCCAAAGCCGTAATCAAATTCATGGTTTTCCCTCCCAAGATATGCCGATGCGGTGGGTCCGCATCTGACGGGGGAAGGCTAAGCGGGGCGCTGTTCTCGACCTATCCGGACTTTCGTGGGTCGGGTCGTGCGACCGATCCGACAGAGGGCGTAGATGCGGGCGCAGCATGATGTCGAGGGATAGGATGGGGAGAGAGCGGGGGCTTTGCGTTTGAGGTCCGATAGCGCGCGAGACCTCTTAACCGGAAGAGGACGCAATGTGAGGGGGAAACGCCGCTGGCCAAACACGCTCCAAAGTTGCCTTCAGGGGTGTTCGGCCAGCGCCTGATCACTCGAAACATTGGGAAACTAAAACTGGTTCCCCCCCCGGAACTCATTAACATGTTCTAAGTTACCCTAACGTCAGCTTTTCGCCAGTGCGGGAAACCTTACCATTTGCTTGATCTGACGGGGAATAATTCGAATTTTTCCCCCTAAATGCCCGACCGTGCGCTTAAGGAATATCAAATCCCGGTGCCGCCAGCTCAAACCCCGCAAATTGAAACCCCGGAGAGACGGTACAGCCGACGAGCGTCCAGTCGCCCGTGCTTTCCGCCGCCTGCCAGTGGCCGGTGGGCACGATGCGCTGTGGGGCTTCGCCCGCCATGAGATCGGGCCCGAGGGTAAGGCGCCGCGCGGGACCGGCCTCCGTCTCCGCCATGGAGAGCGTCAGAGGCGCGCCCGCGTAATAGTGCCAGATTTCCGCCGCATCGACGCGGTGCCAATGGCTGCGCTCGCCCGCGCGGAGCAGGAAATAGATGCAGGTGCCCGCCGGGCGCGCGTCGCCCTCGGTCTCCGCGACCCAAGTTTGCCGGTAATGACCACCCTCTGGATGCGGGGCGAGACCCAGATGTTCAATCAACGCCTCAGCGGAAATTTTTTCGGTCATGTTTTCAAGTCTCTAAGCGGGATTTTTGGGCGCACCGGTCAAAATCGATCACATTTGTGGAACCCAATCGGTATGTGGCGTGTTCTCTTTGCAGACTGACAAGACAACGGGAGACCTGTGATGTCCAAGAAAATTTTGCTGGCTCTGGCCTTTGCTGCGCCGATGCTTTCCGCCTGTATGAGCAATTCTGACGGCGCCACGGCGCTTGGGGCTGTGACCGGGGCCGGGCTTGGCTATCTGACGGCGGATGCGCTCGATGCCAATGACGAATGGACCGTGCTCGCCACGCTGGGTGGGGCCGCTGCGGGTTCCGTTGTGGCGAAGAACACCAACAAGGCGACCTGTGCCTACTCGAACGGCGACGGCACCTATTATACGGCACCTTGCCCGTAATCGCCCCTCTGTTGCGTAACGAGTGTGTGCGTTGAATATCGAGTATACTGTTGTGAGGCCTCGCAGATGTGCGGGGCCTTTTCTTTTGCGTCACCGGATTTTAGATCACCGGAATCTGCGGCGCGGCGTCCTTGCGCAGCGGCCCGTCGATGCGCGGATCGTCCATCACCTCGACCGCGCGGCCATAGGGGGTGAACCCGGAGCGGATATAAAACGCCAGGGCCTGCGGGCTGTCGAGGGTACAGGTGTGGACGAAGAACCGCTTGATCGGGCGCGCGAAGGCCTTGTCCAGCGCCTGCTCCATCAACCACCGTCCGGTGCCACCGCCGATCAGGCTATGATGCAGCCCGAAAAACGCCAGTTCCGTGTTGTCCGGGTCACGGAAATCAAGTTCCAACATCCCGAGGTCTGCGCCGTCTTTGCGCACGGAATAGATCTCCACATCCGGGTTCAGGATGATCGCAGAGAGCGCCTCGTCGGTCATATACATCCGCGAGAACCAGAGCCAATCCTCCCCGACACGGGTGTAGAGCGCGCGATACCAGTCGAGCGCAGGTGCCTCATGAGGGACAAGCTCAAGCTCCGGCTGGTTTGGCGCGGGCCGCGGGGCAGGGCGCTCAAACATCTCAAGATAGGTGACAAGGGCGGCGAGCTTGCCGGGGGGCAGCTCATGGATGCCGTTTTCAGGCGGGGTGGCGAAGGTCGTCTTGATCATGGCCGGAAGGTGACGCAGCCGCGTGGGATTTACAAGCTGTCCAGAACGTGATGAGCGGTGAAATTTTCCTGTGCTAGAAAGGGCGAAACATTTTTGTCTCAGGACCGCCCCATGATCAAACCTGCCCTCTCTTTCGCTTTCGCTCTCACGCTCGCCGCTCTCCCGCAGATGAGCGCCGCCCAATCGGACCCGCATATGCATGGCGCGGGCGGGCATGATGAGGTGAACATGCCAGGGCTGCGGGGAAAGGACGCGACGGTTCAGGAAAGCCTTGAGATGGAGGTGATGTTCAAGAACTTCCAGACGCTGTCGCGTGAGGTCGAAAACCTCCCCAACGGCATCCGCACCGTGACAAAGTCCACTGATCCCGAGGTGATGGACGCCCTCGTGAGCCACGTCGTCGGCATGTCGGCGCGGGTTGATGAGGGCCGCGACCCGCAGGTGTTCATCCAGTCCCCGACGCTCGACATCTTTTTCGAGCGCACCGGCGCGATGGAGACGGAGATCGAGGTGACGGAGGAGGGGATTGTCGTGGTGCAGACCTCAGACGACCCGGAGATTGTCGCCGCGCTTCATGTGCACGCGGGCGAGGTGTCGGACATGGCAGAACGGGGGATGGCGCCGGTGCATGAGCGGATGATGGGGCAGTAACGCGGGGGAGGGTTTTGCCCGTGAGAAATGAAGTGGTCCCACCTTTTCGGACAGTTTTGCAGCTTTTCTAAGGTGTATCGTGTTTAGGTTTCATGCTGCTTTTTGCTCGTCCAAGCCGGACCAATA
>CAXPTW010000070.1:0-4130 GCA_964220165.1 Abyssibacter sp.
GAAGGCGGCCAATTGGCCGCCTTTTTTTGGATCAGGGTTTAACGTAGGCGTAGCCTTTGCCCTGTAACTCCATCAGGCGCGCGATCCCGGCGGGGACGGTGCGGGCCTCTGGCAAAAGCTGGGGGAGTTTGCCTTGGGCCTCTCCCATCCGTTCCAGTGTGTTTTGGCAGACGGAAAAGCGGATTTTGGGGAATTGCTCGGCCACATCCGCAATGCGCTGACCAACCGGGCTATGTTCGCGAATCAGCATCTGAATGCCCGCCCCATTCGTCACAATCTCAATCGCGACGGTTTCACCCGCCTCCTCGAAATACCGATAGGCGTTCACCGCATTGCTGAGCGCGGCCATCATCGCGCGTTCCTTGCCTTCGCTGACGTGCAGCGCAAGTTTATGGTCCGGCATGATGGGTCTCCTAAAGCTCTTTGAGAATACTGTCGCGATTTCGTCTGTGAGTCGAGCGGTTCGTCCCCTATGCGCTTTGGGTTGTTTGCGCAAACATTTCTCGGTTTGCGGTTGTCATCTTGGCCGCGTATGTCAGGGTCACGCTTAGCCGCAGTTGAGATCTCGGGAGTTGATATGACAGTCTGGCATTGGGCAATGGGCGCACTTCAGGTTCTGGCGCTGATCTTTGTGGTGGTTATCGGCCTGGTCGCGCTTTGGGCCTTCGCGCTCTATGTCCTCGACAAAAGACAGACCCGCGACGCGATCCTGCGCAACTATCCGGTGATCGGGCATTTCCGGCATTGGTTCTCGACACTGGGCGAGTTTTTCCGCCAGTACTTCTTTGCGATGGACCGCGAGGAGATGCCGTTCAACCGGGCACAGCGCGATTGGATTTATCGCGCCTCCGACGGCAAGGGGAATACCGTGGCCTTTGGCTCGACGCGCTCTCTCTCCATCCCCGGTACGCCGATTTTCATGAATGCGGCCTTTCCCCCGCTCGACGATCAATTCGCAGTCTCGGAACCGATGGTGATCGGACAATATTGCCGCGTGCCCTATACCGCGAAGTCGATCTTTAACATTTCCGGCATGTCCTATGGCGCGATTTCCAAGCCTGCGGTGCTCGCGCTTTCGAAAGGCGCGAAAGAGGCGGGGATTTGGCTCAATACCGGGGAAGGCGGGCTGTCGCCCTTTCACCTCGAAGGGGGCGCGGACCTTGTCTATCAGATCGGCACGGCGAAATACGGCATTCGCGACGAGGAAGGGAACCTCGATGACGACAAGCTGCGCGCTATGGCGGCACATGAACAGGTCAAGATGTTCGAGATCAAGCTGTCTCAGGGCGCAAAGCCTGGCAAGGGCGGCATCCTGCCCGCCGCCAAGATCACGCCGGAGATTGCGCAAATCCGTGGCCTGCGTCCGGGCGAGGATGGGATTTCGCCGAACCGCCACCGCGAAGTGGACGATTTCAACGACCTGTTGAATTTCATCAACCACATCCGCGACGTGACCGGCAAACCGGTCGGCTTCAAATTCGTGGTCGGCTCCTCGCGCCCTTGGGCCAAGTTCTTTGAGCTGATCAAAGAGCGCGGAGAGGAGTTCGCTCCAGACTTTATCACAATTGATGGGGGAGAGGGTGGAACGGGTGCCGCGCCGATGCCGCTTATCGACCTTGTGGGTATGCCGATCAAGGAAGCCCTCATCCGGATCGTCGATCTGCGGGACAAATATGGGCTTCATGACCGCATCCGCATCGTTGCGGGAGGCAAGCTGGTAAACCCGGCCGATGTTGCGTGGGCGATCTGCGCGGGGGCTGATTTTGTCTGTTCCGCGCGCGGCTTCATGTTCTCGCTCGGCTGCATTCAGGCGCTCAAGTGCAACAAGAACACCTGTCCGACGGGAATCACGACCCATGACCCGCATTTGCAAAAGGGTCTCGTGGTGCATGACAAATATAAAAAGGTCGCGGCTTATGCGAAGGCGACCATTCATGAGCTTGAGATGATCGCGCATTCCGTCGGGGTGCTTGAGCCGCGCCAGATGCGCCGCCGTCATGTGCGGATCGTGCAGGCGGATGGCACCTCGATCCCGCTGGACCGGATTGTGCCCAGCTATCATCACGACCAATACGCGGATTAAAGTTACAATTCCCCAACGCAGTTGTGAGATGAGTTTGGTTTGAGCTGGGGGGCATCCGAGGTAGCGTTTTCATAACGCATCAGGAGGATCCCCATGTCGGCCAAATTCAATCTGCCTTATTCGCATGTGACGCCAGAGGCGACCTATCTTAACAGGCGTGCGCTCATGGCCGGGTTCGCGGGCGCGGGCCTTTTGGCGGCCTCGGGGGCCAGCGCACAGGACATGCCCGATTTCGAAATCAAAGGGTTCGACACGACCGAGAAGCCGAACACCTTTGAGGAAATCACCAACTACAACAATTTCTATGAATTTGGCACGAGCAAGGAAGACCCCGCCCGCAATGCGCATACGTTAACGACTGATCCATGGTCTGTCGAAATCGACGGGTTGGTGGAGCGCCCCGGCTCCTACGGTCTCGGCGACATCTTGGCCAAGGTCGACATTGACGAGCGTATCTACCGGTTCCGCTGTGTTGAGGCCTGGTCCATGGTCATCCCGTGGAACGGATTCGAGTTGAACCAGCTCCTGAACCTCGCGGGCGTTCAGCCCTCTGCCAAATACGTCCGGTTCGAAACCTTGTTCCGCCCGGAGGAGATGCCGGGCCAACGCCGTCCCATTCTCGACTGGCCCTATGTGGAGGGGCTGCGCCTTGATGAGGCGATGCATCCGCTCACCATTATGGCGACCGGCCTGTATGGTAAAGAGCTGCCCAACCAAAACGGCGCGCCTTTGCGTCTCGTCGTGCCGTGGAAATACGGGTTCAAGTCGATCAAATCGGTGGTCAAGATCACCCTGCAAGAAGAGCAGCCGCTCAACACGTGGAAAGCCACCAATCATCGCGAGTACGGCTTCTATTCCAACGTGAACCCCGAGGTGAGCCACCCGCGCTGGTCGCAGGCCACGGAACGGCGCATTGGCGGCGGCTTGTTCGCCTCCCGCATCGCGACCGTAAAATTCAATGGCTATGAGGAGCAGGTCGGCGATCTCTACCGTGGTCTCGACCTGACGAAGAATTACTGATGATTGATCAGATCAACCGTATCGCGCGCAAAATTCCGACCTGGCCGCTCTATCTCGGGGCGCTCCTCCCGCCGGCCTGGTTCTTTTACGCTGGTGTGACGGGGCAGCTCGGTGTCGACCCCGTCAAGGCGATGGAGCATAAGATCGGCCTCTTGGGGCTTCAGGTGCTTATCGCGTCGCTTTGCATCACACCCTTGCGGCGTCACCTTGGGCTGAACCTGTTGAAGTTTCGCCGAGCGCTCGGTCTGATCGCCTTCTTCTATATCGTGCTGCATCTCACGGTCTGGATCGTCCTGGATGTTCAGATCGCCTCGCAGATCATCGCGGACATCTACAAGCGTCCATACATCACCATAGGGATGGTCGGCTTTGCCTTGCTGATCCCTTTGGCCGCGACATCCTATAATGCCGCGATCCGCAAGCTCGGCCGCAATTGGCGGCGGTTGCATATGCTGGTCTATCCGGCGGTCCTGCTTGGCGCTGTGCATTTTGTGATGCTGCGAAAAGGTTGGCAGTTGGAGCCTCTTTTGTATTTCTTCGCGATCTCAGGCCTGCTTCTTTTGCGACTGCCCGTTGCCTCCCGTCGACGCCCTGCACGCAAAGCTCCGAGTCACCAGGCGGGGTGACTCGGGTTTTCCATCCCGATTCACCTCCGATCTCGGCGGTGATTTGGGGTGATTTGCACTCCAGATACCAAATGTTGCGTCAGCCCGTGTGGGTAAGTCACATTCATTGCGTTAGCGCCTGAGGCGCACGAGGGATTTCAGTTGGAAATTCCAAGTTTTCAAAAATGACCAACTTAAAAAACATATCAAAAACAAAGTCTTGATATGTTTTTCGAAGGAAATGTCATTTTTCTTTCAAAAACCCCTTGCGGGTCACCGGCACTATCCGTAGAACCCCCCTCACCGACAGCGACACAGTCACTGACGGGGCGCCAGACGGACTGGCCGGGACGCTCGGTGGAGCGGAATGGTTGGGAAGCGAGGCAAGAAATTTGAGGCAGAGTTAGGCGGGCGCGCCGTTT
>CAXPTW010000071.1:0-35972 GCA_964220165.1 Abyssibacter sp.
CCACGCAAGCCTCGTTGGTGACGCGCTGACAGAACTCAACATTCCGTACACCGGTGATGCAATTCAATCGCTGTTACAAGAGCCCGTTGTCACAGACTTAATGAGCGTCTGTCGTTGGCTCGCCAACCCCGCCGACATGGTGGCCGCACTGGCCCTGCTCACTGGGCCTTGGTGCGGGATCACGCTGTCGTCAATTTCCATGTTGCTCTCAGAATACGATGAACGGCCGCTGGACCTGATGTCCGCTCTGGAAAAGCCACCTGCCAATATCAATACAGAGGATATTGCTCGCCTCCATCACCTGCGAGAGGCGCTGAGTTGGGCGGAAACCAAGCGCGACCGTTTATCGCTGCCTGTCTGGATCGAGCAGATATGGCTGCGTTTGGGCGGCGCACACACAGCGCGTACAAGAGACATGCGCAGTGTTGAGGCCTTTCTCAGCGCGCTGAGACGCGCCGAGCAGATCGGTGCAGGCCTCGACATTGGAGTTTCGCCGCGTTCAGACCGAGGATCTTTTCCTTAATCTCGTCCGTCAGCTGCACACCACGCTCTTCGGCGATGTCGTCGGGGATCTGGAAGTTCCAGAATTTCTCGACAAGCCATTGCGGCGTCCAGATGGCATAGTCGGAGCCAAAGAGGATCTTGTCTTCGCCCACCCACCACAGCAGTTCGGCGATCATTTCGGCAAAGTAGCGCGGACGCGAGTGGATAAAGGGCAGAACCACCGCGAGACCGCCGTAGACATTGGTCTCCTGCGTCGCGATCCAGCAGAAATCGTCGATGCGCGGTTGGCCGCAATGCTCGACGATCCAGTTGAGATTCTGGAAGTCGGTGGCCGCATAATCGACATCATGCACATCGAAGGCGTCTTTCGACAGCGGGATAATGGTCGGGCCTTTGTGCACGTGGATATTTTTGATCCCGAGCTTGTCGCAGAGTTCAAAACACTTGTAGGCCTGCGGGTCGTTGAGGGCCCAGCCTTTTGACGCCCCGTTCCACTCGGCGGTGTACATTTTCACCCCGGTGATATCGAAGGTTTCCTTCATGTAGTGAATCTGTTCCAGCGCCTTTTCCCCATCGCGCGGATCAAAAGAGCCGTTCACGATGAACCGTTCCGGATGACGTGCAGCCATGGCCGAGCTGCGCTCGATCGAGGAAAAGCCGTTATTGTAGAAGTCCGACAGCACGGTGGTCTGGATGACCGCCATGTCATTCGGACCATCCACGAAAAGATCGCGATAGATGTTGTCTTCCGAGTATTTCTCGAACCGCGACTTGTCCCACAGATGTTCTTTGGGGCTCAGATTGGTGTGATAGGCATAAAAGCAATCGATGAACTGCTTGCCGTGGATGTTGGTCTGGTTCTCGGGGCTGCCGTCCCAATAGTGGGTGTGGCCATCGAGAACGAAAATTTCTTTGCCTTCGGGTGTGATATACATGGGTACCCTCCCTGGGTGTGCGTGGATTATTTTTGAACGCTCAGTCGGTTCGGTTGGGATGTCGGCGTTCTGGCTCCTCCGCCTGCCGCCCCTTATCCGCCCGCCTGTCTGTCGGGAAACCAAAGGCCCAGCGACGCCGGGCCTCCGGCAAAAGCGGTTAGATGTATTCCATCACTTCGTTCATGTCGCCGAAGAGGATCACGGTGTTGTCGTCCACCCGGACCATGCGGCCATAGTGGGTCGACGTGTTCACCTCGAAGATTTCGGCAGTCATTTCACGGCCGAGATATTCGGTGATCTCATCCATCTTGAAGATCAGCTTGCCCTCACCGTCGATGCGGATGGTGGCCGGGTTGTAGGTCACCGTCACCGAAGGGTTGTTCTCTTCCATGAACTCGGCGATGGCACGGGCCTCGACGCTGTCGTTCATCGTCACACCACACTGGTGCGACACCTCGCGCGAGGTCATGTCGATGTCTTGCATCGACTTGAAGATGTTCTGCTTGGATGCGTTACGCGCTGTGCTAGACATCTTGCTCTCCTTATCTGGGTGTTTAGTTGAGGCTGAGTTCGGCGAGAATCTGGGCCATGCGCTCGCGCGAGACCTCTTTCACGTCATGGTAGGACACGGGCTTGGAGTGCGGCTGAGACCAGATCGGCTGAAGCGCATCCGCAGCTTTCTCGGCAAGCGCGCCATGCTTTGCGAGCCAGGACTTGAACAGCATGCGGTTGTGTTCGCCGTGCTTTTCGTCGTGGACCAGCAGGTAGATCAGATCGACCGTATTCGCGAGGTTGCGCTCATAGTCGGCCTCGGCCGCAGAGATCACCGACGGGGTGATAAAGTCGTTATTGGCCGCCGCCGCCTGCATGAAGAAACCAGAGCGGATCAGCTCGCCGACCAACGGCTCGAACACGATGTTGATGGCGAAATACTGTTCGAGGTAATCCTCCGAGCCCATGATCGTCTCGACCGCCTCACGGCAGGGCTGCCAGATCGGATCTTCAAGCCAGGTTTTCTTGCCAAGCTCGTCGTCCCAGCCGTCGATATCCATGCCGATCTCAGCCAGATAAAGGGTGATGTCCTGCGTCAGGCGCATCTTGTAGGACGAGTTGGTCAACGTGGCATTGTTGATCATCTGCGTGTAGCCATAGCGCTGCGCCTGCATGAGCGAGGTCCCGAGACCAAACTCGGCATGCTTCCATGCGCCCAGATGCTTTTGCAGAACCGTCTGCCACGCCTTATCGAACACCTTGTGCGCACCGGCCTTGCGGGCGTTGGAGATGACGTTCTGCACCATGGTTTCGATCTTGGACTGGCGCTGATAGTGGGTGCGTTCCCATTCCTGATCCGGGGCACGGAAGGCGTGCCAGTTGCTGGAAAGCGCGGCTGTGTTGTCCTTGCGGTACGCCCCACCGCCTTTGCCGCCCTCGAACTCGATGATCCAGTTCTGGATCAGATAGCGCTCGGGATCGGGTTGCACGTCAACCGTGACGTCCTCGTAATGGGTCGCCCGCTTCCCGCGCGGCTCGAAGTAATTGTACTTGCGGCTCTTCGAGCCTACGAACTCTGCGGCACCCGCGGCACCGGATCCGACTGAACTAGATGTTGCTACCATGGTAGCCTCCCTTTGTTGGTTTCACGTCACTAGCGTTCGGGCCGTTATCAGTGGCCCGAAGAACCGGAAGTGGGCGTGAACTTGTCGTAGAAAATGCGATCGGCATCGAAGTCATGCATGAAGAGCACCGGCGTCAGCGCGTCGATCATCGGCGGCGGACCACAGGCGTAAACATCGCCTTCGCCATCGACTTCGAGCTCTCTCAGCCGACGGTCGACAACCTCGTGTACAAAACCGCGTTCGCCGGTCCATTCTGCATCGTCATCGGCATGGCTGAGCACCGGGATAAATTCGACCGAAGGATTGGCCGCCGTCAGCGCATCGATTTCATCGAGCAAGATCAGATCGTCCTGGCTACGTGCGCCGTAGAAGAAATAGACCGGACGGTCTTCACCGCTTTCGATGTGGTCATTCAGGATCGACCAGACCGGTGACATCCCGGAACCGGCCCCGACGAGGATCACGGGTCCTTCTCGCCCTTCTCGCCGGAAGCACATTCCGTAGGGTCCTTCGACTTCGACTTCCGCTCCGGGTTTGATGCCTCCGTCGTCGAGCTCGTTGGAGAAACGTCCGTCTGGATATTTCTTGATGATGAAGCCGAGTTTTTGGGTTTCGCTCGGCGAATTTGCCATGGAGAACGAGCGTGTAATCTCCTCCCCCGCTTCGGTCCTGACCGTGATGTCGACATATTGGCCCGCCCAGAATTTGAGAGGTGCATCCAACTCGATCTGAACCCCGCGAATATCGTGGGTCAGTTTCTGGAAGTCGACGATCTTGCCGGTGAACTGACGCACCGGGATGGACTTCGAGAGCACCTCCTCGTCGTAGTTCAAGAGTTCGATCTCAACATCGCTGTAGGCGATGGTCCGGCACATCAGCACATGGCCACTGTCCCGCTCCATCTCGTTCAGCGCGAATGTGGAGTATTTCAGCATCTCAGTCTCGCCATCGAGTTGGACGCACTTGCAGGCCGAACATTGCCCTTCCTTGCAGCCATGCGGCAACGCGATACCTTGGCGGAATGCGGCGTCGAGGATGGTTTCTTCCTCTTCGACCTCGAATTCCACACCGACAGGTTCCAATCGGACGGTATATACTTCCGTCATTCTTTCCTCCCTAGACACGGCTCTCGCCTTTCGCGAGGCCGAGGTCCCGGGGGCCGCGGATGCGGCTCCCGGTGTTGTTTTTAGTTACAGGCGTTGATCGTGAAGCCCTTTTTGTACTCGGCCACATGGGCCTCGCGCTCGGCGTCGGACATGGCGCGCAGCATATTGAGCGGCGAGCGCAGCGTGTGGCCACGGACGTGCTCCAGCTTCCACATGTCCTTGTTGTCGAACCGCAAGTGCGGCTGAGCGGTCAGGGTTTCGCCGTCTTCGCGGACGAAGTTCAGGTCCTTGATCGCATCGGCGAGATCCCAGCCGTCATAGACGGTTTCCCACTCGCGCTTGCCCGAGAACTTGCCCATGGCCGGCGTCGGACGACCCTGGTACTCGTCCGAGAAGGCCTCGACAGCGGTCCAGCGGTCCAACTCGTGGGCGAAGGTGTGCCACTGACCGTCGATCTGATCGACAACCATATCCTCGCGGATGAGGCACGGCACGAGGCAGGACCAGCAGCGATGCGGATAGACATAGCCCGTGTCCTGGTTGAAGGTCACCACAGTCTCACCCGGCTTGGAGAGCTTGTCGTACCATTTCCAGAACTCGCCAAACTCGGCGTACCAACCCGGATACTTGTGCTCAAACCACTCAAAGTCTTTGTCGGTCTGGGCTTCAATGCGCCAGAAGTTCACAGGCCAACCGACGGCAAAGAACTGAGCGACCTTATGGACGTAGTTCTTCTCGGTGATCCGTTTCCACGCTTCCTGAACGTCGTCGTGGTGAATCTTCACGCCGTACTTTTCAAGCGGCAGCATGTAGGTCCGGTAGTAGTCTTCAAAGATCCAGCGGTGCCACATCTCCGCGTAGGATTCTTTTTCCTTGTCGCGGTTGGTGGTGCCGTATTCGATGAAGGTCCCGATCGCGGCGTCCACGATGGCGTGGTTCTGCCAGAACGCGTAACGCAGATCGCGTTCCAGAAGCAGGTGGTTCTCCGGCTCCTTCAGCGCGGCCATCAAAAGCGAGTGACCGTTACCGATGTGGCGGCTTTCATCCGACTGCACCGACAGGAACACGGTCGGAAGTGCGTAGTCGCCGTTACGGGCGGCTTCCGACGGCATCGCGACGAAGAGCGTGTTGGTAAAGGCAGTTTCCGCAACAACGGTCAGATACATACAAGCGGCGGTCATGGTGTCGCCGGTGATAAAGCCTTCGCCGAACTGACGGCCGATGGTGGTGGCATAGCACTTACCAAAGGCTTCTTCGGTGATGTCGAACCCAGCCGGATCGATGTAGTTTTCCATGTACCACTTCTTCAGGTTCATCTGAATCGTGGAGTGACGGAATTCGTCGACCATCTGCATGGTGAAACCGGTGCGCAGGTCTTCACCCGGCGACAGACGGGCAACCATGGCCATCGAGCGGGCAGCCGAGATTTCCGGGAACGGGATGATCGCAAGGAACAGCTTCATCCATTCGATCCAGCGCGGTTCCACGTTGCGGAACATGTCGCCGCGCAGCGCGGCGTCGAGTGCGCCATACACCCGGTTGTCCTTTTCCTCTTCCATCGGGAAGTAGGACCGCAGGACCTGTTTCATCGGGTCGCGCGGCGCCTTGGTGATTTTGTAGTCGGTCGGGAAGGTCGCAGCCTCCTGAACATAGGTCGGGTTCCATCCCAGATCCGCGATCTTCTTGGTAGCCTCCCCTACCGAGATACCACGTTGCGACGTGATCTTATTAAGCGTCAAAGTCATGCCATGAGCCTCCTTACAGCTCTGAGCCCGGTTTCCCGGTCACGTTTGGCGGCTTTCGCCGTTGCGTTTCATGCGACAGGCAACTGGGCGCATCGCACGGGTTCTCGGCAAAGGTGGAGATGGGTAATATCGACCCGGACTGCCCCGTGGCCTGTGCCAAGGGTGCCGGTGATATGTTTCCTCCCGTTCCTTCGTTCTTGTGCGATCAGCCCGGTGGACAACCGCGTGTTATACCTCTCTTCATGCAAGGTCGGTTCCAGTGCGGCAAAATGTGCAGTTGCAGCATGAAATTTTTCATTAATGTATTGTTTTTGCTGTATATTTTTATTCTATTTTTTTTGCATCACGCGGCAGCGGGCGGCTAAGTTTTGCATTCCCGGCGCCACCGTTACGTATCGTTACACATGGCGTTTACGGTTTCCGGCTTGCAGCGTTACACACTGGTTTACACGGACACTTCCCTGTCGATACGGCACAACAAATCCACCGCGCATACGCGGTGGAAACGGGATGAAATCTTTAAGGAAAGGTTGGGATCAACCCGGCAAATCAGGCGCGCAAACGCCGCTGCGCCACGGGTGAGAAGCCAAGTTCGTGACGGTATTTTGCCACCACGCGGCGGGACACTTTAAGACCCTCTGCGCCCAACACATCGGCAAGAGTTTGGTCGGAAAGCGGATGAACCGCGCTCTCCGCCAAGAGCAGCGCGCGCAGTCGAGACAAGACCTTGGGTTTTGACGGCCCACCCTGCGCGGCGCGCGATGCGGTCTGGGCACAGAGCATCCGGGCCTCGAAAATCCCGTGCGGCCCTTCGACAAGAAGGCCGTTCAGCACCCGGCTCACGGTGCTCAAATGAAACCCGGTTTTTTCTGCGATGGTGGATTGGGACAGCGGCTGCAGCGCCTCGTGCCCCTCTCGGAAATAGTCCGACTGCACTTCGATCATGTAACACATGATCTGTTCCACGGCGTTTTTGCGCAGATCGAGGGCCTGCTTGAGCGCCCGGGCTTCTTTCAGCGCCTGCCGTATTTCCGGCGAACTGCCGCAGGTGGCCTCGGGCAAGAGTGCGGTGTGCAGTTCAAAGGTCGATTTGACGATAGCGACCCATGTGTCGCCCCGGGCCTCAATGCGCACATCGGGCTCCCGCAACAGCGTTAAATCCGTCCCGAATCTGGCCCCCGGCTTCGGATCGAGACGGCGCAAGCGCGCGATTTTTTCATCCACGGCTTCCGGGCAAAGGCCGCTCGCCTTGGCCACCGCCACCTTGCCCCCGGTTTCAAGACAGTCAAGACAGGCGAGAAACTTGGCCGTTTCCGCGTCCCAAAGACCCTGATCCTCAAGCTGAAGACGCAGGCACTCGGCCAAGTCTCTGGCAAACAATCCCGCGGGCGCGATCCGTTTTTGAATCAGCTTCAAACCGTTCTCGACAAGCGCCTCGGACAGGTTCAACTCCGCCGCGATGTCGGGCAGGCTCCGACCAAGCCAGCCACAGGGCTCCAACGCCTCCATCAGCGCAAGGACCAGCCGCTCCATCGGACCGCCATGCGCGATCAGCCCAGCCAACTCCCGCAGGACGTGATCATAGAGACTCGTCGGCGTATCGGCATGCTCAACGTCCGGAAGACCAAGGCCGTTGCCCCCCCGTATCGCCGCACTCCGCCGCTTTCGTATCCGCAGAAAAGGATTTTCCTGCGCGGTCTGCATCAAATGTTCGTCCAATTCCTCGCCGCTCATCTGAAGCACGTTGATCACATGCCCCATTTTGAAGCACTGCGTTTGGCTCGCGTGAAATCTGGTCGAAAAGTTCATCTGACCCCCTCCGCCAAGACCACTGGCCAGACGCGCGATCTGCGGGTTACACTGATCGCAATATTGCGAGGACCCGCGAAGACATGAGCCAAGGAATTCCCCCAGGGGCGAGCAACCCGCTCTACCATACGCCGCCGGAGATGTCCTATCCGGACCTCTCGCCGCAACTCTTGGCGCGGGTCAAACAGCTTTGGTCCGCCCACCGACTGGATTTCGACAGCCACTGGCGCGCAGGCATCCGCAGCCTGCCCGGATTTCGCGCGGTGCCGCGGCTCGACACAGCCACAGACAGCGCGGCAGTCGATCTCGTGTTTCTCTTCGATCAGGCTTTGCTTTGGGTCCGTGCGCTTCATGCCGCGACGGTTGTCGGTCAGAAAGAGGCCATGGACGGCATGTCCATCGCACAATGGCATGGTCTTGCCGGTGTCACAGCACGGCTGACCGAACAAATGACCGCTCTGCGGCTTTTGGCCCTCACGGAATTGCCCCTGCCCGCGATGCAGATCGCCCGCTCCCTGTCCGAAGATGTCGACATGGCGCTCATTCTTCTCATTCGCCCGAAACTGGCACAGAGATTCACTGACTGCAGATCGGCCGAGGACACAAACGAGTTTTGGCGCCGCCATATCGCGGGCGGGCGCGCGTTCCGCGCCATCTCGGAAAAGCTCTACAGCGCCGGGATCGATCACTCGGCAGACACCGAATACGCCAAGTGGCGCAAATCGGTGCTCACAATCCTGAGCACCGCTGTGCATAGCAACCTGCTCCATGCCCCGAGCCCAGAGCCGCGACAGGGTCAGACCCTTTTGAACGACGACAGCCTCTACTTTGCGACATTTCGAATTCATGAACTTTGTGCCTATGCTCAGCTTGTGACGCCGGAATTGATCGAGCTTTTACGCAAGGCTGGAGACAGCGCAGCCGGAACCTTTGCCCCGCTCGCCGCACCGCTCAGTGCCATTCTTGTCGATCAGATTCAGAGTTTGAACGCACCTGCTCCCGAGCCTCGGCATCACGAGCAGATGCGTCGGCATTAATGCATGGCGTCTTCGGGTTTTCCGAGCCGCCCCTGTGAGATCCATTGCGCCGCAAGGATCAAGGCCCCGGTTGCAAAATCCTTGCCATGATCGTCGATCATCTCTTCGGCAATCTTCGCGAGTTGCTGAAAGTAGCGGTCTTTGCTTTGCTCTTCCGCGCTCAGTGCTTGTGTCATGATAGTCCTCCCTTTTTTTCTAACCCAGTGGCTAACCCTGAGTCTTATTTGAACATGGCCTTGGGAAAGGTCACGATCGCCGCTTTTCCTGCGGCAGTTCCGATCGCCAGATGATGTCCGTCGGGCGACCAGGCCATTGCCGTCACAGGATCGCCACTGCCTTCCCGCAGCATCATTTCTTCACGCTTGCCGATCTGACAGAGCGTCACCAACCCATTGGCATAGCCCGCCGCGCACAGATCGCGCGTCGGATGCACCGAGACCGTTTCAACGACGGTTAGACCGGGCTTGCCGGTTTCGACCGGCATGCCTTCGTGATCACCGAACGGCAGGTCGGGCAGGTGCCAACCCACGACGCGAAATGCACCGGATGAAATCATCACACCGGCTTTCTCGCTAAAGCCAAGGGAGGTGACCGGCGCCGGGAAGTCGATGATCCGGTCCGCATCCCCCGTCGTGATATCCACGAGGAGAAGCGCCTTGTCCCGGCATCCTCCGACCAGCCAACGTCCGTCCGGCGACCAGTTCAGGCCCGTCAGCTCACCCTCGACCGCAATCTCTGTGAGCGGCGCCAACCGTTCCGTCTCAAGTACGGTCAGACGGCCCGCGCCCCAACAGGCGATCTGCCCGGCGTCGGGCGCAGGCGCGATCACCCGAATGTCGTGAGAGAGCTCAACCGTCGCAAGCGTCGTCCCATCTTCCGGTGCCACGACGGAAAGCTTGGCGCCACGCGCTACCAAAAGCCCCTGTTTGTCCGGCAAAGCCGACAGCGCCGTGACGGGCCCTGTCTCTCCCTTCGCCACGCGCAGGGTCTGGCCTTTCGCCGTGGCACGCCAAATCTCGATGCCGTCACGATGAACGAAAGCGAAGCCTTGCTGTGCCACCCGGCACAGACCGAGACCGGCATCTGCAATCGGTCCATCCGTACAGACCGGCGTAGGAAGCGGTTTTGAGCGCGGGCGAATGGTCATACGACCGGTGTCCGCTTCGGTACGCACTCTGGTCTCAGGATCTTCGGAATCCTTGACCTGCAGGAAAGCGAGCGAGCCATCCGCCAGAGCAACAGCCACCGACGAGCCGATGACGTTGAACTGAACGCCCTGCACTTCGGTTTCAAACGCCCACGACCGTGCAATCAGATCGAAGAGCGACATGGATGGCGGAGATACGTGCTGTGTCATCGTGATTATCTTTCTGTAGCTTTGGCAAGTTCCCGATCCAGCACCACCAATTGTGCCTCAAGGGCCTCGATCTGGCGTCTGCACTGGTCGATTGCCGTGTCATTTGCATCGCGTTCGTCACTGCGCATGTCCTCATCCGCCCCCTCGACCTCATCCTTTTGATCGAGGATCATCATGCCGCTCGCAATCTGGTTAAGCCGCAAGTGCTCGCTGTTGGCGGAGGCAATCCTCTGGATCAGCGTCAGCCGCTCTTCAAGGATCACCCGAAAATCACGTGGTTGACCTGTCATGATCCTGACCCGACATTGGAGCGACCATAACGACCCGAAAGCTGTCCCCGATGAACGATCCTACCGACACCCGCTTTTTCAACGCGCTGCAAGAGGTGCTTTCCGAGAGCGCCTTCGCGAACTGCGCAGAGTGCCGCGCCGCCGTCGACAAGGCGATTCAGACCAGCGCGCCGCTCGACCTGCGCGAAGCTCGACTGCACATCGATGCGCTTCCCGGCACATTGAGGGATGAAATTCTGGCGCGTGTTCATGCGCGCATGGCGAGTGATCTGTCGGCGATTTGGGATTTCATGTCCAACGCTCAAGGGTCTCAGAAGCCGAACTAACACTGCCTGGGGCACACCAAGTCCTGCGTGTACGGTTGGGTCGACCATCGGCTTCTCCTCCCTTGAGCTTCCGTCTGTTCGCGTTTGAACAAGACTATCCAAGGTTCACGTCTCCGCAAACGAAACCGGAGGAATATCGGCGGGAACCTGCGAGAAAAGGTGAATCTGTAATATATCGTTACGCCCCGGAGAGATGAAACGTAACACTCTGTTTCAAAATAATTTTTCCGCAATGCAGAATTTCAAAGATGCACCTGCGGAAACGAATCACGGCATTGATTCGTGATCCGATCTGGGGAAGTCTCACAGGACAAATGAACAGATCGGACCATCACAATGACCGGCTTTCCAGACGAGATTGAAACCGAAGTGTGCCTCCTAAGGCCCATGGCGAGCAAAGATCTGGCCATGGTCGAAACCCACCTCAGCGACCCTGAAATCGCGCGGTGGATGGCCGCCGTGAAACACCCGTTCGGGCGTCGCGATGCCGAAGAAATTCTCGCCCTCAGCGCAGAGCCCTCGCGCGGCATTCGCATTCTCGAAAAGGACGGTGTCATGATCGGCTGCCTCGGCCTGTCGCCGGATGTCTGGTACTGGCTCGACCGGGGCGCGCGCGGAAATGGCATCATGTTCCACGCGCTACGCAAGGCCATCTCTGCCTATTTCACGCGCCTCGCGCCGCCGCTCATTGCGACATGCCGGGACGACAACCTGTCGTCTCAGGCGCTTTTGTCCCGGCTCGGCTTTTCGCGCATACCCGTCCAGAAACGCATGTTCTTTCAAATCGAAGGAGGGGCCCAGCCCTGCCACGACCATGTGATGACTTCAGAACAATGGCTGCAATTGCACCCGCCCATCCTGCGGCAAGGATCAATCACACTGCGACCGGCCACCCAGAAAGACGCATCGACCCTTATGTTGATGCTTCCATCGGCGGAGACCTCTGACGAAGGAATTTGGCCACAAGCGGAAACACTGAACACCTTCATCGAAACGCACCGCTGCCGCACAGCGGGTCAGGGTCTGTTTGTCGCCGAAGACGAACATCGGCGTGTCATAGCAATGGTCCTTTTGCACCCCCCCCTATCGCCCGACATCCGATACCTGTCCAAAGAGGATAACAACCGCCACGCGCAACACATTGAGACCCTTTTGGCCAGCGCGTTTCCTGACGAAGGCTGCTAGGAGAGATGTCATTCCAGGAAAAAGGTCCTCGACATCACAAAGTGACTGCGCAAACCGAACACGGAACAGAACGGCCACTCGAACGCTCTATTTTTAGCAGCAGGTGAAGGAAGAACGTGTGATCATTCCATACGGCTCCGGGACCGCCCTGACCCTCTCAAGCCAAGTTCCTCTGACACAACCTTCGACGGGGAGACCGACGCCCTGGTACGACTTACCCGAAGCAGCCGTGCACACAGCGTGTCGCATCCGTCGGGAGAGGGACATCCACCCGCGCGTTCCTCATTGTGTTCTCAGTGAATGTACGATGCGGGGGGACGTGTCGTGGTGTTGCAGCGACTTGGGGACGCGGCGGCTAATGTAGAAAACACCCGCTTTCACGAAGGCGAATGTGGGTAAAATGGTCTCCGACATGGTCTACGGCTCCAGGCAGTTGCTGTAAACCGGAGTAAAACCAATGCTTTAGATGAGGTTATGGTGCCCCCACACGGACTCGAACCGCGGACCTACTGATTACAAATCAGTTGCTCTACCAGCTGAGCTATAGGGGCACTCGACGCTCATTTAAGGGGTGATCCACGAGCGTGCAAGCGGTTTTCGATCAACTCAGGTCGGAGGCATTGTCCGAGCGCGCGAGGAGCAGGACGGCGATGAGGCCAACAGAAATCACCAGGAGGGCGGCGGGGGAGGCTTGTTCGAGTTGTTCGAGCGAGGCCTTGTCATAGACGCGGGTCGCGAGCGTGTTGTAGTTGAAGGGCCGAAGGAGCAGAGTGGCCGGAAGTTCCTTGGTGCAATCCACGAACACAAGCAACAGCGCGGTGCCGACAGAGCCACGGATCAGAGGCACATAGACCCGGCGCAAGGTGCCCCCCACCCCATAGCCCAGAGAACGCGCGGCCATCGGCAGAGAGGGCGCCACACGGCCAAGGGCGGCATCAGTCGCCCCTTGAGCGATGGCAAAGAACCGCACCATATAGGCCAGCACGATGGCAAAGGCGGTGCCTGTGAGCAACAGGCCTGGATCGCGGCCCGTGAGGCCCTCGATGGCGTCTGCGAGCATGTGGTCGAGACCGGCCAAGGGAAACAGAATGCCAATGCCCAAAACGGCCCCCGGCGCGGCGTAGCCGAGGGTTGTGAAGGGCAAAATGAGACGCGGCAGTTTGCGCCCGGTGAGGCGCACGCCGTAGACCATAAAGAGCGCCGCGAGGACGGTCAAAATGGCGGCGGAGCCCGCGACCGTCAGCGTGTTGATCAGAGCAGAGATGAGACCGGGGCGTGCCCATTGGTCGGGCTCTCCGAGGGCATGATAGCCAATCACGGAAACCGGCAGGACAAAGCCCACCACAAAGGGCACGGCACAGAGCGCAGTGGCGAGCCACGCGGCCAGTCCACGCAAGGGGATGGGGGTCACGGGACGGGCTTGGCGCGCGGTCTGGTGGAACCGGGCGCGCCCCCGCGAGGATTTCTCCAACCCGACGAGAACAAGGACCACGACCAGAACGACAGAGGCGATCTGCGCCGCGCCGCCCGCATTGCCGCCCTCCAACCAGGTGGAGAAAATGCCGGTGGTGAGGGTCTGCACCGCGAAATAGGACACCGTACCGTAATCCGAGACGGTTTCCATCATCACGACCGCAGTGCCCGCCGCAATCGCCGGGCGCGCGAGCGGAAGGCCCACCCGCCAGAACCGCTCGAATGGCCCTGCCCCGAGCGCGCGCGCGGTCTCATAGACGGAGCCGGATTGCTCGCGAAACGCCGCGCGGGTCATGAGAAACACATAGGGCGCCAAAGAGGCGGCCAAAACGATGATCGCGGAGCCGAGGGAGCGGATTTCCGGGAACCAATAGTCGCGCGAGGTCTGCCAGCCAAAGACCGAGCGCATCAGCCCCTGCACCGGCCCAGCATATTCGAGAAAGTCGACCAGAGCATAGGCCCCGACATAGGCCGGGATCGCCAGAGGCAGGAGCAGCAACCATTCCAAAGCCTTGGAAAACGGAAAGCGATACATGGTGATGAGCCATGCCGCGCCTGTCCCGACGCAGGCGGCCAACAGCGCGACACCTGCGGCCAAAAGCCCGGTGGTCATCATGTAGCGCGGTAGGGTCGTGGCCCAGAGATGCGGCCAGATGTTGTCCGTCGGATGAAAGGCGATCCAGACCACGGCAAGGAGCGGCATCATCACCAGCGCGGCGATGACAACGGCCCCCAAAGACCAGGGCGAGAGTTTCGACACGCGTTTGAGACCCGCGTGGCCACGGGCGGTGGAGGGGGCGTCACTGGCCGAAGGCTGAGTCATTTGGTCGGTCATTCCCTTCCGATAGGCGAATTCGGTTTCCCTGTCCAGAAAAGCCCTTATATTGGGCCCAAGCTTCGCGGCGACCAAAACGGTGGGAAACACCACCCCACGCTGCACGACACGACAGGACAGAACGTCAGGACAGCTCCCGACCCATGATCATTTCCATGCATATCGGCGCCCATTGCACCAACGGCCCCCAGCTCATGCGCGGGTTGTTAAAGAACAAAGCCGTGCTGGCCGAGCAAAACGTGGCCGTCCCTGCCCCGTCGCATTACCGGGGTGTCCTGCCCTCTGTGATGAAAAAGGTGAACAACCAAAAGGCCTCGCCGGAGACGCAGGAGATGCTGCTCGACGAGATGCTCGATATGGATGACTGCCACCGGATGGTTCTGTCCTATGAGGACGTCATCTGCATGTCGCCGAAGATTTTCGAGAATGGCCGGTTCTACGCGAAAGCGGATTTCAAATTGCCGTGGCTTTGCAATGTCTTTGCCGATCATGACGTCGAGCTGTTCATCGGGCTGCGCAATCCGGCGACGTTCATTCCGGCGGCTTTTGCGACCTGCGGGCCGAAGGTGAGTTTTGACGATTTTCTCAACGGCATCGACGTGGAGGGCATCCGCTGGTCCGGCCTGTTGCGACGTCTGCGTGACGCCTGCCCTCAGGCCCAGCTCACGTGCTTTGCCTTTGAGGACACGCCTCTGACCTGGTCGCAGATCATGCGCGACATGGCCGGGATCGGACCGGGCATCCCCCTGTCTGGTGGGTTGGATGTCTTGGCGACGATCATGAAGCGGGAGGGGATGAAGCGTCTGAGAACCTATCTCCACACCCACCGCCCGCAAAACGAGGTCCAGCGCCAGCGCATTCTTCAGGCGTTTTTGGACAAATACGTCAACGAGGACGCACTGGAAGAAGAGATCGAGCTGCCCGGCTGGGATGAGGCGTTGGTTTCACGGCTGACAGAGGCCTATGAGGCCGACCTCGATGCGATCGAGGCGATGGACGACGTGCATTTCATCCTGCCGAACGTCTAACCTTCGGCCAGCTTATCCGTCGGAATCCCCGGAATACTTTGCGATGAGGCCGTCCAGCCCGCTCACAGGATGGCGATGAAGCCACCGCGACACCCAACAGCCCGCTGAGCCATAGAGCGCCGCATGGCTCCCGCCCTCCGCATGTCGCCAAAGTTCCGAGCGTTCGGGCAACTCCGCCTCCCCCGGATCACACTGGCGCGGATCGAGGTCAAAACGCGGATCTTTCGAGGCCCAAACCGCAATCCCCTCATCGACCCAGGCCGGAAACCGGGCCTGAGCCCGGAGCCCAAGCTGTTTGTGCAAGACGATATGGGCCAACTCATGGGCGATGATCTCTGTCTCATGGCCGCGCGGGGTCAGATAGAAAAGATGACTGCCATAGGCCATGGCCCGCGGGCCGTTCACACCCATGTGGCGTTCACAGGTCGGGGTGTAGCAGATAAGGATACGAGGACGCGGCAGCTCGTCGGGGGCCAGATCAAAGGCCTCCGCAACCCGCTGCTCCGCAATGTCCAGCCGCCGCAACATCTCGTCCGAGGTCGTCGGGCCGGTGAGTTCAGAATAGACTCCGGGCGCAACCGCCCGAAATCCGAAACATCCGGGGCACATCCCCGCCAGAACGGGCGCATAGCCCATGGCCGCAAAGCCGATGGCAAGCCCGAGGGCCAGCGCAGCCACAGAGGCGATCAACCGATGCCCCAAGGAACTGGACGGGCGGCGGGCCATAGCGGGTCAGGGCCGCGCCTTAGCGCATGCCCAGAGCCTCTTTGTACATGTCGAGAATGGCCTCTTCCTCGGCGATCTCGTCGGCGCTTTTCTTACGCAGAGCGATCAGTTTGCGCATCGCCTTGGTGTCGTAACCGCGCCCTTTGGCCTCGGCCATCACCTCTTTTTGCTGATCGGCAATGTCTTTTTTCTCAAGTTCGAGACGCTCGTAGCGTTCGACGAATTGGCGCAGCTCGTCTGCGGTCACCCGGTAAGAGGCCGCAACGCCGCCGTCCGTTTGATCATCCATCATGACAGACCTTCCTCATGAATTTTTCTCTTTATCGGCCTTGATCCCTACCCGCCGCCCGGAGGCAAAGCAAGAGTGGAACCGCCCGCCTTCCCCAAGACACGCCGGGATGCGCGTGGATAGGCTGGGGCTTGCCTGAAGGGCCTCAACACGCTAGGGCGAACGGGCAAAAATGGATCGCGCATGATCGCACAAGATCACAGCGACACGTCGATGAGCCGAGGAGACGGACATGGTGGGACTGATCTGGGCCGGTGTGGCCCTCACGCTCGTTGGGGTGGCTTTGTTGATCTATTGCATCGTCGCCGCGATGAAGGCCAAGAAACTCGGCGGCAGCGACGAAGACGTCCGCGCCCGTCTGCAAAAAGTCGTCGCCCTCAACATGGTCGCGCTTTTGGTCTCTGCGATGGGTCTCGGCGCTGTGACCATCGGCATCATCCTCGGCTGATCCCCACGGCGCTCCCGATCCGACAGGACGCACCACTGCGCCCGATGAGACCATTGGCCTCTCTGAGAATCGTTCTGAAATGGCGGTGTCTGCGGATTTGCAGAATGCCAATCCGCCGGGCAATCCGGGATCAAAACATCGCTTTTCAGAGCATCGTTTCGTCGTCGGCGACATTCCGCGATTTTGCCTCAGTATTTCTTTCTCTTGCCGCCAAACACTCTAAATTACCGACGGATGAGTTGGTATGAGTACCTCCTGAGGGAAATGACCCGCCGCTTGGAAACACCTTGCGCGGGAGTGACATCTGGGGGGAGTTCGGTGTCGTCTTTATCTGTCGTTTGTGTTGCGCGTCTAAAGATCGGGTTGCTGCCCCGCTCTTGACGCGCCTTCCCACTCGACAGCCAACGGCCCGAGATTGGAATAGGAGCGAGTGATGAGCAATTCGGGAACCGACCTGGAAAAGGCGGCACGTGCATTGGAAGACATCAGCGATCTGCCGCGCGACGAATGGTGCGAGGAGATCGAAGCCTTTTGTGATCCGCTCGGGTATTATGAGCCCTTGAGTGCCTCGCATAGCGCCGCGTTTCTGGACGAAAAACCGCGTCTCCTGGTGTCCTTCGACACCTATGAGCGCACCACGGAACGCACGCAAAAAGGCTACCCTCAGGGGATGATGCTCGCCGCGCACAACGGCTGGTCGTCTCTGACCCTGATCAACCACGGCTCAGACGCCGAGTCCTGGTTCCGCGGCCCGGAAATTTACCGCTATTTCGACCGTCTCGTGGATGACGGGTTCTTTGAAGACTTCGATCAGGTCGTGTTCTACGGCGCGGGCCCCTGTGGCTATGCCGCCGCCGCCTATTCCGTCGTTGCCCCGGGCGCGACCGTGATCGCCGTCGCGCCTCAAGCCACGCTTGAGGGCCGCCTGAGCTCCTGGGACACGCGGTTCCCGGGCACCCGCCACATGGACTTTACCTCGCGCTACGGCTTTGCCCCCGACATGCTCGATGGGGCCGAAAAGGCCTATGTGCTCTACGATCCGAAAGTGACCGAAGACGCGATGCATGCCGCGCTCTTCCACCAACCGCATGTGACCCGCATGCCGCTTCGGCATTTCGGCTCGGACCCGGAATACGAAATGATGGAAATGGGCGCGCTCTCGCCGCTGTTGATTGCCGCCATGGAGGGCCGTCTCGATCAGCGCGCCGTCACCCGCGCCATGCGCAACCGCCGCAAGAACACCGGCTATATGCGCCGCGTCCTCGCCGATCTGTCGCCCACGGAACGCCCCGTGCTCACCGCACTTCTGTGTCGCCATGTGCTCAAAAAACACAAAAGCGCCACCCGGTTCCGCCGCGCCTATGAGGCGGCCAAGGCCAAGTTGGACGAACGCGGCATCACCCTCGCGCAAAAAGAAGACGCCTAAGCGGCGTCTCCTCTCCTGCTCACCAGCGGGCGGTCTTAGCCGAGGCCGCCCTCGTCTTCGACAAAGCGCACGATCTCATCGACCCCCTGCCCTTGGCGCAGCGAGGCCATGACATAGGCGCCTGTGGGCCGCGCGCGTTGCGTATCCGTTTCCAAGAGCTCCGGATCGACCCCCACATAGGGTGCCAAATCCACCTTGTTCACCACCAACAGATCAGAGCGCGTCACACCGGGGCCGCGTTTGCGCGGAATGTCCTGCCCCGCCGCCGTGTCGATCACATAGATCGTCAGGTCCGCAAGCTCCGGCGAAAAGGTCGCGGCGAGGTTGTCGCCGCCGCTCTCGATCAGGATCACGTCGAGGTCGGGAATCTTCTCCGTCAAATCCGCCACCGCCGCGAGGTTGATCGAGGCGTCCTCACGGATCGCCGTATGCGGACAGCCGCCGGTTTCCACACCGCGAATGCGCTCCATCGGCAGGATTTGTTGCCGCATGAGCGCCTCTGCATCCTCGCGCGTGTAGATGTCATTGGTGATGACCGCGATGGAATAGCGCTCTGACAGTGCCTTGGCCAAGGCCCCGGTCAATGTGGTTTTTCCAGCGCCCACAGGGCCACCAATGCCCACGCGCAAAGGTCCGTTCGGGGATGCCATCTTGTCTCCTCAGGTTTTGAAAATTCTGACGTCCATGTCCTCGTGACGTGCCGCCGCGAGATCGGCTGCGAACGCGCCGGTGGTCAGGGTCTCGGGGGTGACGTCCAACGCCGTCTCCGCCACCTCCGCGATCACCTCATGGAGCGCCGAGAGCACGGATTGCCCCGCCGCCTGCCCCAGAGGGATAAAGCGCACGCCAGCAGAGGTGAGGTTGGAGGCAAAGCTATGAAGGTAAAGCGAAATCACCGTCTGAGGCGTCAGCCCCAACTCCCGCGCCGCCTCGCCCACGGCAACTGGCAAAGCCCGCGCGGGCCGCTCTGGCCCACCCATCTGGGCCACCGTGGTGACAAAGGCGCGGCCTTGCTCAGAGGTCTCGGCCCAGCGCTCTTTCGTCCCCGCCATGGCCTCCGCCAGCGCGCCGATCTCGTCCGCGTCCTCGCCCCGGAGCATCATCGCCAAAAGACAGGCATCCACCCAACCGCCGCCTCGGGTCAGGATCATCTCCAACCAGTCTTGGAGCGCCTTGGGTGTCGTCACATCCCCCTCGGCAATCGCAAGTTCAAGCCCATGCGAATAGGCGAAGGAACCGAGCGGAAAGGCCGGGGACAGCCATTGGGTCAGGGTGAGAAGCGCGCGGTCAGTCATGGGTGTGCGTGTGGGAATGGGTGTGGGCGTGGCTATGGGAGTGACTGTGGTCATGGTCGTGGTCATGCGCGTGATCGTGGGAATGGCCGTGGCTATGCCCGTGATCATGTCCCGCGTGCTCATGTCCGTGATCATGCCCCATCGTGCGGCCATGACCATAGGCCCCGCCCTCCGGCGAGAACGGCGCGACGATCTCCGTCACCGTCGCCCCAAGCTGTTCCAACATCGCTTTGAGCACGGGATCACGCTGGATCACCAACCGATCCGGCGCGATCTCACAGGGGGTGTGGCGGTTGCCGATGTGCCAGGCATAGCGCGTCACGGTCTCGCCGGAAATTTCCAGCAACTCTTCCGCCGCCGCCGTCACACCAATCAGCGTCCCGTCCTCACAGACGAGCGCATCGCCCTCCGCCATCGACACGGTGTGCGGCAGATCGAGAAACACCGCCTGCCCCGCAACCGTCGTGAATTTCTTGCGCCGGACCAAGCGTTGATCATAGGTCAGAGCCACATGATCGGCGACCTCGCCCCCCGCGTCTGGGCGCACTTCATAGGCTTTCTTTGCGCTCATCTCTCATCTCCTGCCCGGAATTGGGATTTTCTTAACCGACTCGCCTGCAAATGAACGGCAAGGAGACCTTGCCATGACGTCCACCCCGCCTGATTTCGCCGCACAAGATCCGTCCACAGAGAGCTGTGTCGAGGCCGTTGAGGCGCTGGTCGCCCTGCGAACAGAGCTCTCTCGCCTGCGGGAGCGTGAAGCCGAATTGTGCGATGAAATTCAGAGCTATGCCACCGAAAACGACATCACGCGCGTGTCGGGGGTGACGCGGGATGCCCTGATCGAAATCAGGCACCCCCTGCGGCTCGATCTGCACCGGCTTCCGTCCGAGATTCTCTTTGATCCTGCGGTCTTTACCTGTGAGGCGGAGGCAGTTGTTTTGCTTGCGCCGTGTCGGGCCGAGGAACCGGCCAAGGCGATATCCCCCGATTTGGAGGCGCCATCTGATCCCTTTGAGGACACGCCGACCGCCGACACCACGCCCTCCCCGGAGGAGGCAAGTTCAAAAGACCTGCGCCCGACCCAACATGTCGATTTACAACCCTTGGCCGGACTCCCAGACGAGGACATCGCCGCCTTTCTCGACACGTCAGACGCGGACATGCCGCCCATCGAGGACGAAGAGGCGCGGGAGAGCGCCACCGCATTGGAAGCCGAGGCCGATCTTTGGGCCGACACACCCCGAGAGACGCCCCCCTTGGAGACGGCACCCTCAGGCACAGCCTTCAGCAGTCGCCGGATCAGCGGGGGCTAAGGCGTCCGCACCGCGCGGCGCCTCACGCGTCTCCTCATGCGCCCAAGCTCACACATAAAACATATCGCGAAACACATGCGCCGGGATCGTGTCCCGCGTCAGCCCCATCTCTGCGAGGGCCTCATCGCTCAGCGCATCGAGCCGCGCCAATTCCCCAAGCCGCTTGCGCCGCACCGGATAGGCGTTTGGCCCCACCCCCAAAGTGGTGAAAAACATGTCGAGCCGCGCGTTCAAGGCGGGCGAAATGTGAAAGATATTGGCGGGAAATACGCTCGGCAGTGTGATGTCGTGTGTCATGTTCGGAACCTCTCGTTGGTTCCCTCCCTTGACCCAGACGGTAGGGCAAAGATCTCACCAGACAATGAATCCGGCGTGAGATGCCTTAAATGAGATGCGGCGCCCCATCGGACGCCGCATAAACTTTCACCTCAGGGCGCGAATGCCACTCTTTGCGGCACCCTCCACATCAAAACAGGAAATAGCGCTGCGCCATCGGCAATTCTTTCGCAGGTTCACAGGTCAAAAGCTCCCCATTCGCCCGCACCTCATAGGTCTCCGGGTTCACTTCGATCTCCGGCGTCGCGTTGTTCATCACCATGGACGATTTGCCGATGTTGCGGGTGTTCTCCACCGCGACCGTCGTCTTCGCGAGGCCCAGCGCCTTGCCCACGCCGTCGGCCTGCGCCGCCTGAGACACGAACAGTACGGCGGACTGTTCCACCGCGCGGCCCATGGAGCCGAACATCGGACGGGTATAGACCGGCTGCGGCGTCGGGATCGAGGCGTTCGGATCGCCCATCTGCGCCACGGCAATCATCCCGCCCAGCAGGACCATCTCCGGCTTCACCCCGAAAAACGCCGGCGACCACATCACGAGGTCCGCGCGCTTGCCCACCTCGATCGAGCCGATCTGCGTCGACATGCCATGCGCAATCGCCGGGTTGATCGTGTATTTCGCGACATAGCGTTTCACACGCACGTTGTCGTTCTCGCCGGTCTCGTCCGAAAGACGCCCACGCTGTTTCTTCATTTTGTCGGCGGTCTGCCAGGTGCGGATGATCACCTCGCCCACACGGCCCATGGCCTGACTGTCGGAGGCGATGATCGAAAACGCGCCCATGTCATGGAGGATGTCTTCGGCGGCAATCGTCTCTTTCCGGATACGGCTCTCGGCAAAGGCCACGTCCTCGGGAATCGACTTGTCGAGGTGGTGACAGACCATGAGCATGTCGAGGTGCTCTTCGAGCGTGTTGACCGTATAGGGCCGCGTCGGATTGGTGGAGCTGGGCAACACATGCTCCTCGCCCACCACTTTGATGATGTCCGGCGCGTGACCGCCACCCGCACCCTCGGTGTGGAACGCGTGGATCGTGCGGCCCTTCATGGCCTTCACAGTGTTTTCCACGAACCCAGACTCATTGAGCGTATCCGTGTGGATCATCACCTGCACGTCCATGTCATCGGCGACCGACAAACAGCAATCAATCGCGCCCGGCGTTGTGCCCCAGTCTTCGTGCAGTTTCATCGCGCTCGCGCCCGCTTTGATCATCTCGACCAGGGCCTGCGGCTGCGACGCGTTGCCCTTGCCCGCCAGCGCGATGTTCATCGGCACGCCGTCCAAGGCTTGCAACATCCGCCCGATATGCCAGGGCCCCGGCGTACAGGTGGTCGCCAGCGTGCCATGCGCGGGGCCAGTGCCGCCGCCGAGCATCGTGGTCAGACCGGAATGCAGCGCGTCTTCGATCTGTTGCGGACAGATACAGTGGATGTGGCTGTCAAAGCCCCCCGCCGTGATAATCCGCCCCTCACCCGCAATCGCCTCCGTCCCCGGCCCAACGATGATGTCGACATTCGGCTGCGTGTCCGGGTTGCCCGCCTTGCCGATGCCCGCGATGCGCCCGTCCTTGAGGCCGATGTCGGCCTTGTAGATACCGGTCACATCCAGGATCAGCGCGTTGGTGATCACGGTGTCCACGGCCCCCTGCGCACGGCTCATCTGGGACTGGCCCATGCCGTCGCGGATCACTTTGCCGCCACCGAATTTGACCTCTTCGCCATAGGGGCCGGTCAGGTCGCGCTCCACCTCGATGATCAGGTCGGTGTCCGCCAGACGCACCTTGTCGCCGGTGGTCGGCCCGAACATATCGGCGTAGGTCGCGCGGGAAATTTTTGCAGGCATGGTTTATCCCTCTTAATAGTCTTCGTAGACGGCGCGCATCTCTTCGGTGCGCTGACGCGTCAGATGTTCTTTGCAGGTAAAGAGGATGAGCGGCTGGATCGTGCCCCCCTCATAGATGATCCCTTCGGCCTCACAGGCGGCATCGCGGTAGGGAATCCACGCGCGTTGCGCGGTGCGGAGCGCCTCGGCGGTCGCGTCGCTCATGCTTTTCGCCCGCTCCATGGCCCAGGCGTAGGTCTCGTTGAGCGCCGCATCCGCGCTCATCCACGCCTCATAGGCACAGCGGTTCATATCGCGTTGCGTCATCGCGTCTTCGCAGGTGACGTCCTGCGCAGCAGCCGCAACCGGGCCAGCAAAAGCCAATCCTATGAACAGCTTGCGGATCACAGTTGACCCATCACTTTCTGATTGAAACCGTACACCTCGCGCGCGCCAGAAAGCGGCACGAGGCTCACCTCCCGCGTTTGCCCCGGCTCGAACCGCACAGCGGTCCCGGCGGCAATGTCGAGGCGCTTGCCCCGCGCGGCCTCCCGGTCGAACTCAAGCGCCGCGTTGGTTTCATAGAAATGGTAATGCGAGCCGACCTGCACCGGGCGGTCGCCGGTGTTGGACACGGTGACAGTCGTCACCTCCGCGCCCGCGTTCAGTTCAATCTCGCCGTCTTCGATAAAATACTCTCCGGGGATCATGTTTCGGCCTCCTCAGCGGATCGGGTGGTGAACGGTGACAAGCTTGGTGCCATCGGGGAAGGTCGCCTCCACCTGCACCTCGTGGATCATCTCGGCGATCCCCTCCATGCACATGTCTTTGGTCACGACATGCGCCGCCGTTTGCATCAGCTCAGACACGGCTTTCCCGTCCCGTGCGCCTTCGACAACGAAATCGGTGATCAGCGCGATCGCCTCCGGGTGGTTCAGTTTGACACCACGCTCCAGCCGGCCACGGGCCACCATGGCGGCCAAAGACACCAATAGCTTGTCCTTTTCCCTCGGGGTCAGGTTCATGTTCGTCCCTCGTTCTCAGTCATAGTTGCCAGACGCGCGGCAACGCCGCCTGTCTGATGTGTTTCAAAACCTGCGCCAGATAGCGGCGCAGCGGATAACCGTCCGCCGCCAAAGCGCGGATCACAAGTTTGCCGTTCCATCCGGAGACGCCCGCCGTCACGCCCTCTTGGGTGATGCGTTTCAGTGGCTCGGCCAAATCCTCTGCCCCCTGCGCGAAAAAGCCGACGGTCGCCATGGCCCGCGCATCCGCCAAAGTGGCCACATGATCGCGCCGCGCCAAAAGCCCGGCATCAATTTCCAGAGGCTCCAAAAACTCCAACCGCCCCGCCCGCCGGATGTCACGCCGGTCAGAGAGATGCAGTGTGGTGATCTCTTCGCCCATCGCAGCACGGCCCAAGACGATCATCTCGGAAAAGAGAAACTCGGAGGTCGCGGAAATCTCCGCCGAGGTGTGGCGGCTCAGGCGGGAGGTCTCAAAGAGGATCGTCTCCTGCGGCAGCCAATGGAGCGTTGCCCCCGCGCCCGCGATCAGGCGCACATCGACCCGCGCATCCTCCCCGTCCACTCGTGAGGCATAGGCGCGTTCCGCCGTCTGGGTCGTCCCGACCAAAGCCCCGCCCTCTTCGATCTCCAAGGTGTAATCGAGGCGATCCCCCGCCGTCAGCCCGCCGGAAGTGTTCAAAAACACCACCTCTGGCACAACGCTATGCACCTTGGGCAACATCGCCTTGGCGGAGCCGGATTGATGCAAATCCTTGAGACCACCCCGCCCCATCAGAACATGCGCCCGTCCGCGCACGCGCTGTAGGGACACGCCTGCGGTGGTCCCCGAGGTTGTCTGTGTGGTGTCAAGCATCAGGATCCTCCAGATCGCAGTCGAGCCTAGCCGGGGCGGCCTCCCGGCTTCAATCCCGGAAGCGGGCCAAACGTAAAAGAAATGCCCGAAAATCTGACCGCCCGCATAAAAAATAAGCTCCCCTCACCCACTGGCACTTCTCGGAGGAAAGCGGTAAGTCAAGGGCGACATGATATCACGGAGAACGCTATGACCGAGACGCTCACCATCCGCCGCCCGGACGACTGGCATTTGCATCTGCGTGACGGTGATATGCTCAAGGCCGTTCTCCCGGAAACCGCCCGCCATTTTGCCCGTGCGATCGTCATGCCGAACCTGGTGCCGCCGGTTGTGACCATGGATGACGCCGCCGCTTACCGCGAACGCATTCTCGCCGCCAACCCGGGACGCGGCACGTTTGAACCGCTGATGACACTCTATCTGACCGAACAAACCGACCCGGCGGATGTGGCGCTTGCTCATGCCTCCGGCCTCGTGAAAGCGGTCAAACTTTACCCGGCGGGCGCGACGACGAACTCTGCCTCTGGCGTGCGCGATTTCGACAAAGTCCGCCCCGTGTTGGAAAAAATGGCCGAGATCGGCCTGCCGCTCTGTGTCCACGGTGAGGTGGTGCATGGCGATGTGGACATTTTCGACCGTGAGGCCGTGTTTATCGACACCGTGCTCGACCCGATCCGCCGCGCCAACCCGGAGCTGAAAGTGGTGATGGAACATATCACCACCAAAGACGGCGCGGATTACGCCCGCGCGGGTGGCGACAAACTCGGCGCGACGATCACCACGCATCACCTCGTGATCAACCGCAACCACATCCTCGTGGGCGGCATCAAACCGCATTACTACTGCCTGCCTGTGGCAAAACGCGAAACCCATCGCCTCGCCCTTGTCGAGGCGGCAACCTCGGGCGAGGCGAGTTTCTTCCTCGGAACCGACTCCGCGCCGCACCTCGATGGTGCGAAAGAACGCGCCTGTGGCTGCGCCGGGTGTTTCACCGCGACCAACACCATGTCGATCCTCGCCGAAGTGTTCGAGGCCGAGGGCAAGCTCGACAATCTGGAAAAATTCACCTCGATCAACGGCCCGACCTTTTACGGCCTGCCGCTCAACGAGGCCTCGATCACCTTGCGTAAAGGCGATCCGGTGAACTATCCCACCAAAATCGACACCGAAGACGGTCCCGTGACCGTGTTCGATCCGCAAATGCCGCTCCACTGGAGCGTGGACGCCTGAGTTAAAGAGACCTGCCATGATCCCCACCTCCTTTCCCGATGAGACCGAAATCGCCCGCCTGACCGCGCGGATGCTGTTGGAAATCGGCGCGGTGAATTTCCGCCCGGAAGACCCGTTCATCCTCGCCTCCGGTCTGCCCAGCCCGACCTACATCGACTGCCGCAAGCTGATCTCTTACCCGCGTATCCGCTCGACGCTGATGGATTTCCTCTCGGTGCAGATCATGCGCGAAGCGGGCTTTGAAGCGTTTGACAACATCGCGGGCGGTGAGACGGCGGGCATCCCCTTCTCCGCTCTGGTGGCGGAACGTCTCGGCCTACCGATGACCTATGTGCGCAAAAAGCCGAAAGGCTACGGCCGCAACGCCCGGATCGAGGGCGAAATGACCGAGGGTCAGCGCGTGCTCCTCGTCGAAGATCTGACCACCGACGGCGGGTCCAAACTGTCGTTTGTGGATGCGATCCGCGAGACCGGCGCGACCTGTGGCTGGACCGCGGTGATCTTCTACTACGGCATCTTCCCGGAAACGGAAAAAACACTGGGCGATCACGGCGTGAAACTCATTTCGCTCTGCACCTGGTGGGACGTTCTGGCCGAGGCCAAAAAGCAAAAGGTCTTTGACGAATCGACCCTTTCTGAGGTGGAGACCTTCCTCAACGACCCGCGCGCCTGGCAGGAAAAGCATAAGAAAGACTGACCCGTCTTTGAGGCGGTTTGCGAACCGCCTGTTCTCTAAGCGCCGTCCGCGAAAATTTATTCGCGGCGGCGTTTTTCATATGGCTCAGGGCGTTACTCACGCTTTCTGCAGAGCAGCATGATTATCCACAGGTTATACATTTTGAAACGGCGGCCACAGGTCGCTAAAGAGTGCGAACCCCTGAGCATGACGCGACTCGGGGAACCGCATCGAGGCAGGAAGCGCAGGGAGACATCCAGATGAGCGACATCGCTAATCTACAAGACGTTCGTGGTGAGAAAAAAGAGCCCGGCACAGCGACGCAGAAAGCCGCACTCATCACCCCCTATGACGGTGCCGTTCCGCATAATATCGAGGCGGAACAACAGCTTCTGGGCGCACTCCTGACCAACAACGACGTGTTCGACAAGATCGCCTCGATCATTTCGCGCGACCATTTTTTCGACCCCGTCCACCGCGACATCTATGAGAAAGCCGCCGAGCGGATTTCCAAGAACATGCTGGCCTCCCCGGTGACGCTCAAGGCCTATATGGAGGACCACGACGGTCTCAAAGAGCTGGGCGGTCCCGCCTATCTCGCCCGCCTCGCGGCCTCGGCCATTTCGACCTACGCCGTGCGTGACTATGCGCAGCTCATATACGATCTGTTCCTGCGCCGTCAGCTCATCGAGCTTGGCAATGAGATCGCTGGCTCCGCCGCCTCTGGTGCGGATGATCGCGACCCGTCGGAGCAAATCGTCGCCGCCGAACAGCGCCTCTACAACCTTGCAGAACAGGGCAAGGGCGAGAGCGGGTTCACGTCCTTCCTCTCCGCCGTCACCCAAGCCGTGCTCAACGCCAACGCCGCCTATGAGCGCGGGGGCGGTATGGCCGGTGTGGCGACCAAACTGACGGACTTGGACCGCAAGATGGGCGGCCTGCACCCGTCTGACTTGATCATCCTCGCCGGTCGTCCCTCGATGGGGAAAACCTCTTTGGCGACCAACATCGCCTTCAACATCGCGAAGGCCTACAAAAAGGGCCAGCTCCCGGACGGGCGCCAAGGCGCGGTCGAGGGCGGCGTGGTCGGCTTTTACTCCTTGGAGATGAGCGCAGAGCAGTTGGCGGCACGTATTCTCGCCGAGGCCTCCGAGATTTCGTCCCACAAAATCCGTCAGGGTGACATGACCGAGGACGAATTCCGTCGCTTTGTCGATGCCGCCAAGACGCTTGAATCCTGCCCGCTCTACATCGACGACACGCCGTCCATTCCGATCTCCCAACTTGCCGCCCGCGCGCGGCGGTTGCAGCGGACCCACGGGCTTGATCTCCTGATCGTCGACTATCTCCAGCTTGTGCGCGGCACGTCCCGGACCGAGGGCAACCGCGTGCAGGAAATCGGTGAGATTTCCATGGGCCTCAAGGCCATCGCGAAAGAACTCCACATCCCGGTCATCGCACTGTCCCAGCTCTCCCGGACGGTTGAAAGCCGCGACGACAAACGGCCACAGCTTTCCGACCTTCGTGAATCCGGCTCCATCGAGCAGGACGCCGACGTGGTGATGTTCGTTTATCGTGGCGAGTATTACAAAGAGCGCGAAAAGCCCGATGACGACAATCTCGAAGCCATGGAAAAATGGATGCAGGACATGGAGCGCCTGCATGGCAAAGCCGAGGTCATTCTGGGCAAACAGCGTCACGGCCCCATTGGCACGGTCGAACTGAGCTTTGAGGCGGAATTCACCCGCTTTGGCAACCTCGCGCGCGACCAGCAGGGCTACACGGAATATTGACCTAAGCTTGCCCTCCTCCGCCCGACCTGCGCCATCTCGGCGCGGGAAACCTCTTGCGACTCTTTCATCAGACGGCCATTAACCCCCTATGGGCACATCACTTCTTCATATCGACCTCACCGCGATTGCCGACAACTGGCGCGCATTGGATTCCCTCTCCGCCGACACCGTGGAAACGGCGGCTGTGATCAAGGCCGACGCCTACGGGCTTGGCGTTGGCAAAGTGGGCCGCGCGCTCATGAAAGCGGGCGTGAAACGGTTTTTCGTCGCCGCCGCCGAAGAAGGCGTGATCCTGCGGGAGGCCGTTGGCCCCTCCCCTTGGATCGGCGTCTTTGGCGGGCATATGTCTGGCGACACCGATATGATCGCGGACATGAGCCTTGTCCCGATGCTCAACTCTCTCGATCAGATCAGCCGCCATCTTGAGGCGCTTCCCACTGCGCCCTTCGGCATTCAGCTCGACACCGGGATGAACCGTCTGGGACTTGAGGCCCCGGAATGGGCGGCGGTGAAGGATCTGGTGATGAAGGCCGGGCCTGATCTCATCATGAGCCACCTCGCCTGTGCCGATGAGCCTGAGCATGAGATGAATGCCTATCAGCTCAAGACCTTCCGCGAGATGACCGACGGGCTCGACGTGAAACGCGCGCTTTCGGCCACGGGCGGCATTCTCCTTGGGCCGGAGTATCATTTCGACATCACCCGTCCCGGCATTGGCCTTTACGGTGGGTTCCCCTATGAGGACGCGAAACCCGTCGTGCGCCTTGAATGCCCGATCATCCAGGTGCGCGATGTCGCCGCCGGTGAGACCGTGGGCTATTCCAACACCTGGACCGCCGAAGAGCCGTCCCGCATTGCGACCATCGCGGCAGGCTATGCCGACGGGATCACGCGCCACATTTCCGGCAAAGCGATGCTGTTCGACAATCTGACGCCCTGCCCGCTGGTCGGTCGTGTCTCGATGGACCTGATCACCGTCGACATCACCCACCTCGATCACGTGCCGCGCTCGCTCGATCTCTTGGGCACGCTCCAAGGCGTCGACGATCTCGCCGAAATCGGTGGCACCATCGGCTATGAAATCCTGACCTCGCTGGGCGCGCGCTACCGCCGCCGGTACATCGGATGAGCGTTGTCCTGCGCCTGATCGCCGGGCTTGGGGCCACGGTGCTCGCCGCTCTGGCCACGGTCGGGCGCGTGGCGCTCTTTACGCTGACGGCCTTTCGCCACATCGTGACCCCGCCGTTTTATGCCCGCGAATATTGGGCCGCGCTGATCCATGTCGGCTACCTGTCTTTGCCCGTCGTCGGCCTCACGGCTGTGTTCACCGGCGGCGCCCTCGCGCTTCAAATCTACGCTGGTGGCTCCCGCTATGGCGCCGAGGAAGTCGTGCCGCAGATCGTCGCCTTGGGCGTCGTGCGCGAACTTGGCCCCGTGATGGTCGGCCTGATGATGGCCGCGCGTGTCACCTCGTCGATTGCCGCCGAAATCGCGACGATGAAAGTGACCGAGCAGATCGACGCGCTTGTCACGCTCTCGACCAACCCGATGAAATATCTCACCGCGCCGCGTGTCTTTGCCGGTCTTGTCACGGTGCCGATCCTTGTGGCCGTGGGCGACATCATCGGGATTTTCGGCGGCTGGTACGTGTCGACCCACACGCTCGGGTTTAACGCCGCAAGCTATCTCAAGAACACGATTGATTTCCTTGAGACCCCGGATGTGGTCTCCTCTCTGGTAAAAGGCGCGGCCTTTGGCGTGATCGCGACCCTGATGGGGTGCTATTTCGGAATGCAGTCGGGCCGTGGCGCGCAGGGCGTGGGCCGGGCGACGAAATCCTCCGTTGTGGCCGCAGCCGTCTTGATCCTCGCCGCCAACTTCCTCCTGACACAGGCGTTTTTTGCAACATGATCAATCTCGACAATGTTCATAAGGCCTTTGGCTCCAAAGAGATTCTCCGTGGCGTCGACCTCGATGTGGCGCGGGGCGAAAGCTGTGTGATCATCGGCGGCTCCGGCACTGGGAAATCCGTCACGCTCAAATGTGTTCTGGGCCTGATCACGCCCGACGGTGGCACGATCAAGGTCGATGGCGAGGACGTCACCGCCACCGGCGACCGCGATGCCTTTCTCGCGCGCTTCGGCATGCTGTTCCAAGGTGCGGCGCTGTTTGACAGTCTCCCCGTCTGGCAAAACGTCGCCTTTCGCCTCTTGCGTGGCTCTCTGAAACGCCCAAAGGCCGAGGCCAAAGAGATCGCCATCGAGAAACTTCGTCGCGTTGGCATGGGACCGGATGTGGCCGATCTCTACCCCGCCGAACTCTCGGGCGGGATGCAAAAACGCGTAGGCCTCGCCCGTGCGATTGCAGCCGATCCCGAGATCATTTTCTTTGACGAACCCACGACCGGCCTCGACCCGATCATGGCGGGCGTGATCAACGAGCTGATCCGCGAGATCGTCACCGAGATGGGCGCGACCGCCCTCACCATCACCCACGATATGACCTCTGTCCGCGCCATTGCCGACAAGGTGGCGATGCTGCACAGGGGCAAAATCCGCTGGCATGGGCCCGTGGCCAAGATGGACAGCGCAGAAGACCCCTACCTGCACCAGTTCATCACAGGCTCTGCTGAGGGACCGATTGAGACCCTCCGCTAAACGAGGTCAATAGAGAAACAATCACACGCAAAATGCGAAAATTGTTTCCCAGATCTCTCTTAAATCCGACTCATCCGGCCCCGATCGACACGGCTACCCCATTCATCTGTTGATTTTATCCGCCAAGAGCGCATCCTTAGAGCGTGGTGTCGGGGGTAAGAGTATGGGATTTTTAAGGTCGCAATCGTCGTCCGTGTCGGGCCGCGCGCTCGCGCATCTGTTTCAAAGCATGGCCCGGGCGGTTCTGATCGCCATGGCCATCGCGGCCACGGGCGCAACGCTTTTGGCCGCCTTCGGGCAAATCCCCTGGCTTTTCATAGACCTGCAAACCACGAACGGCCCCGTTGCCAACTCCGCGCCCTATGCGCAGATCGGGGTGACGGCCCTGCTTATCTCTCTGTGTGCCTTCCTGCCCGGCGTCAACCGGATGCTGACGCTGGAGCGTAGCCACCGCAAATTCGACATGACGATGGAGGACGTCGCGGGCGCCTATCGGATTGCCCATGAGGCGGATCGTGAGGGGGCCTTTGCCCTGTCGTCCGAATTCGATTCCGTGCGCGAGCGTCTCAAATACCTGCGCCAACACCCGGATCTCGGGCGGTTGGAGCCGGAGATCATGGAGCTGGCCGCGCAGATGTCGCACACCACGCGCGATCTCGCGAAGATTTATTCCGACGAGCATGTCGAACGGGCGAAGAGCTTTCTCAAACAACGCCAGACAGAGCTTGACGAATTCGAGGAGAAAATCGCGCTTGCCCTGACCGTCACGGAGCAGATCAAGCATTGGCAACGCGATGTCGAGGCCAGCGAACGCGAGGCGGACCGCCAGATCGACCGGCTGGAGAAAGACCTGCGCGAAATTCTCCCGCCCCTGGGCTATGAGCTAGATGAGGAGGAAGCTGATAACGTGGTGCCGATGAGTGGCAAAACGCCCCCGCCGGGGCATGACCGGACGAATTGAGCCCTCGCGCGAGGCGTGAAGGCTTGCAAACCCGTCGAAAACCGCACAGGTCTCAGCCATGACCCCTTTGCGCCTCGCCAATCTCTCGCTTTTGATCCTCTTCCCCATCGCGTGGTTTGCCCCGCTCCTTCGCGCGGGATTGCTGCCTCTGTTTTCCCTCTCCGAAATCTCGGTCCTTTCCGGCATCGGCGCGCTTTGGGGCAAGGACATCTTTCTCGCCCTCGTCGTGATCCTCTTTGCCATCCTCGCCCCCATCGCCAAAGTGCTGGCGCTCGACGGTCTCCTGTCTGGCCGCCTCCCCGCGACACTCAAACCCTGGCTTTTTCACCTCGGACGGTTGGCGATGGCGGATGTCTTCCTGATCGCGATCTATATCACCGTGACCAAAGGCATCGGCGTCGGACGGCTTGAGGTCGGCTGGGGGCTGTATCTCTTTACCTTCTGCGTTTTGGCGAGCCTGGGATTGAGTATTTTTGTCACGAAAAAGACCGGAACGCTTGCAGAGTGATCCCGCGACAGATTAGAACGAAGCAAGAACAATCTTGAGGCAGCAGAATGGCCAAGGCACAGAAGAACTTTGTTTGCTCCAATTGCGGCGCGGTGACGAACAAGTGGTCAGGCCGTTGTGACGGCTGCGGCGAGTGGAACACGATCATCGAAGAACAGCCGCTGTCACAAGCGGGCCCAAGCTCCAAGACTTTGGGCGGCATGCGCGGTAAGGAAATCCCGCTCACCACACTCGCGACGAAAGAGGCCCCACCGCCGCGCACCTCCTCCGGTTTGGGCGAGTTTGACCGGGTTCTGGGCGGCGGCCTCGTGCCCGCCTCAGCCATTTTGGTTGGCGGCGATCCGGGGATCGGGAAATCCACACTTTTGCTCCAAGCCGCCGCGCGGTTTGCCGAGGCCGGTCTCAAGGTGATCTACATTTCCGGCGAGGAAGCCAGCGCACAGGTCCGCATGCGCGCGCAACGGCTTGGCCTTTCGGAGGCGGCGGTGAAACTCGGCGCGGAAACCAACCTGCGCAACATTCTCACCACGTTGGAGAAAGAAGAGCCGGATCTCGTCATCATCGACTCGATCCAAACCATGTGGGCCGACAATGTCGAAAGCGCGCCGGGATCGGTGTCTCAGGTCCGCGCCGCCGCGCATGAGCTGACGACTTTTGCCAAAACCCGTGGCGTCTCTGTCGTGCTTGTCGGCCATGTCACCAAAGAGGGCCAACTGGCCGGGCCGCGCGTGGTCGAGCATATGGTTGATACGGTCCTCTATTTCGAGGGCGAGCGAGGGCATCAGTTCCGCTTGCTCCGCGCGGTGAAAAACCGCTTTGGCCCCGCGCATGAGATCGGCGTCTTCGAGATGACCGGCGACGGCTTGGCCGAGGTCACGAACCCCTCCGCGCTGTTTCTTTCCGAGCGCGATGAACCGGCCCCCGGCTCCGTCGTTTTTGCCGGGATCGAGGGCACGCGCCCTGTCTTGGTCGAGTTTCAGGCCCTCGTCGCCCCCTCCCCGCATTCCCAAGCCCGCCGCACGGTGGTCGGTTGGGATGGCTCTCGCCTCGCCATGATCCTTGCTGTTTTGGAGGCACGTTGCGGCATTCCGTTTGCCGGTCTCGACGTCTATCTCAATGTCGCGGGCGGCATGAAAGTCTCTGAGCCCGCCGCTGATCTGGCCGTGGCCGCCGCGCTTTTGTCCGCGCGAGAGGACGCCGCCCTGCCAAAAGACTGTGTTGTTTTCGGGGAACTTTCGCTCTCTGGAAGCCTCAGACCGGTGGGTCAGGCGGAAAACAGGTTGAAAGAGGCGCGAAAACTTGGTTTTTCCTCTGCCATAGCGCCGGCACAGACGAAAGTCGGCGTGGCTGGCGGGATGGAGCTTAAACAAATGCGCGATCTCGTCGGTTTTGTGGGAGATATTTTCGGTGCTGGCTAAGCCCCGAAACCAAAAACCGGCGCAGCTTGGCGCCTGAATCAAAGTGAGGCGCCATGGAAGGCTTTACTATCATCGACGGCATCGTGGCGCTGGTCATCATCGTGTCTGCCATTCTGGCCTATTCGCGCGGTTTCGTGCGCGAGGGCATGGCCATCGCCGGGTGGATCATCGCGGCAATCCTCGGCTATATGTTCGCGCCCAAGGCCGTGCCTTTGGTCCGCGAAGTGCCCTACTTGGGCGATTACATCGACGGCTCCTGTGAGCTCTCCGTGATCACCGGCTTTTTCGCGGTCTTTGCACTCGCGCTCATCGTGGTGTCGATTTTCACGCCCTTGTTCTCCTCTGCTGTGCAACGCTCCGCCCTTGGCGGCATTGATCAGGGCCTCGGGTTCCTCTTCGGTGTGCTGCGCGGGATCATCCTCGTCGCGATTGCCCTCGTGATCGTGGACCGTGTCTCCACCGGCGATCCGATCGAAGTGCTGGAAAACTCCCGCACGGCCAAGGTCTTCGCCCGCTCGCAGGACAAGATCGACGAGAACCTGCCGCAGGACGCTCCCGATTGGATCACCCAGCGCTATGAGGCGCTGGTGTCGACCTGCACCCAGTAAGACAGACGAGAGGCGGCCCGGTGGCCGCCTTTTTCATGGCGCACGGGGGCTCTCACCGACACCCGCACGCCCGCGTCACGCAAAATGTGACAGATTGTTTTGTGATCCTTTCGTGACACTGGGGTTGCAAGGCCTTAAAGGAGGGGCGAAATGCCCGTCACAGGATTCGGAGCCAGGCTACATGCGCACCATGCCCCCGTCCCACCCGTTTGATGATGACAAACTCAAAGAGGAATGCGGCGTCTTTGGCGCCATCGGCGTGGCCGACGCAGCCTCTTTCATTGCCCTAGGACTTCACGCCCTCCAGCACCGCGGCCAAGAAGCCGGCGGGATCGTGACCTACGACCCCGAGGCCAATTTCCAGTCCGCCCGCCGGTTCGGCTATGTGCGCGACAACTTCACCTCGCAAAAGGTGATGGAGACGCTCCCCGGCTCCATCGGGATCGGCCACGTCCGCTATTCCACCGCTGGCTCCAAAGGCACCACCGCGATCCGCGACGTGCAGCCGTTCTTTGGTGAATTCTCTATGGGTGGTGCTGCCATTGCCCACAACGGGAACATCACCAACGCAAACGCCCTGCGCCGCGAACTGATCGAGCGTGGGTCGATCTTCCAGTCCAGCTCGGATTCGGAATGCATCATCCATCTGATGGCCCGTTCGCTGCAACAGAACGTGCCCGAGCGGATGAAAGACGCCCTGCGCCGTGTCGAAGGCGCGTTCAGCGTCGTCGCCATGACCCGCACCACGCTGATTGGTGTCCGTGATCCCTTGGGCGTGCGCCCGCTGGTGATTGGCCGCATCGGCGATGATGGCTACGCGCTGTCGTCGGAAACCTGTGCGCTGGACATCATCGGTGCAGAGTTCGTTCGCGAAGTCGAGCCCGGCGAGATGGTTGTGATCGAACATGGCCACCTGAAATCGCACCGCCCGTTCGAAGCTGCGAAGTCGCGCTTCTGCGTGTTCGAGCAAGTGTATTTCTCGCGTCCGGACTCGATCCTCGGGGGACGCTCGGTCGACGAGACCCGCCGTAAGATCGGGATCGAACTGGCCCGCGAGGCGCCCGTCGATGCGGATCTGGTCTGCCCCGTTCCGGACAGCGGCACCCCCGCTGCGATCGGATTCAGCCACGAATCCGGCATTCCCTACGGCATGGGGATCATCCGCAACCAGTACATGGGCCGGACCTTCATCGAGCCGACAGAGCAGATCCGAAACATGGGTGTGCGTCTGAAGCTGAACGTGAACCGTGCCCTGATCAAAGGCAAGAAAGTCATTCTGGTCGACGACTCGGTTGTGCGCGGCACCACCAGCCGCAAGATCAAGGACATGCTGCTG
>CAXPTW010000072.1:0-64736 GCA_964220165.1 Abyssibacter sp.
GGAGGTTGTTGAAATCATGCGCCACCCCGCCCGCGAGCTGACCGATGGCCTGCATTTTCTGCGACTGAACGAATTGCGCCTCAAGCGATTTCAGCTCTGTCGCGTCTGAGAGCACCGCGATCATCTCCACCTTGTCGCCACCGCCCTCGACGCGGCTCAGAGAGATTTGCAGAAAGGTGTCGACCTGAGGCCGGGAGGCGCGGACAAATTCGGGTTTGCGCGCCCGCCCCATAGCCACGTCGCTCACCCAATCCTGGACCGGGCGGCCCAGCCCCTCGACCAGATCGCCGAGGCTTAGCCGCGCGTGGGTGGAAATCGCGAGCAATTCGCGCGCGTGGCGGTTGGATTGCAAGATACGGCCATCGACAGCGACCTTTAACAGCGCCACAGGCAATGCATCAAACGCGTCCCAAGTCCCGACAGAGGGCGCGGCCTGCGGCAAGAAATACATTTCCCGACTGCCAAGCCCTTGCCGTTCAAACTCCACAACACGGGCAAAAAGGCGTTCCTTTGCCCCGGCCAACACATGGATGTCACCGGGGCGCAGAGGCAAATCCGTCACGATCCGGTCGAGATGTTTTTCCCGCCGCCCGATCAACCGCCGAAGCGCGTCATTCATCGACACAACCGTGCCCGTCTGGCTCAGGGTCGCCATGGGGATCGAAAGTGCTTCGCCGTTGGCGAGACCGCCGGTGTCGATCATATCTTCGAGCCGCCAGAGAAAGGCACTGTCGCCGATGAGATGCACAGAGAGGCGCAGATGACCGGTGCGGGTCACCACATCCTCGCGCGCGGCGCCTTTGGCCAAAGCTTTGGACTGGAGCCTGGCGAGCGTCGCCGCCGGGGCCGCAAAGACGTCCTCTAAAGTGACTAACAAGCGTTCGCCGCCTCGGCCGCCGAACCGCTCCAACGCAGCCTTGTTTTCATAGCCGATGGTGCCGTCGAAATCCGTGGTGAAGGAGGGCGCCGCGTCGTTGGAGACAAAGGTGGCCAGCATGTCGTGCAACCGGGCCGTGAGGCGTTTTTGCCGCGCGGACAGGTATTTGACGAGGCTCGCAATCCACAACAGGACCGCCCCGGCCAGAAACGCCAGAATGCCGAGATCAGGCCGATTGGACCAAAGCGCCACGGCACAGAGCCCAATGCCGCTCAACCCGATACTCAAACTATAGGGGGCCAGTTTCGTCGCATGTTTGCTCAGTGGCCCCACCGAAACGGCGGCATCAAGCACCTTTATCCCCTCTCTGTTTCCGCGTCACATCAGACGCAGGCTGAACCCTTATGGCGGCGTTTGCTTAACACGCCCTTAAGACCCAGCCTTGGATCAGGATAGGAAGAGAAAATTTCGCGGTAAAGTTGTATTTATCTTAATATCACACTCTATGGGCGTTTTTACCCATTCGCACGATCCTGTTTCATAATCGCCACGAAAAACCCGTCGCCCCCCTCCATGGGAGAGATAAGACGAGAGGATGAGAGGCTAAATTGTGGATGGCGCGCGAGGAATGCGGCGATCTGCACCTCGTTTTCGCGGGCAAAGAGCGAACAGGTCGCATAGGCCAAAACGCCCCCCTCACGGAGCAGGGGCACGACCTCATCGAGGATCTGCGCCTGAATGTCCACGAGGTGATCAAGCCGCGCGGGCGTCAGCGCCCATTTGCCCTGCGGGCTCCGCGAAAACGCGCCGGAGCCGGAACAGGGCACATCGCAGAGCACGAGATCATAGTCGCCACCGACCTCAGAACTCCGCACCGTGCGAATGGCAATCCCGGCACGAGAGGCGCGTGGCGCAATGTCCTGCATCCGGGCGAAATCGGCATCATGGGCGGTCAGGTCGAGCTTTGCATGCGCCCCCATGGCGAGAGATTTGCCCCCGCCGCCAGCGCAATAATCGAGCACGCGCAGCCCGTCGTCGAGCGGGAGCGCATCAATGATGGCCTGAGACCCTGCGTCCTGCAGCTCGACAAGCCCCGTCAGATAGGCTTGTGAGCGGGCGACTGCACGGGCGCCTTTGGTCACCTTGAGCGCCGTCTCGGAGAGCGGATGTGGCACTGCCTCGATTCCGTCCTCGGCAAGATGCTCAAGCGCATGGCCGAGCGTCGATTTGCGGGCATTGACGCGCAAAAATACCTCGGACCGGTGCCGCATACCGTCGAGCACGGCCTCGGTCGTCTCGCCAAGCGTCTCCTCATAGAGCGGCAAGAGCCAATCGGGACAATCGAGACGCACTTCGCGCGGCGCGGCGTCCAAAGACGGGGCCGCGCCGCGTTCGTCCACGGTCAAAGGGCGCGGCGCAAAGCGATCATCGCAAAATAGCGTGTCCGGGTCTGTGCCCGCCGCACGGAGCGATCCGATCATGAGCTGACGGCCAGAGGGACGTCCCTCCCCGGCCCCACCGAGCCAGCCATAGGACCGTTTGCACCGGAGCGCGTCAAACACGAGATCGCGGATCGCGGCGCGGTCTTTGGAGCCCGCAAACCGGTGCCCCCGCGCCCAGGTGGTCAACACACGTTCAGCATTCTCGCCGATCAGAACATCGTCGAGAATCTCAATGGCGGCGGAGAGGCGGGCAGCAGGTGTCATAGGCTCACAAAAATCAGGGTCTCATACAAAAAGCAACGGCGACCAGAGGCCGCCGTTTCATATTCGCGTCTCAGACTGGATTTAACCAATCCGGTAGTTCGGGCTTTCGCGAGTGATCTGCACGTCGTGGACGTGAGATTCCTTGAGGCCCGCGCCGGTGATCTTGGTGAACTGACAGTTGGTGTTCATCTCGGCCACGGTGGCGCAGCCCGTGTAGCCCATGGCGGCGCGCAAACCGCCGACCATCTGGTGGAGCACGGTGCCGACGGGGCCTTTGTAGGGGACCTGGCCCTCAATGCCTTCGGGGACGAGCTTGTCGGAGGCGGCGTCTTTTTGGAAATAACGATCCGCAGAGCCGCGCGCCATGGCACCAAGGCTGCCCATGCCCCGGTAGGATTTGAACGAACGGCCCTGGTAGAGGATCACCTCGCCCGGGCTTTCGTCCGTGCCCGCAATCATCGAACCGACCATTGCACAGGACGCGCCCGCCGCGATGGCTTTCGCGAAGTCGCCGGAGAATTTGATGCCACCATCGGCGATCACAGGCACGTCGCCTGCGGCCTTGGAGCAATCCATGATCGCGGTGAGCTGCGGCACGCCAACGCCCGCGACCATGCGGGTGGTGCAGATGGAGCCCGGGCCGATACCGACCTTGACCGCGTCTGCGCCCGCACCGATGAGGGCTTTGGTCGCTTCGCCGGTCGCGACGTTGCCTGCGATCACCTGGACCTTGTCGCCGAACTCTTTCTTGGCGCGGGCCACGGCGTCGATCACGCCTGCGGAGTGGCCGTGGGCCGTGTCGATCACGATGATGTCGACGCCTGCGTCCACCAGGGAGGCAGAACGCTCAAAGCCCGCGTCGCCCACGGAGGTGGCGGCCGCGACGCGCAGACGGCCGAGGCTATCTTTGCACGCAGAGGGGTTCAAAACGGCCTTTTCAGTGTCTTTGAGGGTCAAAAGCCCGGTCAGATGACCGTTGGCGTCGGTGACGAGAAGCTTTTCGATCCGGCGGGCTTTCATCAGAGAGATTGCCTCGTCGCGGTCTGCGGGTTCCTGCAGAATGGCGAGATCGTTCGAGGTCATCACCTGCGACACAGGCGTGTCGTCCGAGGTGGCAAAGCGCATGTCGCGGTTGGTGACGATGCCGACGACGCGGCGGTTTTCGTCAATCACCGGGAATCCGGTGAAATTATATTGCGCGCAGAGGGCTTTGGCGTCCGCAATCGTCTGGGTCGCGGTGAGCGTCACCGGGTTGTAGACGATGCCGGATTCAAAGCGTTTCACCCGGCGCACTTCGATGGATTGGGCTTCGACGTCGAGGTTTTTGTGGATCACGCCCACGCCCCCGGCCTGAGCCATGGCGATGGCCATGCGGGCCTCCGTCACGGTGTCCATCGCAGAGGACATCAGAGGGATGTTGAGCTGAATGGCCTTCGTCACAAAGGTCTTGGTGTCCGCCGTTGACGGCAGCACGGAAGATGCAGCCGGTACAAGCAATACGTCATCGAAGGTAAGCGCCTCGCGAATCTCCATCGGGTCTCTCCATGGGGGATACGGTTTGGCACGTCCCTATTGCATGGATGCCCCACAATGGAAAGGGCGATTTGTGGAATTCACTGAGATGTCACGCAAGATTTAGGGCCGCGCTCCCGGCGGAGGCGGCCCTTTTTGGAGTATTTTGACCAAGAAGAAGGCTCAGACCGTCGCGGCATTGGTGGCTTTGGACAGCTTGCCTTTGGTCCAGAGCTGCATGATTTTGGAGGCGATATAGACGACGGCCAGTGTGGCGGCGACAAGCTCCAACCCGCCGATCAGACGGAAGGGCGTCGGCATGAAAGTCGCAGCGGAGAACATCAGGTTGGCAAAAGCCGCGAGCGGAAAGGTGAAAGCCCCCCAGAGGGCGGAGAAATCCGCTTTGGTCAGATAGCGCGCACTGGCGAGGTAGACGACAAAGACCGTGAGGCCGATCCAGCCGAAGGCAATGGCGAGGCTCGCGTAGCCCAACAGCGTGGAGACGATCCCGAAAAGCGCCACGGGCGCGAGGTGGATCGCCAAGAGCGGCCGGAGCGGCGGCGGCACGTCGGATTTGGCAAATTGCATCGCGGAGATGATCCAAATCGCGGCGGCAATCGGCAGGGTCGTCGCAAAAATCATCTGAGACAGGCCAACCCACCCCAAAGGCACGGCGGCCAGAGGTGCGATGATGAAGCCCACAAAAGAAAGATGCCAAACGGGCGTCACACGCCGCTGTTCCGCAGGACCGCGGGCCATGCCGAGGATGATCGCAAAGGCGACAAAGGCGTGGGCCGCGAGCGCCAGCACCAACACCGCTTTCGCGAAACCGGGGCTATAGGGCACCATCGTAGCAGCAAAGAGAAAGCCGGAGGCCGACATGGCGGAGAGACCCGCCCGGCCCGGCAGGATTTTCGCATCCTCAAAGATAACGCCAAAGCGCCGCGCCATCTTGGCCAGATAGGTCAGGAGCGCAAAGAGATACAACAGCGAGATCGCCCCCAAGAGCATCTCTCCGATCCACTCGGGCGCGGGCAAACTCTTGGCCGCGTTGCGCCAGCCGAGCCCGATCCCGAAGAGACCGAGAAGCGGTGGAAAAATCGCAGGCGGCGTGGCGCGCCAAAGCCCCTTCGGCGGGGCATTGAACGGTTTCGGCATGATGCGAGGCGGAGTATCGGACATGGGCGCAGGCCTTCAAACATATATTTTGAAGGCTGAATATCACCCCACCCTGCGCGAAGAAAGCTTTTCCCACGTGCCGCGTTGTCGCGGGGGGGGTCAGCCTCGCGCGCGCATGGACAGCCCGTCGGCAAAGAGGTGCACTTTTTCTGGCGCCGCCGTGAGGCGCACGGTCTGGCCTTTGAGATCGGCGTGGATGCCCGGAAGCTTGGCGATCAGCGGCTCATGGCCGCGCTCGGCGACGAAATACAACAGCGTCACCTCGCCCAGGGCCTCAACCACATCGACGGTGCCGTCGAGGATGCACTCCCCCTCGGCCAACAGCATATCCTCAGGCCGCACACCGACATTCACCCGCCGTCCCATATCGGCCTCTGTCGTCGGGATGGCGGAGGTGGCGACCCCCTCCCCGTCCAGCTTGACCTTGGTCAGCGCGCCGGTCTCGATGATCTCGCCGGGCAAGAGGTTCATCGAGGGCGAGCCGATAAACTGCGCGACGAATTCATTGTCGGGCGTCTCGTATAGCTCAAGTGGGCTGCCGACTTGTGCGATGCCTTTGTTGGCGAGAACGACGATCCGGTCGGCCAAAGTCATGGCCTCCACCTGGTCATGTGTCACGTAAATCATGGTGCTGTCGGGCATGGATTCCTTGAGCTGCGCGATCTCCAGACGGGTCGCGACACGGAGCGCCGCGTCGAGGTTGGAGAGCGGTTCGTCAAAGAGATAGACCTTGGGATCGCGCACGATACAGAGACCGATGGCGACCCGCTGGCGCTGACCGCCAGAGAGGGCCTTGGGCAGGCGATCGAGATAGTCGCCGAGCTGGAGGATATTGGCGGCTTTCATCACCGCCTCGTGGATGTCCTCCTTGGATTTCTTGGCGAGTTTGAGGGAGAAGGCCATGTTGTCATAGACCGTCATATGCGGATAGAGCGCGTAGGACTGGAACACCATGGCGATGCCGCGTTGCGCGGGCGGCACGTCGTTCATGCGCTCGCCGTCGATTTCCAAGGTGCCGCCAGAGATTTTCTCCAGCCCCGCAATCATCCTGAGCAGCGTGGATTTACCACAGCCGGACGGCCCGACAAAGACGATGAGTTCCCCCGTCGCGATGTCGAGGTTGATGTCTTTCAGGACTTCGACCTTGCCGCCATACACTTTGGCGACGTTCTCCAGTTTCAGATCAGCCATATCTCTCTCCCTCGCCTCTCTCGCCTATCCGCCTTAGCGTTCCCGCAGCATCAATGCGGGCTGCCACGGCCCGAGATGCAATTTCCCGTCTTCCATCGGAGAGGCGGAATTCAATTCGCTGCCGACGTGATGCCATTTGCCCTCTGGCGCGGCCAAAGTGGCCGGTTGGTCAGAGAGGTTGAACACGCAAAGCAACTCTTCGCGGTCATTCTTGCGCACAAACGACAGACAGGTGTCATCGACACGCATATCGGTCATCTCCCCGGTTTTCAGCGCGCTGTGTGCGTGACGGAACCCGATGGCGCGGCGATAGTGGTGGATGAGCGCGCCAGGGTCTTCCTCGGATTGCGCGACCGCCATCGAGAGGTGATCCGGGCTGACCGGCAACCATGTCCGGGCGCTGTCGGAAAAACCGCCATGATGGAGGGTTTGATCCCAGACCATCGGCGTGCGACAGCCATCACGGCCTTTGAAGTCGGGCCAGAACTTGATCCCGTAGGGATCTTGCAAATCCTCATAGGCGACCTCGGCCTCCGGCAGACCCAGCTCTTCGCCCTCGTAGATACAGGCCGATCCGCGCAGGCACATCATCAGCGTGGTAAAGGCGCGTGCGCCCGCGCTGCTCAATTCCCAGCGCGAGATGTGGCGGATCACGTCGTGGTTGGAATAGGCCCAACAGACCCAGCCCTCCGAGGCCACCTCGGCCACTTTGTCCATGATCGTCTTGACCTGTTGCGGACCGGGCGTCGTTCCGGACAAGAGATCGAAGGCGTAGCACATATGCATGAGATCATCGCCCGCGGTGTATTCGCCCACAATCTCCAGATCGCGCTGGTCATCGCCCACCTCGCCGACGGCGGCGGCATTGTAGGGTTCCATCACGGCGCGCAGACGGCGCAGGAACACAAGGTTCTCTGGCCGGGATTTGTCGTAGATGTGGTTTTGCCAGGTGTAGGGGTTCACCGCCGGGGCGGTCTTGGCCAAACGCTCCTCCGGCGGAAGCGGCGGGTTGTCCCGAAGCTCTGCGTCATGCGTGTAGAAATTGATCGTATCGAGGCGGAAGCCGTCCACGCCGCGATCCAGCCAGAACCGCACCACATCCAAAAGCGCGTCTTGCACCTCCGGTTCGTGGAAGTTCAGGTCCGGCTGTTCCGTGAGGAAGTTGTGCAGATAATATTGCAACCGGCCTGCATCCCATTGCCAGGCCGAACCACCGAAAATCGACAGCCAGTTGTTGGGCGGCGTCCCATCGGGTTTCGCATCGGCCCAAACATACCAGTTGGCTTTCGGGTTGGTCCTGTCCTCACGGCTCTCGACGAACCATGGGTGTTGGTCAGATGTATGGCTCAAGACGAGGTCGATCAGGACCTTGATCCCGAGGCTATGCGCCGTGTCGATCACCGCATCGAAATCCGCCAAAGTGCCGAACATCGGATCGACATCGCAGTAATCCGAGACGTCGTAGCCAAAGTCCTTCATCGGTGAGGTAAAGAACGGCGAAATCCAGATCGCATCGACACCGAGAGAGGCGATATAGGGCAAACGATGCACGATGCCCAAAAGATCGCCCACCCCGTCACCATTGCTGTCCTGGAACGAGCGCGGATAGATCTGATAGATGACAGCGCCACGCCACCAGTCTTTTTCGCGGGTAAAGGGTTTCAGCGGGGAGGAGGAAGGTACGTTCATATTATGCTCTTTGGTTATGTCGCATGTCTTATTTGACAGACCCGGCCAAGAGGCCGCGCACGAGATATTTCTGCATGAGGAAGAAGACGAGGAGCGGCACGGAAATCGACACGAAAGCCGCCGTCGCGAGGATTTCCCAATTGCCGCCACGGGTGCCCAAAAGCTCGACGATCTGACGCGTCATCACGGTGGTTTCCCCCGAACTGTCGATCAGGAACACAAGCGCCACCAGGAGGTCGTTCCACGTCCAAAGGAACTGAAAGATCGCGAAAGACGCAAGCGCCGGGAAGGACAGCGGCAGGATGATTTTGACGAAAATCTGGAAATCCGTCGCCCCGTCGACGCGGGCGTTTTCAATGATGTCCTTGGGGAGGCCCACCATGTAGTTGCGCAACAGATAGATCGCCAAGGGCAAGCCAAAGCCGGTATGCGCCAGCCAGACGCCTAAATAACCCTTGCCGATGCCAATCGCGAGGTGGAGTTTCAAAAGCGGGATCAGCGCCAGTTGCAGCGGCACGACCAACAGGCCGACGATGACGGCAATGAGCAACGCGCGCCCCGGAAAATCCATCCACGCCAGCGCATAGGCCGCAAAGGCCGCGATCAGGATCGGAATGACCGTCGCCGGAATCGTCACCGTCAGCGTGTTGAAAAAAGCCTTTGCCATATTGTCGGTGGTTTGTCCGGAAAACAGCACCGTGCGGTAGTTGTTGAGTGAGAAACTCGGCGGCGTTTTCGTCGTCAGAAACACGCGTTCCCCACGAGAACCAGAGAATTCCGTCTCATTCACGAGCGTATAGTCACCATTCGCCAGAACGGTCAGACGCCCGTCCGCGCCCATGTCGGCGGTTTCACCCGCTTGATACGCATCAGTCTCCCGAGATGACGTGCCCCAGACGGAAATTTCGCCCACGGCCTGTCCGCTTTGCTCAAAGAGGTTGCCCTCGATCACATAGGCCCCGTCGATCTGTTGCTGGGTCTCCGGTGCCGAGGTGCGGATCATGGTGTTGATCTCTTGCGGAAACAGTGCCTTCCACCACCCGGAGGTGGAGATTTGGTCTGCCGTCCGGAACGACGAGATGAAAAGCCCGAAGGTCGGCAAAAGCCACAATATGACGAGTGCGGCCACGGAGAGATGCGTGAGCCAGATGAGAGCGGGTTTTTTTCCTGCGATATTGTCCATGTCCCCTGCCCTCACTTCATCTCTTTGCGTGCGTTGTAGACGTTCCACACAAGGATGGGCGTCACCAAGAGCATGATCACCATGGCCGACGCCGACCCCACGCCCCAGTCATTGGCGCGGAACAGCTTGTCGTACATGTAATTGGCCAAGACCTGCGTCTCCCATTGCCCGTTGGTCATGGCGAACACGATGTCAAAGATTTTCAACACGACGATGGTGATCGTGGTCCAGACGACAACGATGGTGCCCATGATCTGCGGCACTTTGATTTTAAAGAAAATCTGAAACGGATTGGCGCCGTCGACAATGGCCGCCTCGATGGTTTCTTCCGGCACGCCTCTGAGGGCCGCTGACAAGATCACCATGGCAAAGCCGGTCTGAATCCAGATCAGCACGACCATGAGGAAAAAGTTGTTCCAGAACGGAATGGTCAGCCATGTGTGCGGCTCCGTGCCGCCGAGGCCGAGGTAAATCGCGTTCAGAATGCCGATCTGTTCCGTGCCTGCCGGACGGGCGTCATAGACCAGCTTCCAGATCACCGCCGCACCAACGAACGAAATCGCCATCGGCATAAAGATCAAGGATTTCGCGATAGCGCCCCAGCGGATGCGGTCGGTCAATTGCGCGACCATGAGGCCAAGTGCGGTCGAGGCGGCTGGCACAACGAGAAGCCAGAGCGCATTATTGCGCATCGCTTCCCAGAATTTCGGATCGTCCATCATCTGGCTGTAATTCGCCAGACCGACGAAAGCGCCGCCCTGATCACGGTCCGTCACAGACAAGCGGAGCGTCTCGAACACCGGATAGGCCAGATAGAGGCCCAAAGCAAAGAGAGCGGGAAAGAGAAAGAGCCAGGGCCGGATCATATTCGCCCGGTTGATATTGCGTCCGGCATGCGGCCCCCGCGCCGGGAACAACACTTTATCCAGAAACACATTGGAGCCGTAGAAATAGGCGATACAGGCGCCCACCCCGATGGCGATGGTCAAAACTCCCTGAAGTGCCGGATGCATGATGTCCCTTCCTCCCCTTTGTGGGACACGGATGTCCCTTGTCCCTTATGCGCGGTGGTTGTTGCGCATCGGGTGGGCCCTTAACTGCGCGATCCTCCCGGCCCATTCTTACAGGCCAAGAGGAAAAATTTTATGGATCAAACGCTTACTTGATCGCGTCCCAGCTCTGCTGGATCTCCGCGGCCACCTCTGCGGCGTCTTTGCCACCGGCGTAATCCACCATACCGGTCCAGAACGAGCCTGCGCCCACGGCACCCGGCATCAGGTCGGAACCATCAAACCGGAAGGTCGTCGCGTTGAGCAGAATTTCGTTCATTTTCTTCAGCGTCGGGTCAGAGAAAACCTCTGTGTCCACGGCTTTATACGGGGTCAGGAAGCCTTTCTGGGCCATCCACGCCTCATGCGCATCCGTTGTCTTCAGGAATTCGATGAACTGATGCGCCGCCGGGCTGTCGTTGGTGATCGCCCAGATGGTGCCCGCGCCGAGAACCGGCTGACCGAGGTCTTTGCCCTCATAGGCCGGGAAATAGAAGAAGTCCGCATCCTCGCCCAGCATGGTGCCTTCCGGGAAGAAGGCCGGGATGAAGGACGCCATCCGGTGCATGTAGCACTGCGGCGGCACCGAGAAGAGACCTTTCGGGCTGTCACGGAAGTCGGTCGAGGCCACGGCATTCGCGCCGCCCGAAACATAGGCGTCATTGCGGGCAAACCAGCCGAACTCCTCAATCGCCTCAACGACACGCGGGTCGTCGAACGGAATCTCATTGGTCACCCATTGGTCATAGACCTCCGGCGATTGGGTGCGGAGCATCATGTCCTCCACCCAGTCTGTCGCTGGCCAGCCGGTCGCACCGCCGGAGCCAAGCCCGATACACCACGGCGTTTCCCCGTCGGCAACGATCTGATCGGTGAGCGCTTTCAGCTCTTCCATGGTCTGCGGCACCTCATAGCCCGCATCCTCGAAGTTCTCCGGCACGTACCAAACCAGCGATTTCACGTCGATTTTGTAGGGGAAGCCATAGAGGTGATCCGCGCCGTCCTGCCCGGTATAGGTGCCGAGTGCGGACCAGCTTTCGCCTGCGGCATAGTTCTCTTCGAGCCAGGCATCCGTACCATCGACCAGCGGGGTGAGGAAGCCGCGCTTGGCCATATCGGCCGCGAGACCCGGCTGCGGGAAGACGGCGATGTTCGGGGCAGAGCCCGCTTCGGCGTCGATCATGATCTGTTGCTCAAAGCTGTCGGAGCCAACGTAGGCCACGTCGAGCCCGGATTGCTCTTCAAAGACGGCGAGCACCTTTTCGACCATCGCCTGGTCATTGCCGATCCACGGCCCCGCGATGGTGAGATCCTGGGCCTGCGCGGCGCCAGCCACGAGCGCCAGGGTTGCCGCTCCCGTCATAAGTGTCTTTTTCATGTAAAACCTCCCAGTTTCATATCCAAACTCAGGCTGAGGAAAAGCTTAGACCTCATCTTGTGAAAATCAACTGTTCTCACAATTCCTCAAAGCGCTTTGATATGTATCAACCTGCTCACATCCCATCTGTTCTGTCAATGACAAGCATCAAACATCCGGCAGGCTTCCGTAGGGTTCCCGCTTTGCGTTTGAGACGGCCAGTTCACATGAGATAGACGGTTCTGATGCAAATTCCAGACGTTAGGCCCGCCCCGCACCAAGTCTCGCACCATGCCAAGTGCCTTCATTTTCGCACAATGAAAAGCGGCGATGATCCCTTTCCACATCGCCCAAATTGGGCATAGGTTGAGAAAAGATCGCAAGAAAGACCCCGCGCCGCCATGAACCTGAAAGAACTCTCCGACCTTCTCGGCCTGTCCCAAACAACGGTCTCCCGTGCGCTGAACGGATACCCGGAAGTCTCTGAATCCACGCGGGAAAAGGTGATCGCAGCGGCGCGAAAACACCACTACACTCCGAACACCCGCGCCAGAGGTCTGGCCACCGGGCGCACCCATATGGTCGGCCATGTGATTCCACTCTCAAAAGAGCACGAGATGGTGAATCCGGTCTTTGCGGATTTTATTGCTGGCGCGTCAGAGGTCTATTCTCGCAACAATTATGACATGTTACTGACGGTTGTGCCGGATCAAGACGAGGCGGAAGCCTACCGCAAAATCGCCGCGAAAGGCTCCGTCGACGGGGTGATCGTGCATGGTCCGCGCGAAAATGACTCGCGCATCGCGCTTTTGACCAAGATCGGCATGCCCTTTGTGGTGCATGGCCGGTCGGGCGATGTGGGCACGGACAGCTATTCCTGGGTCGACATGGACAGCCGCCGCGCCTTTGAGCGCGCGACCCGGTTTTTGACCGACCTCGGCCATCGCCGCATCGCGCTTTTGAATGGCCTGGAGCATATGGATTTTGCCATAAAACGCCATGAAGGCTACCTCAAAGCCCTGAAAGACATTGGAATTTCCGAGGACAAAGCGCTCCACCACAGTGGCGAAATGACGGAAATGTACGGTTACGCGGCGACGCGACAGTGCCTCACCCTGCCCGAGCCACCCACCGCCTTTCTTGTCTCGTCCATTATCATCGGTCTCGGCGTGCGCCGCGCTTTGGATGAGGCGGAGCTCAAAGTCGGCAAAGACGTGTCACTCATCGTGCATGATGACGACCTCTCTTATGTCCGCAACGGAACCTCCGAGCCGATCTACACCGCGACCAGGTCGTCGGTCCGTTTGGCCGGGCGAACCTGTGCAGAAATTCTCATGCAGAGGATCGCGAATCCCGACAGCCCGCCTCAGCACGTGCTGCTCGACACGGATCTGATTATCGGCGGCACAACCGGCCCCGCCCCGCGCGGCTGATCCGCCCGAGGCCAGCTCCCCCCTCACATCTGCTGTTTTCGAGACCGCCGCAGCGCCGCATTCGAGATGCTGCATCGCGGCACATTTTTCAAAGCGCTTTGGCCTTGCCGAGCCGCCTGACCGCTTCATATACTGAGGGGACTGTCCGGCGCCACGCGCCGCCCCCCGACACATCGCCGCCCCCGACAAACCGTGGGAGCCGTGACACTGAGGAGACACCCCATGCCAGACGCACCACGTCTCACCCGCGCCGACTTTCCAGAGGGCTTCACCTTTGGCGCCGCCACCGCCGCCTATCAGGTTGAAGGCCACAGCTTCGGTGGCGCAGGCCCCTGTCACTGGGACAGCTTTGCCGCGACCCCCGGCAATGTTCTCCGCGCCGAAGACGGCGCCGTGGCCTGTGACCAATACCACCGCTACGGCGAAGACATGGACCTGTTGAAAGCCGGGAATTTCGACGCCTACCGCTTTTCCACAAGCTGGGCGCGGGTCATGCCCGAGGGGCGCGGTGCGGTAAATCCCGAGGGGCTCGACTATTACGACCGGCTGATCGACGCCATTCTGGAGCGCGGTCTGGAGCCCCACGCCACGCTCTATCATTGGGAGCTGCCCTCCGCCCTCTCCGATCTCGGCGGCTGGACCCATCCCGATGTGCATCTCTGGTTCGGCGATTTCGTCGAGGCGATCGACGCGCGGATCGGCGACCGGGTGGCGAGCTCTGCGACCATCAACGAGCCGTGGTGCGTGTCCTATCTCTCACACATGCTCGGTCACCACGCGCCCGGTCTGCGCAACATCCGCGCGGCGGCCCGCTCCATGCACCACGTGCTCAAGGCCCATGGCGAGGCGATGACCCGCCTGCGCGCCAGAGACCGCAAGAACCTCGGCATCGTGATCAATTTTGAACACACCCAACCCGCGAGCGACGATCCCAAGGACATCACCGCCGCAACCACCCAAGATGCCACCAACAACCGCTGGTTCATCGAGGCCGTGTCCAAGGGGCGCTACCCGACGGAGGCTTTGGAGGGACTTGAGCCGCATCTGCCCGAAGGGTGGCAAGACGACATGGCCGCGATTTCACAGCCCATCGACTGGCTCGGCGTCAACTATTACTTCCGCCAACTCGTCGCCCATGACGCCACCTCGCCCTGGCCCCACACCAAACCCGCGCAAGGCCATCTCGCCACCACGCAAATGGGCTGGGAGATCTGCCCGGAGGGACTTGAGGCCCTTCTCCTGCGGCTCAAGGAAAAATACGTCGGAGACCTTCCTATCGTGGTGACGGAAAACGGCATGGCTTGGGACGATCACGTCAAAAACGGCGTGGTGACGGACCCGGAACGCTGCGCCTATATCCGCGACCACATGGCCGCCATGCAGCGGGCCATTGCGCAAGGCGTCAATCTACAGGGTTTCTTCTATTGGTCGCTTTTGGACAACTATGAGTGGGCCTTTGGCTATGAACGCCGCTTCGGAATCATCCATGTCGATTTTGAGACATTGAAACGCACCCCCAAAGCATCCTATCACATGCTGAAAGAGCTTTTAGACCGGAGCTAAGCCATGACCACGCATCCCGCCAATACCCTGACCCTCGTCGCCGACATCGGAGGCACCAACACCCGTGTTGCGCTGGCCGAAGGGGTGCGCCTGCTCCCGGAGACGATCCGCAAATATTCCAACCGTAAATTCCCCGGTCTTGAAACCGTTTTGCGACAATATATTGAGGAAGAGGGCGGCGTGGATTGCAAAGGCGCCTGTGTCGCCGTGGCCGGCCCTGTGCGAGACGGCGTCGGAACGATGACCAATCTCGACTGGACCATCGACAAGGACACGCTCCGCCGCGCGGCCCAGGCGGAACATGTCGCGATCCTCAACGATCTTCAGGCGCAGGGTCACGCCCTCGGCTACCTGAAGGACGAGAACGTCATCCGGATCCTCGACGCGCCAGAGGCCTCCCCCCACGCCGTGCGCCTTGTCGTCGGCGTCGGCACGGGCTTCAATGCTGCGCCCGTGTTTCAGACCGAGAAAGGCCGCTTTGTCGCCCCCTCGGAATGCGGCCACGCCAACTTGCCGATCCGCAATGAGCAGGAGCTTGCGCTCTGTAAATTCGTGGAAACCGCCCATGGGTTTCCGGCGGTAGAGGACGTCCTTTCGGGCCGTGGGCTTGAACGCGTCTATCTGTTCTTGGGCACCCAAGCGGGCACACCGCATGAGAAATCCGCCGCCGAGATCATGGCCTCTGTGGAGGCCGAGGATGACCCGCGTGCGATCGAAGCCGCGCGTCTCTTTGTCAAAATCCTCGGCACGGTGGTCGGCAATCTTTCCCTCGTCCAGCTGCCCTTTGGCGGCGTCTTTCTCGTCGGCGGTGTTGCGCGGCACATCACGCCCTATCTCGAGCGGTTCAATTTCGTCGATGCCTTCCGCGACAAGGGCCGTTTTGCGGGCTTTATGAAGAACTTTTCCGTCTCTGTGATCGACGATGATTTCGCCGCGTTGACGGGCTGCGCAAGCCATCTCGACAGGCTCTACCCCTGATCTCGCTCTATCCGTGATCTCTCTGGCCCGAGATCAAGCCTGAAATCAGGCCAGAGATCGCGGCAAGACAGCTCCAAAACCTCACACAAAGACAGGCGCGCGACAGAAACTTTGCGCGCCGTAACCTCGTCTTAACTCCCCGGCCCTTACACAGTCCTGAGTGACCGCAGTTGTAAGGAAATTTTGAGATGTCTTCTCTCTGTCGCCGAATCCGGGGGTGCCAATGACAACCCAAGTGCATCTCCATGACCGGTTGGATTACCAATCCGTCGCGCCGCTCTTTGCAGAGTTCAAAGCGATCTCTGACGATCATCTCGTCATTGACGCGAGTCAGGTGCGCCACATCGGCACCCTTCCCCTCCAGGTCATCCTTGCCAGCGTGAAACACCGCGCGGCTGAGGGCAAAACGACCGTCCTGAGCAATGCGTCTGACAGCTGCGTCGATATGCTCGGCCTCTTTGGCTTTACTCCCGAAACCCTGACTCAACCGGAGACGTGGACATGAGTTTGGAAGTTCTCGCTGTCGATGACAGCCGCACGATGCGCGATATGCTCAATCTCGCCCTCTCCTCGGCGGGCTTTACCGCCCATCTCGCAGAAGACGGCATTCACGGGTTGGAGGTGCTCGACGGCATCGAACCCGACGTGATCATCACCGACATCAATATGCCGCGCATGGATGGCTTCGGCTTTATCGACGCGGTGCGCTCGGAGGAAAAATGGAGCCGTATCCCCATCCTCGTTCTGACCACGGAAAGCGCCGATGAGCTCAAGGCCAAGGCCCGCTCCGCCGGGGCCACCGGCTGGATCGTCAAACCGTTCGACCCCGCCAAACTCGTGAAAGCCCTCCAAATGGTGGCTGGTTAAGAGGTTCTCATGTCCGACCCGATGGCAGAAATCCGCGCCTCCTTCTTTATCGAATGTGAGGAACTTCTCGAAAGCCTGCAAGACGGCCTTCAGATGATGGAAGATGGTGACACGGACTCGGAGACGATCAACATCGTCTTTCGTGCCGTACACTCGATCAAAGGCGGTGCCGGAGCCTTCGGTCTGGACGATCTCGTGCATTTCGCCCACCGGTTTGAGACGGCCATGGATGAGGTGCGGTCCGGGAAATTTCACCCCGATGCGGAAGCCATCCGCCTCTTTTTCGCCTGCGCCGATCTTCTCGGCGACCTCGTGCGCGCCGCCCGCGATGATGAGGCCATGTCCGAGGAGGCCACCGCGCCGGTTCTGAGTTCGCTCGAAAAACTGGTCGGCATCGAAGACGAAGAGGAAGAAGAACTCGATTTCACGCCCGCGACCCTGTCTCTGGATTTCGGCGACCTCTCCGGCGGGGGCCTTCCCGATTTGTCCTCCGACCTCCCCGACCTCTCCGATGTGCCGCCCATCGGCGCGGAAATCGAGGCGCTTTCCATGCCAGAGATGAGCGACGTCGCGGAGCAAGCGGTACAGATGCCCGCAGCCAAGGGCTTTGTCGTGCGCTTCAAACCGGAAAACGCGCTCTACACCTCGGGAAATGAACCCCTCTATCTGTTCCGTGCGCTCCGCGATCTGGGCGATCTCACGGTCCATTGCGACACCTCTGCTCTGCCCGATCTCGACCGACTGGACCCGGATCACGGCTGGCTCGCCTGGACGCTGACGGTCCATACCGAAGAGTCTGAGCAAGCCGTCCGCGACGTCTTCGAATTCGTGGATGGCCTCTGCCTTCTGACCCTCACGCCGATTGCAGGCACGTCGAGCGAAACCCCTAAGCCGCTCGCCCCACCTCTTGAGCTCCCAGAAGCGCCTCAGAGTATCGCCCAAAGCGTCGCACCGCCTCCCCAGATCGCGCCGGAGCCAATCCAAGAGGCGCAGCTGTCCGTCCCAGACGTCGCGCCGAAAGCCATCCTCCCGGTGAAAGAGCCCCCTGCCGCGCCCGCGACCGTCAAATCCGCCGGCACGCCGACCCAGCCCCGCGCAACCGTACGCGTGGATCTCGAACGCATCGACCGCCTCGTCAATCTGGTCGGTGAGCTCGTGATCAACCAAGCGATGCTCAGCCAATCCGTCACTGAGGCTGGCCTCCCGCCGAATTCCCCGGTCTCGACTGGCCTCGAAGAATTCCTGCAACTCACGAGAGACATTCAGGAATCCGTGATGATGATCCGCGCTCAACCAATTAAATCCCTGTTCCAGCGCATGGGCCGCATCGTCCGCGAATCCTCCGCCTCAGTCGGCAAGGAAGTGCGCCTTCACACCGATGGCGAAAACACCGAGGTCGACAAAACCGTGATCGAGCGCTTGGCCGACCCCCTCACCCATATGATCCGCAATGCCGTCGATCATGGCCTGGAAACGCCCCAAACGCGGATCGAAAACGGCAAATCCCGCGAGGGTCATGTCACCCTGAGCGCACAACATCGCTCGGGCCGCATCGTGATCGAGGTGTCCGACGACGGCGCCGGGATCAATCGGGAGCGCGTCAAAGCCAAGGCGATTGAAAATGGCCTGATCGCCCATGATGCACAGCTCTCAGAGAGTGACATCGACAACCTCTTGTTCCTCCCTGGGTTTTCGACCGCGAAAGAGGTCTCGAACCTCTCCGGGCGCGGTGTCGGCATGGATGTGGTGAAAAGCTCCATTCAGGCCCTCGGCGGCCGGATCAGTATCACCTCTGTCGAGGGCAAGGGCACGACGTTTTCGATCTCCCTTCCCCTCACCTTGGCGGTGCTCGACGGCATGGTCGTAGGCGTCGCGGGCGAAACCCTCGTGGTGCCGCTGAATGCCATTTTGGAGACCCTCACGCTCACCGACGAAGACCTGAAACAGCTCGGCCCGGAAACCCATGTGGTCCAGATTCGCGGCGGCTTTGTGCCCCTTCTCGATCTCGGCGCCGAGTTGGGCTACCGCCCGCCAGAAGACAGCTATGTTGGCGGAATCGTCCTCTTGATCGGCCAAGAAGACGGCAACCGCGCCGCCCTCGCCGTCGACGCCATCGAGGACCAACGACAGGTGGTCATCAAAGGTCTCGAAGGTAGCTATGGCCGCGTCCCCGGTATCGCCGCCGCCACCATTCTCGGGGACGGGCAAATCGCCCTGATCCTCGATCCCACCGATCTCGTCAGTCAGGCAAGCGGGCGCACCCGCACCCGCAAACCCCAATCAGCTCTCGCAGGATAAGACCATGAACGACCCTGAAAAACAGACCGACTCGTCTTCGATCGAACTCTTGTCCTTCCGTGTTGGTGGCCAAGACTATTCCGTGGACATCATGTCCGTGCGTGAAATTCGCGGTTCGGCCAAGGCGACCTCTCTGCCGCACGCGCCGCCCTTTATCAAAGGCGTGATCAACCTGCGCGGCACCGTCTTGCCGATCATCGATCTGGCCGCCCGCCTCGATCTGAATTCCGGCGAAGACACGGCGCGCAATGTGATCATCGTCGTGGACCTCGGCGGACGCACCGCCGGTCTCATGGTCGATGCCGTTTCCGACATCCTCGCCATCCCCTCTGACGACATGCAGCCGCCACCCGACCTCGCCGCCGATGACGCCCGCACCTTTGTCTCCGCCCTCACCATTGTCGATGGCCGCATGATCCGCATTCTCGATCTGGATGCGGTCATGCCCCCCCAAGGGGAAGAAGCCGCTTGATCGAAAGTCCCGCCATGACAGGCCAGCTCAGAATCGAAAGCTCAATTTCAGACGCCGTCTTTGCCCGCATCGCGAAAATCGCGGAGCGCGAAGCCGGGATCGTCTTGTCGCCGTCGAAAGTCTCCATGGTGAAATCCCGGCTCACACGCCGCCTGAGAACTTTGAAAATCGAGCGTTTTCAGGACTATCTGGATTATCTCGACGGGCCTGCCAAGGACATCGAAATGGAAAACTTCATTTCGTCGCTGACCACGAATGTGTCGCATTTCTTTCGGGAAAATCACCATTTCGACTACCTGACAAACACCGTTTTCCCTCACTTGGAGAAAAAACTGGCGGCCGGTGGCAAAGCCCGCATTTGGTCGGCCGGTTGTTCGAATGGACAAGAACCCTATTCCATCGCGATGACCCTTTTGGAAAACTTCCCAGGCCTTGCCAAAAAGGACTTTAAGATCCTTGCGACAGACATCGATCCCGAAGTCATCGCCCATGCCCGCGCGGGCCAGTACGTCGGTTCCCTGACCACTGGCCTGACGGACACGACCGTGGCGAAATACTTCCGCCAAACAGAGGACGAGACCGGGACCGTTTTGACGATCAATGACGCGCTCAAGGATCTTGTCGCCTTTCGGCAACTCAATCTGCATTCCGACTGGCCGATGAAGGGCAAATTCGACCTGATTTTCTGCCGCAACGTCGTCATCTACTTCAACGAGGTCACACAGACGAATTTGTATCATCGTTTCCATAACATTCTGGAAACTGGCGGGTGGCTGATGCTGGGGCATTCAGAGCGCCTCAACGACCAAGTGACCCCGCTTTTTCAAAGCGCTGGCGTGACAACCTATCGTTCGAAGAACAAGACTGAACTGCCCAACTACACACATGCGTCCTCAAAAGACGCTCACAGCAACGCATTCAAAGGATCAGTCTAATGGCCCTTCGAGATCAACTCCGTGTCATGGTGGTCGATGATATGTCGACGAGCCGGGGCCTTATCACAAACGCGCTCGACTCATTCGGCATTCGCAATGTCGCGAGCGCAGCCGATGGCCCGTCAGCCCTGCAAAAACTGGGCGCATTTCCTGTCCATCTGGTGATTTCAGACTACAACATGCCCGGAATGGACGGGCTTCAGCTCCTTCATGCGTTGCGGTCGAACGGCCCCACACGTGGCGTGGGGTTTCTCCTCATCACAGGGCGTGCAGACCGCGAGATCATCGACATGGGCAAGCGCCTGGGCATGAACAACTTTCTGAAAAAGCCGTTTGATCCCGCCGGACTTCGGGGTGCGATCGAAGCCATTGTCGGGAAGCTGTGATGTCGACCGATGCACATCTGGAAGATTCGGAAATCCCGGAGAGTGCTGGGACCATTTCCCTGAATACGCTCAACAAACGCATTCAGGACGAAATGCTCGTTCTGGTGATGCTGGCGGCCGAAGTTCAGATTGCTCTGGGACCAACGCTCTCTGAGGCCAAGAACCTCTCGCCTGCTGTGCAACGAAGCTTGCAAGCCATCGATCGCTTGCACCAAACGATCGACGACCTACAGCGCGTCATGGGGCATTTGGCAACACAATGTGACGACAAATACGTTCGGATTGCGCCACTGAGCGACGTGATCCGTCTGCGCCACTTGTCTCACAAACTTTTCGACAATATCGATGCGCCTTTCGCGCTCTCGGAGGATGACTCTGGGGAGATTGCCTGGTTTTGATCCGGCCCGTTTTCTTTTTTCTCAAAGCAAGAAGTGTTAAACCTGAACACACTGGGGGCGCGTCCAAAGCCGACCCACGCAAAATGAAAAAACATCAGAGATTTCGAGCATCTCTGCGCTTCGGGCCGCTGGTGCTTGCATCCCTACCGCAGGCTTATCACCAGAAATAAGCCCCTCATAAAATTCATTAAATATCTGACACATTGAGCTCAGAAAAGCTCAAGATCATGGCCGAGATCAATTGCAGGCAACCGCTCATTCAGCTGTGTGTCCTCAACCAATTTCTGACGTGCAAAGCCCGTGGCCGGGCAAAACTCCACCCTGCGGGCACGCGTACCACCAAGGCTTTGAGCGTCGCAGGCGATTCCCTCCCGTTTGAGGTACGACATGACGAAACTGCCGTTCTCAGAGCCAGCTCTCGTCAAGCCTCTGTACATCTCGGCGCCGCCAAAAACCTTGGCGCGCAATCGCGACCTATCCGCACCTTCCCGTATCAGCGCGTTGATCAAAAGCTCCATGGCGTTCACCCCAAAAGAGCTGACGTCGCTGCGCGAGGACGGGCCCTCAGGAAGGAGAAAGTGGTTCATTCCGCCGAGATTTGCGCGGGGATCCCACAGGCAGGTTGCCACACATGAGCCAAGAATGGTCGAAATCACGGCCTCTTCGGAGGCAGAAATCGCGAATTCCCCCTGCGCGATATAGGTCCGGCGGCCTGTCGCGCTCTTGTGTGAAATCGTTGACGTCATACGCGTGCCCCGACCGGAACTTCGCACAGACGCAGGGCTTCTTCGCCAAATTCATCCAGGTCGGCCCATTTTTCGATGCCGCCCAATTCGCCGGCGACGCGCGGCATACCGAACACCACGCAGGTCTCTTTGCTCTGGCCCAGGGTCTTTGCCCCCGCCGCACGCAACGCGCGCATCCCCTCGGCGCCGTCACGTCCCATCCCCGTCAACAGACAGGCCACAAGTCGCGGCGCGAGATGGTGCGCGGAGAGAAACATCGAGTCGACCGAAGGACGATGGCCCGAAACAGGCGGCCCATCGTGCAGCGTCACCGTTGGCTCCGTCGCCCCCGTCAGATTGAGGTGATAGGCCCCACCCGGCGCGATGTAGACCTCTCCGGTTCGAAGCGGCGTGCCTTCTTTGGCGAGGCTCACGCGCGGGGCAACAAGTGGATTGAGGCGCGCGGCGAAACTCGCGAGAAAGGGTTCAGGCATGTGCTGTGTGATCAAGGTCGGCGGGCAATTATCTGGAAAACTGAGCAAAATACGCTCGATGGCATCTACGGCGCCTGTCGATCCCCCGATCATACACATGCGTTTAAAACGACGGTCTTGTGTGGGTCTGACCGCGGCTCGGGTCGGGCGCGGCATGTTCACCCGGGCATTTCCCGCCAACACGACGGTTTCCGCCAGCTGGCTAAACCCCTCGTCCGGATGACGGCCCAGCCTCGGCTTTTCCACACAATCGACGGCCCCGAACGCAAGGGCCTCGACGGCCACATCGCTGCCCTTTCGGGTCAGGGTGGACACCATCACCACCGGCATCGGGCGGTGTTTCATGAGCCGCTTGAGAAACTCCAACCCACTCATGTTGGGCATTTCCACATCCAAGGTCATGACGTCTGGACGAACCGCATTGACGGCATCGCGGGCTTCGCGCGCGGTGCCTGCCTCGGCTACCACCTCAAGACGTGGGTCTCGCTCCAAGATCGATCGGATCAACCGCCGCATGGTGAGCGAGTCATCGACGATCAATACGCGTAACTGTCGCAAACTCTTCTCCCGCAATTCGTCTATCAGAATGGTCAGCCCTCAAAAGACATGGAGGGTCTCAAAAATCTTCCCAGTCATCTTCCGGGGAGGCGGCTGGTGGCATCGGGGCGGCGTTCACCGCCATTTTAGCTGTCTCGACAGGTCGTGTCGGCGCGACAGTCCCGACGCTTGGCTTGGCAAATTCGGCGGTGTGCACAACGGTGCCACTGGGTTTCGTCGCCACGCCAATAGAGAAGCGCGATGTGGTGACATTGAGATTTTCGGCCTCACGGGTCAGCGCATGACTTGCTGCCGTCGTTTGCTCAAACATCGCCGCGTTCTGTTGTGTCACCTGATCCAGTTGGTTCACGGCCGCATTGATCTCGGCGAGGCCAGAGGACTGTTCACGCGACGAAATCGCTATTTCAGAGACGTTGTGGGAAATATCCGACACAGAAGATACGATCCCGCGCAAGGCTTCCCCGGTTTCGCCGACGAGGCCGACGCCACGCTTCACGAGCGTGCCCGATTTGGAGATCAGATCATTGATCTCGCGGGCCGCTTCCGAAGAGCGCTGCGCCAATGCCCGGACCTCAGAGGCAACCACGGCAAAGCCTCGTCCGGCTTCACCGGCGCGCGCGGCCTCTACACCCGCATTGAGCGCCAAAAGGTTGGTTTGGAAAGCAATATCGTCGATGACCGAGGTGATTTTCGAGATCTGGTTCGACGAGCTCTCGATCTGCCCCATGGCCTCAACCGCTTCTTGCACAACTTTCCCAGAGGCTTCCGCATTGGCTTTCGCGGTTTCGACCATTTCAGAGGCCTGTTTCGCCCCGTCTGCGGCAGAGCGCACCGAAGAGGTCAATTCATCCAACGCCGTCGCAGTTTCCTCAAGGGTCGCAGCCTGTTTTTCGGTCCGGCGTGACAGGTCGTCTGCGGCATTCGAAATCTCGGCAGCCTCGCCCCGGATCATGTCGGAGTTTTCGACGACATTGCGCATGGCGCCCATGAGGTTCTCGATGGCCTGGTTGAAATCGCCGCGGAGGGTTTCGTATTCCGCCGCAAACGTCTCCTCAATCCGGGAGGTCAAATCGCCCTGGGCAAGTTTTTTAAGGCCCACACGCAGACCGTCCACGACCTGATCCTGTTCTGCCTTCATCCGCGTACGCTCAGCCTCAGCGGCATCCAAAGCGGCCTGATTTTCTGTGACGTTGGTGCCCAAAAGCACGATACGGAACGGGCGACCTGCGGCATCTTTCACCGGGCTGAATGTCCCATCGAGGATGGAAATACTGCCGGACTTGTCAAAAAGTTTGAACCGGCCATTGATGCTTTGCCCATCGAGCAGGCGTTGCCACACTGGCCCACGCTCCTTGGCGAGCTCAGGATCGAAATTGAAGATGCTTTCGACGCTTTGACCGATCAACTCATCCGGCTGCAGCCCGAGCATCTCGGAGAAGTTCGTATTTGCTTTGCGAATGTCACCTTCGACGCCGAATTCCGCCTTGGCCTGAATGTCGTCGAGAGCGGAAATCACGGCCTCATTGGTGCGGATGTCTGTCACGTCCTTCCACTCCATGACGCAGCCGATTTGCTGGCCATCCAGATCCCACACCGCGTTCACGTCGAGCGCAAAATGCACTTCGCCGACCTTCATATCCGTCGAGAACGGCATTTTGTCCGGGTCCATCAACATGGCGCGGACGCGCTCAGGCTCGCGATGGAAAATATCAATGTTCTTGCCAACGATGTTTTCGGCATCGAATTGCCCAAGCAGGGACTCGAAACTCTGTTGATGGTCGATCATCAACTCCTGTGCGGCGGCGTTGATGTAGGTGATGGTGAAATCGCGGTCGATCATCATCAGGGCCGCCGAGGAACCTTCAAAGGCGGCGCCTTTGAACAACCCATCCTGCGTCGCCTTTTCTGCGCGCCCGAGAGCATGGCGGAAATCATTGAGCGCAATCGCAATCTGGCCGATTTCATCGCGCCGGTCGACGCCCGGAACGTCGACGGCGTAGTTGCCCTCGGACACTTGCCGCATGGCGCCTTCGACCCGAGTGAGCGGGCGGGAAATTGCGCGGGCGATCAGATAAGCGATGCCCGCAACGATGGCGATCATCAGGAGCCCCTGCCAGGCCATCGTTTTGGCGAGCGCAGAGGCGGGTTCGAGAATTTCTTCGATCGTTTGCTCGGCGATCAACCCCCAAGTCACGCCATGATAGGAGATCGGATAATAGGCGGCGAGGTGTTCATGAGAGCCACCGCCGAAGAGTAACTTTTCTTCGCGGAGCACACCGATGTCACCCGACACGGCGCGTTTGGCGGAGTCGTTTTCAACCTTCGCCTCAAGGATTCGCTGTCCTTCGCCGTGGATCGGATCAGAACGCAGGAACAGGTCTTCGCCGACGAGATAGGCGTCCCCTGTCCGTCCGAGGCCCGTGGGGCGCGTGGTGATCGCGTCAATCCGATCCACCGGCATCTGAAAGGCGATCACGCCACGAATGCCGCCCCGGCGATCCATCACGGGTGCAGCGATAAAGGCCGCAGGTGCGCCATGAGAGGGGGCGTAGCTTTCAAAATCGGTGAAAAAGACCTGATCCCCCGACCCTGCCGCCAACGCCTGTTGCACGGCACGGCCAAGACCGCTTTCCCGGTACTCGCCGGACACAAGGTTGGTGGCGAAATCCTGTTCTTTGAACACCGAATAGATCAGGTCACCTTCGAGCGAGAAGACAAAGACATCGTAATAGCCTTTTTCCTCAACGAGTTTTCGGAAATAGCCATGATAGAGCTTGTGCACCTGGCTGTAGGCCGACCCGTCCGCCGCGAAATCGAGCGCATGTTTTTCGCCGATTGGGTTGGGGTTGTCCGAGATGTACCATTTCTTCAGATACTCGGTTTTATCCCCCTCAATCCCTTTCCAAGCCTCTCCAAACCCGCGAATTGCCGACAAGACGGTGGGGTTTTCGGCCTGACTGCTCAGATCGACGTCAATGCCCTCCAGCCAGCTGTTGAGTTCAAGCGCCCGCGCCTCTGCAACGGTCAGCAGGGCCTCTTCGGCCTCGGACAAGAGGGAATCCGCCGCATTTCGATAGGAGACGAGACTTGAAATCGTGATGGTCAGGACGGTCAAGGCGATCATGATCGCGGGAAGTTTTTTGGCCAGACGGATATTGCTAAAAACGTTCATCTTGTTCTCCAAAACGTCGCGTCCAGCCCCGCTTTCTCACGGCGCAAATGGGCACGACGGGCACATAGGGTCAGACACGGGCAAAGGCGCACCGGAAAAAGCGGGCGCGATCGCCCTCGACGTTCTGATCCATGACGCCAAGGCATGAAGATTCATTTAAGTCCCGCCCCAACTCCCGCAGGTGCAAAAAATTTTAGATGTTTTCCTGTTTCGGGCACGACGTCTTCAAACACGCCCAAACGAGCCAGTTGTCCATGCAAACACAAGATTTTGAGGGGTTTTAGCCTTGCGCAACCAGTCCGACACAGGGGCCGCAGGCAAACCAGATCGCGTCAGATCAGGCGGTGTGAACCGGGCGGAGCACGCGCGATTTGTGAAAGAGGCGCGCCATGAAAGCAAGGAAATTCGAGACGCGGTGCACTTCAGAGCATTTGACGATGGTCTCGACCTCAGTTCTGTCCATGATAGGTCCCCAATGGCCCAAACTGCTGCACCACAGCGTGACTCTGCCGCAGAGCAGAATCAAGGAGCGTGGACAGCCCGAGCTTCGATCTTCGCATGAGAAAGCCCGGCGGCCCGCGACCTGACCCATGCCTGCGACGGCGCCTGAGCAGAGATCTCGGCGCAACGGGCATCGACCCGGCTGAGATCAACCGAAAAGACGGCTAAATTCAGACCTAAATCTGAATGAAAAACAAGCAATTAGGGGGTATGGCGGACAGGAAGGGATTCGAACCCTCGAGACGGTTCCCCGCCTACACACTTTCCAGGCGTGCGCCTTCGACCACTCGGCCACCTGTCCGAGGCCGTCTATAATTGAGGTTCGGAGGGGGATGCAACCCGGTTTTTCAGAAAATGAACATTTTTTAACACGTCCTCATTTTCCACGGGTTTTTCGCGAAAATCGGACGGACTCAGTCGAGCAAAATCGAGACGCGGCGATTGTCGCGGCCCTTGTTTTCGATCTTGCCAAACCGCACGCGCCCGATTTCAGAGGTGCGTGCGACATGGGTGCCCCTGCAGGGCTGAAGATCGACCTGAGACGGCCCATGCCCGATGCGGATCAGACGCACGCGCCCCTGCCCTCGCGGCGGACGCACAGACATGGTTTTCACGAGCGCGGGGTTGGCCTCCAACTCAGCCTCGGTGATCCAATCCTCGGAGACCACCAAATCGCGCTCGATTAACGCGTTCAACGCGGCCTCAAGCGCGTGCTTGTCCTGCGGCGGTTCCGGCATTTGGAAATCAAGCCGCCCTTTGGACGCCGAAATCGCGCCGCCTGTCACCGGACGCGGGATGACAACGGACAAGAGATGTAAAGCCGTGTGAATGCGCATATGGCCGTGCCGCCGCATCCAGTCGAGCCTCTGCGTGACCTCCGCCCCAATCGGCGGCAAGGGCGCGGGTTCCGAGGGGACAAGCACGATGTCGTCGCCCTGCCCTTTGACCGTGGCCGCAATCGCCAGAGTGCCCCCCGCCCAATCGAGCCAGCCACTGTCGCCGGGCTGGCCGCCGCCCTGGGCGTAAAAAATCGTCCGGTCGAGGATCACACCGCCCTCTTGGGTGTGGCCGGTCACGATGCCTGTGGCGTCTTGGAGATAGGCATCCTCGCGAAACAGCGCCTCGGTCATTCGCCGCCCTCGCCGGTCTCTGGGGTGTCACTGGTCTCGACATGCTCGACCTCGGAGTCTGCGGCTTCGACCTCGGCGGCGCGAGAGCGGGGATTGAGCGCCTCCGGGTTGCGCAGCCAGATGTCGCGTTGGGCAAAGGGAATCTCGATCCCCTCCTCGCCAAAGCGTTTGGCAATCGCGTGGTTGATGTCGTTTTTAACCACGAGAATGGAGGTCACATCTTTGAGAATCGCGCGAATTTCGAACTCAAGCGCATCTGCCCCGAAGTTCAAAAACAGCACCTGAGGCTCCGGGTTCATCGACACCATGGGCTGGGCCACGACAATCTCGCGCAGGATGGTCTCGACCTTGCGCGTGTCGGAGCCATAGGCGACGCCGACAGGGACGATCACCCGCCCGATCAGGTTGCCGCGCGTGTAGTTCGTCACCTGATTGGAGATCAGATCGGCGTTGGGCACGATGAGGTCGGTTTTGTCAAAGGTCTCCACGCGGGTGGAGCGCACGGAGATATTGCGCACAAACCCCATGTTGCCATTGCCCACGTCAATCCAGTCGCCCTCAGAGATCGGACGTTCGATCAACAGGATGATGCCGGAGACAAAGTTCTGAACGATGTTCTGGAGGCCGAAACCGATCCCGACAGAGAGCGCCCCGGCCACGATGGCAAGTGCGGAGAGGTCGATGCCCGCGGCCACGATGGCGATGATCGCGGAGAGAAACACCCCGACATAGCCTGCGCCTGAGATGATGGCATTCTTGCCGCCTTTGTCGAGTTTCGTGCGCGGCAGGATTGTTGTCGAAAGCGCGGTCTTAAAGAGGCGCGTGGCGGCGAGACCCACAAAGAACACCGCGACCAGCGTGATGAAATTCGTCGGAGAGATGGTCACCCCGCCAAGGGACACCCCGGCCTTCATCTTGACCCAGAGCTCCATGAGCTGATCCACCCGCACACCCCAGATGAGCGCGAAGAAGGGCAAGGAGGCGATCACGATAAAGAACGAGCCAAGGACGGGAATGAGCGCGTCTTGCGCGCCGTCCTTGCGGCCCGTGAGAAGCGCGTAGAGATCATAGCCCAACCGCGACAGGATCGCGACAAAGCCCAAAAGCCCGACGGAGCGCAGCAGCGGGAAGACGATGCTCACAGAGGCGGACATATAGCCCGCCGCGCCCAAAAGCACGGCGATGACGGAGGCAAAGAGAACGATCCGCGCGATGGTGCGCAAAATGATATGGCCGAAACTTTGCTCTGCTCTTGGCTCCCCAAAAGTGGAATGGCCGCTGTCTTGTGTCTCGCTGCTCGGGGTCAGAATGCGCGCGAGGCGAAAGAGGGCAAAGGCCGCCACAGCGACGAGAGGAAAACTCAGGACCGCCCGCGTCGCCGCGTCATAGCCGTCGATCTCCGCAATCGCGACCACAACGCTATGGAGCACCGACATGATCCCGGCGAGCGAGCCCATCGTGGTCGCCTCGACCCGGCGGGTCACCCCAAGGTCGAGAATGGGCGCGCCTGCGCCCGAGGCGTAAAACAGCCGCCCGGCAATCCAACGCCAAAACAGAAAGGCCAGCCCGATTTGAGGAATGGCGGTAAAGATGATGAGGCCGCGCGGCCCCAAAAGACCGGAGGCGCTGGCCGCAAAGGTGATCAGGAGCAGCCCCGCAAACGGCACGAGGATCTGGCTAAAGGAGGTCAGGAAACTCGTGACGCCCTTGCCCGCATCGCCCGACACGCGTTGGCGCATCCAATCTGTAAAGCGTTCGGTCCAGCGCGGCCCGCGCGACACCAACACGAGCGCCAGCAACAGAAAGGACACGATCAGCGCCGCATTGCTCCGCACCCCGGCCTGCCCGGTCTCGGACCGCGCATTGTCCGTAACGGTCTGCCACGCGGTGACGGCACTCGCGCTCACCGCCCGCGCTGCCGTCGGCCAATTCGCCGGGTTCAGCGGGCTTGGACCCAACTCCAGCAAGGCATCCGTTTGCCGCGACACAAGGATTTCGTCGATCTCGCTGATCAACCCGTTGGATTGGGAATAGGCCGCCTGCGCCCGGCGCGCCGGGGCCTGCGCCTCGTCGAGCTGATCCTGAAGATCGGCACGTTGCGCCGCGATCTCCGCGCTCTCGGTCTCGCCCTCTGCGGGCGGCGCGCCAAGCGCGTCGATCTGGGCGTGGATCGTCTCGATCCGGGAGGCGTTGATATTTTGCGCCTCTAGAAATTGACTGCGCCATCCCGTGAGCGTGGTGCGCAACTCTTCGAACTGGGTGTTCGATGTCTCGCTCTCATCCAAGAGCGATTCCGCCTCATCCGCGATCGTCTCCCATTGATCGTAATCGGGAAGAATAGTGTCCTGCGCCGCCCCGGAAAGGGGCAGACACAGGGAGATCACCACAAAGATGAGAGCAAGAAAGCGTGTTATCATACACTCTCATATACGTCAGGAAGCGACATCGGTCCACGATCCAACCATTCCGGCACGGGAAGATTTTTCTCTTTCAAAAACTCCGGGTTAAAGAGTTTGGACTGATAGCGCGTCCCGTAGTCACACAGGATCGTGACGATGGTTTTACCCGGCCCCATCTCACGCGCCATGCGCATCGCGCCTGCCACGTTGATGCCGGACGAGCCACCGACGCAAAGCCCCTCATGCTCCAACAGATCGAACACGATGGGGAGCGCTTCCTCATCGGGGATCTGATAGGCGAAATCGGGGGTGAAACCTTCGAGGTTGGCGGTGATCCGCCCCTGCCCGATGCCCTCGGTGATCGAGCCGCCTTCGGACTTCAGCTCACCGGTTTTGTAATAGCTGTAGAGTGCAGCCCCCATCGGGTCGGCAAGGCCGATTTTCACGCCCTTGGGCTGAAGCGCCATCCCGACACCCGCGAAGGTGCCGCCCGAGCCCACCGAACAGATGAACCCATCCACCTTGCCCTCGGTCTGGTCCCAAATCTCCGGGCCTGTGCCCTCGATATGCGCCTGACGGTTCGCGACGTTGTCGAACTGGTTGGCCCAGATCACGCCCTTGCTGGTCGTCCGGGCAAGCTCATTGGCAAGACGCTCGGAGTAGCGCACGTAGTTGTTCGGGTTCTTGTAGGGCGCGGCCGGCACCTGAACCAACTCAGCCCCCGCGAGACGGATCATGTCCTTTTTCTCCTGAGACTGGGTCTCAGGGATCACGATCACAGTGCGAAAGCCCAGAGCGGAGCCCACAAGCGCGAGGCCAATCCCGGTGTTGCCCGCCGTCCCCTCGACAATCGTGCCGCCGGGTTTGAGCGTGCCCTTCTTGAGCGCGTCCTGAATGATGAACAGCGCCGCGCGGTCCTTGACGGACTGGCCGGGGTTCATGAATTCCGCCTTGCCGTAGATGTCACAGCCGGTCGCCTCCGACGGGCCTTTGAGCCGGATCAGGGGCGTGTTGCCGATGCTGTCGATCATGTCGGTCTTGAGCGGCGAAGGCGCGGGCATGGTCTTATCCTTTTCATCTCGCAGTCCATGAATGTTTAGGACGCGTATTCTTTGAACTCAAGACAGCGGCGAACAGTCAGGGAAGCCGTTCCAAAAATCCAGAAAGACACAGAACGGGCGTTTGGATCACGGGCGCTCCCGCCGCCTGAGGTTCAGCCAGATCCCGTCTTTCGAGCGCACCGTGAGATGTGCCACCGGCGTCGGCCAGCGCCCCGCGACCGTTTCAAGCTGATACGCCCGCAGGATCAGCGCCAAAAACAAAGGCCCCTCAACCATGGCAAACCCCGCCCCGGTACAGACACGCGGGCCGGAGGAAAACGGGATATAGGCATCGCGCAGACAGGTCTTGCCATTCTCCGTTTTAAACCGATCCGGGTCGAACGCGTCGGGGGCGTCCCAAAACCTCTGATGCCGCCCAAGGTGCCACGGAGACAGCACGATCTGAGACCCTTTGCGCACGTCGCGTTCGCGAAACCGGACCGGACATTTCGCCTCCCGCACCATCATCGGCACGGGCGGATAAAGGCGCAGGGTCTCGCGAAACACATCCTTGATGAATTTGAGCTTGGAGAGATCGGAGAATGTCGGCTGATCCGGCAGGCGCATCGCCTCCTCCGCCGCGCGGGCCTGCACCTCCGGGTTCGCGGCCAAAAGCCAAAGCGCCCAGCCGAGCGCCGTGGCCGAGGTCTCATGCCCTGCGAGGAAAAAGATCGCCACTTGGTCGACCATCTCGCCCGTGTCGAATTTCTCTCCGGTCTGCGGGTCCACCGTGGTCATGATTTTCGTCGCAAGATCATCGGGCGCGGTCCCCGCCGCGATCTCCGCCATGCGTGCCGCTGTCAGATCCGTGATCAGCCGCCGGATCGCCTTCGCCCCCTCCCGCGTACGTTTGCGATGAAACCGAGGCATCCATTTCGGCAGAGGGATAAAGGCCGCAATGTTGAGAATGGGCTGCGCGCGTTGATAGCCTTGGAACTCCTCGAACACTTTGGACGCCGTGTCGTGCGTGATCGGAATGGAGAAGAGCGTGCGAAAAATCACATCCGCCGCGCCCTCGGAGGCGTCGGGTTCCACGTCGAACGCGCCCTCATGCCGCGCCAGGCGCGCGACCATCGCCTCCCCCGCCGCCAACATTGCCGGGAAAGTATCCTTGAGCCGCCCGCCCTCGAACGCCGGATCAATGATGCGGCGTTGTTTGAGCCATGTTTCGCCATTGGTCAAAAACACGCTGTCGCCCAACAAGGGTCGCAGCCCTTCGGCAATGCGCGAGGATTTCGGGAAGTCCATCGGATGTTCATTCAGCACGCGTTTCACCAGCGACGGCTGATTGACAAGATATGAGCGGAAAAACGGCGTCTTATACTCCGCCATCCAAGCGCGGTAGAGCTTTTCGGGCTGAGCGGACAGGATGTCTTTACGAAACAGCTTTACGTAATTGCGCAGGCTGGTTTTTTCGGGCCGGGGCGTTGGCTTTGGCGGGATCATTGCGGGGCCTCCGCCATTTCGGTGTAGCGGTTCGCAGCGGTGTCGATCCGGGAGGGGCTTGGGAGTTGGCCTCGGAAGCGCTCCCCAAGCGTCTGGCCGCCTGCGGTGATCTTGAAATAGTCGTACACTCCGGGCCGATCAAAGGCGCAAAGGTACTGGAAATGCCGTCGGAAAAACCGTCGCTGCATTGTGGCTTGTTTTTCCGGCGAGAGCGTCTGGGTAAAGGCCGCGGAGATCACAAGCGGCCATTTTTGGTCAACGGACGCAACGCCAGTGACCTTGATCGGGTCGCAGAGCGCGAAGGAACAGGGATCGCCCGGCGCGGTCACGTCGAGCCAGAACAGCTCCTCACGGCGTGAGAGGTAGGCCAGATCGCGGCGCAGCGTTTTGGCTTCCGGCAGGTAGGCGACCATCGGAACCACCTGACCGAGCGAGAGAAACGACAGCGTCGGCCCCGCCTCAGGCACCTCCCCGCGCCGGATCAGATCGGCCAGAATCTGGACGCCGAGATGCGCGCCGGAACTGTGACCGACGACAAGCACCTCGTCCCACTCCTCAGAGAGAGCGCGGGCGATCTGGGCGCGAAACACCTCCATCCGCGTCACAAGCGCGGGCGGATCGGCCCCGCGCCAGCGCGCGGAAAACCCATAGTCATGCATCAGATAATGGGCGAAAAACTTGCCATCCATCTTTTTGAACCAGCGCAAGAGCAGGACGGCCAAGGCCAACCCCAGAGCGGCACCGAGCCACGCCACGCCAAAGTTGCCGCCGACCCAAAGGACCAAGGAAAACAGTAAGATGGAGAGCAAAAGTTGAACTGTCAGCACCCCAACCGGATACAGCGCCGCAATGACCGGCCCACGCCGAAGCTTCATCAGATCAAACAGCGCGCCGGTGGAGAGATAGGTCCAGGCCGTGCGTGCGAGGATGGCGTAGGTGCGGACGATCCCGGCGTCCATGCTCTCTTGCACGATGTCGGACCAGACGAGCACGTCGATCTCTGTGGCGGTCTCCTGCCCGTCGATCTGCGACTTCACGGACCAGCCGAAATTCTCGCCCTTTTTCGGAGAGAGCACGAGGTCATAGCCGGAGATGTCCGCCTGCGCGGCACCTTCCTTGCGGTACAATTCACGGTAGCGGCGCGGCGGAATGGGATCGTAGCCGGGGATGTAGAACACCCGACGCCGCTTTACCTCTGCCCCCTGCTCGACCATAGCGAAACCTTTAATGTTTCCGGCAGAGTAGCGGGAGACTGGGGCGAAATTAAGCCCCTTTTATTGGGGGAGGATCAGCCCAGTTGCGCGAGCGACGGGAAGGTCTCCAAGAGCCAATAGGACAGGCGTGAGAAGGCCCCTGTCACCATCATAATGCCGACGAACAACAGCAATCCGCCCATGATTTTTTCAATGAGCGCCATGTGGCGTTTCATCCGGTTCATCAGGCCCATGGCACGGGTGATGAAGATCGCGGACAACAGGAACGGCAGACCCAGTCCCAGGGCATAGGTCGCCAAAAGCGTGGTGCCGCGCGTCACAGAGGCTTCAGAGGCCGCCATGGAGAGGATCGCGCCAAGCTGTGGCCCGATGCAGGGCGTCCAACCGAAGGCAAAGGCCAACCCGAGCACATAGGCGCCAAAGGACGATCCGCCCTTGTCGCCCGCGTCCAAGCGCGCCTCACGGTCGAGGATCGGAATGCGAAACACCGAGAGGAAATGCAGGCCCAAGATGATGATCACCACCCCGGAGATTTTCGCGAAAAGCGCCTGATTGGTCAGAAAGAACATGCCAAAGGCCGAGGCCGTGAACCCCATAAACAGGAACACGGTCGAGAGGCCCAAAACGAACATGAGCGCTGGCACGATGGCCTTGCGTGATCCCCGTCCGCCGCCGGTCAGCTCGCCCATGGAAATCCCCGACATATAGGCCAGATAGGGCGGCACGATGGGGAGCACGCAGGGCGACAAGAACGACACGATGCCCGCCGCGAGCGCGACGAACATGGAGGGCAGCAAAGCCGCGTCAAAGAGATCGATTCCGAACATGGTCGCCTCAATGCCACAGGCGCGCCTCTGTGCCTAGCGTCGTGAGTGCCGCAGCCCCTCACATTCGCGTTGGGATCTGTGACATTGAACGGCGCGCGCGGACCGTCAGGTCAAAAGAAAAGGCGGCCCCGCATGGAGACCGCCTTCTCAAAATCATGATAGATCAGGAGCTTACTTGCTGATGCTCCACCAACCGCGACGCTTGGGCTTGTCGTCGTCTTGCGGCTCAGGTGCGCTCTCGACATTCGCCTCGGCCATTTCGGCCACAGGGGTCTCAACGGGCGCTTCTACAGGGGCTTCAACGGAAGCCGCCTCTTCCGGCGCGTCCTGAACGGCGACGGCATCCTCGGAATAGGCTTCGCTGGCTTTCACGGTCGTGTCCTCGGCGGGCTCTTCCGCAGGGGTCTCCACAACGTCGGCGACCTCGGTCACGGCGGTGACTGTTTCAGCCCCCTCCTCGACGGCCTGCTCCACGACCTCAGCAGGAGCTTCCGCGACCGGTTCGGCGACCGGTTCAACCACAGCATCAACCGGGGCCTCTTCTGCGACCGGAGCGGCCTCAGCGGCGGCCTCCGGTGCGGCGGCCTCGGCAGCTTTCTCCGCCTCAGCAGCCGCTTTCGCAGCTTTATCGGCTTCGATCTCCGCTTTGGTACGGCGCTTGCGCTTGGGCTTCGGGGCCTCTTCTGCGGGGGCTTCTGCGCTGGCATCGGCCTCCTCAACTTTGGGCTTGCGGGTCCGGGTGCGCTTCGGCTTCTCAGCCACTTCGCCCTCGGACGCAACCTCAGCCTCATCCGAAGTCTTGCTCCGGGCGCGCGTGCTCTTCGGCTTGTCCTCGGTCGACGCATCGCCCTCAGTCACCTCAGACGCGCTCACCTCGGTGGCGCTCACCTCGGTGGCGCTGTCGTCAGAGGAGTCATCATCAGACCCGTCCTCGTCAGAGCCGTTGTCCTGATCGTCCTGGCCCTCAGTCTGGTCGCTCTTCTTGCGACGACGACGACGACGACGGCGTTTTTTGGGCTTTTGCTCCTCGTCCGTGGTCTCCTCCGTGGGCACCACGGCCTCTTCGACCTGATCCTCTTCCTCTTCGTAATCTTCCATCAGATCCGCAGAGGCGGAGATCACCGTGGCGGAGACTTCCGGCACGACACGGGTCGCGGTTTTGAAACGCTCCATGGAGAAGTCGGGCGAAATCAGCATCGGATCGGCTTCGATCCGCACCGCCATGCCATAACGTGCCTCAATGCGCGCGATCTGTTCGCGCTTCATGTTCATGAGGTAGTTCACGATGGCCACGGGCGCCTTGAGCAGAACCTCGCGGGAGCGTTTGCGTGTCCCCTCCTCTTCCAACTGGCGCAGGATCGACAGCGCCATGTTGTCGTCAGAACGGATGAGGCCGGTGCCGTGACAATGCGGGCACGGCTGGGTCGTCGCCTCCAACATCCCCGGGCGGAGACGCTGACGCGACATTTCCAACAGGCCAAAGCCCGAGATGCGGCCCACCTGAATGCGGGCGCGGTCGGTTTTGAGTTTGTCCTTGAGACGTTTCTCAACCGCTGTGTTGTTGCGGCGCTCTTCCATGTCGATGAAGTCGATCACGATGAGACCGGCCAAGTCGCGCAGACGGGCCTGACGGGCGACCTCTTCGGCGGCTTCAAGGTTGGTCTTGAGCGCGGTTTCCTCGATGGAGCCCTCTTTCGTGGCGCGACCGGAGTTCACGTCCACGGCAACAAGCGCCTCGGTCACATCGATCACGATGTACCCGCCGGACTTGAGCTGAACCGTCGGGTTGAACATCGACGAGAGATAGCTTTCAACCTGATAGCGCGCGAAAAGCGGCAGCTGGTCGTGGTAGTGTTTCACGTTCTTGGCGTGGGACGGCATGATCATTTTCATGAAGTCCTTGGCCTCGCGATACCCGGCCTCGCCCTCAACGAACACCTCGTCGATGTCCTTGTTGTAGAGGTCACGGATCGAGCGTTTGATTAGGTCGCCTTCCTCGTAAATCTTCGCAGGCGCGACGGATTTGAGGGTCAGCTCGCGGATCTGTTCCCACATCCGCTTGAGATAGTCGTAGTCGCGTTTGATCTCGGTCTTGGTGCGTTGCGCGCCAGCGGTGCGCACGATGAGACCCGCGCCCTGCGGCACGTCCAGCTCAGAGGCGATCTCTTTGAGTTTCTTACGGTCGGCGGCGTTGGTGATCTTGCGCGAAATGCCACCGCCACGGGCGGTGTTCGGCATCAGGACGCAGTAACGGCCCGCGAGCGAGAGATAGGTGGTCAGAGCCGCGCCTTTGTTGCCGCGCTCTTCTTTGACAACCTGAACCAGCATCACCTGGCGCACTTTGATCACTTCTTGAATCTTGTATTTGCGCGGACGCGGTTTGCGTTTCGGACGGATTTCTTCCTCGGTGTCGTCGTCGGCAACGCTTTCGATGTCGCTGTCTTTGTCAGCGGCATCGGTGCTGTCGTCCTCGTCGTCGTCATCTTGGTCGTCGTTCTGATCGTCGTCTTGATCGTCAGACGTGTCGTCCTCGGAAGTGTCAGAGGTCTCGTCATCCGTCGGTTCTTCGACCGGGGTCTCTTGGACGGAATCGATGGGCGAGCTGCCCTCTTCCGCATCAGACCCCGCGATGAGCTCATCCGCCTCGGACGGCGTCGGCTCGATCACATCCATGCCTGCAACGGCGCTGTCGTCCGAGGACGCGGCCTCCTCAGTCACGTCCTTGGTCTCGACGGCGTCATCACTGTTGACGCTTTCGGCTTTGGACTTGGAGCGCGAACGACGGCGGCGGGAGCGTTTGGGACGCTCCTCTTCCTCTTCTTGCGCTTTGGCGTAGGCCAGTTCTTCGGCGATCAGAGCCTCACGGTCTGCGACCGGGATCTGGTAGTAATCCGGGTGGATTTCCGAGAACGCGAGGAACCCGTGGCGGTTTCCGCCGTAGTCGACAAAGGCCGCCTGAAGCGACGGTTCGACCCGGGTTACCTTTGCGAGGTAGATGTTGCCAGCGAGCTGGCGTTTGTTTTCAGATTCAAAATCGAATTCCTCGACCTTGTTTCCGTCGACCACCACGACGCGGGTTTCCTCCGCGTGGGTGGCGTCGATGAGCATTTTCTTAGCCATGTAAGGTGTCTTTCGGCACCCGAAACCAGCCTCGCCCCTCTGAGAGCGGGAGAACACGATGTCGGGTGATATCTTAAGGCGATGGGCGCGTCAGGGGCAGCGGTCGCAAACATGCGGCGGGCAAAAGCCCCCGTGCCTGCGTTTCTTCGTGCCTGTGCGCGTTGCATCGCGTTTCTTCTCCGGCGCGGAAAACGGCCCTTGGCCGGTCGCGCGCCCATTTAAAATCCCACAAAGCCCTAAAAAGGGATCGGGGCGGTTCATGCCGAGGTTTCAACAACCAATCGGCGGCATCGGTCTGCTCTGCGGGGGGTAATCCTTGTGGATCGTCGTCCGATGCGCCGATCCCGAGATGTCCAACCTTCGCATGCAGCGAATCTTTCATACGCGGTTTCCGGGGCGGCAATGCCACCGGGCGGACCTGCGTTCTTATATCAGTAGTGATGGATATGTATTAAGACAACATGCAAATTCAAATACAGGGCAAAATTGCACATCCTGCCGCAAAAGCCTTATTCAATCCGCACAAAAGCGCGCCCAAGCTCGCACAGCCGCTTTGCAGGCGCCTTAATCAAACTGTCATCAATCCGACAGCTCCCGGTCACAGTGCCACGTCACCTAAGCGCAAACAGCTGACAGTGACAGGAGCTTTTCATGCAGCCCACCTCTCTTTACCCGCGCCTTTTGGCCGCCTCCGCCCTCATGCTCGCCGCCCTGCCCGCGACCGCTGAGCGCATCGAGCTTGGCCCCCGCCCTGCGTGGCTCATCTCCCAGATGGACGACAGCGCGCTCAAGGACAAACTCGCCGCCTGTGGCGACGTCGAACCGATCCGCAGCGTTTTCTCCATCGCCCACCGCGGCGCGCCGCTCATGTTCCCGGAACACACCCAAGAGGCCTATCTCGCCGGTCTGAAAATGGGCGCGGGCGTGATCGAATGCGACGTCTCCTTCACCAAAGACCTCGAACTGGTGTGCCGCCACGCACAAAACGACCTGCACACCACGACGAATATCCTCGCCACCGATCTGGCGGACAATTGCACCACGCCGTTCACCCCGGCCATGGGCGACACAGAGGCCTCTGCCGAGTGCCGCACTTCCGACATCACGCTCGCTGAGTACCGCACGCTGAAAGGCAAGATGGACGCCGCCGACCGCTCCGCTGACACGGTTGAGGGCTATATGGACGGCACCGCCAACTGGCGCACGGATCTCTACACCGCCTCCGGCACCGTCATGTCCCACAAGGACTCCATCGAGCTGTTCAAAGCCCATGGCGTGAAATTCACCCCGGAACTCAAAGACCCGGCGGTGGAGATGCCCTTTAACGGCTTCACCATGGACGACTACGCGCAAAAGATGATCGACGAATACAAGGCCGCAGGTGTCGCGCCCGAAGATCTCTTTGCCCAGAGCTTTAACCTCAGCGTCATTGAATACTGGCTCGACAACGAACCGGAGTACGGCAAACAATCCGTCTTCCTCGTAGAACCGACCGACACGTTCGATCCGCAAGACGCCGCCACCTGGGCCGAGGATTTCGCCGCTCTGAAAGACATGGGCCTGACCTACCTCGCCCCGTCTCTCAACATGCTGGTCGTGGCCGAAGACGGCGCCTATGTCGCCTCTGAGTACGCCAAAGCCGCCAAAGAAGCCGGGCTTGAGCTGATCACCTGGACGCTGGAACGTTCCGGTCCGCTGGCCACCGGCGGTGGCTGGTACTTCAAATCCGCGACCGAGGCGACCGACCGCGACGGCGACTATTTCGAAATCCTCGACGTGCTCGCGCAAGACGCGGGCGTGGTCGGCGTGTTCTCCGACTGGCCAGCGACTGTGACCTATTACGCCTCCTGCATGCAGATGGGCAAAAGCTGATCGTCACGCCTGATCAACAGGCATCAGCGCACAAAAAAACGGGGCCGCATCTGGCCCCGTTTTCTTTTGATACGAACGCGTTACCCGAGATAATCGGAGCGTTGCAGGCCGTATTTGGCCATTTTTTCATTCAATGTCCGGCGCGGCAGGCACAGTTCATCCATGACCGCCACGATGGAGCCTTTGTGCCGCCGCATCGTGTTGTCGATCAGCATCCGCTCGAACGCCTCGACGTACTCCTTGAGCGGCTTGCCCTCTGTGGTCATGGTCTGTTGTTCCGGGGCCTCGGACTCGGACAAGAGGAGCGATGTGATCGACCCGGAGCCGCGACGGTTCTGAAGCACAGCGCGCTCGGCCACGTTGATCAACTGACGGATGTTGCCCGGCCACGGCGCTTGCAACAGTTGCGCGGCCTCTTGGGCCGACACTTCCGGCGCGTCGCAGCCGTATTCCTCGGAAAACTGCTGGCTCAATTGGGTGAAGAGCAACAGGATGTCCTCCCCGCGCTGGCGCAGCGGCGGGGTGGTGATCTTCATCGCCGCGAGACGGTAATAGAGGTCCGGGCGCATGGCGCTTTCGCAGGTGCGGCCCTGTTCTTGCAGGTTACAGATCGCGATCACGCGGGTTTCCGGCGGGGTGCCCTGTTCGTCGATCCACTTCAAAAGACGCGCCTGAAGCGCCTCTGGCATGGCTTCGACATCTTCGAGCACGAGCGTGCCACCACGGGCCTCTTCAATGAGCGGCTGAACCTGCCCATCCGGGTCCGGCCCAAAGAGCCGCCGCGCCAAATCCGCCTCATCGCGGCCCGCGCAGGCGAAGGTGATGAATTTCTTGGACGCCCGCGCCCCCACGGCATGAAGCGCGTGGGCGATGAGCGTTTTGCCGGTCCCCGTCTCGCCGTCGATCAGCACGTGACCGTCGGCCTGACCGAGATCGAGAATATCCTCGCGCAGACGTTCCATCACGGGGCTCGCGCCAATGAGTTTGTTCATGATGCCGGTGCCGTCCGACAACTCGCGGCGCAGCGCCCGGTTGTCCAACGTCAGACGCCGTGCATTGGTAGCCTTTTTGGCCAATTCCGTCATCCGGTCGGGGTTGAACGGCTTTTCGAGAAAATCGAACGCCCCAATGCGCATCGCCTCCACCGCCATCGGCACATCGCCGTGGCCGGTGATCATGATGACCGGCAGACCGCTGTCGACGCTCATGAGTTTCTTGAGAAACTGCATCCCGTCCATGCCCGGCATTTTGATGTCGGAAATCACCACACCGGGATAGTCGGAGCCCAAGGATTTCACCGCCTCTTCGGCGCTCGAAAAGGTTTCCGTGTCAAAGCCCGACAGGGCCAGCCACTGGCTGATGGATTGACGCATATCCTGTTCGTCATCGACAATCGCGATCTTCATTGCCGTCGCCATGGTCTTTCTCCTCCGGTCCGACATGGACCCTAGTTCTACGGACACGCGGCGTTATTCCGCCGCTTCCACATGCCCCTCTTTCATCAAAGGTAGCACCATTTCAAAGGCCGCCCCACCCGTGGGACGGTTGCGCGCGGTCAACCGCCCGCCAAGCTCCACCACGATCCCGGACGAAATCGCGAGGCCAAGCCCCACCCCGTCGCCCGGCGCCTTGGTCGTGTAAAAAGGCTCAAACAGAGTGTCGAGGTCTTCGATCCCCGTGCCGTTGTCACGCACGGTCACACTTGCTTGAGTGTCGTCGCCCGCATCCCCGGTCACGAGGATCTCGATCTGGGGCTCCCGCGCGGTTTTGCAAGCGTCAAAGGCGTTGCGCAGCAAATTGACCAAGACCTGTTCCAGGCGCACGCGATCCCCCTGCACCATCACCGGCTCCGGCGGCAGGCTCCGCACGATCTCCACCGCGCCTTGTTTGAACTGCGGCTCCATCATGGAGAGCGCCGAGGCCACGCAATCGCGCAGGTCGATGGGCTGGAGTTGATCGGAGCCTTTGCGCGCATAGGATTTGAGCTGTTTGGTGATCGCACCCATGCGTTCGATCAGATCGTCGATCCGCCCGAAAGACGCCAAAGCCTCTTCGGAGCGTTTGCGTTTGATCAAGAGGCGCGCGCCCGCGAGATAGGTTTTCATCGCCGCCAGCGGTTGGTTCAACTCGTGGCTCACCGCCGCCGACATTTCGCCCAAGACAGCCAGTTTCGAGGATTGCGCAATCGTCTGTTCGGCGACCTCAAGGCTTTTCTCCGCCCGTTTGCGCTCTGCAATCTCGCGTTGGAGCGCGGCGTTCAATTGACGAAGTTCCGCACTTTCGCGCTGGAACAGACCCGCCCGCGACACGGCGCGGCGTGAGGTCAGATAAAACGCCCCGGCGAGCAGGATGGCAAAGCCCATGATTTCCAAGGCCAAGAACCCGTTCACCCGCTCCCGCACGGAAGCGTAGGTGGTAAAGGACGTCATACGCCAGCCGCGAAACGGAATACGGCTTTCCAACCGCATCACCGCCTCACCACCGATGTAGGTCTCGTTCGGATCGACGGTCCAATCCGTCGTGAGTTGAAACGCCCGCTGGATCGCCGTCGGCGCATCGCGGGCGGCCAAGGCCTCTGTTTCCGTCTTTGCGCGCCAACGCGGCTCGGTCGACAGGATGATCTGCCCCTCGGAGTTGGCCACAATCACCGCGTCCGAAATCCCCGCCCAGCTTTTCTCGAACTTGGCGAGATCGACCTCGACGACGATCACGCCCGCCAAGGCGCTATTGACGTCGATCCGGCGCGAATAGCTAAAATGATAGGCCCCGTTGTCGCGGGGGCTGGCCTTGAAAATCGTATCGTTGGAGCGCAGCGCGTCGATGAAATTCGGCGACTGGCGGTTGTTTGACCCCAAAAGCGCGCGGTCCGTGGCCGCAACCACCCGGCCCGTCTCATCCAAGAGCGAAATCCCCGCCGCGCCGATCTCATCCATATAGGTGATGAGATGCTGCGAGGTCTGTTGAAAATCGCTCGACGTCAGCGCGCCGACCAGCACAGGGTCGCGCGACAAAAGCGTCGGCACGATGGCGTTGCGTTGAAGTTCAGAGAGAAGGTTGCCGACATAGAGCGCCTGACGCACCTCTGCACGGTTGCGGGTCAGCGTCGTGTAGCGTTCCGTGAGCAACAGATTGGTGACCCAAATCACCCCGATGGCACCGACCACAAAGGCCAATAGAACCAGACGCCCCGCCCAACTCATGGTCCGGGGCCGTACGGATCCTAACGGACCCCTTTGGGGAAGGCGTTCACTCATAAGCTCAATTTACGCCTGTGCCCGCACCCGCCGCAAGGGGCGTTCCATGGGGCAGACAGGTGTCTTGAGCTCAAAACCCCGTCACTTCGGCGGGGTTTTGCTTATTTTTGAGAGGCCTAGCACCTTTGCGCCGACCGATCCGGTGTTAGGCGGAGACGAGGCTCTCGGCGAGAGAGGCGAAGAAGCCCTTGCCATCCTCATTGCCATGGGCGGCCTCGGCGGCGCGCTCCGGGTGCGGCATCATGCCGAGCACGCGGCGGTTTTCCGACAGGATACCCGCGATGGCGCGGTCCGAGCCATTCGGGTTGTCGAGGTAACGGAAGGCCACGCGGCCCTCGCCTTCGAGCATGTCGAGCGTGTCCGCGTCCGCCGTGAAGTTGCCGTCATGGTGCGCAATCGGGATACCGATGTGCTGACCTTGGGCGTAGGCGGAGGTATAGGGGCTATCGGTCGTCTCGACGGCCAAGGGCGTGGTTTTGCAGATGTATTTGAGACCAGCGTTGCGGAGCAGAGCGCCGGGCAGAAGCTTGGCCTCGGTCAAAACCTGAAAGCCGTTGCAGATACCAAAGGCATAGCCGCCGCGCTCGACGTGCGCTTTCAGCGCCGCGATCACCGGAGAGTTGGCCGCGATCGCACCACAGCGCAGGTAATCGCCATAGGAAAAGCCGCCCGGAACGCCGACCACATCCACACCCTCGGGCAAGACCGCATCCTTGTGCCACACCATCGTGACATCTGCCCCGATGTTTTGCAGCGCCATGAACATGTCACGGTCACAGTTGGAGCCGGGGAATTGCAGGACGGCGGCTTTCATCGGGCGAAACTCCTGTTCGAGGCTGAACGCAAGGCGGTTTACGCGCCTGATACGCGTTGTCACCGCTCTGATCAAGCCTTCAAAACCCCTCGTACAGCGCGGTTGATGCTATTTCGGCCAAACGAGACGCGGAATGAGTTTGCCGTCGCATGCGTCATCCGCGATCCGGGTCTCCAACTGATAGGCAAACCCGTCAAAGCGCCAGGCCTCTTGGGTATAACAATCGCCAAGACCGCGCCCCTTGCCGCCACTGGTCATCGTCTCTCCCGTGATCGCATAGAGACCCAGTTCCGGCACCGCCTCCCCTTGGTCTCGGGCGGCGGGACGCACGGGGGCCACACCATCGACCATCGGCCCCAAAAGATAGACCATCGACCCGGTGTTATAGGCCGCCCTCCAACAAAGTTGCTCCAAAACCCGAAGCTCAGGATGGCCGGGGACCATCTGTGGCCCCACGCCTTCCACAATCTCCTCTAACGGAATATCGCAGGACTGTTCCGTGATCTCGGTGGCCTGTGCCTCAAGTGCCGCCCAATCCGGTTGGCGCAGTTCCAGCATGCGGGCCATTTTCGTCGCGGGCTGTTGTGCCTCCGCCCAGGTCAGCGCCGCTTTGATCCCGGCGAGGGACGACCCCGCGCTAAACCCCTCCGCATCAAAAGAGATTTCAAAGACGTTCCCGTTCAAAAACGCCTCGGGAAAGGGCATCCTCTGCCCCGCAGGCCAATCGACCGCCTGCCCGTCGATCAAAAACGTCCCGGAGGCATCTTCGTCGGTCTCAAAACTCAGAACCCAAGGCCCGCCGCGATGCCCGCGCATCAGGGCGAAATGTGGCTCCGCGCGCGGCATGAGCGTGCAGTACGCTGGCCCACACTGCGCCTGCCATTGCTTGTAGGCAAAGGTTGCGACCGCGTCGGAGGGTTCCGTCCCGGCCATAACCGCGCCGGAAGACGATAAAACCATACCGAGCGCGACAGAGAGGAGGACGGACGAGGCGGAGTGATGTGACATTACGTGACCTTTTGCCAAAACCGAGGGGGCCGGACCGCTCCGGCACCCGCTTTCTGTCTACCCCTCCGGTGTACACCCCTGCCCCGCGCGGCCACAAGCGCCGCCTTTATCCCAACGCCGCCCAGGTTTTCGATCCGACAATCCCGTCCACGACGAGTCCACGCGCGCGTTGGAAATGGCGCACGACGAAATCCGTCATCGGGCCAAAGTCGCCATCGATAACAATGGCATAGCCTTGAGCGACCAGCTTGCGCTGAAGCTCCACGACAGAATTGCCGAATGAGCCACGGCGCAAGACCGGCGTGGTGCTTCCGTCATTGCCGTCGATGATCACAGCCATGCGTTTTGAGAGCGCGGTCTTGGCCTTGCGGTAATAATTTCGACGGTCATCCAGCCCATTGGTCCCGCCGTTGACCAACCGGGTGACCCGGATCAGATCGTCCCCGTCCGCACGCGTGTTGATGTCACGGCTTTTCCAATATTCGCAGGCGATTTTGAGCGAGATCAGCGGATCGCCCGCCATCTCCGGGGTGTCTTCCAACGGCAGGTTCAGGATTTGTCCCATCTGGCGATAGTTGAACCGTCCGGTGAGCTGCAAAAGCCCCCGCCCCTTATAGCGCGGCCCATCCCCCGGCTCGGTGTTGCCCAAATCCGCCCGACCGTTATAGGCACTCCCGGAAGCGAATTCCTCGGTCGTCCGAAACCCCGCGCATTCATGGGTCACCTGCCCCATGAAATGCGCGATCCGCAGGTAGGTGTTGATCTCATAGCTGTTGAGAATGCTGGCGAACTCGCCGGAAATGGCGCCGACAATCTCCGCCTGCGCCTGGGCTTTGGCGCCGGAAAACCGTGGCGCAACTTCGAGAATAAAATCCCCATCGACTGGTATCATAACACTAACCCTCAGAACTCGTGAACACGGGACACCTGTCCCAAAACCACTGGGCAACAGGCCCAGACACCGAAATCATAGCATTTTTCGGCTCAAACCCCAAAAGACAACGAAAACCGCCCCCGGATCACTCCGAGGGCGGTCTAAGTTTTCAGCAGGTGATGCGGATCAGATCAGAGGATCTCGATCCGGTAGCTCTCGATCACCGTGTTGGCGAGAAGCTTTTCACACATCTGCGCGATGGTCTCTTCCGTGGTGCCGTCGGCGAGATCGAGCTCGATGACCTTGCCCTGGCGGACCTCATTCACACCCTCGAACCCAAGCGCACCGAGCGCGTGCTGCACGGCGGCGCCTTGCGGGTCGAGAACACCGGTTTTCAGCATGACAAAGACACGGGCTTTCATAGGGTGGTTCCTCTTGCGGATATTCGGAAGTCAGTTGATGATCTTTGGCGTATCTTCGCCAATCGGACCGTTGGTCGGCAGCACGCCGAGACGACGGGCCACTTCGGTATAAGCGTCGGTCAAAGAGCCGAGGTCGCGGCGGAACACGTCCTTGTCGAGTTTCTGCCCGCTCTCGATGTCCCACAGACGGCAGCTGTCGGGCGAAATCTCATCGGCCACGATCAGGCGCATGAAATCACCGTCCCAAACACGGCCGATCTCGATTTTGAAATCGATGAGCTTGATGCCCACGCCATACATGACGCCGGAGAGGTAATCGTTGACGCGCAGAGCCAGCGCCACGATGTCATCCATGTCCTGCTGGGAGGCCCAGCCAAAGGCGATGATGTATTCTTCCGGCACCAGCGGATCGCCGAGCGCGTCGTCTTTGTAGGAGAATTCGATGATCGGCCGCGGCAGACGCAGGCCCTCTTCGAGGCCGAGACGTTTCGCCATGGAACCGGCGGCATAGTTGCGCACGATCACTTCGAGCGGCACGATCTCGCATTGGCGGATCAGCTGCTCCCGCATGTTGAGGCGTTTGATGAAGTGGTTCGGAATGCCCAGATTGGTCAGCCCGGTCATGAAAAACTCGGACAGGCGGTTGTTGAGCACGCCCTTGCCCTCGATCGTCGCCTTTTTCTCGGCGTTGAACGCGGTGGCGTCGTCCTTGAAATACTGCACCAACGTGCCCGGCTCTGGACCTTCGTAGAGGGTTTTCGCCTTGCCTTCGTAGAGTTTTTTGCGCCGCGCCATGGGGCCTCCAACATATTCGGGCCGGGAATCAACTGCCCGGGTGTCTTAAATGCGCTCTTTAGGGCAAGGGGCGTCCGGGAGCAAGTTCGCTGCAGATGTCCGGTCCCGAGGCACCGTCTCAGCCGAAAGCCCAGTGCGGCGGGTGTTTCGCGCACCACCCGCCGCTTTTGCACAGGGTTTCTCGCACCGACCCCTCCGGAAAAGTGGAAATATGAACAACGCCTTGATCGATTCATCTTGTCCGACCCAAACGCACTGGGGCATAATTTCAGCAACAGCATGAGGAGGAGCCTGTTATGACCACATTCGACGAACGTGAAGCCGCATCTGAAAAAAAATACGCGCATGACGCCGAGATGCGGTTCAAAGCCGAAGCCCGCGCCGACCGCAAGATCGCTCTTTGGGCGGCGGAAAAGCTTGGCAAGACCGAAGCGGAGGTCTCGGCCTATGTCACCGACGTCATCCGCGCCGATATGGAAGAGGCCGGGTCCGAGGACGTGGTGCGCAAGATCGCTGGCGATCTCGGCCCACTGACCACCGCCTCTGCGGTGCGCGAACTCTATGCGCGCTATCTCGCTGAGGCCAAAGCGGAGCTGATCGAGGCCTAAACCGACAGATCGGCGTCTTTAAAACACCAAATCCGCCCGGTGCGCCTGCGCCGGGCGTTCTCATGTCCAAACCTTCAGAAAATAAACCGGTCGAATTAATCAAATCTTCGGAGGCGGGGGCTACATCTGTGCCAACCCGCTGGGGCGCGGCGTGCGATTGTGCGCGCGTACCTCGAACACCAGCCATGAAACACCTGCTATGCGCCGCACGGCCCATGCGACCCAGGACTTTGGGCGCGGCTTCGGAACACAATGATTGACCTGAACGGTCTTGTGCGTCAGAACGCCGCCCCAACAGGAGACCCGCCCCATGCGCCACAGTCCGGTTGACCCGTCTGCGCCATTCGACGCCTCACCGCACACCTCAGACCCCGTCTCTCCGCCCGCCTCTGTGCGGGTCGCCCGGGCCATGCGGACGCGTGCGGAAATCGCGGAACCGACATTAGACACTGTGGCGATCAACGGCGCGGCAACCAATGCGGCGGTGAGCGGTCCAAAAGACATCCGCGCGCTGCTCGGCAAACAGCTCGTGCCCCTGCTCATGACCCTCGGCATCGTGGCTCTCTTGTGGGAACGCGCCGCGCAACTCGATTTCCCCGCGATTCTGCAAACCGTCGCAACGGTGCGCCCCTGGCAATGGATGCTGGCCATTCTGGCCTCCGCCGGGAGTTTCTGGGCCGTCGGGCATTATGACCGGGTGCTGCATGCGCAACTTGGCACCGGGATCGCCGCAAAGCCCGCCCGCCACACCGGCATGGCCGCGATTGGTTTGTCTCAGTTTCTGGGCTTTGGCGCGCTCACAGGCACGTTGATCCGTTGGCGCATGGTGCCGGAACTGTCGCTTTGGCAGGCCGCGCGCCTCTCTGCGGCGGTCTCCCTGTCGTTTCTCGCGGGCTGGGCCGTGGTCGCCGCCCTCGCCGTCTTGGTGTTTCAGCCAGAGATCGCCGGGATGACCACGCTCGCCACGGGGGCCATCGCCCTTGCCGGGCTGATGGTCCTGATCTCGATCTTTCCGCCCCGCTTCATGGCCCGCCTGCCCTGGCCCTCGCTCAAGACCATCGGCACGGTCATCGGGCTGGCCGCGACGGACACCATTCTCGCGGGGTTGGCACTCTACGCGCTGATGCCGCCTGAGCTGGCGCTCGCGCTGGGACAGACGGTGGCCGCCTATCTGTTTTCTCTGGGCGCGGGTCTCATCGGCAACACCCCCGGCGGGGTCGGCCCGTTCGAGGCCACCATGGCCGCCCTGTTGCCGAGCGTCGATCTCGCCAGCCTTTTCGGCGCTGTGCTGGCCTTTCGTCTGGTCTACTACGCCTTGCCCGCCACCATCGCTGCGCTCTTTATCCTGCGCGGGCCGCGGGGGCCGCATCTGGCCGAGGAACCGCGCCTCATGCGCCCGCATCACTCCCCTTATCTGCCGCTGGAGATCGAAACCCAGCTTTTTGCCGCCCCGCGCGCGGAGGCGAACCTCCTGAGAACGCGTGATTTTTCTCTGCTGACCACGCCCAAGGGCAAAGCACTCGGCCTCGTCGCGCCCATCGGGCAATCGCTTGTCATGCTCTCGGACCCACTCATCGCACGCCAATGCCCCGCCGCCACGCGAGAGGCCCTGTCGCGGGCCGCCGCACGGCGCTACCGCATGCCCGCGATCTACAAATGCGGCGCCCGCATGGCCGCCTCCGCCCGAGCCGCCGGGTGGGCCGTTTTGCCCACGGCAGAAGAGGCCTGGCTCGACCCCAAAGCCTTCACCCTTGCGGGCGCACCCTACCGCCAGTTGCGCCGGATTTTGAAAAAGGCCGACGCCGGTCGCCTACGGATTGAAGAGGCCGGGCTCACCCTGCCGCTCGACCAAATGGACCGTGTCGCGACGGAGTGGAAAGCTCAACGCGGCCGCGAGCGCGGATTTTCCATGGGCACCTATGACCGCGATTACATCAGCTGTCAGCGTGTGTTTCTCGCATGGCAGGGCACGAACCTCGTGGGGTTTGTGAGCTTTCACGAGACCCAAGGCGAGATGACCCTCGATCTCATGCGCTCTGGCGACGCGGCCCCCGACGGCACGGTGCAAAAGCTCATCGTGGCGGCCATCGCGGCCGCGCGCACCGACGGCATTCCACGCGTCTCTCTCGCCGCTGTGCCGTGGCAGGGCGAGGATGCCCATGGCCTCACGGCCTGGATCCGGGGCAAGCTCCTCGCCCGCTCCGGCGCGCAGGGCCTGCGCCGGTTCAAAGCCGCCTTCGCCCCCAATTGGGAAGTGCTCTACCTGGCCGCCCCCGGCCCCGTGTCCCTCGGCATCGCCGGTATGGACATCCTGCGCCGGATCACCGCGCCGCCGCCACGCGCGACACGCAACCCGATGAAAGCCGCCCGGTTCGCGACACATAAGACCGGCCATCTGAGGCTCTGGTCCCGCGCGGAAGTCTAAGCGCGCCGCACATCGCCCCACCCGCAATTCACATTGCGCTCATGATCTTTATGATCTGATTGAATTTGATAAATCCCGCCAGACGTGGCACATGAGCGCGAACACCGCTCGGAGTCCGCACCGGGGCGGTCAGACTTTATGGGCACACGCCCCCGAAACCACCGGAGCCGCTATGACCGACGCCCCCCAAACGAACGCGCTTTCCAAACTGCTTGAAACCCGTGACTGGCTCTTGGCCGATGGCGCGACCGGCACGACCCTGTTCAACATGGGCCTGTCCTCTGGCGACGCGCCGGAGCTTTGGAACGTCGACAAGCCGGAAAACATCGCCAAGCTCTATCAGGGCGCGGTGGATGCGGGCTCTGACATCTTTCTCACCAACTCCTTCGGCGGCACCGCCTCGCGTCTCAAGCTCCACAATGCCGAAGACCGTGTGTTCGAATTGAACAAAGCCGCCGCCGAAATCGGCCGCCAGGTCGCCGATGCGGCGGGCCGTCCGGTCGTCGTTGCGGGCTCCATGGGGCCGACCGGCGAGATCATGGAACCGATGGGACCGCTGTCCTATGAGGCCGCCGTCGAAATGTTCTATGAGCAAGCCAAGGGTCTCAAAGCGGGCGGCGCGGATGTCGCCTGGATCGAAACCATTTCCGCCCCCGAGGAATACAAAGCCGCCGCAGAAGGTGCCGCAAAAGCGGGCCTGCCGTGGGTCGGCACCATGAGCTTTGACACCGCGGGCCGCACCATGATGGGCGTCACCTCCGCGCAACTCGCCGATATGGTCGAGAAAATGGACGTGCCGCCGGTCGCCTATGGCGCGAACTGTGGCACCGGCTCGTCGGACCTGATGCGCACCGTTTTGGGCTTTGCCGCCCAAGGCCACGAGCGGCCCATTATTGCCAAAGGCAACGCCGGCATCCCGCGCTATATGGACGGCCACATCCACTATGATGGCACGCCCGAACTGATGGCCGATTACGCCTGTCTCGCGCGCGACGCGGGGGCCAAGATCATTGGCGGTTGCTGTGGCACCACGCCGGAGCACCTCAAAGCCATGCGCGCCGCGCTGGAAACCCGTCCGCGCGGACCGCGCCCGACCCTTGACCAGATCGTCGAGGTGCTCGGCGGGTTTTCTTCGGCCTCTGACGGCACGGATGACAAAGGTCCGGCCAAACGCGAACGCTCCGGGCGTCGTCGTCGCGGCTAAGCGGATGCATGCGCGGGCCTCAGAACAGCGAGAGTTGATCACCGGGCCGGGGCGGCACGGCGAAGAGCTCTGTGCGCAGTTTCGGGCCTTGTCGCGTCAATCCGGTGCGGTTGAGCGCCACGTCAAAACGTTTGGCCATGAGCTCTGCCCAGTCGCCCTCCCCCTTCATCCGGCTGCCAAAGCGGCTGTCGTTGGCCTTGCCGCCACGCAGCTCCCGCACCCGGTTCATCACGCGGGTGGCACGGTCCGGCACATGGGTCTGGAGCCAGTCCTCAAAGAGGGGCGCGACCTCCAACGGCAGGCGCAGCATGATGTAGCTCGCGGATTTCGCGCCGTGCGTGGCTGCGGCACCCAGAATGGCCTCCAACTCGTGATCGGTGAGCGCCGGAATGACGGGCGCAACCATGACACGGACGGGGATGCCCGCCTCGCACAGGGAACGAATGGTCTTGAGACGCCGCGCAGGGACCGGCGCGCGCGGTTCCAACTGCCGCGACAGGCGGGAGCCGAGCGTGGTCACGGAAATGCCAACACTCACCAGACCCTTCGCCGCCATGGGGGCCAAGAGATCAATGTCGCGCTCAATCAGCGTGCCTTTGGTGACGATGCTGAGCGGGTGATTGTGGGCGGAAAGCACCTCCACAATGCTCCGCATGACGCGGTCGCGGGCCTCGATCGGTTGGTAGGGATCGGTGTTCGTGCCCATGGCGATGGGGGCCACCTCGTAGCTCCGCGCGGCCAATTCGCGCTCCAACACCTCCGCCGCGCCCAGCTTGCGCGTCAGCCGCGTCTCGAAATCCAGCCCCGGCGACAGGCCGAGATAGGCATGCGTGGGCCGCGCGAAACAATAGCTGCATCCGTGTTCACAGCCCCGGTACGGGTTGATCGAGCGATCAAAGGGCACATCGGGACTGTCGTTGCACGTGATGATCTTGCGCGGGCGCTCATCCACCGTCGTGGTGCGCATGATGCTCTGCTCGACCTCGGCATCCCAGCCGTCGAGAAAGGTCTCCCGCGCCAGACGTTCAAACCGTCCGGTGGCATTGGACGTGCTCCCGCGCGCCTTGGGAACAAGGCCGAGCGGCAGCGTGTCAGAGAAGAAATTGGATTCGTGGCTCATAACGCGAAACTAGAACAAAATGAGAACATTTGCCAAGAGGAACTCCTCCCCCTCTTTGGCCTTTCACGACAGACGAAAGGAAACGCCCATGTCTGATGATGACGATCTGATCCTCTCCGAACTGAATGACGAAGAGCTTGTCGAACAGATGATGGACGACCTCTATGACGGTCTCAAAGATGAGATCGAAGAGGCCGTGCAAATCCTTCTCGACCGCAACTGGACGCCCTATGACATCCTGACGAAATCGCTCGTGGCGGCGATGCAGATCGTCGGCGACGATTTCCGCGATGGTATTCTCTTTGTGCCCGAAGTGCTCCGCGCGGCTCAGGCGATGAAGGGCGGCATGGCCATCCTCAAACCGCTTTTGGTTGAGACCGGCGCGCCGAAGATGGGCAAGATGGTCATCGGCACCGTCAAAGGCGACATCCACGACATCGGCAAGAACCTCGTCGCGATGATGATGGAGGGCGCGGGCTTTGAGATCATCGATCTCGGGATCAACACCGAGGCCGAAAACTATATCGGTACGGCGGAGCGCGAAGGCGCGGACATCATCGGCATGTCGGCGCTTTTGACCACGACCATGCCCTATATGAAGACCGTGATTGAATCGCTGAATGAACAGGGCCTGCGCGACAAGTACATCGTGCTCTGTGGCGGCGCGCCGCTCAACGAGGAATTCGGTCGCGCCATCGGCGCGGACGCCTATTGCGATGACGCGGCCATTGCCGTGGAAACCGCGAAAAAACTCGTGGCCGCGCGCCACAATCAGGTGTGAGCGCCCCCCTCACGATAACCGATGAGGCCCTGCGCGATCAGGGCCTCACGCAACTGGGCACGGGCAAAACGCTTGTCATCGCCTGTGGCGCACTGGCGCGAGAAGTGCTTGCCCTCATTGAGGTGAACAAGCTCGATCACATCACGCTGACCTGCCTCCCCGCCATCCTCCACAACGATCCGGCGAAGATTCCGGCCGCTGTCGAGCGTGCGATCAACGAACATCGCGCGAAATACGACCGCATTCTGATCGCCTATGGGGATTGTGGCACCGGCGGGCAGCTCCAGACGCTTTGCGAAACTATGGGTGTGGAGATGATCGACGCCCCGCATTGCTATGCGTTTTTCGATGGGATGGATGTGTTCCCGGAGCGCAACGAGCCGACCACCTTCTACCTGACCGACTTCCTCGCGCGGCAATTCGAGGCCTTTGTGTGGAAGCCTTTGGGCCTCGACCGTTACCCCGATCTTTTGCACATGTACTTCGGGAATTACGAGAAATTGGTCTACCTCGCACAGACCGACGATCCGGCTCTCACCGCCACGGCTGAGACCTGTGCCGAGCGGTTGGGCCTCGCGTTCGAGCGCCGCTTTACCGGCTACGGCGATCTTGCCCGCTTCCTGCGCGCCTGATCTTTTCCGTGGTCAAAATACTCAAAATCCGAACTTAGGCCGCGCTCGACGCCGTCTCCCGAATGCGACCCACCATGGCGCGGAGCCCGTTGGAACGCTGGGACGAGAGGTGCTCATCAAGGCCGAGACGCGCCAATTCGCTCTGCGCATCAACACCGACCACCTCAGAGGGCGTGAGACCGGCGTAAAGCTCATGCAAAACGGCAATCAGGCCCTGAACGATCATCGCATCAGACGCGCCCTGAAAGTCGAACTTGCCCGCCTCTACCGTCGGCACGAGCCAGACCTGAGAGGCACAGCCCTCCACCTTGGTGGCCGGGACTTTGAACGCCTCATCGAGCGGCGGAAAGGCTTTGCCCATCTCGATCACATGACGATAGCGATCTTCCCAATCGTCGAGAAATTCAAACGTCTCTACGAGATCTTCGAATGCATCCGTCGCCATGTGCTCACCTCTTGCTGTCACGCGCTTGCCCCTGATGTAATCCCCCCAAGGCCGAAGGTCCAGCGACGGGACTTTTCAAAGCCTTGGTTTTTGTGTAGCCCTTTGGCGAAGACTGACTTGGGAGGAACCGATGCGGCGTCAGGTGATCATTTCTGGACTGGTTCTGGCCCTTTTGTCCGGCTGCGGATCGTCGAGCGGCTCTGGCTGGAACCCGTTCACCTGGTTTGGTGGCGGCGCCTCTGACCCCGTCACCTATGACGAGGCGGGCAACCAAATCATCGTGCTCGAAAGCCTCGCCCCGCGCAAAGGCTACCCTGAGCTGGTCGACATTCGCCAACTCGCCCCCAATCTGACCGATGTTTCGCTCGCGCAATCGACCTCGGGCGCGATTGTGACCGCGACCTCCGCGCTGCCGTCTCTCGGCTATTACGACGCGGAATTGGTCAAAGTGGCCTCGGACCGCGCGGATACGCTCACCTTTGACTTCCGCCTGCGTGCGCCCAATGGTCCCGCCCCCACCGGCACCGCCGCTCAGCGTCAAATCACCGCCGCCTATTCCCTCTCGAATGCCGATCTCGTGGGCATCCGCACCATCGTGGTGCGCGGCGCAAACGGCGCACGGCAGGTCCGCAGATAAGCGGGTTTACTTCGTCTCTGGCCCACGCCATCGTGCGGGTTCGATCCCGCAATGTGAGGCCAGATCATGACGGACACGCCCCGGAAGCCCCGTAAAATCATCATCGACACCGACCCCGGCCAAGACGACGCCATGGCGATCCTTTTGGCGCTTGGCTCGCCCGAAGAGATCGAGCTTTTGGGCATCACGGCGGTCGCGGGCAATGTGCCGATTGAGCGCACCTCCGAGAATGCGCGCAAAGTCTGCGAAGTCGCCGGCCGCCCGGACGTCAAGGTTTTCGCGGGCTGTGATCGCCCCATGGCGCACACCCTCGTAACGGCGGAACATGTGCACGGCAAGACCGGGCTCGACGGAATCGAACTGCCCACGCCGACCATGCCGCTACAGGATAAACACGGCGTCGATTTCATCATCGAGACGCTGGAGCGCGAGCCGTCCGGCACGGTGACGCTCTGTCCGATGGGGCCTTTGACCAACATTGCGACGGCTTTTAAGAAAGCGCCGCATATTGTTGAAAAGGTGCAGGAAATCGTCCTGATGGGCGGCGCGTATTTCGAGGTCGGCAACATCACCCCGGCGGCGGAGTTCAACATTTACGTCGACCCGGAAGCCGCTGAAATCGTGTTTAAATCCGGCGCGCCGATTGTGGTGATGCCGCTGGATGCGACGCATAAGGTTCTGGTGACCGCACCGCGCCTTCAGGCCTTCAAAGATTTCGGCAATCACCTCGGCGAGGTGGTCGCGGGTTGGCTCGACTTTTTCGAGCGCTTCGACATCGAGAAATACGGCTCCCAAGGCGGGCCACTCCATGATCCGACGGTGATCGCCTATCTGATCAAGCCGGAACTGTTTTCCGGGCGGTTCATCAATGTCGAGATCGAAACCCAGTCCAAACTCACCCGCGGCATGACCGTTGCCGATTGGTGGGGGGTCACGGACCGGCCGAAAAATGCGATGTTCATGGGGGACGCCGATGCGGAGGGGTTCTTTGCGCTTTTGACCGAGCGGGTGCGACGGTTGGCGTAACTCTTTCGAGTATTTGCGCCAAGAAGAAGACGCCCTAGATGAGTGCCATGACCCAGTTCGACAATTCCTACGCCCGCCTGCCCGACCGCTTCTTTACCAGGATCGCGCCGGAGGAAGCGCCCAAGCCCGAGATGGTGCTCTACAACGCCGCTCTGGCCGAGGCGCTTGGCGTGCGCGATTGGAGCGCTGAGGTGTTTGCCGGGAACGTCATCCCGGAGGGTGCCGATCCGCTGGCGCAGGTCTATGCCGGGCATCAGTTCGGCGGGTTTTCTCCGCAGCTCGGAGACGGGCGCGCGGTGCTCTTGGGCGAGGTTGTCACAGAGGCTGGACGGTTTGACATCCATCTCAAAGGTGCGGGCCGCACGCCCTATTCGCGCAATGGCGATGGCCGGGCGTGGATCGGGCCGGTGCTGCGCGAGTTTGTCGTCAGTGAGTTTATGCATGCGGTGGGTGTCCCGACGACCCGCGCCTTGGCCGCCGTGCGCACCGGCGGGCGGGTCCAGCGCGAACGGGCCTATCCCGGCGCGGTGCTCACCCGGGTGGCCGCGTCGCACATCCGAGTCGGGACGTTTCAATATTTCACCGCGCGCGGCGATCAGGAGGCTGTCGAGGCACTGACCGCCCATGTCCGCGACCGGCATTATCCGCAGGCAGACAACACGCTGGAGCTTTATCAGGCGATTGTGGCCGCACAGGCCAAGCTGATCGCGAAATGGATGGGGCTTGGGTTCGTGCATGGCGTGATGAACACGGACAATATGGCCGTGTCGGGCGAGACGATTGATTACGGCCCCTGTGCCTTTGTCGACGGCTACGCGCCGAACGCCTGTTATAGCTCCATCGACCAACAGGGGCGCTATGCCTATGATCGCCAGCCGTCGATGGCGCATTGGAACCTTGCGCAGCTTGGGTCGTGCTTTGTGCCGCAGATGGAGGCGGAGCTTGGCGGGGAGCAACAGGCGATTGACGCGCTCACCGAGGTGCTCAACAGCTTTCCGGACCTCTATCAGACGGCGTGGGTTGCGGAATTTGGGCGCAAATTGGGGATTGAGGAGCCGACACGGGACGATGTGCCGCTCATTCAGGGCCTTTTGGGCCTCATGGCCGAGAGCGGCGCGGATTTCACCAACACCTTTCACGGCCTCTCGGATGGCACAGCGCGGGACTGGTTCATGGACCGGGCGGCCTTTGATGCCTGGGCAGAGGGTTGGTCGACACGGCGGGCCGCGGATTGGCAGACCCGTGTTTCCCGTGCCAACCCGACGGTCATCCCCCGCACCCACCGCATCGAGGAAGCGATCCAGGCCTCGCTCGAAGGCAACGACAGCCTCGCGGAGCGTCTGGTGCGCGTGCTGACACGGCCCTTTGATGTGGCCGAGGACGATCGCGACCTGATGCGCCCACCGAGTGAGGATGAGGTGGTGCCGCAAACCTTCTGTGGCACCTAAGCCCTATTTCGAGCGGTATTTTTCAAACAGCCGGGCGTTGCGCGTGACGAAATCGCGGATCACCCCGGCGAAGGGCGTGTTGCGGTCAAAGGCCACGTAAATCGCGCCGGAGATCGCGCCCACAAGCCCGCCCAGCGCGTCGATGATCAAATCCCACATCGTGTCCTGGAGGCCGGATTTCTGCATATTCGTGCCAAAGAACTGGTCCATGGAATACTCGAAGATCTCCCAAAGCGCGCCGATGGACATGGCAAAGCAAAAGGCAAAAAGCCCGATGGCCCAGGCGGGCGCGGCGTAGCGGTCGCCTTGGAACAGCATGAAGATCGCCACAAACCCCACAAGTCCAAAGCCCAGCGCGGACCCCCCGTGGAGCACAACGTCCCACCACCAGTAGCGGTTGTAAAAGTCCCCCACCTCGCCGAGGAACAGGGTGGCGAAGATGAACAGGACAATCCCCGCCATGAAAGAGCGCGGGATGTAGATGTGGAACCGGCGGGCAAACAGAATCGGCATGAGCGTGAGGCCAAAGGTGCCCAGCGCGATGAAAGACGAGGTGTAGCGCGCCGCCACGAGACCGGCGACAAATTCCGCCACCAAGGCGACCCAGACAAGCCGCATGACCAACGGCTGTTCGCGCGCGTTGGCCATCATCTCGTGCAGGGTTTCTTTCAGGGCCATGGATGAAATCCGGTCTGTGACATCTTATATTTAGGGAATGATACCCAAAGTCGAAACCGGCGCGCAACGCTTTGCCTCTTATAACCTGCGCAAGTGCAAGGGCACGGACGGACACCGTGCGCCCGGACGCATTGTTGATGTGCTCAACGGCTTGGACGCCGATGTGATCGCCTTGCAGGAGGCGGACATGCGGCTCGGGCCCCGTCCCGCCGCCCTGCCCGCGCGGATGATCGAGGATCACACGGATTTCCTCTCTCTCCCGGTCAATGCCTCTCCTGTCTCTGTCGGCTGGCACGGCAATGCGATCTTGGTGCGCAAGGGGATGAGCGTCGAGGCCATTCACCAATGGCATCTCCCGGGGTTGGAGCCACGCGGCGCCGTGGCGGTCGATCTGCCGAATGTGCGGGTCGTGGGGGTGCACCTCGGGCTGTTGCGCAGTTCCCGGCAAAAGCAACTCCATGCCATACGCACTCACCTCAATGCGCTCGATGATCGGCCGACCGTGATCCTCGGAGATTTCAACGAATGGTCGCGCACGCTTGGTCTTGATCCCCTCCGCGACCGCTTCGACATTTTCGCGCCGGGGCGGAGTTTTCATGCCTCTCGCCCGATTGCGGCGCTCGACCGGATTGCCACGACGAAATCCTTGGAGATGCGGGGGGCAGGCGTTGTGCAAACGGCTCTGACGCAAAAGGCTTCTGACCACCTGCCGATCTGGGCGGATTTGTCGATAGGGGCATGACGCCTCCCTGAGAGGACTTTGAGCGGTTTCCCCTAGGCTTCGCCTCCCGGCCTGCTAAAGATTTCCCCCAAAGCCAATTCGGGGGCCTCCCATGACCTTGTTACAAATCACCTCTTTGCTCATCGTTCTGGCCGGGGCGTTTGGCGCGATCAATTACCTGTTCCTGAAACTCCCCGGTGCGATTGGCATTCTGGTCGTCTCCCTTGTGGCCTCTCTCGCGGTCATCGGCTTTGACGCGATCTGGCCGGGGTCTGTGATCGAGGAAACGATCCGGGCGGAAGTGCTCTCTATCGACTTCTCCGATGCCCTCTTGGAAGGCATGCTGGGCCTCCTGCTCTTTGCCGGTGCGCTTCATGTGAAAATCGCGGACCTTCGGGCAGAGTGGCGGCCCGTGGTGCTTATGGCCACTCTGGGCGTGGCGCTCTCGACCGCTGTGGTCGGTGTCGGCTTTAGCTGGATCACCGGCATGCCGCTCATGATCGCCTTTGTTTTTGGCGCGCTGATCTCCCCCACCGATCCCGTCGCTGTTCTCGGGGTCTTGCGCCAAGCGTCCCTCCCCAAGAGCCTGGAGACCAAGATCGCGGGCGAGAGCCTGTTCAATGACGGCGTGGGCTATGTGGTTTATCTCGTCCTTGTGGGCATCGCCTTTGGTGCGACCGGGCATGGCGATGCGCATTCCGAGCAGTCCACGGTCGAGGCCGCCGCGCTTTTGTTTGTCCAAGAGGCCGGAGGCGGCGCACTTCTCGGGATTGTGCTGGGCTGGCTGACCTTCCGCGTTATGCGCCTCATCGATGATTATGCGCTTGAGGTGCTCATTACCCTCGGGCTGGCCTTTGGCGGCTATGAGCTGGCCGTGGCGCTTCATGTCTCCGCGCCGATCATGGCGGTTTGCGCCGGGTTGCTCATCGGCGATGTGGGCGCGAAATACGGCATGTCCGAAGAAACCCGCCGCTATGTCGAAGCTTTCTGGAAGATGATCGACGAAATCCTCAACGCCATTCTGTTCCTGATGATCGGGTTCGAGGTCTTTGCCGTCGCCTTTGACATCTCCTCTGTCAAAGCCGGGCTACTGGCCATCGTCCTGGCCCTCTTTGCACGTTTCACAGCCGTGGCGATCCCGATTGCGCTTTTGAAACCTTTCCGCAGCTTTGCACAGGGCACGATCCCGATCATGACTTGGGGCGGGCTGAAGGGCGGGATTTCCGTCGCCCTTGCCCTCTCCCTGCCGGACAACGACTGGAAACCCCTCATCCTGACCGCCACCTATATCGTCGTGGTCTTTTCGATCATCGTGCAGGGGCTGACCGTCGCCCCCCTTGCCAAACGTGTCGGACGTGAACCGGAGTTGGATGTATGACCCGTTACCTCACCTATGATGTTTTCACCTCAGAGCCCTTTGGCGGCAACCCTCTCGCCGTGATCCCGGACGCCAGCGCAATTCCCGAGGATCAGCTCCAAAAGATCGCGCGGGAGTTCAATTACTCGGAGACGGTGTTCCTCTACCCGCCCGACGATCCCGCACACACGGCCAAGCTTCGGATCTTCACCCCCACGATGGAGGTGCCTTTCGCGGGCCACCCGACCATCGGCGCGGCTGTGGCACTCTCTGAACTGGGCCACGGCCCGGAGATGCAGTTGGAACTCAAGGTCGGGCTGATCGCGGCAGAGGCCAAAGACGGCTCGGCGTGGTTCGCGACGAAGACCCCTCTGACCATTGAGGCCTACCCGGAGCGCAAACTCGTGGCCCGGTGCCTTGGCCTCTACCCGGATCAGATCGGCATGCCGGTGATGGCCGGTGTGGGGCTTGGCTTTACCTTCACCGAACTCACATCCCGTGCGGCGCTCTCGACTTGCGTGCCGAGTGCGGAGGCGATGCGGGAGGGCCTAACCGCCTACCCCTCGTCGCTCGACTTCCCGCAGGTGCCCTATGTCCGCGACGGCAATATCGTCCACATGCGCATGTTCGCGCCTCTCGATGACATTTCTGAAGACCCCGCCACCGGTTCAGCGGCGGCAGCACTTGTCCGATTGCTCTCTGAAACGGAGGGGCGCGATCTCACGCTTACCATCCATCAGGGCGACGATATGGGGCGCCCTTCCGTGATCGGCGCGCGTGTCGAGGGGGACAAAACGATCATTGAGGGACAGGCCCGGGTGATGATGTCGGGACAGCTCTTGTTCTAAAGTCAGCACTCCAAGGAAATGCGACCCATTCGCAAAAGCGGGCTGGACCATTCCGGCCCGTTTTTTTACCCTCCGCAAACAGATGTTTTGGAGAGCCCATGCCCGACACGATCCTAGCGCGCTGCGAAGCCAAAGGCCTCAGGCTGACCGAGCAACGCCGGGTGATCGCCACGGTGCTCGAAGAGGCGGACGACCACCCGGATGTCGAAGAGCTTTACGCCCGCGCCGCCGCCCGCGATAGCCGCATCTCTCTGGCGACCGTCTACCGCACGGTGAAACTCTTTGAGGAATCCGGCATTCTGGAGCGGCTTGAGTTCGGCGACGGGCGCGCGCGCTACGAGACCGCGAACCGCGATCATCACGATCACCTGATCGACATGGACACCGGCAAGGTCATCGAATTCGTCGACCCGGAGATCGAGGCGCTTCAGGAAAAGATCGCCGAACGCCTCGGCTATGAGCTTAGGGGCCATCGCCTCGAACTCTTTGGCGTGCGCAAGAAACGCTAAGACCCTCCCGATTTTGCGCATCCCCGGTCTGCGGCTTTGCCACGCGTCTTTCTCTTGCCCGGGCGACCTCATCAGAGATAGGCCGATAAGGTATTTCTGACGGGACAGCTCGATGAACAATTTGCGCGCCATTCTGATGATCGTGGGCTCCATGGCCTTTTTCACTGTGGAGGACATGTTCATCAAACATCTCTCCGGCTTTATGCCGGCGGGACAGGTGCTGTTGTCGATTGCGATGGTCAGCTCCTGTATCTTTCTTGGCTGGGCCCTGTTGCGCCGTGATCCGGTCTTCGTCGCGCGCAACTGGCGGCCGCTGATCCTGATCCGGGCGAGCACCGAGGCGGTCGCCTCCGTCGCCTTTGTCACCGCGCTCTCTCGGGTCGACATTTCCACCGTCGGCGCGGTGTTTCAGTCCATGCCCCTCGTCGTCACCTTGGGCGCGGCGCTGTTTTTGGGCGAAAAGGTCGGCTGGCGGCGCTGGCTTGCCATTCTCGTGGGGTTCACGGGCGTGTTGATGATCATCCGCCCCGGCCTGTCCGCCTTTAACCCGCAGGTGCTTTGGGTGCTCGTCACCGTCCTGGCCGTCGCCACGCGCGATCTCATGACCCGCGTCATGGATGCGGCTGTGCCCTCGTCTGTCGTGTCATTTCAGGCCTTCCTCGTCGTGATCCCCGCAGCACTCGTCAATCTTTGGCTGGCGGAGGCCTCTTTTGTGGCGCTCGACACCGTGTTGGCCCTGAAAACCGCCATGGCGATTGTGGCGGGGGCGTTGGGCTATGCTCTGATCGTGGCCGGGATGCGCCTCGGCGATGCCTCCGCCGTCACGCCGTTTCGCTACACGCGCCTCGTGTTTACCATGATCGGCGGCATTCTGGTCTTTGGCGAAACCCCGGATGCGATGACGCTCCTCGGCTCCGCGCTGATCATTGCCTCCGGCCTCTATGCATTCCTCCGGGAACGTCGGCTGGCGCGCCAGGCCCGCGTGGCGACTTCCGCCAACCTCGACGCGCCCCGACTGCGAGTCTGAGGCAGCGGTCGCCCACGCGGCATTCCGTGCGCTCATCGCAAAGTGCGGACCAATGTTAGCGTTTGCCTTGTTGACCTGCCCGCCCCGGCTGGTATCAAGCATGCGACTGGCCCGCCATCAAACTTTGCAAAGGGACATAAAGCCATGAGCACCATCATCGACATCATCGGTCGCGAAATTCTCGACAGCCGCGGCAATCCGACCGTGGAAGTGGACGTCATCCTGGAAGACGGCACCATGGGCCGCGCTGCCGTACCGTCAGGCGCCTCCACCGGCGCACACGAAGCCGTCGAAAAACGCGACGGTGACAAAGACCGTTACCTCGGCAAAGGCGTGCTCGAAGCTGTCGCCGCCGTGAACGGCGAAATCGCCGAAGCGCTCGTCGGCATGGACGCCACCGAGCAAGAAGCCCTCGACGCCGTCATGATCGAACTCGATGGCACCCCGAACAAAGGCCGCCTTGGCGCCAACGCCATCCTCGGCGTGTCTCTGGCCGCGGCCAAAGCCGCTGCGGATTACTCCGCCCTGCCGCTCTACCGCTACGTCGGTGGTTCTGCCGCCCGCGTTCTGCCGGTTCCGATGATGAACATCATCAACGGCGGTGAGCACGCCGACAACCCGATCGACTTTCAGGAATTCATGATCATGCCGGTCTCGGCCGCGAATGTGAAAGAAGCGATCCGCATGGGCGCCGAAGTGTTCCACACCCTGAAAAAAGAACTCTCCGCCGCCGGTTACAACACCGGCATCGGTGACGAGGGCGGCTTTGCGCCGAACATCTCGTCGACCCGTGAGGCGCTTGATTTCGTTCTGAAATCCATCGAGAAAGCCGGTTACAAACCGGGCGAAGACATCTACCTTGCGCTCGACTGTGCCTCCACCGAGTATTACGAGAACGGCAAATACGAGATGAAAGGCGAAGGCGCCTCCCTCACCTCCGAGGAAAACGCCGACTACCTCGTCGCGCTCTGTAACGACTACCCGATCATCTCCATCGAGGACGGCATGGCCGAAGACGATTGGGAAGGTTGGAAACTCCTGACCGACAAGCTCGGCGACAAAGTGCAGCTCGTGGGCGACGACCTCTTCGTGACCAACCCGGAGCGTCTGGCCTCTGGCATCGAACAGGGCGTGGCCAACTCCATGCTCGTCAAAGTGAACCAGATCGGCTCGCTGTCTGAGACGCTCAAAGCCGTCGATATGGCCCACCGCGCCCGCTACACCAACGTGATGTCGCACCGCTCGGGCGAAACCGAGGACGCAACGATTGCCGACCTCGCCGTCGCCACCAACTGCGGCCAGATCAAAACCGGCTCCATGTCCCGTTCTGATCGTATGGCCAAATACAACCAGCTGATCCGCATCGAGGAACAACTCGGCGCGACCGCTGAGTATGCTGGGACTTCTATTCTGAAGAAGTAATCTTCAACGCTTTACGAATTGAAAAGCCCCGCCAAGTTGGTGGGGCTTTTGTTGTTCCCAACACAAAAATTCGCACTTCATATATCACCCAATACCAGAGGAATTTTTATGAAATTAATAAAACACTGCAATCCAGAACATAACATTCAAAAGGGAGCGAAGCTGCAAATCGGTACGCTTTACGCGTATCACGACATCGAAAACGAAGAGATAAAAGACGGTGAGGAAGGAAAATATACATTCGCCTATAACTTCCCTGAAGAAATCGAACTGGATCGCAGAACCGCTAATTTGCTTTTTTCTGGGCAGTTCAAATTTGGCGATGATGCTTCTGAGCTGGCAGCTAGAATACCAGGAGATTTTTCGGCCAAAGTTGATAGTTTCGAAATGGTTCGGTTTACTGAAAACGGCGTAGTAATTCGCAATTCTAAAGTTCAGGTCTTGAGAACAATACCCAATCGATTGATTTTTTGTATGTCACTTCAGAAGGAGGGCGACCCCGCGCCCTTCGTGGGCTATGATGATCGCTGGTCAATTGAAACAAGTTTTGCCTACAAATTTTCTGAAAACATTTCACGCCTACTCCTAGACCAAATCCATCTTGAGCGCTTCAATCCTGAGATAGGGAAAAGACTATCATTCAGCGGATTAAAAAATTTGGGGCTGCAAGGAAGACACGGTCCAGTTAATTACGCGGACAGGCTTGAGACAATCACACCAGCAAATCTCCCAACCTTTGATGAGTTCATAAAAAAGGTCTCGGATATACCGTTCACTAAACCTCTTCGCTTCGCCCACGAAAAAGAATTCCGTTTCACATTCGAGTTAACCGATGGGAATATGATATTTCCCCCCACCGATAGATTCTATTTACTGGACCTCAACGCTGCTCTCATTTGACATCTTGGCAAACTAAGTCCGTGCTTTGAAGTGGTCCCAGGAAATCGGACAGTGAGCTAAGGTGTATCCCGAACCTTTGAAGGGATACGAGAATGGCAAAGCGCCGGAATTTTACAGATCAGTTTAAGGCCAAGGTGGCGTTGGAAGCGC
>CAXPTW010000073.1:0-93018 GCA_964220165.1 Abyssibacter sp.
GGAACTTCCAGATCCCCGACGACATCGCCGAAGAGCGTGGTGTGCAGCTGACGGACGAGATTAAGGAAAAGATCCTCGGTCTGAACGCGGCGAAACTCTACAACATCGACGTGGAGGCCAAGAAAAAGCAACTGGCCGGTGCCCCGGTACAGATTGCGGCGGAGTGATCCGATGTTCGTTGCCCAACTTATGGCAGAACGGGAACTCGAAGTCTGGGACTGCCTCGCGGCAGTCTCGGATCCCGAGCTCGACGAGCCGATCACGGATATGAACTTCGTCGAAACCGTGAAGGTGGGCGAGGATCAGACTGTTCAGGTCGCATTCCGGCTCCCCACCTACTGGTGCTCGCCAAACTTCGCGTTTCTGATGGCCTTTGGCATTCGCAACGAAGTGATGGCTTTGCCCTGGGTCCGCGATATGACTGTGTCTCTGAAGGATCACTGCTTTGGCGACGAGGTGAACGAAGGCGTGAACAGCGGTCGTCCGTTTCATGAAATCTTCTCGGAAAACTGCGGTGGCGCAGTGCTGGACGAGGTCGTGGAAAAGTTCATGGCCAAGGCGTTCGATCGTCGGCAGGAGGTCATGCTTTTGGGTCTGAAAGCCATGGGGAAAACGGTCGAAGAGATCGTGTCGATGCCTCTGGGCGCGTTGAAGGCCATTGACTTCACCGGCGAAGAAGAGGTTCGGCAATTGCCGCGATACCTCGAAATTCTGGAGGTCAACGGTCTCGCCGCGGCGGACGAAGATCTGGCGTTTCCGACTTGGACGGGAGAGCAGATTTCGCCTGAAGAGTTGAGTGATCATCTGCGACGCCTGCGGAGCACGCGCATCACGATGGAGTTCAACGGCGCCTTGTGCCGTGGCCTTGCCGAGACACGCTACAAAGAAGTCGATATTGGGCCCGACGGCCCGACGCTTGTCGATTTTATCGCAGGACGCGTTCCGCCTCGTGAGGCCCCGGCGCCCGGACGATAACCGACTAAAATCAAAACGAAAAAATGGGAGGAGGCCCAAAGGTTCTTTGGGTCCAAGGAGGAAGATATGGCTAAACTCATGGTTCATGGCAAAAACGCACGCAAGAGCCTCGCGCGCGGTGTTGCGCGACTGGCAGCAGCGGTCGAGCCGACCCTCGGGCCGAAGGGTCTCAACGCGATGGTCGATCGCCCTGTGGGGACCCCGATGGTGACGCGTGACGGTGTCAGCATCGCATCCGAGATCGAATTGACCGACCGCTTTGAGAACATGGGCGCTCAGGTCGTGCGCGAAGTCTCGATGCAGACCAATGATGTGGCCGGCGACGGTACGACGACCGCCATCGTTCTTGCCAATGCGCTGATCCAGAACGGGGTCGAGTTGACCGAGAATGGCGCGCGCCCAGTCGATCTCTGCCGCGGGATTGACCTTGCGGTACAAACGATCATCAACGCGATCGATGCCTCTTCGCGCGATTGCGACGACGACTCGAAATATCTCGATGCTGTCGCTCATGTGTCGGCAACGGATGCCAAGCTTGGCGCGCTTGTGGCCGAGGCCTATCGCCGCGTCGGACGTGACGGTGTCATCTCGGCTGAATTCGGTGTCACCATCGACACCACGATGGAAGTTGTCGAAGGCATGTCCTTTGAGCGTGGCTATATCTCCCATCACATGGTGACGGACCGCGAACACATGGAAGCCGTGTTGCGCAATCCTCTGATCCTGATGACGGACCAGAAAATCCTGAAGCCCAGCATGCTCGATACCGCGCGCCGGATCGCTGACGAAGAGAACCGCCCGCTTTTGATCATCGCGGAAGAGATTGCCCCCGAAGTGGTGATCACGCTTCTGGAGAACGGTGGCGCGGGGAAATACCTGATCGTCCATCCGCCGGAATACGGTCACTGGCGCACAGCGATGATGGACGATCTCGCCATTCTCACCGGCGGTGAGGTTCTGGCACGGGATTTGGGCAAAAAGGTCGAAAATGTCACCCGTGCCCAGCTCGGCGGGGCCGAGACGGTGCGCACCCAGGCGTCCCACACCAGCATTCTGCGTGGGGAAGGGGACCCGGAGGCCATTCAGGCCCGCCGCGCCCAAGTGCAGCGCCAGCATGACGTGGCACCGCCGAACATCGAAAAGGACAAGCTGCGCGAGCGGATGTCCAAGCTCACGGGTGGCAGCGCGATCATCTATGCGGGCGGTTTCACGCCGGTGGAACAGAAGCGCACGATCCAGCTCATCGAGGACTCGCTCTGCGCCCTGCGCGCGGCGGTTGAGGATGGCGTGGTTGCTGGTGGCGGTACCGCCCTTGCACAGATCGCGCCCTGTCTCGACGAGCTGACTGTGTCGGGGGATGTGGCCCGCGGCGTGGCCCTCGTCCGCTCGATCTTGACCCATCCGGTGCGCCGGATTGCGCGCAATGCTGGAGCCGATGCCGACACGGTCGCCAACAACGTCATCAACGCGCCGAAGAACCATGGCTACAACGCCGCGACCGGGGAATTCGGCGACATGTTCGAAGCCGGGATCATCGATCCCGCTCGGGTGCCTGCCAGTGCGCTGGTCAATGCCGCCTCCGTCGCGACGTTGATCCTGACCACAGAAACGCTGATCGGCGATCTCGAAGAAGGCGAAGCCGATCCGACTGAGGGTCCGGCTCTCGGCGGCGGCGCCGAGCTTTTGGGTCGCAAATAACCTCTCATCACTCCCGGGCCGCCGCGACCGGCGGTCCGTTCAGCAATAAGGATTTAGGATATGAAAGCAGCCAGACTCTACGAGTACGATCCCGCAATGAACGTGCAGCTGAAGATTGAAGACATTGCTCCTCCCACAATCACGGCTCCGGACGAGGTGATCGTTAAGGTCGGTGCGGCGGGCTTGTGCCGCACCGACCTCCACATCATCGAAGGCGTGTGGAAAGACATCATGGACACAGAAGGCAACCTGCTTCCCTATGTCATGGGGCATGAAAATGCGGGCTGGGTCGAAGATGTGGGCAGCGCCGTTACCTCGGTCAAGCCGGGCGATGCGGTGATCTGTCATCCGTTCCGCAATTGCGGTGTGTGCCTGTGTTGCCGCTACGGCCACGACATGTATTGCGAACACGGTCTGTTCCCCGGCCTCGGCCTCGATGGCGGTTTTGCCGAGTATTTCAAAACCAATGAGCGCTCTGTCATCAAACTGAACACCGGGATTACGCCCTTGTCGGTTGCGCCGATGGCCGATGCCGGGATCACCGCCTACCGCGCGGCCAAGAAGGCGGCGAAGCTGGTCAATCCGGGCGGTTACGTTTTGCTTCTGGGGATCGGCGGGCTCGGGCATATCGCGCTTCAGGTGCTCAAGCATACGACTGGCGCCCGTGTGATCGCGGTCGAACAGGAGCCCGGCGCGCAGGCGCTTGCCAAGGAACTTGGTGCGGACATCGTCCTCTCCGGCGGGCCGAACCTTGTCGAAGAGGTCAAGGATCTGACCGGCGGCGGGGCGCATGTCGCGATCGACTTTGTGGGCGAGCATGGCACCGAGAACCTGTGCTGGAAACTCCTGCGTCAGGGCGGAGAGCTGATCATGGTCGGATATGGCGGTGAGGTGCGGGTGCCGACGCTCGAACTCGTGGCCAATGAGATCAAGATCGGCGGCAGCCTTGTGGGCGATTTCGTCGAGCTTGTCGAACTGATGGAGATGAATGCCGACGGCAAGGTGAAAATGCACCAGACCGAATACAGCCTCGACAACATCAACCTCGCGATCTCGGACTTCAAAGCCCGCAAATTCACCGGGCGTGGGGTGATCGTTCCCTGACGGTCCTAGAGACAGATGAAAGCCGCGTGACCGACCTGTGGGCCGGTCGCGTCCCCACCAACCTGGAGAGGACACCATGGCCAAATCCATCCATTCGATGATCCGCGTGCTCGACGAGAAACGCTCTGTCGATTTCTACCACCGGGCCTTCGGGCTTGAGATCGCGGATCGGCTCGATTTCCCCGAATTCACGCTTGTCTACCTGAGCAATGACGAAGCCGGGTTCGAGCTTGAGCTGACCATCAATAAAGGCCGCACCGATCCCTACGATCTGGGTGACGGATACGGTCATTTCGCCGTGTCAGTCGACGATCTCGATGCCGAGCATGCCCGGTTCACAGCCGAAGGGTTCGCACCGCGCAAGCTGGTTGACTTCGCACCGGCGGGAACCCGCGTTGCACGGTTTTTCTTCGTCGCCGATCCCGATGGCTACCAGATCGAAGTGCTCGAACGGAGCGGGCGTTTTTCGTGATTTTTAAACTCTGTAAAGGAGGAGACAGAGGACAATGACCAAATTTGAAAGACAGAAAGGGCTGACCCGGCGCATGTTGTTGTCACAGGCAACCGCGCTTGGTGCAAGCTTCGTTGTCGGCACCGGATTTATCGCGGCGCCAGATGCGGCTTGGGCGACCGAGACCGAGCATCTGACCCCTCAGACTTTTGCAACGCTCGTTCAGATGGCGCGCGATATTTACCCGCATGATCATGTGTCCGACGAGTACTACGTGATCGCCGTCAAAGGCTATGACAGCGCCGAAGCGGCCGCCGATATCGAGGCCGGGATTGCCGCACTCAATGCCGCCGCCCAAGATCGCGGTTATGGCAGCTATCTTGGCATGGGATGGGAACGCGACCGCGTCGATCTGCTGCGTACCATCGAAGAAACCGTGTTCTTTCAGAACATTCGCGGAGGGCTTGTGACCGGCCTCTACAACCAAAAAGCGCTTTGGCCGCTCTTTGGCTATGAGGGCGAAAGCTTTTCCAAAGGTGGCTACATCCATCGTGGCTTCGACGACATCAATTGGCTTTGAGCTGAGGAAAGTATCATGACTGCACCGTTTGATCATTCCGACGACAGCGTCGTCGTCATCATTGGCACCGGCGCCGGAGGCGGCGTTCTTGCCAACGAATTGGCCCAGAAAGGCGTGAGCGTCGTCTCGCTCGAAGCGGGGGGGCGTTATCTTCCCGAAGATTACATCAACGACGAATGGGAAAGCTTCGGTCAGCTCGCTTGGACCGACGCACGCACCACCAGCGGCGATTGGCGGGTGGCGAAGGATTTCCCGGGTCTGCCGACATGGATCGTCAAAGCCGTGGGCGGCTCGACCGTGCACTGGGCGGGCGCGAGCCTTCGCTTTCAGGATCACGAATGGAAAGCCGCAACCACCTATGGCGACGTGCCGGGGGCGAACCTTCTCGACTGGCCGATCGACAGTGCCGAGATGGCGCCGTGGTACGACATGGCCGAGAAGAAGCTTGGCGTCACCCGCACCAACGGTTGGCCGGGCCTGCCGGGCAACAACAACTTCAAGGTTCTGGAAAAGGGCGCGACGGCGCTTGGCTACAAGGAAGTTTCGACCGGCCGCATGGCAATCATGAGCCACGAAGACGGCGACAGAATTATGTGCCAGCAGACCGGCTTCTGTTTTCAGGGGTGCAAATGGGGTGCCAAATGGTCCTCTGCCTATACCGACATCGAACAGGGGGAAGCCACGGGCAACCTCGAAGTGCGGACCAAGTGCCACGCGGCGCGTATTCTGCATGACGACAGCGGCAAGGTCACCGGCGTCGAGTATTTCGACGAAAACGGCGATCTTCAGATGCAAGCCGCGCGGATTGTCTGTGTGGCGGGTAACTCCATCGAGAGCCCGCGCCTGCTTTTGAATTCCGCGTCGTCGATGTTCCCGGACGGGCTGGCCAACAGCTCGGGGCAGGTCGGGCGCAATTACATGCGTCATACGACAGGCTCGGTCTATGCGGTTTTTGATGAACCCGTGCACATGTATCGTGGGACCACCATGGCTGGCATCGTTCAAGACGAGGCGCGTCACGATCCGTCGCGCGGTTTCGTCGGCGGTTTCGAACTGGAAACGCTCAGCATCGGGTTGCCCTTCATGGCGGCCTTCCTCGATCCCGGCGGCTGGGGGCGTGAGTTTGCTTCGGCGCTTGATGGCTATGCCAACATGGCGGGGATGTGGATCGTCGGCGAGGACATGCCACAGGAGACCAACCGGATCACGCTCAACGCCGAGGTCAAGGATCAGTTCGGGCTACCTGCGCCGAACGTGCATTTCGACGATCACCCGAACGATATCGCGATGCGCAATTACGCCTATGAGCGGGGGGCTGCGATTTACGACGCAGTGGGCGCGACCCGTGTCTTCCCCACGCCTGCCTATCCGTCGACGCATAATCTTGGTACCAATAGGATGTCCGAGAACCCGCGCGACGGTGTTGTGAACAAACATGGACAGACCCATGACATTGCGAACTTGTTCGTGTCGGACGGCTCGCAGTTCACCACAGGAGCCGCGGAGAACCCGACTCTGACGATTGTGGCGCTCGCCATTCGACAAGCCGAGTTCATCTCCGGTGCAATGAGCCGGGGCGAACTCTAAGAACGTAATTTCCCGATCCGACACCTATCGTGCGTCGGGTCGGGAGTTTCCACACTCTAAAGACAGAATTCCAGGGAGAGAAGAATGGACGGAAATGACACCAAAATGACCGGCGGCTGTCCGGTTATGCACAACGCGACGAACAGCGCTGGACGCACGAACAAGGACTGGTGGCCGAACCAGCTCAATTTGCGCATCCTCAGCCAGTGGGGCGGCGATCCGATGCCGGAGGGGTTCGACTACGCCAAGGCTTTCGAGGCACTCGATCTTGATGCCGTCAAGGCGGACCTCACCGCACTGATGACTGACAGCCAGGATTGGTGGCCTGCCGATTACGGGCATTACGGACCGTTCTTTATCCGGATGGCCTGGCACTCCGCCGGGACTTACCGCACCGCCGATGGCCGGGGCGGGGCCTCGACCGGGACGCAACGCTTTGCGCCGCTGAATTCCTGGCCGGACAACGGCAACCTCGACAAGGCGCGTCGTCTGTTGTGGCCGATCAAAGAGAAATACGGCAACGCGCTGAGCTGGGCTGATCTCATGATCCTTGCGGGCAACGTGGCCATTGAAAGCATGGGCGGGCGCACCTTTGGCTTCGGCGGCGGTCGTGCCGATGTCTGGGCTCCTGAAGAGGACATCTACTGGGGATCGGAAACCGAATGGCTGGCGCCTTCGGACAATCCCAACAGCCGTTATTCCGGTGATCGCGATCTCGCCAATCCGCTGGCGGCCGTGCAGATGGGCCTTATTTACGTGAACCCCGAGGGCCCGGATGGCAATCCCGATCCGATCGCCAGCGGGAAAGATATCCGCGAGACCTTCGCCCGTATGGCGATGAACGACGAAGAAACCGTTGCACTGGTCGCGGGCGGCCACACCTTCGGGAAGGCCCATGGTGCCGGTGATCCGGCGCTTGTGGGTGCCGAGCCGGAAGCGGCGCCGCTGCAAGAGATGGGGTTTGGCTGGCGCAATGCGCATGGCTCCGGCAAGGGGGTTGATACGACCACCTCCGGGATCGAAGGGCCTTGGACCGCAAACCCGACAAGCTGGGACATGGGCTATTTCGACGTTCTGTTCGGCTATGACTGGGAACTGACCAAGAGCCCGGCAGGTGCGCAGATCTGGCACGCGAAGAATTTGGGTGACGGCGATCACGCCCCTGAGGTGGATGGGTCCGGCAAACAGGTTCCGCTCATGATGACCACTGCAGACATGGCGATGCGCATGGACCCGATCTATGGTCCGATTTCCAAGCGGTTCCATGAGAACCCCGATGAGTTCGCTGAGGCGTTCGCGCGGGCGTGGTTCAAGCTGACCCACCGCGATATGGGCCCCAAGGCCTGCTATCGTGGCAAAGAGGTTCCGGCCGAAGATCTGATCTGGCAGGATCCGGTGCCTGCGGTCGATCACCCCTTGGTGGAAGCCTCTGACATCGCTGAGCTGAAGAAAGAGATCCTTGGTTCTGGCCTGTCTGTGGCGGACCTCGTCTGGACGGCCTGGGCGTCGGCGTCGACCTTCCGTGGGTCGGACAAACGCGGCGGGGCCAATGGCGCTCGCATCCGTCTCGCACCGCAAAAGGACTGGGCCGCGAACGATCCGGCGCGCATCGCCCGCGTTCTGGACACGCTCACCAGCATTCAGTCCGCGTTCAATGGCGGCGCGTCCGGCGGCAAGAAAGTCTCTCTGGCCGATCTGATCGTTCTCGGAGGCTGTGCTGCCGTCGAAGCGGCGGCGGAAGCCGGTGGTCACAAGGTCTCTGTGCCGTTTACTCCAGGTCGCACCGATGCGACTGAGGAGCAGACCGATGCCGAGTCCTTTGAGCCGATGGAGCCGCTGGCAGATGGGTTCCGGAACTATCAGAAGGAAACCTTCAGCTATCCGGCTGAGGCGCTTTTGGTCGACCGGGCACAGCTTCTGACGTTGAGCGCACCGGAGATGACCGTTCTGGTTGGCGGGCTGCGCGCAATCGGGGCCACCCATGGCACCGACGGCGTCCTGACGGACCGTCCGGGCACGCTGAGTGCTGACTTCTTTGTCAACATTCTCGATATGGCCACGGAATGGGCTCCGACCGATGCGACCGAGACACGGTTCGAAGGGCGTGATCGCAAAACCGGCGCGGTCAAATGGACCGGGTCGCGGGTCGATCTCGTCTTTGGGTCGAACTCTCAGCTCAGAGCTTTGGCCGAGGTCTATGCATCCGGCTCGAACGCAAAGATGTTCGTCGATGAGTTTGTGTCGGCTTGGTCCAAGGTCATGAATGCAGATCGGTTCGATTTGGCCTGAGCGCTCTTCGAAACGTGATTTGATCACACAAAAAATGTCCGGGCGCCCTCTGGCGCCCGGGCTTGCGAAATAGGGTTCCGCTTCCGTACCTTGGGAGAAGTGAACTCGATCTCAAGCCCATGACGGCCCGGTCACTTTGAAGGCATTTGTGCAAAATGCGATAATTTGACGTAGCCTCGTGATGGGCAAAGTGGTATCGTTTTCGATGGGAGGAATGCGCGTGGATATTTTTTCAAAGCGCGATGGTCCGCGTCCTGAGGATGTGCGGGCTAAGCGTCTTATATCCGAAAATGCAGGGACGATCCGCAAGCTTGCGGATCAGATCAGCAATGGCGGCTTTACCAAAATGCGTCAGGATGAAGCCCGGCGTAAACAAGAGCCCAAGCCCGACGGCTTGCTCATCTATTCCATGTCTGGCCCGGCCAAACCCTTGGAACCGGATCCCTATATCCGCGTGAGCCTGAACGGCCGCGTCGTGCTTGTTGATGGCAATAGCGGTCGACAGATTCAGTTGCTCGGCGAAATACGGAGCAGTTTCGGCTCGAAACGCTTTGTTATGGCAACAGCCGCGAACGGATTCATCTCTCCCGTCAGTGACGAAATCGCGGGGGCCCTCGCTCAATTCGAGAACGTTGAGCTGGGTTCCGATTTCACAGAGGAAGACATCATTCAGAAGTTTGGGACGTGCTTGGGTCTGCCGGACCCGGAGCGCGGGAAACAGGGTGTTCCTGAGCCACAAACGGAGAAAGGGCACGGTACATCCGAAGATGAATCGAGCGAGCTACTATAAGGGAAGCCTGCACCAAAGCTTATCGGAGGAGATGGTCGTGACGGATCAAACCAGGGAGCGTGACATACGTTCGGCATGGGAGACCTTCGTGACAGCCGATCAGTCCGCTGGCGTCAAGCCTAGCCATGTCCGAGATGACATTCTGGCCTCTTGGCAGCGCAGTCGGGACTTGGGAGTCGATGCAGGGACCTTAGGGTCACGCAAAATTACCGACGAGAATGAAATCTTCTCGCGGCGGGAACGCAACACGCATCTTCGCAAAGCGGCCTCGGCGGCATTCAAACGGCTTGAGCCACATCTGAGCGATGCCAAATCGATCCTTATTTTGGCCGATGACCAAGGGGTTATCATCGACGCAATCGGCGATGCATCGGTCCTTGATGAGGGGCAGGGCATCCATTTGGAAATCGGCGGCCAATGGGACGAAAAGGTCGTGGGGACCAACGGCATCGGCACGGCGCTGAGAACGGGCAAGCCCATGTATGTTCATGCCTCGGAACATTTTGTCGAAGGCGTGCAAACCTGGACCTGCGCGGGCGCTCCGATCCGCAATCCCTTTGATGACTCGGTGATTGGCGTCGTGGATTTGTCCGGCCCGCCCGATATCTTTCGCCGCCACAATGTCGCTTTGGTGCTGGCTGCGGCCCGCGAGATCGAAATCGCGCTGGCCGAACAACAGCGGCAGGACCGCACACAGCTTCTCGAAGCTTTCCTGCAATCGAAATACAGCCACAGCGACAATTCCGTTCTTTTGCTGGATCGGAACGGTCGTATTCTGTTCCGCCGCGGGGTGGATGAAAAAACCTTTCCGGCCTCAGATCAGCTTTTGGTGGGGCATAAACTGTTGCCCGATCTCGATGGCCTGACGGAAAAGGACTTGCCGAAACTGTTGCCTCCGAATGTGCAGGCGCAGGGGATGGAGCGCCTGATCCTTGACGATTCCTATCGCGGGGCTGCGCTGTTTTTGCGGTCCGAGCTGCCGAAAATCCGGACAGGAGGCGACAGTGTCAGCATTCAGCCGCGGCGTAACGTGACCGAGGATACCATTCAGATCATCGGCGCCTCTCCGAAAATGCTCGAAGCGATCGAGCTTGCGGAGCGCGCCGCCAAGGTCAATGTCTCTGTGCTGATCCAAGGCGAGACAGGGGTGGGCAAAGAGCTCTTTGCACGCCTGATCCATAGCCGCCTCGGACGCGCGGATGCGCCTTATGTGCCCGTGAATTGCGCCGCGGTTTCTGGTGATCTCATCGGAGCTGAGCTTTTTGGCTATGTCGACGGGGCTTTCACCGGGGCGGTGCGCGGTGGACGCGCAGGGAAATTTGAACAGGCCGATGGCGGTCTGCTTTGTCTTGATGAGATCGGCGATATGCCGATTGAACTGCAGCCCTACTTGTTGCGTGCGCTGGAGCAGCGCGCGATCTACCGAATGGGGGACAATATACGGCGGCCTGTGGACGTCCGGTTGGTCGCGATGACCAACCGTGACTTGCGCTTTGAAATCGATAAAGGCGCTTTCCGTCGTGATCTTTTCTACAGGATCGGCGTTGTCACAATAGAGGTGCCGCCGCTCCGCGAACGTGGCGGCGACATCCGCGCGTTGATCGAGCATTTTTCGGCCCATTATGCATCTCAGATGGGCCGCCCACAGACGAGCTTCGCCGATGAAACCATTGATCTTCTGGAGCGCTACAGATGGCCCGGGAACGTCAGAGAACTGCGCAATGTCATTCAGCGCATCTACCTTATCGGTTCTGGTTCGACCGTGCGCGTTCGCGATTTGCCGCCTGAATTGCGTGATGATCTGGATGAGCCAGAATCGGATTCTCTGGAGAGTATCCTGAGCGGAAATTCCGGGGATCTGGAGAGCATCGAGGCGAGCGCGATACGCCGGACGATACTCTCTGAAAAAGGCAATCTGACTCGGGTGGCCGCGGTACTCGGCATCTCGCGACCGACGCTGTACCGCAAGATGCGCCAATACCGCATTGACCGGGGCTGAGCCCCGGCTCGAAACATCGGTTACTCCAGTCGCGCCGGCAAGTATTTGACACGCCGGATCGGAATGGAGGATTCCAGAGAGGCAACCCCCGGCAACTTGGTGAGGCGACCGGTCAGGAACCGTTCAAATTCGGCCAGATCGCCGACCGCGACACGCAGCAGATAGTCAAAGCTTCCCGTCATCAGCCAGCAATCGACAATCTCAGGGCAGTAGCGGACCTCAGTTTCAAATGCGACGAGCCGGTCGTCGATCTGCTGGTCGAGCCGGACAGAGATGAACACACTGAAACCGTAGCCGAGCCGCGCATCGTCGATCCGGGCATTATAGCCGGTGATATACCCCTCGGACTCGAGTTTGCGGATGCGGCGGGCACAGGGCGAGGGCGAGAGGCCCACCCTCTCGCTCAACTCCTGATGGGTCAGGCGGGCATCCCGCTGAAGTTCGCGCAGGAGTTTGTAGTCGATTTCATCAAGAATACTGTCCATGCGAGAAGGATTCCGCCTTAGATGTGTGTTTGTGCGCTGGATTTCAGCGCAAAACCCCCAAAATAGCAATGATGTTGGTGAGAAACGTCGCGAAAATTCCTGTACGCATAAGCGATCTAAGGAGACCCGAGATGAACGATGATTCCGCATTTCTCAAGACAATTGAACAGCGTCTGCTGTGGCTGTCGCATTGGATGATCCACAATGCCAATCACATTCGTCCAAAGGCGGACGGGATCAAAGTTGGCGGACATCAGGCGTCGTCGGCCTCGATGGTGTCGATTATGACGGCCCTCTATTTCTCGGCGTTGCGGCCCGAGGACCGGGTGGCGGTCAAGCCGCATGCCTCGCCGATCTTTCATGCGATGCATTACCTGATGGGCACTCAAACCCGGGAGAAGATGGAGAATTTCCGCGGCTTTGGCGGGGTGCAGAGCTATCCGAGCCGCACGAAAGACATCGACGATGTCGATTTCTCGACCGGCTCAGTGGGGCTTGGCGTCGGGATCACGGCGCTTGCCTCGATGGTGCAGGATTTCATCGCGGCCAAGGCGTGGGGACAGGACACGCGGCTTGGGCGTATGGTGGCGCTCGTGGGTGATGCGGAGATGGACGAGGGCAATGTCTATGAGGTGTTGCAGGAGGGTTGGAAGAACAACTTGCGGAACACCTGGTGGATCATCGACTACAATCGCCAATCGCTCGACGGGATCGTGCGTGAGGGGCTCTTCGGGCGGATCGAGAAGATTTTCGACGCATTTGGCTGGGACGTCGTCAAGGTCAAATACGGCGCGCTGCAACGTGCGGCCTTCACTGAGCCGGGGGGTGACAAGCTGCGCGCTTGGATCGACGCGTGCCCGAATGCGGAATATGCCGCGCTGACCTATCAGGGCGGCGCGGTGTGGCGCAAACGGCTCATGGATGATCTCGGCGATCAGGGCGATGTGACGGCCCTCATCGAGGCGCGCTCGGACAAGGCACTGGCCGCGCTCATGGAGAACCTCGGCGGCAACTGCGTCGAGACGATGGCAGAGACATTTGCCGCGATTGATCATGACCGCCCAACCTGTTTTCTCGCCTATACGGTCAAAGGCTGGGGCACGCCGATCGCCGGGCACAAAGACAACCACGGCGGGCTGATGACCAAGGCACAGATGGCGGAATGGCAAAAGGACATGGGCGTGCCCGAAGGGGCCGAGTGGGAGCCGTTCGCGACCGTCAAAGATCCGGCCGCGCTCAAGGCATTTCTTGCGAAAGTGCCGTTTTTTGCGGAGGGGCCGCGGCGCTACAAAGACGCCCGGCTTCCGGTGCCGCACATTGAGATGTCCACCGACCGCGAGATGTCGACCCAGACCGCCTTTGGCAAGATCCTCGACGATTTGGCCAAGGGGGACGGTGCATTGGCGCGCCGGATCATGACCACGTCGCCCGATGTGACCGGGACAACAAGCCTCGGCCCATGGGTGAACCGGCGCAAGCTGTTCGCGCGCGAGGAGTTGCCGGATGCCTTTATCGAGCACCGCATCCCCTCGACGGCCAAATGGAACTTTGCGCCCGACGGTCAGCATATTGAACTGGGCATTGCCGAGATGAACCTGTTTCTGCTTCTGGGCGCTGCGGGTCTCTCGCACAGTCTTTGGGGCAAACGGCTTATTCCCATCGGTACGGTCTATGATCCTTTCGTCAGTCGCGGTCTCGATGCGCTCAACTACGCCTGTTATCAGGACGCGCGTTTTATGATCGTGGGAACGCCGTCGGGTGTCACGCTTGCGCCCGAGGGCGGGGCGCACCAATCCATCGGTACGCCGCTCATTGGCATGAGCCAAGATGGCCTGGCCGCCTTCGAACCTGCGTTCGCCGATGAATTGGCGGTGATCATGGAATGGGCATTCGATTATCTGCAACGCGACGGGGAGGGCGATCCGGACGAGCGAACATGGCTGCGCGATGAAACAGGCGGGTCGGTCTATCTGCGTCTGACGACCAAACCGCTCGAACAGCCTGGCAAACGGCATGACGATGCCTTCCGTCAGGGCGCAATCGACGGGGCCTATTGGCTGCGCCCGCCCGGGCCGAACTGTTCGGTTGTCATTGCCTATCAGGGTGCGGTGGCGGACGAGGCCATCGCTGCCGCTGGCATGATCGGTGAATATCGTCGCGATGTGGCGGTTCTGGCGGTGACGTCGGCGGACAGGCTGAATGCCGGCTGGACAGCGGCACAGCGCGAACGTGCACGCGGCAACCCGGCGGCGCAAAGCCATGTGGAGCGGCTTTTGGGGGCTTTGCCCAGCCATTGCACGCTTGTGACAGTGATCGACGGGCATCCGGCAACCTTGTCCTGGCTGGGCGCCGTGGCCGGGCACAAAACCATCCCCCACGGCGTCGAGCATTTCGGCCAAACCGGAAGCATCTCGGACCTGGCCCGCCATTTCCGTATCGACCGGCACGCCATCGCTCATTCTATCAATGCGCTCACAAAGGGCAGGGCGTCTGTCAGGCTGCCAGATTAACCTCTCCGGCTTTGACAAAGGAACTCGCCTTAGGGTCATGGCGGTGACGCGGCCTCACGCCATGACCAAACCTTCTCCGTTCGGCTGGCAGTGACGCGGATCGGCCGGCCCAACCAGGTCTGCTGCGCCGACATCTCCTTCGTGCCGATGCGCAATGGCTTCCTGTCTCTCGTGGCGATCATGGACACGGATCAGGGCAGCGAGCAGCATGAAACCTAACCCCGATACGCCTTAGAAACGCTGCAAAACTGTCCGAAAAGCTGGGACCACTTCACCATTCACCAGTGGATCGGCGGTGCAGCACAGCTTCGATGTCAATCGGTTCTATGGAGTTCCGCTGGGGCGCACATTTTTCTATGACATAGACGCTTCTACGGGTCTGATTGGACCCGCGTTGGATCATGGGGCTGGTGTTCCGTGGTGCTCTTGGCCTGCTCCTGTCGCCATTCCTGTCATCACCTCGCGATTTCGTGAACGGAATTTCTCCAGTCTTTCAAGGCGATGGTTGCGCACACCTCAAATCCGAGTATTTCTCTTGGGAATAATCCGATAAAATGAGTCGGAATTGTCGGGCGCTGTCCGACTTCTCGAAACGCACATAACATAAAGGCCTCTTTCCATGATCCGCGCCGTTTTGACTGCCAGTTTTATGGCAGTGCCCTCCCTTGCTTTTGTCCAACCCGCTTTCGCGCAATCGGTCGAGGTCGACACCGCGACCGGGATGGCCACCGCGCCCGCGCAGCCGGACACCGTCGTCGCGCTTGATCTGGCGGCGATTGATACGCTGACCGCGCTCGGAGTGACGCTCGACGGTGTGCCGCAGATCACGCCGCCGGCCTATCTCACGGAGGCGTTTGAGGGCGTCGAGATCGTCGGCACCCTGTTCGAACCGGATTTCGAAGCGCTGGCCGTTCTCGCCCCGGATCTCATCGTCGCAGGCGGGCGGTCTCAGACCCAGGTGGAGCCGCTTTCCGCCATCGCGCCGACGCTCGACATGACCATCGCGGTCGAAGACGTGGTGGGGCAGGCGGAGCGCCGCGCCCTGGCCTATGGCACGATTTTCGGCAAAGAGGCGGAGGCCGAGGCGCTGATCGCGGATCTCGACGCGGCCCGCGCAGAGGCGCAAGAGGCCGTGGCGGGCAAGGGCACGGCGCTCATTCTCCTGACCAATGGCGGTAAACTGTCGGCTTATGGGCGCGGGTCGCGCTTCGGCTGGATGCACTCGGAACTTGGGCTGGCCGAGGCGCATGAAAACCTCAGCGTGGAGACCCATGGCGAGGCGGTGTCCTTTGAATTCATCGCAGAAACCAATCCAGATTGGATTCTCGTGATCGACCGCGGTGCCGCGATTGGCCAAGAGGGTGAGGCCGCGGCTGTCACCCTCGACACGCCACTGGTCGCGAACACGACGGCGGGGCAAAAAGGCCAGATCGTCTATCTCGACTCCGCGCGGCTGTATCTGGCCACGGGTGGCTATAATTCCCTCCTCGGCACCATGGCCGAGATCACGGAGGCCTTTACTAAACAGGGGAGCTGATCCCCATGCGCCAGGGGATGGTCGCTGGGGGCGTCTTGCTCCTGTTGATGGCGGTGAGCTGTCTCATCGGGGTGGCCGGTCTGTTTGACGGGTCGCTCGATGGCGAGATGCTCCTCGTTGTCAGCCGCCTGCCGCGTACCTTTGCGGCGATCCTCGTGGGGGCCGGGCTGGCGCTTGCGGGGATGGTTGTTCAGATGAGCGTTCAGAATAAACTCGTGGAGCCGGGGCTGGTCGGTACGCCGGAATCCGCGATGGTGGGGCTTTTGGCGGTCACGTTGATCGCCCCCGGTGCGCCTCTGATTGCGAAGATGGGCGTCTCTGTTGTCACCGCCCTCATTGGCACCTTTGTGTTTCTCTGGCTCGCCCGCCATGTGCCCCGGCGTGACCCGGTCTTGCTTCCCCTCGTGGGGCTGATCTATGGCGGCATCGTGGGTGCGGCGGTGCTTTGGGTCGCGTGGAGCACGGATCTCGTCCAGTACATCGGCATCTGGCAGAGCGGGGAGTTTTCGGGCGTTCTGCAAGGGCGCTACGAATTGCTTTGGATCGTCGCCGCTGTGGCCGCCGTGCTCTACCTCGTCGCGGACCGGATTACGATGCTTGGGCTGGGGGAGGACGCGGCGCGGAGCCTTGGTCTCGACTATCGCCAGACGCTGTTCATCGGGCTGATCTGTGTGGCTCTGATCGTGGCCGTGGTGGTTGTGAGCGTGGGCTCCATCCCCTTTGTCGGTCTTGTCGTGCCCAATCTTGTCTCGCGCTGGCGCGGTGACAATCTCCGGCGCAATTTGCCGCTTGTGGCGTGGTCGGGGGCCGTGGCGGTCCTTGCCAGCGATATTATTGGTCGGCTCATTCGGTTTCCCTATGAAATTCCGGCGGGCACGATTTTTGCCGTGATCGGGGCGGGGGTTTTCCTCTGGCTTCTCCATGCCGCCCCGCGTCGGGAGATGCGGCATGGCTGAGCGTCGGTTGATGTCCCTCGGCGGGCTTTTGGTCCTGCTCTCCGCCGCGTTCCTGTTTTGGAACCTGCGCGCGCCGGTGGAGTTTATCCTCGGCCTGCGCGCGAATAAACTTGCGGCGCTGTGGATCGTCGGCGCGGCCATCGGGGCCTCGACCGTGATGTTTCAGACGGTGGCGGGCAACCGGCTTTTGACCCCCGGCATTGTCGGGTTTGATGCACTTTACGTGTTTGCCCAGACGATGTTGGTGCTGAGCCTCGGGGGGCTTGGCTATGCGGGTCTGCCCCCCTTGATCAAGTTTCTGCTGGAGGCATCTGTGCTTGTCGTGGCGGCGGTCACGCTGTTTGGTGTGCTCCTGCGCAAGGGCGCGGAGGATTTGCTCCGCATGGTGCTGACGGGTGTCATCCTTGGCGTCCTCTTGCGGGGGCTGGCCGGTCTGGCGCAGCGCCTCATGGATCCCTCCGAATTCGCCATCGTGCAACAGGCGAGCTTTGCCACCTTTGGCGCCGTCGATCGGTCCCAGCTTTGGATCGCGGGCGGTGTCATGGCGGTGAGCCTTGCTCTGTCTCTGCGCCTTGCGCGATCGCTCGATGTCGCCGCCTTGGGACGGGGTCGGGCGGTGCCGCTCGGGCTCGATCACGACCGGGTGGTGATGGCGGCGCTCGTGCTCATCGCGCTCATGGTGGCGACGTCGACGGCCTTGGTTGGGCCGATCACCTTTCTCGGCCTCATTGCGTCGAGCCTCGCCCAAGCCATGATCCCCAGCTATCGGCACATCCTCCTGATCCCCGCCGCTGCGATCATCGGGGCGTCGGTCCTCGTCGCCGGGCAGTTCGTGTTTGAGCGCCTGCTCGGCCTGCAATCCACACTGGCGGTGATCGTCGAATTTCTCGGCGGGTTGCTCTTTCTGTTTCTCATCCTTCGGAGATCCCCAAAATGATCAAGCTGACCTCGGTCACCGTGACCAAGAACGACCGCCCGATCCTCAAGGACATCTCATTGGCCTTTGGGCAGGGGGGCGTGACGGCGCTCATCGGGCCGAATGGCGCGGGGAAATCCACGCTTCTTCATACCATGGCGGGGCTGATCGCGCCGTCCTCTGGGCGCGCCGAGGTTGAGGGCCTCTATATGCCGCGCGCGCGGCCTGCGGAGCGGGCCAAACAGGTGGCGCTGTTGACCCAGAGCGAACAGGTCACGGCACGGCTCACTGTGCGTGAACTGGTGAGTTTCGGGCGCTGGCCGCATCATCAGGGCCGTCCGCGCGCGGTGGATGAGGCGAAAATCTCAGAGGCTATCGCGCTTTTTGATCTCGGCGACCTCTCTGAGCGCGCCATAGATACGCTCTCTGGCGGCCAACGTCAGCGCGCCTTTGTCGCCATGGCCTTTGCCCAGGAAACCCCGTGGCTCTTGCTCGATGAACCGCTCTCCGCGCTCGATCCGAAACACGCGCGCGACATCATGGACCGGCTCAAGGCGATCTCCCGCCCCGGTCCCAATCAGCGCAGCGTGGTCATCGTGCTCCATGATCTCGGCATCGCCGCGCGCTATGCCGACAGGATTGTGGCGCTGAAAGACGGCGGCCTCGTCACGGTCGGACCGCGCCTGATCGCGCTCAATGACGGGATGCTCAGCGGGCTGTTCGACACGGGGCTGTCGGTGGCCAAGGTCAAGGGGCACGATGTGGTGGTGCCGGTCTGACGGGAGCGCGACGAAAATAGTCCTATTCTCTGGCTAAGGCGCTGGATAAAAGACTTGCATGGCTCTTTCGTTCTCCTCCGCACCAGCGCTGCTATTCGCCCCATTTGATACGATCATCGACGTCCGCGCGCCCTCGGAATTCGCTGAGGATCACGTGCCGGGGGCGATCAACCTGCCGGTTCTGAGTGATGCCGAGCGGGCGCGGGTGGGGACGATTTACACCCAAGAGTCGCCCTTTCTCGCGCGCAAAATCGGCGCGGCCCTCGTGGCGCGCAATGCGGCGAGCCATATCGAAACCGTTCTGGCCGACAAAGAGGGCGGCTGGCGGCCTCTGGTCTATTGCTGGCGCGGGGGGCAGCGGTCGAATTCCTTTGCCTCGATCCTGAAACAGATCGGCTGGCGGGTGGAGGTGTTGGAGGGCGGTTACAAAAGCTGGCGCCGGCACGTCATCACGCTCTTGCACGACACGCCTCTGCCACATCGCTTTGTCCTGATCGATGGCAACACGGGTACGGCCAAGACGGACATTCTCACCCGCGTGGCGCGCCTCGGGGGTCAGGTGTTGGACCTCGAAGGGCTCGCGCATCATCGCGGGTCTATTTTTGGCACCGTCGGGCCGCAACCGGCGCAGAAGGGCTTTGAGAGCCGTTTGGCGGAGGCACTTTGTTGTCTCGATCCGGCGCGGCCTGTGTTGGTCGAGGCGGAAAGCTCTCGGATTGGCGAGATTTCCCTACCGGGGTCCGTCTGGGCCGCCATGTGCGCCGCGCCCCGGATTGAGGTGCACGCCAGTTTGGATGCCCGCGCGCGGTACTTGGCGGAGGCCTATTCAGACCTGACCGACGACCGAGACCAGATGGACGCACTGTTGCGGCAGTTGATCCCGCTTCAGGGCCACGCACGGGTGGAGTGTTGGCTGGGCATGGCGAGCGAGGGCAAGTTCAAAGACCTCGCCGGTGATCTGATGGCCCTGCATTATGACCCGCGTTATGAGAAATCCCGCGCGCGGCACAGCTATGATCAGCTCGCGCAGCTTGATCTCGGCGATATGTCGGAGGCGGCGCGCGACCGTGCGGCGGAGCAGGTCGTTGCCCTTTTGGACGGCCTCGCGGAAAGCTGATCAGTTCCGCACGCGCAGGACCGGCGTCTCGCTCTCAAAAATTTCGCCAATGATGGCCGCCTCATAGCCCGCCTCAATGAGCGCGGCGAGGCATTTCTCCGCCCGTTGCGGCGAGATAGAGGCCAAAAGCCCGCCCGCCGTTTGCGGATCAAACACCAGGTCGGCAAGCGGCCCCTCAGGCCCCTCATATTCCGCCGCATAGGCGCGGTTCGCCGGGAAAATGGTCGAATTCACCCCCGCCTCAGAGAGGGCCAAAGCCCCAGGCAGCAAGGGGATGCGCGACAGGGTGATCTCTGCCCCCACGCCAGAGGCGCGGCAGATGCCCAAAAGATGCCCGGCGAGGCCAAAGCCCGTCACATCGGTCATCGCATGGGCGGGGGAGAGGATGCGAGACGCCGCGCCGGAGCTTGTCGACATGGAGGCATAGGCGGCGGCGACATCGCGGCCCTGCGCGGTCATTTGCATTTCCGCCGCCAAAAGCACGCCGGTCCCGATGGGTTTGGTCAAAAGGAGTTGGTCACCGGGACGCGCACCAGACAGGGTGATCGGACGATCCAACAGGCCAGTGACGGTGAAGCCGATGGAAAACTCCGCGCCCATGGCCGTATGCCCGCCGATGATCTCCGCGCCCTCGGCGTCGAACACCTCGCGGGCAGAGGCCATGATTTCCGCAAGCCAAGCTTCTTGCAGTGGTTCCGTCATGCGGGGCAGGGTGACGGTGGCCAACGCCGCCTGAGGCGCGCCGCCCATGGCCCAAATGTCGCCTAGGGCGTGGATCGCCGTAATACGCGTCATGAGCACAGGGTCTTCGACAAAGGCGCGCAGATGATCGACCGAGGCGACTTGCCAAGTGTCGCCATGGGTGAGAACAGCGGCGTCATCGCCCGAGAGATGCACCACATCGCGACGCGCCTCGGCGGGGCGCTCGGACAGCACCCGTTTCAGGATGTCGCCGCCCACCTTGGCCCCGCAAGCGCCGCACATCGGCTTTTTGCCCTCGACCTCGGCGCGCAGGCCTTCGGCCACCTCAGAGGGGAGCGAAGGCGGGGCCATCGGGGTCAGCTCTTTGAGCTTGCGCATAAACGCCTGATCAATCCGGTCTTTCCATCGCCACATCAAAGGGCCCGCGAGGCGCAGGCCGGATTTGTCCGCCACGGCCTCTTGGCCACCCAGTGAGATGAGTTTCAGGTAATCTTTCTGCGGCGTGTAGCGGCGGAGCTTGGCCGCGCTCCCGTCGCTCAACAGCCGTCTGAGATTGTCAAAGAGGATCGGGGCCTCGCGCACCGCATAGACGCCCGCCTTGGGGCGTGGCGCGTGATCCAAATGCGCGCAGTCGCCCGCCGCCAAAATGCGCGGATCGGAACTTTGAAGCGTCGGGCCGACGCGGACATAGCCCTCGTGCAGGTCGAGGCCGGTCTCCGTGAGCCACGCATAGGCCCGCGCCCCCGCCGCGCCGAGGGTGAAGCCGCTCTCGATCTCTGAGCCGTCGGAGAGGATCACGCGATCCTCTGCAATCTCGCGCACCTCGGTCAGGGGGCGCAGCGTGACATTCAACGCGGCGAGGGCCTCCAACACCTTGTCCCGCGTGCGGGGGCGCAGCTCCTTGGCGATCTCGCCCCGGTCGATGAGGGTCAGCTCCATATCGGGCATGTGCCGCAGTCGATGCGCCATGGCCATTGCCAACTCCGCCCCCGCGACGCCGCCGCCTATGACGGCGAGCCGGAGAGGTTTCCCCTCCGCCTTCGACTGGAACGCATCCCAAAGTGTCGCGAACCGGCCCAATGGTTTGGCCGCGATTCCGTGCTCTGAGAACCCCGGAAGCTCTGGCATGGCCGAGGTGATGCCGATGTCGAGGGAGGCATAGTCATACCGAACTGGCGGGTGACCCTCGATCGTGATCTCGCGCCTGTCGCAGTCGATCCCCGTCGCCTTGCCCAAAATCACCCGAGCACCGGCAAAACGCGCCAGTCGGATGAGATCCAGCTCCAGCGCGTCGCGGCTGTAATGTCCGGCGACATAGCCCGGCAACATCCCCGAATAGGCCGCCACAGCGCCCGGATCAATTACGGTCAGCCGCACCCCCGGCAGGGGCGACATGCCCCAGCGTTTCAAGAAAAGCGCGTGGGTATGCCCGCCGCCAATCAACACCAGGTCGCGCGTCAGGGGGAGAGCGTGCATATCGGGGGCCTCGTCAGCTTTCGGACCTGTCTCTGCGCGGAAAATCGGCAGGTCGGCCCGTTTCAACACCTGCGACCCTGACGCGAACGGGGCGCGATGACAAGTGTGCTGGACGCCGCATGCGACACATGTTTACATCGCGCCATGACCAAAGAAATTTCCGCTGTCGAGAGCCTGCGCCAGAAGGCGCGCGATATTTTTCTTGCCGGGGTGGAGGCCGCCGATCCCGCGCAGGCCGTCGAAGCCGCGCTACAGGGCCGACGCTTTACCGCCCCAATCATCATCTCCGTTGGCAAAGCCGCCCGAACCATGGCGGAGGCCGCCATGCGTCATGTCGACTCTGAGACCGTCATCGTCGTGACGAATTACGAGAACGCCAAACCGCTGAACGGCGCCGAAGTGCGCGCCGCGGGCCACCCGGTCCCCGATGCCGAGGGCGCGCGCGCGGCGTTGCGCGTTGAGGAAGCGCTGTCTCATGCACGCGGCGATGTGATTGCGCTCATTTCGGGCGGGGGCTCGGCGCTCTTGCCCGCGCCTGTGCCGGGGGTGTCACTGGAGGATAAGGCCGAGGTCAATCGTCTGCTTCTGGCCTCTGGTGCGGACATCGTGACGATGAATCTGGTGCGCCAACAATTGTCGCGCCTCAAGGGCGGCGGGTTGTTGCGCGCGGCGGCTCCGGCCAAGGTGACGGCGCTCTTGCTCTCGGATGTGGTCTCGGACGATCTGCGCGCGATTGCGTCCGGGCCGACCGTCTCGCCCATCGGGACGCGGGAGGATGCGGCCAAGACGCTCCAAGATCTCGGGCTATGGGACAAGCTGCCGCATTCTGTCACCGCCTTCCTATCGCGGCCGCAACCCGATTTGGGCGCGCTTCCGGAGGCGGAGGTGATGCTGATCGGGTCGAATAAGATCTCCGTCGACGCCATGAAACACGCGGCTCCTGAGGCGCATGTGGATGAGACACCGCTTGAGGGCGATGTGTCCGAGGCGGCGGCGCATGTGCTTTCGGTGGCCACTGCGCCGGGCGTCTACCTTTTCGGCGGCGAAACCACGGTCAAACTGCAAGGCGACGGGATAGGCGGACGCAATCAGGAGCTTGCGCTCCGTGTCGCGATGCTGGCCGAAGAGGCGGGGCTGACCGACTATGTGTTTCTCTCCGGGGGCACCGATGGGCGCGATGGGCCGACGGATGCGGCGGGTGGGATTGTCGATCCCGGCACGCTCGACCGGATGCGGGCGGTTGGGCTTGAGCCGACAGAAGTGCTCAAACGTAATGACAGCTACCACGGGCTTCAGGCGGCGAATGATCTGTTGCAGATCGGCGCGACGGGCACGAATGTCGCCGACCTTCAGGTGATGATCCGTCTTTGATCCGTCTTTGGTTCGGGGGTGAGGATCAGGTTTTCAGCCAGCCAAAGGAAAAGCCGTAGATCAACTGGCGCAGGCCCAGAGCCGCGCCCGCAATGATTGATGCGATGGTCACCGGGGCCGAATAGGCCAAGAGCGAAAAGGCCGAGAGGCCCTGTCCCACGGTACAGCCAAAGGCCACCACGGCCCCCACGCCCATGAGCGACGCGCCGACGATTTGACGTTTCAACTCGCGCGGATCTTCGCAGGCTTCCCACCGGAACTGACGTTTGATCAATGATCCGATGGCCGCGCCCGCGAGGACGCCCACAACAGACCCGACGCCAAAGTTGAGCGTGCTGGCCGAGGAGGTCATCAGGTAGAACAACGTATCCCCGATGGGGGCGGCGAAGGTGTGCGAGGAAACCGGCTCCGCCTCGAACGTTTCAACAGAGAGCCACGCCGTGCCCGCCCAACCGGAAACGATGGCGAGACCGACGATGGCCCCCCAGAGAATGAGTTTCGGCTTTTGCCGCATCGCGCGCGACGAGAGCGACAGGGCGATCAGCCCGAAGCCCGCAAGGATGCCGGTCGGCACAATGGGCAAGCCCAAGCCATGGGCAAAGCCGGGCAGGGCGCCCTCTGAGGGCATTGGCGGAAAAAGCGTCACGCGGAGCGCCGCGAGAGGCCCGTTGAGCGTCACATAGGTCGCCAGCCCCATCACCAGAACGATGACGAAATTGCGCAGATCGCCGCCGCCCAATCGCGCCAGCGCACCGAAGCCGCAATTGCCGGCCAAGGCCATGCCGTAGCCGAACAACAGCCCGCCGGAGACGGAGGCCAAAGGATACCATTTGAGTCCGAGATAAGGTGTGCGGGAGGGGTCGAACAGGCCAGAGCCGATGAGAGCAAAGGTGCCGATCAGCGCCACGCCAAGCGCCACGCCCCATTGCCGTGCCCGTAGATCAGAGCCCTGATACAGCGCGTCTTCGATCGCCCCCATAGAGCAAAACCGGCCAAGCCGGGCCGCGAGACCCAGAAGGACACCCCCAAAGAGACCGATCAGGGCCGCAAGCGTCCCCGGTTCCAAATCGAGCATGCGTCCTCCCTACGCCTGCCGAACGTCTGTTCCCGCGCTTATTCGGCTTTTTTCGGTTTGCCGGACGGATCGAAGGAACAGAACATATCGTAAATCACTTCGAGGATGCGTTTCGGGCGGTCGTCCGTCAAGGAATAGTAGATCGCCTTGCCTTCACGTCTGGGTGTGACGAGACCTTCGAGACGCAGCCGGGCGAGCTGCTGGCTCACCGCCGCTTGTCGGGCGGAGAGCAATTCTTCGAGCTCGGTGACGGATTTTTCTCCGGTCACCAAATGACACAGGATCATGAGCCGCCCCTCATGCGAGAGGGCTTTCAAAAGCTGCGAGGCGTCGCAGGCATTTTCCATCATGATGTCCATGTCCTCATCGGACATATTTTCGGTGATGATTGGTAAAGGCGAATTCACGTTGTCCACCTCGTTTATCCTTGCACTGTGTCGTCGCCCTGTCCGTTGACCGCCCGGTGTCAGAACGCGATGTCATCCATGATCGCATCAATGCCAGCCTGGGCACAGTCCGCGTCGAGATCGGGGCCGGGCGCGCCGGAGACACCGATGCCTGCCACTATAGAGCCTGACGATTCGATCACAAGCCCGCCGCCGAGCGCAAGAGGTTCTGTCAGCTCACGAATTCCGGCCATCATCTCGCCGGGCGCGGTCAACTCGCCGAGGCTGAGCGTGTCGGTGCGGAAAGAGACGGCGGTCCAGGCCTTGCGCCGGGCGGTTTCAAAGACGTGCAAACCGGCGAAGCGGTCGCGGACATAGGCCTGAGGAATGCCGAAACGGTCGACCACCATGACACCGACCTGATAGCCGCCCGCACGGCACGCTTCCATCGCGGCGACGGCGGCGGTTTGGGCCACTTCGGGTTTCAGCACCTTAAAGGTCACAAAGGCGTCGTCGTCTTGTGCGAGTACAGGTGTCGCTGCAACTGTGGCGCACAAGCTCATGATTTTAAAAAGTTTCATTCTATCCTCCCTAGTGGTTTTCAGTACCGGGTTCCGGAAGCTCCTCCACCTCGATCCCGGCTTTGTCGCGCAATGTCACGGTCAGCATCGCCCAGAACAATTCGTCCCCGGCATAGCCCTCGATCCGCTCAAGCTCCGCGCCGTCCTCGACCAAAACAAAGGTCGGCGTAAAGATCACCGGCCCTTTGAAGGACAGATCCTCTGGCGTCGGGTCATGCAGATCAATCCGCCGCAAAGGGGCGATTTCTCCCTCGGGCGTTTTGGGGTAAATTGCGGCGATCTCGGCGTCCCAGCGGGCGCAATAGGCACAGCCATCCTGCTCAACCATGACGAGTTCCATGGCGCGAAGCGGGAGGGCGGAGAATAGAATCGCCGCGCATAAGAGGCCCAGTCGGGCAGAAATTTTTGTCAACATTTGTAGACCGATTGACGGGTGCGACATATTATCCCTAATATGAATATGTGAATGACTCAAGCTGCATCGCACAGATGGCGCTCTCAGCCCAGTCGTCAAGCCCCCCACGGTCACCGCGTCTCGGAGGTGCGGTGATCGAAGCCGAGGGGGATTTGTCGACAGCGAGGCGCGCGCGGACCAGGTCATCACACGGGAGGATTATATGCTGGACGTGACGTTTTTATCGGCCCTTTTGGGCGGGCTTGTGGTGTTTTTCTCGCCCTGCATCCTGCCGATTGTGCCATTTTACCTGTCTTACATGGCGGGCACCTCGATGTCGGAGATTAATTCCGAGGGGGAGTTGGCGCCGGGAGCGCGCAAGCGGGCGGTGGTTTCTTCGATCATGTTCTCGCTCGGCATCATCACCGTTTTTGTGCTCTTGGGCGCGGCGGCGTTTTCTCTGTCGCAGGCGTTTCGCAGCCATCAAGACATTTTCCGCATCGCCTCTGCTGCCATCGTATTCGTCCTCGGGCTGCATTTTCTCGGCGTGATCCGTATCGGGTTCCTCAATCGCCAGTTCCAGATGCAGGGCGGCGACACCTCGAATATGACGATGTGGTCGTCCTATCTCGTCGGGCTGGCCTTTGCCGCGGGGTGGACGCCCTGTGTCGGCGGGGTGCTTGTGGGCGTTGTGATGATGGCCTCCAATGAGGCGACGGCGATGCGCGGGCTGATCCTCATGATCTTGTTTGGCATCGGGATGACCACGCCCTTTGTCGTGGCGGCGGTCTTCATCAAACCCTTCCTGCGGTTTGCCGCGAAATTCCGCCGGCATTTGCCCAAGGTCGAAAAGCTGATGGGGGTGTTTCTGATCTTGTTTGCGATCCTGATCGTGACCAACTCGGTCAATGTGATCGCGGCCTGGATGCTCGATGCCTTCCCGGCGTTCACGAAAATCGGTTCACAAGGGAGTCTCTGACATGTTCACATTTGCACGACGCCGCGTTCTGAGTGGCGCTTTGGCGCTGACGCTTGGCGCTTTGGCCAGCCCGGTCTTGGGCTTTGAAATGGGCGATGACGGGTTGCACAAGACCTCATGGCAGCGCGACACCTTCAAAGACCTGCGTGACGACCTCGCCGAGGCCAATGCCGAGGGCAAGCGTCTCTTGGTCATGATCGAACAGCGGGGCTGTATCTACTGCACCAAAATGCACGAAGAGATCTACCCCGATCCAGAGATCACCAAGATGATTGAGGACAATTTCTTCGTCATCCAGATCAACATGTTTGGCGACGTCGAGGTGACCGATTTCGACGGCGAATCTCTGCCGGAAAAAGACATGGTCCAAAAGTGGGGCGCTTTATTCACTCCCACGAATATGTTTTTCCCCGAAGAGGTCGCTGAGGGCGTCTCCGCCAAGGATGCGGCGGTCTCTGTGGTGCCGGGGGCCTTCGGTCGGCTGACCACTTACAATATGATGCAATGGGTGGTAGACCATGGCTATGAAAGCGATGAGCCGTTCCAAAAATACCATGCGCGTCAAGTGGTTAAGCAACAGGAACGCGGGTCTCTGATGGTCTCAGACTAAGGTCTCGGATCGGCGCTCACAGGACATGATCGACACGCGCGGCAATGCGGCAGTGCAGAAAAATTCGATTTTATGAATTTGTGTCTTGTCATGCGTCATTTTGGCACGCTACGGTATGCAGAACGAACAACGCAGCCATGCGGAATACTAAGAGCACAGGAATTTTCAGTCTTTATGGGAGGAGACATGAAACGTATCGCAATCAGCTTCGCCGCGCTCACGCTCGGTGCCGTTGCAGCTCAGGCCGAGATCGCGCCGAGCGACGTTCAGTTTGACGATTACGGGGCGGTTGAGACCTCCCTGACCGGAACACCGGGGGATCCGGAACAAGGCCGGGTGATCCTGACCACCAAATCCATGGGCAACTGCGTGTCCTGCCATGCGGCAGACGCCTATGCGGACGTGCCGTTCCACGGCGAAGTCGGCCCGTGGCTCGATGGGGCGGGTTCTCGGTGGTCCGAGGCCGAACTGCGGGGCCTCGTGGTCAACGCCAAGCAAACATTCGAAGGCACGGTGATGCCGGCCTTCTACAAAGTCGACGGGTTCACCCGTCCGGGGGACGCCTACACGGGCAAAGCCGCCCCAGCCGATCTGCCGCCGATCCTCTCGGCCCAGCAGGTCGAGGACGTGGTGGCCTATCTCATGACGCTGAAAGACGAGTGATCGTCTGATCCATTCAACTGACTATCTGAGGAGCAACTCATGAAACTCACACGACGTGACGCTCTGGCGCTCGGTCTCGGGGCGACTGCCGCCTCGCTTCTGCCGTTCCGCGCCTCTGCCGCCGCTGACGATGCGATCGCTGCCTTCACCGGTGGCGCCGATGTGGGCGAGGGTGGCATCACCCTGACCGCGCCGGAAATCGCCGAAAACGGCAACACTGTGCCGATCTCCGTGGACGCACCGGGTGCTGTGTCCATCGCTGTCTACGCCTCTGGCAACCCGACGCCGGGCGTGGCCACCTTTAACTTTGGCCCGCTCTCGGGCAGCCAGTCCGCCTCCACCCGGATCCGCCTTGCCGGCACCCAGGATGTGGTGGCCGTGGCCAAGATGGCCGATGGCTCTTTCGTCAAAACCGCCTCGACCGTGAAGGTCACCATTGGCGGCTGCGGCGGCTAAGCGACAGATTTTTTAGGAGACAAACACAATGGCATCTGGTGTCAAACCCCGCGTTAAAGTCCCGAAGTCGGCCGCTGCTGGCGACGTGATCACGATCAAGACCCTGATTTCCCACCCGATGGAATCCGGTCAGCGCAAAGACAGCGACGGCAACGTCATCCCGCGTTCGATCATCAACCGTTTCACCTGTGAGTTTAACGGCGAGATGGTGATCGACGTGACCCTCGAAGCGGCCATTTCCACGAACCCGTATTTCGAGTTCGAGGCCAAAGTGCCGGAAGCAGGCGACTTTAAGTTCACCTGGTACGACGACGACGGTGACGTCTACGAGGACACGCAGTCGATCGCCATCGGCTGATCCGGGTCGCATTGACCTGACCAAGGTCGCGCGCGCCCCCGATGTTGCGGGGCGCGGGCAACACCCAGGGAGGAAAACGCAAAATGAATAAATTTACGCATAGCGCCATGGTGGGCCTCTTGGCTCTTGGTCTCGCGACCCCGGCCATGGCAGACGAAGATGCGGAACTGGTGATCAATGGCGACATCGAGATTGTCACCAAGACCACCGCAGCCCCGCATCTCGACGGCCACCTGAGCGAAGTGCTCTCCGGGTGGCGTTTCCGTTCGGATGACACGCAAGCCATGCAGATGGACGACTTTGACAACCCGGCGATGCTTGGCGCGGAAGAGGGCATGGCCCTGTTCGAGACCGCTATGGGCACCGAGGGCAAAGCCTGTGCCGATTGTCACGACGGGCTGGAAAGCCTCGCCTCCGTGCGCCCGACCTATCCGAAATGGAATGAGGACGCCGGTGAGGTCCGCACGATCCAAATGCAGATCAACGATTGTCTGACCAACCAGATGGGCGCTGAGGCCGAGAAATACGACAGCACCAACATGCTGAACCTTGAGGCCGCTCTGTCCTCCGTGTCGCGTGGCATGCCTGTGAATGTCGCAATCGACGGTCCGGCAGCTGAGACCTGGGAAAAGGGCAAAGAGATCTACTACACCCGCTACGGTCAGCTCGATCTGTCCTGTGCCAACTGCCACGAGCAGAACTACGGCAACATGATCCGCGCAGACCATCTGTCCCAAGGTCAGATCAACGGTTTCCCGACCTACCGTCTCAAGAACGCCAAGCTGAACGGGGCACATTCCCGTTTCAAAGGCTGTATCCGCGACACCCGTGCTGAGACCTTTAGCACCGGTTCCCCGGAGTTCGTGGCGCTTGAGCTCTATGTCGCGTCTCGCGGCAACGGTCTCTCGATCGAAGGTCCGGCTGTCCGTAACTAAGCTTTTAGAGGCCCCGTTCGCCTGTGCGTGAACGGGGTTTTCTTTACCCTAATATATTCAAATTTGCGCATGAAATGTCTGGGCCGCGCCCGCCGTCATGTGCCAGACAATGGAGTACCCGCGTATGCTCAACCGTCGTGATTTTCTACAGGTGTCCATGGCCGCATCGGCTCTGGTCGGGGCGTCCGGTTTTGGCAACTGGGCGCGTTTGGCCGCGCAACAGAGCCTGACGCAGGACCAGCTTTTGGAATTCGACACGTTCGGCAACGTGTCTCTGATCCACGTGACTGACATCCACGCCCAGCTCAAGCCGATCTATTTCCGCGAGCCGTCGATCAACCTTGGCGTGGGCGACAACAAGGGCGCGGTGCCCCACGTCACAGGCGCGGATTTCCGCAAGCTCTACGGCATTGAGGACGGGTCTCCTTCGCATTACGCGCTCTCCTCTGGCGATTTCTCCGCGCTCGGCAAAGCCTATGGCAAGGTCGGCGGTCTCGACCGTGTGGCGACCGTGATCAACTCCATCCGTGCCGCGCGTCCCGATGCGCTTTTGCTCGACGGTGGCGACACCTGGCATGGCTCCTACACCTGCTACCACACCGAGGGGCAGGACATGGTCAATGTGATGAACGCGTTGAAGCCCGACGCGATGACCTTCCACTGGGAATTCACGCTGGGCTCTGATCGCGTGCGCGAGATCGTGGCTGACCTGCCGTTTGCGGCGCTTGGCGCGAACATCTTTGATGCGGAATGGGACGAACCGGCCGAGGATTTCGCCCCTTACAAATTCTTTGAACGTGGTGGCGTGAAGATCGCCGTCATTGGTCAGGCCTTCCCCTATATGCCGATTGCGAACCCCGGCTGGATGTTCCCGGAATACTCCTTCGGCATTCGCACCGAGCGGATGCAAGAGGTCGTGGACGAGGTCAAAGGTATGGGTGCGGAGCTTGTGGTGCTCCTGTCCCACAACGGTTTCGACGTGGACAAGCAGATGGCGAGCCTCGTCAAAGGCATCGACGTGATCCTGACGGGCCATACCCATGACGCGCTGCCGGAGCCGGTTCTGGTCGGCGAAACGATCCTGATCGCCTCCGGGTCCAACGGCAAATTCGTGTCCCGCGTCGATCTGGACGTGCGCGACGGCCGCATGATGGGTTTCCGCCACAAACTGATCCCGATTTTCTCCGACGTGATCGAGCCGGACAAAGAGGTCGCCGCACTCATCGACGAGCACCGCGCGCCCTATCTCGACGCCATGTCCGAAGTGGTCGGTCAGACCGATAGCCTTCTCTATCGTCGCGGCAACTTCAACGGCACGTGGGATGACCTGATCTGTGACGCGCTGATGTCTGAGCGTGAGGCGGACATCGCGATGTCTCCGGGCGTGCGCTGGGGGCCGTCGCTGCTTCCGGGTGATGACATCACCCGTGAGGACATCTGGAACGCCACCTCCATGACTTATGGCAAGGCCTACCGCTCCGAGATGACCGGCGAGTTCATCCACACGATCATGGAAGATGTGGCTGACAACATCTTTAACCCCGATCCCTATTACCAGCAGGGCGGCGACATGGTGCGCATGGGGGGCCTTGGCTACCGCATCGACATCACCAAGCCGCAGGGCGAGCGGATTTCCGAACTGACGCTGCTCAAAACCGGCGAGAAACTCGACCCGGCGAAAAGCTACACCGTCGCGGGCTGGGCCTCTGTGAACGAGGGCACCGAGGGGCCGCAAATCTGGGACGTGGTCGAGGATCACATCCGCAAACTTGGCACTGTGACCGTCGAACCGAACACCTCGGTCGAAGTCATCGGCGCCGACTGAACCGACATTCAGAAACGCACACAAAGGGAGACACGAGAATGAGTGAGACCCAAGATCAAAAGGGCCAGAGCCGCCGCGCCTTCTTGCGCGGGGCCGCGGCCACGGGGGTCGGCATGGCCGCCTCCGGCGCCGCTGCGCAATCCGGTCCAGATCCGCTGATCACGGAGAAACAGGATTGGGCGATGTATACCGGTGTGGGCGTCGATGAAACGCCCTATGGCCTGCCGATCAAATATGAGGACGACGTGATCCGCCGCAATGTGCCGTGGCTCACCGCCGATCCGATTTCTTCGATCAACTTCACGCCGATCCACGCCCTCGACGGGACGATCACGCCGCAGGGCTGTGCGTTTGAGCGTCACCATTCGGGTGCGATTGAGCTGAAGAAAGAAGACTACCGTCTGATGATCAACGGCTTGGTCGATAAACCGCTGGTGTTCACCTATGAGGATCTCGAACGCTTCCCGCGTGTGAACAAAACGTTTTTCCTCGAATGCGCGGCCAACACCGGCATGGAATGGGCGGGCGCTCAGCTCAACGGCGCGCAGTTCACCCATGGCATGATCCACAACATGGAATACACCGGTGTGACGCTTCGCACGCTTCTCGAAGAGGCGGGTCTGGATGCCGCCGGTGATCTCGCGGACAAATGGGTCTATGTCGAGGGCGCGGATGCCTCCTCCAACGGCCGCTCCATCCCCATGGAGAAAGCTCTGGACGACTGTCTGATCGCGTTCAAAGCCAATGGCGAAGCGCTACGCATGGAGCATGGCTATCCGGTGCGCCTCGTGGTGCCGGGCTGGGAAGGCAATATGTGGGTCAAATGGCTCCGTCGCATCGAAGTGACGGCCCAAGCCATTGAATCGCGTGAGGAAACCTCGAAATACACCGACACGCTGGCCGACGGCACCTCGCGCAAATGGACCTGGGTCATGGATGCGAAATCCGTTGTGACCTCGCCCAGCCCGCAGTCGCCGATCAAACACGGTCCCGGCCCGATGGTGATCACCGGCCTGGCGTGGTCCGGCAACGGTGCGATCACCGGCGTGGATGTCTCCATCGACGGCGGCAAAACCTGGCAAAAGGCGCGCCTCGCGAACCCCGGCCAGCCGATGGCCCTCACGCGGTTCTACCTCGACACCACGTGGGACGGCTCCGAGATGCTCTTGCAATCGCGCGCCCATGACGAGACGGGCTATGTCCAGCCGACCAAAGCGCAGCTGCGCGAGGTGCGTGGCGAGAACTCCGTCTATCACAACAACTGTATTCAGACCTGGCATGTCAAAGAGAACGGGGAGGCGGAAAATGTCGAAGTTTCTTCCTAAACTGACCATCACCACCGCCCTCGTTGCGACTCTCGCGATGCCGGCCTTTGCCGAAAAATTCGGTCTCGGGCGCGAAGCTCTGCCGGAGGAAGTCGCGGCCTGGAACCACGACATTTCCCCGAATGGCGACGGGCTTCCGATTGGCTCCGGGTCTGTCGAAGACGGCGAGATGATTTTCTCTGAGAACTGCGCCTCCTGTCACGGTGAGTTCGCGGAAGGCGTCGGCAACTGGCCGAAACTCGCGGGCGGCGACGGCACTTTGGCCGACAAAGACCCGCTCAAGACCGTGGGCTCCTACTGGCCGTACCTGTCGACCGTCTATGACTATGTCCGTCGCTCCATGCCCTTTGGCGCGGCGCAGACCATGTCGGACGACGATGTCTATGCGATCACGGCCTATATCCTCTATTCGAACTACATCGTTGAGGATGATTTCGTGCTCTCTAACGAGAACTTCCTTGAGGTCGAGATGCCGAATGCCGAGGGATTCATCATCGATGATCGCCCGGAAACCGAGTACACGATCTTCACCGAGGCCAACGCGTGCTATGAGAACTGCAAAGAGACGGTGGAAATCACCAAACGTGCGACCGTTCTCGACGTGACCCCGGAAGAGGAGGGCACCGAAGAAGCCGCTGCTGAGGCGCCCGCCAAAGAGGTGATGGTTGCGGAAGCGGCTGTGGAAGAGGCTCCCGCCGAGGAGGCCGCCGCCGCGCCGATGGCCGCTGCGTTTGACGCGGAGCTGGCCGCCGCCGGTGAGAACGTCTTTAAAAAGTGTAAAGCCTGTCACCAAGTCGGCGAGGGCGCTCAGAACCGCACGGGGCCTGTCCTGAATGGTGTGTTTGGGGCGACCGTTGGTCATATCGAGGACTTCAAATACTCCGCCGATATGCAGGGCGCGCATGACGCAGGCGTGGTTTGGGACGAGGCGCATCTGGCCGAATTCCTCGCCAAGCCGAAAGCGGTCTACAGCAAAACCAAAATGACCTTTGCGGGTTTGCGCAAAGACGAAGAGATCGCCGCGGTGATCGAATATCTCAAGTCGGTGTCCCAATAAGGGAGACGAGACTTTTGAGAGGGCGGCTATCGGGCCGCCCTTTTTTCATGCTATAATTTCGTGGGAGGATTTCAAAATGACACATCTTTTCAAATCACTGGCGCTCGCCATGGTTCTTGCCACGCCAGCCTTGGCCAACGACCAAGCGATCCTGTTCGACTATGACGGCACGTTCGACGATGCGACCTTTGCCGTCGAGGACGCGATCATCTCCAAAGGTCTCGTGATCGACTACCGAAGCCACACCGGCGAGATGCTTGAGCGCACCCGCGAGGATGTCGGCTCTGACGTCGTGCTGTTTGACGCGGCGGATGTCTTCCTCTTTTGCTCGGCCACCGTGTCGCGTCAAGTGATGGAGGCCGATCCGATGAACATCGTGCATTGCCCCTATTCCATCTTTGTCGCCGACCAAGCGGGCAAAGTGACCATCGGGTTCCGGGATTACCCGGAAGGCTCCATGCAACCGGTGGAAGATTTGCTCACCGAGATTGTGGAAGAGGCGACAAGCTTCTAAAACGGGCGCGACTGTTCCCCGAAAGGACCGCGCGCATATGGACTGGATCGACCGTTTCTCAGGGCTCTCGCAGCTCGAACCCAAGGTGCGTGAGCGTCTTGTGGCGCAGTCGCAGATCGTGCATCTGCCGGAAAAATCCATCCTCTTCGGGCCGGGAAAAAGCCCGGAGAACCTGTTGATGCTCTTGGATGGGACGGTGCGCGTCCAGCAAACAACCGAGAGCGGGCGGGAGATCGTGCTCTACCGTGTCCATGCGGGCGAAAGCTGCGTGATGACCACCGCCTGTCTGTTGGCCTATGAGGATTATGCCGCAGAAGGGATCGCGGAGACTGAGGTCGAAGCTGTCGCCATTCCGCGCCGGGTGTTCGACGATCTCGTCGCCACCTCGCAGAATTTCCGCACTTTCGTGTTCTCGGCCTACTCGAAACGGATAACCGACCTGTTCCATGTGATCGAAGAAATCGCGTTTCAAAAGGTGGATATTCGTCTGGCGGCCAAGCTGCTCCAACTCGCCCAAGGCAAAGCGGAACTCAAAGCGACGCACGCCCAACTGGCGGCTGAGCTTGGCACCGCGCGCGAGGTGATTTCGCGGCAGTTGCAGGAATTCCAACGTCGCGGATGGGTCAAAACCGCCCGCGGCGTTGTGACTTTGACGGACCGGGAGGCGCTCGATGCGCTCTCCCATACCGGATAGCCGTCTCTGATGAGCCGCGCGCCTTAGCGTTTACAGGAACTGATCCCGAAGATGCTGTAGAGCGGGCAATAGTTGATCAGACCGGTCACCAACGGCACGATCCCGATCAGGTAGAGCCAGCGCAGCGACGCGTCAGCATTCAGGAAGAACCCGGCAATCAGGGCGAGGCCCAGAACGATGCGCAGGATGCGGTCTAGGCCGCCAATATTTTTGGTCATAGGGTGCTCTCCATTGTCAATGAGTTCTGCTTAACGCCAGTCCGATCCGGCGTCTGTGACAAACTCACACCCCGAGCATAGCTTTATTTTTCCAAACCCCAAAGCGCGTTCGCGCCCAACGGGGCCAAGAGCCGTGTCGCGGCGATTTCTGCGCCGTCAAAGCCATAGCTCCAGCGCGGGGCATTGTCCCGGTCGATGATCCGCGCCCGGATGCCTTCGAGAAAATCACTCTCTTGGATCGCGCGGTGGGTATAGCGATATTCACCCGCAAGCGCGTCTTTGAGAGAGCCATGGTGCCGCGCCTCCGCGATCAGCTGGCGAGAGGCCGCCATGGCGAGCGGATCGTTTTTGCGCAGCGTCTCAAGGGTCTTGAGTGCGATGGGGGCGGTGCTGCGCTCCAGCGCGTCGATGACCTCTGCGAGCGTACGTTGAGACAGAGCCGCCTCAATCTCCGCGACCTCATCGAGCAAAGGGGCAAGGGGTGGCGGGGCGGTATGCCGCGCGATCGTGTCAGGGTCGCCAGTCTCACAGAGCGCTTGGAGCATCTCGGGCCAGCGCTCTTGCGGCACAAAGTGATCGGCAAACCCGGCGGCGATGGCTTCGCCCGGTCCCATCCGTGCCGCTGTGAGCGCGAGATAGTCGCCGAGCCGTCCCGGCGCACGGGCGAGGAGGTGGGTGCCGCCCACGTCGGTGACGAGGCCGATGGCGGTTTCCGGGAGGCCGATCTGGCTATTTTCACGCACCACCCGATGTTGGGTATGACAGCCGATGCCAACACCCCCGCCAAGGGTAAAGCCGTGCATCAGGCTGACGACGGGTTTGGGAGAGACGGAGAGCGCAAGGTTCAGCACGTATTCCTCGCGCCAAAAGTCTTGCGCAAAGCGCGCGTTGCCTTTGCGCCCCTGTGCGTAGACTTCCGCAATATCGCCGCCCGCACAAAAGGCGCGCTCGCCCGCGCCGTCGATCACGATGCAATGGATGTCGGGGGCGTCCTGCCAAGAGTGGAGGGTCGCCAGCAGGCCGTGGCACATGTCTGGCGTGAGCGCGTTGAGCGCCTTGGGTCGGGACAATGTGATCCGACCCGCAAGGCCGTCTTTTCGGGTGATAAGCTCTCTCATCTCAATAGTTTCTCACGCGGGCGGCCGAGGTCAAGCGCGCAAGGTCTGCGCCATAAAAAACGAGGCCCCGAAGGGCCCCGTTCGATCATCTCGCGTCGATCATCTCGCGGCGGTGGTTTAGTCCATCGCCTTGAAGTTCAACGCCACGCCGTCCTTGATGCCGGAGAACCAGCGGGATGTGACCTTTTTGGTCTTGGTGTAGAACTTGAACGCGTCCGGGCCGTATTGGTCGAGATCGCCAAAGGCCGATTTCTTCCACCCACCAAACGAGTAGTAGGAGAGCGGCACCGGGATCGGGAAGTTCACGCCGACCATGCCGACATTCACCCGGTTGACGAAGTCGCGCGCGGTGTCGCCATCGGCGGTGTAGATCGCCGTGCCGTTGCCGTAGTCGTTGTCGATGATGAGCTGAAGCGCCTCTTCGTAGCTCTCCATCCGCACCTGCGACAGGACCGGGCCAAAGATCTCTTCCTTGTAGATGTCCATCTCGGGCGTCACGTCGTCGAACAGGGTCGGGCCAACAAAATAGCCGTTCTCATAGCCCTGAATGCTCATCCCGCGCCCGTCGGTCACAAGGGTGGCCCCTTGGTCGACGCCGGAGGTGATGAGGCTTTCGATGCGCTCCTTGGCCTGCGCGGTAATGACTGGGCCGTAGTCTGTGTCGTCGCCTGCGGTGTAGGGCGCGACTTTGAGCTTTTCGATTTTCGGGACGAGTTTTTCGATCAGACGGTCGGCGGTTTCCTTGCCGACCGGCACAGCCACGGACACCGCCATGCAGCGTTCGCCTGCCGCGCCAAACCCGGCCCCGACCAAGGCGTCGGCGGCCATGTCGAGATCGGCGTCGGGCATGATGATCATGTGGTTCTTTGCCCCACCGAAACACTGCGCGCGTTTGCCGTTGGTGGCGGCACGACCGTAGATATACTGCGCGATCGGGGTGGAGCCGACAAAACCCACCGCCTGAATGGTTTCATTGTCGAGGATCGCGTCGACGGCCTCTTTGTCGCCATGGACGACCTGCAACACGCCTGCGGGCACACCGGCCTCGGTCGCGAGTTCGGCGAGCATCAGGGAGGTCATCGGGGTACGTTCCGACGGTTTGAGGATCATGGCGTTGCCGGAAACGAGCGCCGGGCCCATTTTCCACAGCGGGATCATGGCCGGAAAGTTGAACGGCGTGATGCCGGCAACAACGCCGAGCGGTTGGCGAATGGCGTAGAGGTCGATGCCCGGACCGGCGTCGCCGGTGAACTCGCCCTTGAGCATCGCAGGCGCGCCCATGCAGACCTCGATCACTTCAAGGCCGCGCTGGATGTCGCCTTTGGCGTCGGGCAGGGTCTTGCCGTGCTCTTGGGACAGGCATTCCGCGAGCTTGTCCATGTTGTCCTCGATGAGACGCCCGAATTTCATCATCACGCGGGCGCGGCGCTGTGGGTTCACCTTGGCCCAGGCGATCTGCGCCTCTGCGGCTTTCGCGACAGCGTCGTCGAGCTCCGCCGGGGTCGCCAGCGGCACTTTGGCGATGGCTTCGCCGGTGGCCGGGTTGCGCACTTCGGAGAACCGGCCGGAGGTGCCCGCCACATAGTCCCCGTTGATGTAATGTTTCAGTTCTTGCATCAGACTCTCCTATTTCTTGAGGGGCATCATAATTTTGCATTTTTGTATTTAGGAGCGGGAAGAATTCAAAAAGGCTTTGCGTTTTTGCATTCCTATATGGTTCACTGCTCCCCTAAAAACCGGCCCCGCGACAACGGGGCGATCAGAACGGGGCGATCAGGGAGCGGCACGATGAATTGGGATGATCTGCGGGTATTTTTGGCTGTGGCACGGACGGAAAGCCTCTCTGGCGCCGGACGGGTGCTCAAGATCGACCCGGCCACGGTGGGGCGTCGCATCGCCCGCCTCGAAGACGAGTTGAGCGTCTCCCTCTTTATCAAATCGCCGCAGGGTTATGAGCTGACACAAGACGGAGGCAAGCTGCTCGATCACGCCGAACAGGCGGAGCAAGCCGTTCTGCATGGCGCGGAGGCGCTCACGGGGGACAGTGACGCGCTCACCGGGGTGATCCGGATCGGCGCGCCCGATGGGGCGGCGAACTATGTCCTGCCCAAGGTGCTCGCGCGGATCGCAGAAGAGCACCCGGCGCTCCATGTTCAGATCATCGCGCACCCGCGTTTGTTCAACCTGTCAAAGCGCGAGGTGGACCTCGTCGTCAGCGTCTCGCAACCAAGCTCAGGACGGCTGCTGGTGCAGAAAATCACGGAGTATCATCTCTCGCTCGCGGCGATGCGCTGGTATCTGCGGCAACACGATCCGATCGAGGGGCCAGAGGATCTCGCGGCGCATAAGATCATCGGCTATGTGCCCGATCTGATTTTCGACAAGGAACTCGACTACTTAGAAGAGATTGGCGTGACCCGTGTCGATTTCTCGTCCAACTCCGTCTCGGTCCAGCTCAACATGATTCGGGCCGGATTGGGCTTGGGAATCGTGCATGATTTCTGTCTTCCCTACGTGCCGCGCCTGCAGCGTGTGCTGCCAGATCAGGTGAAATTGCAGCGCGCTTTTTACCTCGTGCGGCACGAAGATGACCGAAAAGTCGACCGAATGAACCGTTTTTGTGAGCTGTTTACAAGAACCATGCGCGAAGTTGTCTTGCAACTGGAAGGAGATGCTTGACAGTTTGTCGCGGGCGGTGAACGCTCACATGTAGGAGGGTGAATGCGTTTGGGAGAGCGCATCACGCAATATCACAGAGAAATCCGTAGGAACGGGGCCGGTGGCGGGTCCGCATCGCAGAGGATTTCGCAGGTATCAGCATAGGGAGGCATTATGCTCGTTGGTCAAATTCTTAAAAACAAAGCCATCCAGGAATCCGTCACCATTCGTCCGGACATGACGATTGGGGAGGCCGCGACGCTTTTGTCCTCGCGCCGGATCGGTGCCGTGATCGTGGCCAGCAACCCGCGCACGCCCGAAGGCATCCTGTCGGAGCGCGACATCGTGCGTGAGCTGGGCAAATCCGGAGCGGAGGCACTCGGGCACAAGGTCTCCGAGTTCATGACCAGCAATCTTGAGAGCTGCCGCACGGATGATACCGCTCTGGCCGTTCTCGAACGGATGAGCACGGGCCGCTTCCGCCACATGCCGGTGATGGATGGTGATGTGATGTTGGGGGTCGTCTCCATCGGGGACGTCGTGAAGGCGCGTCTCGATCAATTGGCGATGGAGAACAACGCGCTGGAAGGCATGATCATGGGCCACTGAGCCCTTTGCCTGTCTGAGATCACCCCAAGACAAAGGGGCCTTCCCATGCGTCATGTCGGAATTATGACGCCACAAGGTGCCTTTGTCGCTCCCGCCTCTTGATTTTGCCTGTGCAATATTGTTGCGTGCACCGCAAAGAGGAGGAGCCCAATGCGTATCGGTTTATATCCTGGGACGTTCGATCCCGTGACGCATGGTCATGGCGACATCATTCGTCGGGCCTGTGCCCTTGTGGATCGTTTGGTGATCGGCGTTGCGATCAACCGGGACAAGGGGCCTCTGTTTTCCCTCGAAGAACGCGTTGAGATGCTCAAAGAGTATACCGATGGCCTCAAGGAGAGCACCGGCTGCGAGATCGTGGTGCATCCGTTCGAGAACCTCCTGATCCAATGTGCCCGCGATGTGAACGCCTCTCTGATCGTGCGTGGCCTGCGCGCTGTGGCGGATTTCGAATATGAATATCAGATGGTCGGCATGAACCGCGCGCTCGATAGCAAGATCGAGACCGTGTTCCTCATGGCTGACGCGCGCCATCAGGCGATCGCCTCGAAACTCGTCAAAGAGATCGCGCGGCTGGATGGGGATGTCTCGAAATTCGTGACCCCGGCGGTTGAGGCCCGGCTTTTGGACAAATTCGGGCGCTAAGGCCCCTCAGTCTGTACGAACGAAAAAGCCCCGCTTGCGGGGCTTTTGTGTGTCGGCGCTGTTGGAGGCGGGCGCTTAGCCGTAGACGGCGTCGCGGGCCATCTGGCGGGCGCGGGTCGCGTCGATGTTCAGGTCGGCTTTGACCTTGGCGGAGAGGCCATCGAGTTCGGCGAGGGTGCGGCGGTAAGCAACGCGTTTGCGGGCGGCGGAGGCGAGGGAGGAGAACGTTTTCATCGTGCCGGTCCTTTCTATCAGTCTTGTGTCTTGCGTGGGTTTTTCTGACCCCTCTATGCGCCCGTTTGGGCGCTAACACCAATGCCGGTTCGCCAAAATCGCTATGCGTATAATGCATGGGCTCTCCAAGGGGAGCATGGCTTTTGCGCGGTTTTACGCATGCCGTCCATATTCATGCCAAAATGTCATGATCTGACCTGTGTATTGATTAATTTGTTGAGAAGGACGCATTGTGAAACAGGTCATGTCTGCCGTCATACTTTGCGCGGTACTTTCCCATACCTTGCCCGTGTGGGCTGGGCCGCAAGACGATGTAGAACTGATTTCAGAGTATCTTTTGGAGGATGGGATTGGGCGCATGGCGCAGGCCTCTGCCGCAAAAAGCTATGCGGATCATATGAATGTCGTGCTGCGCCCCTATAGGGTGCGGATTGTGGATAAGGATCGTTTCGCGGAGCTGCTGCCTTCAGAGGTGACTGCCGAGAGCGTCACATATTTCAAGCAGACTCTTGAAGAGGAATTGCTGCGAAGGGCCAGTCCACAACAGCTTTCAGATCTTCTGCGCGTTCTCCAGCAAACGCCTGAAACGACACTTCAGGATCCCCCTAGCTCGGCCGGAGATCTCCAAAAGCGTCTGGATGAAATGATTGAGAACAACCTGATTGAAACCGATCTCATTCCTCGAGTCATTTTGACGGAGGCGATCGTCAAGGCCATCTTGCGTTTGCCCACACCAGAGGTCGATCCCATTCCGCTTTTCATGAGTGACATGATGGAGGCCGATGGTGTTTTCGAATATCCGAACCGAATCGTGAAGCAGGACCTTCGCCGAAAGATTGAGGCTGCGAACCGCTGACAGGGGTTTAAAGCGCCGGAATAACATAAACGGCGACACACCCTTGGAGAGCCACGGCGTGATTGGGCATCCTTCAGAGTGACATCTTCGGCGTGCGACATTCGAGCGCGGGTGCGCATGGGATCAGATGTGACGAAACGCCCCGAAGCAAAGCCTCGGGGCGCGTGTCTCCCGTTCGCGCGGGATAAGGCGGGCTGACAGCTCTTAGAGGAACTTCGCCATGGCGACGGCTGTGTCGGCCATACGGTTGGAGAAGCCCCATTCGTTGTCATACCATGTCAGGATGCGGCACATGGTGCCTTCCATGACTTTGGTCTGATCGGTGTGGAAGATCGAGCTGTGCGGGTCGTGGTTGAAGTCGGAGGACACGAGCTTTCGGTCCGTGTAGCCCAACACGCCTTTGAGCGGGCCGTCAGCGGCGGCACGGATTTTCTCGTTGATCTCTTCGACCGTGGTGTCGCGAGCGGCTTCAAAGGTCAGGTCCACAACCGACACGTTCGGGGTCGGTACGCGGATCGCGACGCCGTCCAATTTGCCCGCGAGTTCCGGCAGCACGAGGCCCACGGCCTTGGCCGCCCCCGTGGAGGTCGGGATCATCGACAGGGCAGCGGCGCGGGCGCGATACAGGTCTTTGTGCATCGTGTCCAAGGTGGGCTGGTCGCCGGTGTAGGAGTGGATCGTGGTCATAAAGCCTTTGACGATCCCGATCTCGTCATTGAGCACCTTGACCACAGGCGACAGGCAGTTCGTGGTGCAGGACGCGTTGGAGACGACAATATCGTCCGCGGTCAGCACGGAATCGTTCACACCGTAGACGATGGTCTTGTCCGCGCCCGCAGCCGGGGCGGAGACGAGAACGCGCTTGGACCCGTTCTTGAGGTGCAGCTCGGCTTTTTCCTTGGCGGTGAAAATCCCGGTGCATTCGAGCGCGATGTCGACATCGCCCCAGGGGAGATCTTCGGGGTTGCGGATGGCGGTCACCTTGATCGGGCCACGACCGGCGTCGATGGTGTCCTCGGTGAATTTGACCTCGACCGGGAACCGGCCGTGGACGGAATCGAACTGAAGCAGATGCGCATTGGTTTCGACCGGACCCAGATCGTTGATCGCGACCACCTCGATGTCGGTGCGACCCGACTCCACGATGGCGCGCAACACATTGCGCCCGATCCGACCAAATCCATTGATTGCAACTTTCACGGCCATAACAGCACCTCCTTGACGCTTTGGCTTGAGAGAGGACAGCGAGGGCCCGTCTCTGATGTGATCCGAGACAGGGGAGAGGCCCGTCCCGGTAGTTTATTGGGTGCGGCACATGATGGATCATCATGCCCCGCCAAAAGACGAGTCAGCGCCAGAAGGCGATCCACTGAATCAATTCGAGAATTTTACGGAACAGGAACACGGTCCCCGTTCCGCCATTCAGCGTGAAATCAAGGCCAAGAGCGATCAAAATAACAATGGCGAGACCGATGGCGATCTGATTGGTCATAACTGGTGCCGTAACTGCGTCTTGGCGGCACTTTGCGTCAGAGGTCGCCAGAAGGAAAGGGGGCAGATCAAAAAACTGAGAAAACTCCGAACACAATGGTGCCGGAGAGACAAAAAGATGAATTTTTTGGTTGCAGACAGGGGGACCTCCCTCCCCCCGTCTGCCAGGCTCGCTTAGAGCCGACCCATTGCCGCGGCGACATCGGCCATCCGCGCAGAAAAACCCCATTCGTTGTCATACCAGGACAGGACGCGCACGGTGCGGCCAACGACCTTGGTCTGATCCGGTGCAAAAATCGACGATTGCGTGGTGTGGTTGAAGTCGATGGAGACTTTCGGTTCCACGTCATAGCCCAGAACGGCGCGCATGTGGCCTTCGGCGGCTTCGCGCATGACTTCGTTCACATCCTCGACGGTCACGTCCTTGGACGCCTGGAACGTCAGGTCGACGGCGGAGACGTTCGGCGTCGGCACGCGGATCGCGGAGCCGTCGAGCTTGCCGGTCAGTTCCGGAAGCACCTCGGAGAGCGCTTTGGCGGCGCCGGTCGAGGTCGGGATCATCGCCATGGCGGCGGCGCGGGCGCGGTAGAGATCCTTGTGTCGACGGTCGAGCGTCGGCTGGTCGCCGGTGGAGCTGTGGATCGTGGTCATGATGCCGCTCTCGATGCCGATGGTGTCGTTGAGCACTTTGGCGAGCGGGGCAAGACAGTTGGTGGTGCAGGAGCCGTTCGAGATCATGCGCTCGGTTTCGAGCAGATCGCGGTGGTTCACGCCAAAGACCACGGTGCGGTCGACGTTCTTGGCGGGGGCGGAGATCAGAACCTTGCGCGCGCCACGGTCGAGGTGGACATTGGCTTTATGGCCATCGTTGAACTTGCCGGTGCATTCGAGGACGACATCGACGCCTTCCCAGTCCAGCTCGTTCGGGTCGTAGGTAGACATCACTTGGATCGGGCCGTGGCCGATGTCCATGGTGTTGCCGTCCACGCGAACTTCGCCACCGAAACGGCCATGCACGCTGTCGTAGCGGAGAAGGTGCGCGTTGGTCTCGATCGGACCGGTGGCGTTCAGTTTGACGACTTCAACTTCATTGAGACCTGCTTCCGCGATATGGGCCAAAGTGCAGCGCCCGATGCGGCCAAATCCATTGATACCGAGTTTGATGGTCATGTGGCTCTCCAACAGCAGCAGATACAGTTTGTGGGCGGTATACGTTGGTGCGCAGGCGTAAGAAAGCTTTTAGCGCCAACATGTTAGCGTAAACATGCACCGTTAGCGCAAGCATGAAGTTGCTGCATCTGCAGCGTTGCAGGCGCGTCGGATCGCGCTAAATCATCTGGGTCTAAGCGGCCGTGAACTGACAGGCCGTGGCAAACGCCCCCAGAAACGCTTGCGCCTCAGACCGCGTCGCATCCTCTTGAAAGAGATGGGCAATCTCCTCGGGCGTGCGGCCCATCAACGGGAGGCGCAGAAAGATGTCCGGATGAAACCGCGAGGTCACGGTCGACAGCACGCGCCGCAAATCGGTGAGCATGTCATCGCCGCGATGCGATGCATGGGCGAGGGCCACGGGTTTGCCGATCAACTCCTCGCCGGACACCAGCCAATCCAACGCATTCTTGAACCCGCCGGGCAGGGCGCGGGCGTATTCCGGGACACAGAGAAGGATGCCATCGGCCTCCGCGATCTGATCGGCGAACCGTGCCACGACGTCCGGACGCGGGTCTTCGCGGTCGGGCGAAAAGATCGGCAGGTCCACGATGCCCTCGAACAGGGTGACGGTGATCCCGTTGGGTGCGACGCTGGACAGGCCCCTGAGTAGAGCGGTGTTGGTGGAGGCGCGCCGCGTGCTCCCGGAGATGGCGAGAAGTTTCATGAGGCCAGATCACCCGGCGTGGGTGGTCGGGTCAAGCGATCTGGCAAAGTCCTTGGATGAAAAGGAAAAAGCCCGCGCTGAGGCGGGCTTTTCATGTCTTTGTCCTCTGGGCGCGCCCACAGGCGGGCGTTTAGCCCAAAAGCGCTTTGGCCTGAGCCGCGACATTGTCGGCGGTGATGCCGAATTTCTCGTAAAGCTCTTCAGCAGGTGCGGAGGCACCAAAGCGGGTCATGCCGACAAAGGCCTGTTTCGCTTCGCGGCCACGCTCGCCCAAAAGCCAACGGTCCCAGCCGCCGTCACGGACAGCCGCCTCGACGCCAACGCGGACCGGACCCGCCGGAAGCACTTTGCGACGGTAGGCTTCGTCTTGCTCGGCGAAAAGCTCCATGGAGGGCATGGAAACCACGCGGGTGCCGATGCCGTTCTCTTGCAGTTTCGCACGGGCTTCCATCGCGATCGCAACCTCAGAACCGGTGGCGATGAGGATGACGTCACGTTTGCCTTCGGCTTCGGCCAGCACATAAGCACCTTTGGACACGAGGTTGGTGTTCTTGTGCTCGGTGCGGAGCGTCGGGACGTTCTGACGGGTCAGGACGAGGACGGACGGCGTTTTCTGCGAGGTGAGCGCGATTTCCCAGGCTTCTGCAGTTTCGACCGTGTCACAGGGACGGATCGTCAGCGTGTTCGGCGTTGCGCGGCAAATGGCCAGATGCTCGACCGGCTGGTGAGTCGGGCCGTCTTCGCCGAGACCGATGGAGTCGTGGGTCATGACGTAGGTGGTCGGGATCTGCATCAGAGCCGAGAGACGCATCGCCGGGCGCGCGTAGTCGGTAAAGCAGAAGAAGGTGCCGCCATAGGGACGAATGCCACCATGGAGCGCCATGCCGTTCATCGCGGCGGCCATGCCGTGCTCACGGATGCCGTAGTAAACGTAGCGGCCCTTGCGGTTGGTCTCGTCAAAGACGCCCATGTCGCCCGTGAGCGTGTTGTTCGAGCCGGTGAGGTCAGCGGAGCCACCGATGGTTTCCGGCATGATCGGGTTGATCACTTCGAGAACCTTCTGCGACGAGGCGCGGGTGGCGAGTTTCGGCTGTTCCTCGGAGATCTGCTTTTTAAAGGCTTTGATCGTGGCGGAGAGTTTCTTCGGTGCCTCGCCCGCGAAGACGCGGGTGAACTCGGCCTGACGGCGCTCGGATTGCTCTTCGAAACGGGCTTCCCAGGCTGCGCGCTCCTCGCGGCCTTTGGCACCGATGGCTTCCCACTGGGCTTTGACCTCGGGAGCGACTTCAAAGGCGCCCCAGTTGACGCCGTAGGCGGCTTTGGCGGCGGCGAGTTGGTCGGCGTTGGTCAGAGCGCCGTGGCCTTTGGAGGTGTCTTGTGCCGCGTGACCCAGAGCGATGTGGGTTTTGCAGGCGATCATGGACGGTTTCTTGGACTTCTTCGCGGCCTCGATGGCGGCGTCGATTTGCTCCGGGTCGTGGCCGTCGATGGATTGGACGTGCCAGCCCGCGGATTTGAAACGCGTCACCTGATCAGTGCGGTCCGCGATGTCCACGGTGCCGTCGATGGTGATGTTGTTGTTGTCCCAGAAGACGATGAGCTTGCCGAGCTTCTGACGCCCCGCGAGTGTGATGGCTTCTTGGGAGACGCCCTCCATGAGACAACCGTCACCGGCCATCACATAGGTGTGGTGGTTTTGAAGCTTGGCGCCGAAACGGGCGCGCAGGGCTTCTTCGGCCATGGCGAAGCCGACGGCGTTGGAGATGCCCTGACCCAAGGGGCCGGTAGTGGTTTCGACACCGTCGAGCAGGAAGTTTTCCGGGTGACCGGCGGTTTTCGCGCCCATCTGGCGGAAGTTCTTGATCTGCTCCAGCGGCATCTCTTGGTAGCCGGTGAGATAGAGCAGGGAGTAGATCAGCATGGAGCCGTGGCCCGCAGACAGGATGAACCGGTCACGGTCCGGCCAGGTCGGAGCGGCGGCATCGAATTTCAGGTGCTTTTCAAACAGCACGGTCGCCACATCGGCCATGCCCATCGGCATGCCGGAGTGACCGGAGTTCGCGCCAGCGACGGCATCGAGCGTGAGCGTGCGGATGGCGGTGGCTTTCATCCAGTGATCGGGGTGCGCGTCGCGCAGCGTAGCGATGTCCACGAGAGGAATCTCCTTTGGGCTCCGAAGAAACAGGGGGCCGTGTGCCGATGGGCCTTGGCCGTTCGCGCCTTCTGTTACCGATGTGGGGCCAAAGTGCAAGCGGTGTGGCGTCTGAAGCTGTTAAAACGTGCCGTTAGCGCCTGTTTGAGCAGGTCCACGGTCTCCGCCGGTTGGTAAAGGCCGTGGCTTGAGATAGGCTCACGAATCAGAACAATTGGGGGGAGCTTTGATGGCTTCCCCCTTGATGAAAATATCCATTTCGGGTTTTCTGGCCTGAGGCAGATCGGGGACGTGGAGACGTCCCGCCACGATGTGCGTCACAAGGGGGCTTTTGATGGTCCGAAATGAAAAGAACCGAGCAGAGTGTGAGTAGGTAGCCATGAGCGAGATTTCCGAATTCGAGGCCCGGATCACGGCCGCTCTGGAGCGGATTGGCCGAGCTGTTGCGGTCGCTGAGGAAAGCGGCGGCGGCGCGGCGGCGTCTGAACAGATCGCGGCGTTGACGGAGGAGCTGGAGAACGAGCGGGCCGCCAGTGCCAAACTCGAAGAGCGCGTCAAGGCAATCCAGGACCGGCAGGAGACCCATGTCGCGGGACTTGAACAAGAGGTCGAGGCGCTGCGCCGTCAGTTGATGGATCACGATCGGGCGATGCAAAACCTGCGTCAGATCAACGAGGAGCTGCGCGCCAACAACGCGGCGCTGCGTGAGGCGAATGCCCAAGGGGTTGGCGATGCCGATCTGATCAACGCTGGGATGCAGGACGAGCTGGAAGCGCTCAAATCCCTGCGCACGGCGGATGCGACGGAATTGAGCGCGATCCTCACAGAGCTGCGCGCGGTCGTGGCACGGCGCGAGCCCGCACCGGTCGCAGATGATACACAAGTCCCGAGCGGGGAGGTTTGATCATGCCCGAGGTGAAAATTTCCATTGGTGGACGTGAATTCGATGTGGCCTGTCAGGCGGGCGAAGAGCATTTCCTGAAATCCGCCGCCGAACTTTTGGACAATGAGGCCTCTGTGCTGTCGAGCCAGATCGGGCGTCTGCCGTCCGAGCGGATGTTGCTCATGGCGGGTCTGATGTTGGCGGATAAGACCGCGGGGATGGAAGAACAGATGCGCGCGCTGGAGAGCAAACTCGGTGCGCAAGAGGCGCTGATCGAAGAGATGCGGTCGCGCCCAGAGCCGGAGCCTGTGAAGCTTGAGGTGCCCGTGGTGCCCGCCGACGTCAAAGACACGCTGGCCGAACTCGCCGCGCGCGCAGAAAGCATGGCGGCGGCCTTTGAGGAGCGCCTTGGCGTCACAGAGGAAAGCTCTGCGGAGTACTGACACTCTGACCTAAACTGACATTAAAAAACGCGCTGCGAGAGAGACCCGCAGCGCGTCTTTTATTTGGAAAATTATGGAAAATCAGGCGTTTGCGGCGCGGATTTGGTCGGCTTTTTCTTGGTCGTAGGCGACGCCTTTGTCGGCGAGCATCTGGTCCAACTCGCCGGAGAGGGTCATCTCGATCACGATGTCGCAGCCGCCGACGAATTCGCCTTTGACGTATAGCTGCGGGATGGTCGGCCAGTCGGAGAAGTCCTTGATCCCCTGACGGATGCCGTCATCGGCGAGCACGTTCACGTCGGAATACTCGACGCCCATAAAGTTGAGAATCCCGGCGACTTTCGAGGAAAATCCGCACTGGGGCATGGTTTTCGTGCCTTTCATGAACAGCACGACATCGTTCTCTTCGACGGTTTTCTGAATGGTCTCTTGGGCAGTCATGATCAGTGTCCTTTGTGGGCGTCTCAATAGGTGAGGCGCGTCTGTGGCGGGCTTGTGCGCGATTTAGAGCGCGGGAAAAGCGCCGCCAGTCAATGGGTTACTCCGGCGCGCGGGTGGTGAGGGCCAGGGCGTGCAATTCGCCGCTGTCGAGTTTTTCTTTCAGCGTGGCGTTGACGGCGCGCTGTTGTTGCACCCGGTTCATGCCGGCGAAGGAGGCGTCGACCACCTCGGCTGCGAAATGTTGACCGTCATCTCCCTGAACGATGATCTTGGCGTCGGGAAAGCCAGTGCGGATCAGGTGTTCGATATCGGCGGCAGTGATGGCCATGTAGGGCGCTCCTTGGTTTGTCCTTAAAGCGAAATGTAAGCGGTGGGGCGGGGCGCTGCAAGCGTTCAAAGCGGCGTGTTTTGGACTGTCGGACATGTGTCGGACATCTGTCGGACTTTTGTCGGGCAGTCTGGTCGCCGCTTACGGTCCGGGGATTTGAGCGACAGCGTCGAGAAAAGCGTCGTACTCGGCGGCGAGCGTGTCGGTGTCGGCCCAGAGCCGCGCGCATTTTCTGAGGAGGCGTTGACGCTCTGTCTCCAGATCCTCAGAGAGCGCGAGAGCCTCCGCCTCAACCAGTTGCTTCATCCGTTCATGGAGCGGTTTGAGCCGCGCGAAATCGCGGAGCATCGCAGGCAGAAGCGCCGGGTCATCGCGCCAGCTTTCGCCATTGAAGCGCATCTGAACGACCCGCTGACCGGCCCCGGCACAGTCGTAGAGGATACAGCCACGATTGCCGATCTGGTCGAGCTGATCGTGGACGGAACAAAGATGACCCGACAGATTGGGGCAGGGGGTGCCCGCCGGTTTCTCAAAAGAAAACAGATCGCCCGCATCCAGCCGCAGGCCGACGCAACAGAGCGCAGCGCAGTTGGAACAATCAGAGGTGAGATCGGGCAGGTCGGTCATGAGGTCTACTTAAAGCAAAAGGCCCGCGAGGGGGCGGGCCTTTTTGAGTATTTTTGCCAAGAAGAAGTTTAGCCGAAAATCTCGCCGAAGCTGCCGCGGTAGGTGGCGGTCAGGTCCGAGAGCGGGGCGGAGGCGGAGCCAAAGCTCACGGCGTCGCCGCCGAATTTGCCGACGGTGGCGAGCGGCACGCCCGCTTGGGCGGCGGCGGCCATGAGGGCTTCGGCCTGATCAAAGGTGCAGGCAACGAGGTAGCGGGCCTGATCTTCACCAAAGAGCGTGGCGGTATCGTCGCTGTCGAGGTGGACGCCGACGCCGGCGGCTTCGGCCAGTTCAAACGCGGCCAGCGCGAGGCCACCATCAGAGAGGTCGGTCACAGCGTTGAACAGCGCGGCATTGGCGCGGATGAATTCGCCATGAGCTTTCTCGGCGGCGAGGTCGACATGCGGAGCATCGCCGTCTTCGCGGTTGAACACCTCATAGAGCAGCGCGGATTGACCGAGGAGGCCCTTGGTCTCGCCAATGAGTACGGCGACATCGCCCGCTTGGGCCAGGCCGTGGATGAGGTCGTCTTCGGACGCGATGAGGCCCACGGCGCCGATGGTCGGGGTCGGCAGGATGCCTTGGCCGTCGGTCTCGTTGTAGAGCGAGACGTTGCCGGAGACGATCGGCATGTCGAGGAAAGCGACCGCCTGACCGATGCCGTCGAGTGCGCCGACGAATTGGCCCATGATCTCCGGCTTTTCCGGGTTGCCGAAGTTCAGGTTGTCGGTGGTCGCGAGAGGTTTCGCGCCGACAGCGGACAGGTTGCGATAGGCTTCGGCCACCGCCTGTTTGCCGCCCTCGACAGGGTTAGCTTTGACGTAGCGCGGGGTCACGTCCGAGGTGAAGGCGAGCATTTTCGGGGTGCCGTGCACACGGATCACGCCCGCGCCAAGGCCCGGCTTGCGCACGGTGTCGGCCATCACCTGAGTGTCGTATTGCTCATAGACCCACGCCTTGGACGCGTAGTTCGGCGAGGAGATCAGCGCCTTGAGGCCATCGATGGGGTCGATCTGCGGCACATCGGCAACTTGCTCGGCGGCGGGTGTCGGCACCCACGGACGGTCGTATTCCGGCGCGGAAGACGCAAGCGTGGAGAGCGGCAGGTCGGCCATACAGGTGCCGTTGTGCATGATGAGGAAGCGGTCTTCTTCGATGGTTTCGCCGACGATGGCGAAATCGAGGTCCCATTTCTCGAACACGGCACGGGCCTCGGCCTCTTTCTCGGGCTTCAGCACCATGAGCATGCGTTCCTGAGACTCGGAGAGCATCATCTCATAGGCGGTCATGTTGGCTTCGCGCTGGGGCACGTTTTCGAGATCGAGACGCACGCCAAGGCCGCCTTTGTCGCCCATTTCCACGGCGGAACAGGTGAGACCCGCAGCGCCCATGTCCTGAATGGAGATCACAGCGCCGGTCTGCATCAGCTCCAGCGTGGCTTCCATGAGGCATTTCTCGGTGAAGGGATCGCCGACCTGAACGGTCGGGCGTTTTTCCTCGATCGTGTCGTCGAACTCGGCAGAGGCCATGGTCGCGCCGCCAACGCCGTCACGGCCGGTTTTCGCGCCCAAGTAGACGACGGGCATGCCGACGCCGGAGGCGGCGGAGTAGAAGATTTTGTCGGTGTCGGCGAGACCGGCGGCAAAAGCGTTTACGAGGCAGTTGCCGTTATAGGCGGCGTGGAAGCGCACTTCGCCGCCCACGGTCGGCACGCCGAAGCAGTTGCCGTAGCCACCCACACCCTCGACCACGCCGTGGACGAGTTGTTTGGTTTTCTTGTGATCTTTGACGCCGAAGGAGAGCGAGTTCATCGCCGCAATCGGCCGCGCGCCCATGGTGAAGACGTCCCGCAGGATGCCGCCCACGCCGGTGGCCGCGCCTTGGTAGGGCTCGATGTAGGACGGGTGGTTGTGGCTTTCCATTTTGAAGACCACGCATTGGCCGTCGCCAATGTCGACAATGCCCGCGTTTTCACCGGGGCCACAGATGACCTGCGGGCCGGAGGTCGGCAGTTTGCGCAGGTGGATCTTGGAGGATTTGTAGGAACAATGTTCGTTCCACATGGCGGAGAAGATGCCAAGTTCCGTGAATGTCGGCTCGCGGTTCAGAATACGCAGGATTTCGGCATATTCTTCCGGCTTGAGACCGTGGGCGGAAATGATGTCCTCGGTGATGGCAGGATCGGTCACGGCAGATTGAGTCACGGGCGTCCCCTCGGCGGCAGCTAAGTCTTTAGCGGCCCTCTTAGGCTGTTTGTGGCCCTTGGGGAAGGGGGAATGGCGGGCGAGGGGGCCGAGTTTGCGCGGATTTTGCGGAAAAGGGGCCGATCTTATGTGCGGACAAAAAAAAGGCCGAGCAAAGCTCGGCCTAAGTCCAACAGGGAGGTGAAATTGCCAAGAGTTTCCTCGATTAGCAACCTCACTGCTGCATTTAAGGGCGGTTTGTGAATCGTTCAAGGTTTTTTCTGCACCTGCATTGCAATGCTGCTATGCGGAGACTGCATGGCGGCGCGTCTGGGCCGCGCCCGACGACGCAGGTGGCGAGTCAGGGGATCTTGTGGGGATCGTTTGGAGAGGCTGGCGGGGAGACTTGCTGCGAGACTGGCAGAGAGCGCGATCCGGCCATGGGATCGCGCGGTCTGTTCAGGCTGTGAGGTCAGGGTGTCGGGTCAGGGCGCGCGATCAAGCCGTGGGATCGTCGTCGCGCATGCTGCGACGGTGCATGTTGATCTCTTCGGTGATGAAGTCGCGGAAGACCTCGATCCGTTTCGAATGCCGTAGCTCTTCGGGGTAGGCGAGGAACACGGGCACTTCGCCGCTCTCGATGTCGGGGAGCACACGCACGAGGTTCGGGGCACTTTGCACCAGATAATCGGGAAGCACGCCGACGCCGAGATGGTTGAGCACGGCCTGGAGCACACCGAAATAGTTGTTCACAAAGAGGGTGGAGCGAATTTCGTATTCGTTCAGCTCCTCGATGAGGCGCGCGCCGGCGGAGACCTGGGGCGCGTTCGGGTTCTGACAGATCAGGCGGTGGCGCGCGAAATCGGCCAGCGTTTCCACGGAGCCGTGTTTGTCGAGATATTCCCGCGTTGCAAAAAGGCGCATGCGGATGTTCATCAGACGTTTGCGGATGAGATCGGCCTGAGACGGTTCTTTCATCCGGATCGCCACATCGGCCTCGCGCATCGGGAGATCGAGCACGCGTTCTTCCAGCATCAGGTCGATTTTCAGATCGGGGTATTTCTCATAGAGCTTGGACAGGCGCGGGGCGAGCCAGAGCGTGCCAAAGCCGGTCGCCGAGGTCACGCGCAATTCGCCGTAGACCTCTTCTTCGCTGTCACGAATGCGGGCGGCGGCGGCGTCGAGGCGTTTGGCCATGGCGCGGGTCGCCTCGAACAGCAATTCGCCCTGTTCCGTGAGAATCAAACCGCGGGCGTGGCGGTGAAACAGGGTGGTGGACAGCGATTCTTCCAATGCGCGGATTTGCCGGGACACGGCGGACTGGCTCAGGTGCAGCGTATCCCCCGCATGGGTCAACGACCCCGCATCCGCCACCGCGTGAAAAATTCTCAGTTTGTCCCAGTCCATAGCGTTCCCTGCCTTCGGCCTCCTCGCACAGTGTACAACATAGGGGTGATTTTGTGCGGACCTAATATTTTGGCCGTTCATTCGACTTTTTTACCCGGTCTGCAACCCCATTGCTTTGAGCGATAACAAAATGATGAACGGACAGGGACAAAATGCAAGTTTTTCGGGCAGTTGCGACAATTTGCCGAGGTGCTTCCGGAGAGATCACACGCGCTTAGGTTGAGCTGTCGCGACCGGGCCGAAAAACTCTGTGGATTTTCTGATCTGTGAGACCTATTCACTATAGAACGGCATGACAGTGGTGCCGATAAGGATAACAGGGCGCAAACGCCCGGGATTTGGTCTGAAAGGGCCCGTTACAGATGGCAGTTGGCATTTTTGACAGTGGACTGGGTGGATTGACGGTTTTGGATGCCGTCACAAAGAGGTTGCCGGACGTGCCTTTCGTCTACTTCGGCGACAATGCCCATGCGCCTTATGGGGTGCGGGATGCCGACGATGTCTACAATCTGACCACGACGGCTGTGGAGCGGCTTTGGGCGGCGGGCTGCGATCTCGTGATCCTCGCCTGTAACACGGCCTCTGCGGCGGCACTGCGCCGGATGCAGGAGAGCTGGATCCCGAACGACAAGCGTGTCCTGGGCGTGTTCGTGCCGCTGATCGAGGCCCTGACAGAGCGGCACTGGGGCGACAATTCGCCACCGCGCGAAGTGGCCGTGAAACATGTGGCGCTCTTTGCGACGCCCGCCACGGTGGCCTCGCGGGCGTTCCAACGCGAACTCGCCTTTCGCGCCATCGGCGTGGATGTGGAGGCGCAGGCCTGCGGCGGTGTCGTCGATGCCATCGAGGACGGCGATATGATTCTGGCCGATGCGCTGGTGCGGTCCCATGTGGATGCGCTCAAACGCAAGATGCCGCACCCGGATGCCGCGATCCTTGGCTGTACCCATTACCCGATCATGGAAAAAGAATTCCAAGAGGCGCTTGGCGCGGATGTCAAAGTCTTTTCCCAGGCCAATCTCGTGGCCGCGAGCCTTGCGGATTACCTTGAACGCCACCCGAACATGGTGGGGCCGGGCACCGAGTCCCTGTTCCTGACCACGGGTGATCCGGCGAAAGTGTCGCGCGGGGCGACGCAATTCCTGCGACGAAAAGTCGAGTTCACCAAGGCCTGAGAGATCGGGTCAATTAAGATCGTCGGGCGCGTGATCACGAGGCCGTGAGCGCGCGGAGCTGTCGCAATTGCGGCGACAGGCAAAATCTTCTAAAGAATACTGCGCTCTTCGTCCGCTTTTGGGGGACGGAGCGCTGATGTGAGAGATAATAGGCATGACCCCATGACCAGCACAGCGACCTCGAAAGAGACCTATAAAATCGCCATTCTCGGCGCCTCTGGCTACACCGGCGCGGAACTTGTCCGCCTGATCGCGACCCATCCGTCGATGGAGATCGTCGCGCTCTCGGGCGACCGAAAGGCGGGCATGGCTATGTCCGAGGTCTATCCGCATCTGCGTCACATGGACCTGCCGGAACTGTGCAAGATCGAAGACATCGACTTCGCCAATGTCGATCTGGCGTTTTGCGCGCTGCCGCATGCCACCTCGCAAGCGGTGATCAAGGAGCTGCCCGCGACGACCAAAGTGGTCGATCTCTCGGCGGACTTCCGGCTGCGCGATCCAGACGAATATGAAAAATGGTATGGCAAGCCGCACTCCGCCGTCGACATTCAGAAAGAGGCGGTCTACGGCCTCACCGAATTCTACCGCGACGAGATCAAGGGCGCGCGTTTGGTGGCCGGGACCGGCTGTAACGCCGCCACAGGCCAATTCATCCTGCGGCCGTTGATTGGCGCGGGGGTGATTGATCTCGACCAGATCATTTTGGACCTGAAAGTGGCCGTGTCCGGGGCAGGGCGGTCTCTCAAGGAACATCTCTTGTTTGGCGAGTTGGAAGACAACGCCTTTGGCTATTCCATCGGCGGCAAACACCGGCACCTCGGCGAGTTCGATCAGGAGTTTTCCAAGATTGCGGGCCGCGACGTGCGCATTCAGTTCACGCCCCATCTCGTGCCCGCCACGCGCGGCATCCTCGCCACCTGTTACGTGCAGGGCGAGGCGAGCGCCGTGCACTATGCGCTGGCTGACGCCTATATGAATGAGCCGTTCATTCAGGTGCTGCCGTTTGGCCAAGCGCCCGCGATGAAACATGTGCGCGGCTCGAATTTCTGTCACATCGGTGTGGTGGAGGACCGCATTCCGGGCCGCACCATCGTGATCGGCACGCTCGACAACCTGACCAAAGGTTCGTCGGGCCAAGCCATCCAGAACGCCAACCTGATGCTCGGCCTGCCTGAGACCGCCGGTCTCATGAACGTGCCGATGTATCCGTAACGCATCCCCTAGGGACGTCGGAGGAGGACACCCCATGGCCGGTTTGAAGAACCTGAAGAAACAGCGCCGCATTCAGGTGATCGCGGTGGCAACGATTGCGCTGATCGTGGCCACCTCGCTCATCGGCTATGCGATGCGTGATGGGATCAATCTGTTCCGCTCTCCAGCGCAAATCGCCGAAGAACCGCCGCGCGCGGGAGAGGTGTTCCGCTTGGGCGGGCTCGTGGCCGACGGCACGCTGGTGCGGGGCGAGGGCACGCATGTGACCTTTTCCGTGACCGACGGCGCGGCGACGATCCCGGTGACGTTCGAAGGCGTTCTGCCTGATCTCTTTGGCGAGAACCAGGGCATGATCGGCACCGGCACGCTTCAAGATGGGGTGTTCGTGGCGACAGAGATCCTCGCGAAACACGACGAGACCTATATGCCGAAAGAGGTCATGGACGCGCTCAAGGAGCAGGGTGTCTATCAGGAGCCGGAAACTTAATTTTCCGGTCATCTTTCTAAACCGCTGTTAAAACGCCGCCCGTCCGCTGAGGAGGAGCGGCGTTAACTATTTTGCGTCAGCCTCATCTCATCAAGTGGTGGGATTGAGGCAATGCAAACAGTACAACAAATCGCTATGGAAATCGTCGCCAGAGAAGGCGGCTACGTGAATGATCCGGACGATCCGGGCGGGGCCACGAAATACGGGGTGACGCTTGGGACGTTGCAGCGGCTCGGGGTTGATCTGACCGGCGACGGGCGTGTGACCGAGGCCGATGTGAAACGGCTGAGCAAGTCGCAGGCGCGCGATATTTTCGTCGAATATTACTTTCACCGTCCCCGCATCGACGAGCTGCCGCCGGTGCTCCAAGCCAGCGTGTTCGACATGTATGTCAACGCGGGCGCGAATGCAGTGCGGATTTTGCAGCGGCTACTCAACGATATGGGCCAGAGGATTGCGATTGACGGCCTGATCGGGCCGCAGACGATCGAGGCGGCGCAGATCGGGCAGTCTTTGGCCCCGGACTATCTAGCGGATGCCTACGGGATCGCGCGGCGCAATTACTATTACGCCTTGGCGGATCGGCGGCCCAGTTCGCGCAAATATGCGCGGCGCCAAGACGGCGGCAAAGGCGGTTGGATCACGCGGGCGGAGAGCTTTATCTCTCAACGCTATCACCTGACGGAGGCCGAGCATCGCGCCCGGGTGGCACAATGGGCGTAATCTCCGATCTCTTCGACACCGTTTTTGGCAGCGGCCGCAATGTGGTCAAGGAAACTGCAGAGGTGTTTTTCGAGAACAAGGAAAATTCCTCCGCCAGAGAGGCCGCCTACCGCGCGGCGGCGATGGAGCAATTCGCCTCCGAATTCGCGGTCGAGCGCAAAGGCGTCTTTGACCGTTTTATGGACGCGCTCAACCGGGTGCCGCGACCGCTCATGGCCTTTGGCACCATCGGCTTGGTGATCTCGGCCATGGTGAACCCGATCTGGTTCGCCTCACGGATGCAGGGGATCGCGCTCATCCCGGAACCGCTCTGGTGGCTCTTTGGCACCATCGTGTCGTTCTACTTTGGTGCGCGCTATCAGGTGAAATCTCAGGAGTTTCAACGCTCTGTCGCCTCGACCTTGGCCCGCGCGCCGCTGGTCCGGGCCAATATCGCCTCGCTTCAGGCGTTGGAAGCCGGGGCGGATGGGCAGGGGACGCCCTCGGGTCAGGGATGGCAGACAGTGCCGGACCTGCCCGGCGCAGAGGCCCCGAACCCCGCGCTCTCGGCGTGGAAGGAGAGCCTGTAGATGTCCGACACGCTGATTGGTGCGCTTGCGGAACATGGGCCATGGGTCTTGATGGTGTTTTTCCTGCTCTACAGGGATCTCCAGAAAGATCAGGCCACCCGCACCGTGCTCGACAAAAACACGCAGATCCTTGTGGAGATGACCACGATGATCCGCGAACGCCTGCCGCGAGGATGAGTCGATGAGATGGTCTTTCCTCAAGCAGATGTGGCGCAGACGCCGGGAGATGTTTCTCGGCGATCCGCTGGCCCAGGCCCTGAAACGCAACCGTGACGCCGCACGCGCGCTGGATGCCGTCGTCAAGGAGATGTTGGAACAATGAAACAGGTGATCACGCTCTACGGGGGCACCCTCGGCCTTGTCGCCGTTGCTGTGGCGGGGATGGGGCTTCATGAGGCGCTCTTGCTGGCTTACGGGGCAATCGCGCTCATGGCCCTGATGATTTCCGGCACCTTTCTCTGGCTCTGGCAGGTGCGGGCAACGCCGTTGGCGCTTGGCATGTCGCTCTCATGGGCCGGTTCCGGTCTCACCATAGGCTGGTGGTGGATGGTCCAGCTCATGACCAGCCCCGTTTGGGGGATCGAGGCGGCGGTGCTCTTTGTCTTTCTTGCGCTGCTGATCAGTGGCGCTGTGCTTCACTTTTCGGTGATACAGGGGACGTTTGGGTTTTCGGGGTTCGTGTTTCTCGTGCCGGTTCTCGGCGCGGTGGTGGTCTCTTTTGGGGTGCTTTTGCTGATTTAGGGGTGCAAAAGCCGGTGGGAAGAGACGGAAGAGGGGCCTTTGGGCCCCTTTTCCACATGGTCTTCGACCTTTTGCCCTATGTCCCGGCGCGCCCATGGATGCGACACGGATGCGACAGGAGAGCGCAACCCATTGGCGGGAGGCCCTGAACCCGCTAAAAGCTCTGGAAAAGGGAGAGACACGCATGTTGGTTGAGCTTGGACATTTTGCCCTCGTGATGGCGTTTATCGTTGCCATTGCCCAGACGGTCCTGCCGCTTTGGGGCGCGCAGACCCGCAATCGGGCCTTGATGGCCGTCTCGGAACCCGCCGCCTTGGTCCAGCTCACGCTGATCGCCTTTTCCTTTGGCGCGCTGACCTATGCGTTTGTGACCTCGGATTTCTCGCTCAAGGTCGTCGTGGACAACTCCCACACGCTCAAGCCGATGCTTTACAAAGTCTCTGGCGTTTGGGGCAACCATGAGGGGTCCATGCTTCTGTGGGTGCTCATCCTCGCGCTGTTTGGTGGGGCTGCGGCGGTGTTTGGCGGCAACCTGCCGGAGACGCTGCGCGCCCGTGTGATTGGGGTGCAGGGGTCGATTGGCGTGGCCTTCCTCGCCTTTATCCTGTTCACGTCCAACCCCTTCGTGCGGCTCGAATTTCCGCCGATGAACGGGGGCGATTTGAACCCGCTGTTGCAAGACCCCGGCTTGGCCTTCCACCCGCCGTTTCTTTATCTCGGCTATGTGGGCCTCTCGATGACCTTTTCCTTTGCGGTTGCCGCCCTCTTGGAGGGCCGCGTGGACGCCGCTTGGGGTCGTTGGGTACGGCCTTGGACATTGGCCGCTTGGGTCTTTCTGACCATCGGCATCGGGCTTGGCTCGTGGTGGGCCTATTATGAGCTTGGCTGGGGCGGGTTCTGGTTCTGGGATCCGGTGGAGAACGCGTCCTTTATGCCGTGGCTCTTTGCCGCCGCGCTTTTGCACTCTGCCATCGTCGTGGAGAAACGCGAGACGCTCAAAAGCTGGACCATCCTTTTGGCCATCATGGCCTTTGGCTTCTCTCTGATCGGCACCTTCCTCGTGCGTTCGGGCGTGATCACCTCTGTGCACGCCTTTGCCAACGACCCGGAGCGCGGGATTTTCATCCTCTTGATCCTCGCCGTGTTCATGGGCGGTGCGCTGGCGCTGTTTTCCGTCCGCGCCACTGCCATGCAGGCAAAGGGCGTGTTCTCTTTGACTTCGCGGGAAACGGCGCTGGTCATCAACAACATCCTTCTGGCCGTCGCTGCGCTCGTCGTCTTTATCGGGACGATCTGGCCGCTGGTGGCCGAGGCCTTTTGGGACCGCAAACTTTCTGTCGGTCCGCCGTTTTTCAATGCGGCCTTTACGCCGTTCTTCACCGCTCTGGCTGTGATCCTGCCCATCGGGGCGATCCTGCCGTGGAAGCGCGCGCGGCTTGGGCCGACGATGAAAAAGCTCGTGCCGTCCTTCATCCTCGCGATTGCGGTGCTGGGGCTCATCTGGGCGATCCAGACGCAAAAGACCCTGCTCGGGCCGATTGGTTTGGCGCTTGGCACATGGCTTTTGGCGGGCGCGGTGCAGGACATCCTTTTGCGCACCGGCAAAACCATCAATCTTGGCCGTCTCACCCGTCTGCCGCGCGCGGATTGGGGGCGTCTCTTGGCCCATGGCGGCCTCGGCATCACCATGGCCGGGATCGCGGGGCTGACGGCCTGGACGGTCGAAGACATCCGCGTTGTGCAAGTCGGAGAGACCTTTGAAGTCGCGGGCTACACCATCGCGCTTGAGGGCGTCGAGCGGGTGCAGGGGCCGAACTATGTGTCCACCATGGCCGCGCTGGCGGTGTTCCAGGGCGACAAGAAAATCGCGACGCTCCACCCCGAAAAACGCAACTACCCGGTGGCGCAGATGCCGACGACAGAGGCCGGGATCGACAACGGGTTCCTGCGCGATGTCTACCTCGTGATCGGCGACATTCAATCGAACGGTGGCTGGGCCGTGCGGACCTATATCAAACCGCTCGCCAACTGGATTTGGGGCGGCTCGATCATCATGTCTCTGGGCGGGCTCTTGTCCCTGACAGACCGCCGTTACCGCGTGGCCGCTGGCGCGCGCAAACAAAAGACCGTGCCTGAGGGAGTGCCTGCCGAATGAAACGGATTGCCTTTGCCCTCGCGCTGATCCTCTCTTCCCCCGCTGTGGCGGTGCAGCCGGACGAGGTCTTGCCCGACCCGGTGATGGAGGAGCGCGCGCGCGATATTTCGCAGGGGCTGCGCTGTCTCGTCTGTCGCAATGAGAACATCGACGAGAGCAACGCGACGCTGGCCAAAGACCTGCGGCTTTTGGTGCGCGAACGGCTTGTTGCGGGCGACAGCAATGAAGAGGTCGTCGACTATGTGGTCGACCGCTACGGCGAATACGTCCTGTTGAAACCGACGCTCACCGGCGCGAACAAACTCCTGTGGGTCGCCGGGCCGATCATGTTGATCCTTGCTTTGATCATCGGCTTCACCTTTGTGCGGAGCCGGGGCAAGGAGACGGAAGTCGATGATCTCTCCGCCGAGGAGCAGGCCCGCCTTGAGGCGCTTTTGAAAGAGTAAGCGATTGGCGAGACGGGATACCCGTCTTGCCAGACCTCCCGCGCGTCCCTATATCCGTGGGCATCGGTCCGCAGTTCACCGAGTCGCTGCCAGCCCTATGGGCCATGCTGAACCTGCGTATTCCAACGATGATACGGTATTCCGCGCGTCACGCGTGGGCCAAGGGCAGCTCCCCGCACGATTACACTGACGCGATCAACGGAGATAAACCGATGACTCGTGAGGCCATTTCTCTCACCCTTCCCGACGTGTCCGCCTTCGCGCGCACGCTCAAAACCGATCTGGGGGAAACGTCCCCCGGACACCAGAGCCTGTTGAACGCCATTGCGCGGGCCGGGGGCTATCGCAACTTTCAGCATCTCAAAGCCACTCAAAGCGGGGCGCCTGTGCAGGAACCTGTCGAGGGGCGCGCCGTGACCCGAGCGCTCGCGCGATTCACCTCGGACGGTCTGATGGACAGCTGGTCGACCAAGCGCAAGGTGCGTCAGCATTGCCTCTGGGCGCTTTGGGCGCAGGTGCCGCCGCGCAGAGAGTTCACAGAGCGGGAGATTTCCGATCTCTTTGACACGATGACCGTGTTCCGCGATCCGGCGCAAATCCGGCGCTCTCTGATCGAGGACGGGCTGCTTCGGCGCACGGTGGATGGCTCGGTCTACAGCCGTGTCGAAGCCAGCCCGAACACCACCGCGCAGGCCGTGATCCGTGCGGTTCTCGGGCGGCGCAAGACCGGGTCCGCTGCGAAAGCGTAAAATGACGGGGCGTTTCTCTTCCCTTTGGTCGCCCACTGCCTATCTTGAGGCAACACATTGGGAGAGAGACGCGCCATGCACTATGAAACCATCCGTTTGACCCATGAGGCCGGTGTCGCCACGGTGACCCTGACCCGTCCGGACGTCATGAATGCGTTAAACACGCAGATGCGCGCGGAGATCACGCACGCGGTGCGCGATGCGGCGCGGGAGGCGCGGGTGATCGTTTTGACCGGCGAGGGGCGCGCGTTCTGCTCCGGTCAGGATCTGGGCGATGGGGTGAATGCCGATACCGCCGATCTCGAACGAACGCTCAGGGATGAATATGAGCCGATGCTCCATGCGCTCCACGATAGCCCTGTGCCGACCATCGCCGCTGTCAATGGCACCGCGGCGGGGGCAGGGGTCTCTCTGGCGCTCTCCTGTGATGTGGTGATCGCCTCTGAGCGCGCCGTGTTTGTCCAGGCCTTCTCTCGCATTGGCCTCATGCCCGACGCGGGCGGCACCTATATCCTGCCGCGTCTCGTGGGCCTGTCCCGCGCGATGGGCGCGGCGCTTTTTGCCGATGAGATCACGGCGGTGCAGGCCGCACAGTGGGGCATGATCTACGAGGCCGTGCCAGAGGTGGATTTCGCGGCGCATATCAAGGCACGGGCCGAGACCCTCGCCAAAGGGCCGACGGTGGCCTATCGCCACATCAAACAGGCGATGCACGCCTCTTATGACAACACGCTGGAACAGCAATTGTCGCTGGAGGCCAAACTTCAAAACCACTGCGGTCAGACCCGCGATTTCAAAGAGGGCGTCATGGCCTTTCTGGAAAAGCGCAAACCCAAATTTGAGGGGCGGTGAGGCGTTCTAACCCTCTGAAAGATTGCGCACAATTTTGGTCATCAGCGTGGCGAAAGCTGCGCGCTCCTCGGTGCTCATGCCCTCTGTGGCGCGCGCGTTGACCTCCTGGGCCGCACGGACCGCAGGGGCCTCAAGCGTCCGCGCGTGATCCGTGAGCCAGACCGTCTGCACCCGCGCGTCGGTCTCGCTCGCCCGGCGTTGAACGAGGCCGTCGCGCTCCATCCGCGCGAGCGTATTGGCCATGGTGGCCTGCTCGACGCCCAAGTCCCTGACCAGTTCGCGCTGTGTCCGCCCCTCTTTCTCCCAAAGCGCCAAAAGCACCGGAAACGTGCCTGTCGACAGCCCAAGAGGTTTGAGCCGGTCCTGAATGGCGCGGGCAAAGAGGCGGGCCATCAGGTTGACCTGATAGCCTTCGGAGTGTTGGCGTTGGAAATCTGTCTCTGTCATGGGGCTTGTCTATAAAAGAATAGCTTGCTATGCAAATATATATAGCAGGCTATTTAAATGGAGACTCACCATGCTGCCCAAACTTCACGCCGCCGTCGGGGCGCTGGCGCTTTTGATCATCGCGGGATTCTGGACCGCCACCGTCACGACCATCTTGATCGGAGATAAATATCTGATCGCCATGACCAAACTCACCATCGCCTGGGGGCTCTTGGCGCTCATCCCGGCGCTTATGCTCACGGGCCTCTCCGGTCATCGCCTTGCGCAAAAGATGCGCGGGCCGGTCATCGCGGCCAAACAGGCCCGTATGAAATGGGCTGCGATCCTTGGCATCATTGTGCTCGTCCCCTCCGCGCTCATTCTCTTGCCTTTGGCGATGCAGGGGCAGGGCGGGGCGATCTACTGGGCCCTCCAGATCGTCGAGCTTCTGGCCGGGGCCACCAACATCACCCTTCTGAGCCTCAATATGCGCGAGGGTCTGCGCCTGTCGCGCCGCCGGGCGGTCGCCGCCTAACGGCTCTTCATTGCCGCCCAAATACTCAAAAGAAAACCCGCCTCTTTCGAGGCGGGTTTCATCATGTCGACGCTGAGGTGAGCTTACTCGCCGCGGTCCTCGACGTTCTCGTAGGGACGCTGGCTTGCGCCGGTGTAGAGCTGACGCGGACGGCCGATTTTCATGCCCGGATCTTCGATCTGTTCTTTCCACTGGGAAATCCAGCCGATGGTGCGCGAGAGCGCGAAGATCGGGGTGAACATCGCGGTCGGGAAGCCCATCGCCTCCAGGATGATGCCGGAGTAGAAGTCGACGTTCGGGAAGAGTTTCTTCTCTGCGAAATACGGATCTTCCAGCGCCTGTTTCTCAAGCTCTTTGGCGACCTGAAGCGTCGGGTTGTTTTCGACGCCCAGAAGTTCGAGCACCTCGTCTGCGGACTGTTTCATCACGGTCGCGCGCGGGTCGAAGTTTTTGTAGACGCGGTGGCCAAAGCCCATGAGACGGAACGGGTCGTTCTTGTCTTTCGCGCGCGCAATGTATTCCGGGATTTTGTCCACGGAGCCGATTTCGCGGAGCATTTCGAGACAGGCTTGGTTCGCACCACCGTGTGCCGGGCCCCAGAGACAGGCGATACCAGCCGCGATACAGGCGAAGGGGTTCGCCCCCGAGGAGGACGCGAGACGCACCGTGGAGGTGGAGGCGTTCTGCTCGTGGTCGGCGTGGAGCGTAAAGATACGGTCCATGGCGCGCGACAGGATCGGGTTGACCTCATAGGTTTCCGCCGGGACGGAGAAACACATGTTGAGGAAGTTCGACGCGTAGTCGAGATCGTTGCGCGGATACACGAACGGCTGGCCGATGGTGTATTTGTACGCCATGGCGGCGATCGTCGGCATTTTCGCGATGAGGCGGATGGTCGCCACTTCGCGCTGATGCGCGTCCGCGATGTCGATGGAGTCGTGGTAGAAGGCGGACATGGCGCCGACCACACCGACCATGATGGCCATCGGGTGTGCGTCGCGACGGAAACCGGTGAAGAATTTGAGCATCTGCTCGTGCACCATCGTGTGGCGGGTCACGAGGTTCTCGAATTTCTCCATCTCGGTTGCGGTCGGCAGTTTCCCGTAGAGCAGAAGGAAGCAGACTTCGAGAAAGTGGGATTTCTCGGCCAGCTCACCAATCGTGTAGCCACGGTGCAGCAGGATGCCCTCTTCACCGTCGATATAGGTGATGGAGCTTTCGCAGGACGCGGTGGAGGTGAAGCCGGGGTCAAAGGTGAAAACATCGGCCTGACCGTAGAGTTTACGGATGTCGATCACGTCCGGCCCTTCGGTCGGGGACAAGACGGGAAGTTCATAAGATTTGCCGTCAAGCGTCAGGGTCGCTGTCTTCTGGGTATCTGCCATGGTCGGTCCTTCGGTTGGCGACACGTCCGCGAAATCCCTGTCGGATGCGGAGCGTCGGTGGTCACGCAAACGCCCGGGGGCGTTCGTTGGGCTCGGAACCCGTCGGAAATCACATTGGAAATCGCTCGGGTCCAATCTCTTGACCTTCAGAAAGGGCGCGCGAGGCGGCGCCCTCTCCTCAGATCTCTTCGGGACCGGCGATGGCCCCAGAAATATCGTCGGTGACCCCCTGGGAACCGGCGGTCACGTGTCTTGCGAGAGTGCCATGAAATCGTCGATGCGGGCCAGTGTTTCTTCGCGGCCCAGCACAAACATCATGTCCAACACGCTCGGAGTGACGGCGCGGCCGGCGAGCGCGGATCTCAAGGGGCCAGCAACCTTGCCGAACCCGATCTCACGCGCTGCCATGACGCGGCCAACGGCCTCCTCCAGAGCGTCGCGCTCCCAGCTAACATTTTGCAAGTGCGGCGTCAATTCTTTCAGTATACCGTTGGATACTGAGCCGACCTGTTTTTGCGCTTTCTCGTCCATCTCAACGGGGCGCGAGATCAAGGAGAAGTGAGCCTTTTCAATGAGCTGCGGGTAGGTTTTGGCCGACCCTTTGACAAAGGGCAGGGCCTGAGAGAGCTGCGATTTCTGCGCGTCCGTCAACGCCGGCTCTTTTGCCGCGGCCAAGTAGCCCTCGATTTCGCTCAAGATTTCATCATCCGCCATGACGGCCAGATGCTGCCCGCAGATGTTCTCAAGCTTCTTGGTGTCGAACCGCGCCGGGGCCTTGTTGATTCCATCGAGATCGAACCAGTCCATCGCCTGGGCATCGCTGAAAAATTCGTCATCGCCGTGAGACCAGCCAAGCCGCGCCAGATAATTGCGCATGCCTGCCGCCGGATAGCCCATGGCCTGATATTCTTTCACGCCGACCGCGCCATGACGTTTCGACATCTTCTTGCCGTCCGGCCCGAAAATCAGCGGGATATGGGCGTAGACCGGCAGGGGCCAGCCCATCGCATTGTAGATGGTCATCTGACGCGCCGCATTGGCCAGGTGGTCATCGCCCCGGATCACATGGGTCACGCCCATATCATGGTCATCGACTACAACGGCCAGCATGTAGGTCGGTGTGCCATCGGAGCGTAACAGGATCATGTCATCGAGCTGATCGTTCTGGAATGTCACATCGCCCTGCACCTTATCCGCGACCACGGTCGCGCCGTCACGCGGGGCTTTGACGCGGATCACATAGGGCGCGTCGGGGTGATCGGCCTCCGCCACGTCGCGCCAGGGCGAGCGATAGAGCGTGCTTTCCTTTTTCGCGCGCGCCTCTTCGCGGAAGGCTTCGATCTCGTCTTGGGTGGCGAAACACTTGTAGGCCTTGCCGTTGGCCAACATCTCGCGGGCGACTTCGGCGTGGCGATCCGCGCGCTCGAACTGGCTCACGGCCTCGCCGTCATAGTCGAGCCCGAGCCATGCCATCCCATCGAGAATCCCCTGCGTCGCCTCGGGCGTCGAGCGGGCGCGGTCCGTGTCCTCGATCCGAAGGAGGAATTTCCCGCCGCGTCCCCGGGCATAGAGCCACGAAAACAGCGCCGTGCGGGCGGTGCCGATGTGCATGTCTCCGGTCGGAGAGGGGGCGATACGGGTGACGACAGGTGTGTCAGACATTGGGATTAACCCTTTGGTAACCATGTTGGCAGATGCTTTTCGCACCCGAGATACGGGAAGGCGGTATGGGACACAAGGTGTAGGACCAAAGCGTGACGAAAGGCGGCTGTGCTTGATGGTGCAGGGGACGTTACTTTGGCAAGGGCTGCTCGACATTGTCGACGGCCAGCGCGGGCGGCTGTTTCTCTGGCTGCCCGTGGGATTTTCCCTTGGGATCGGGCTTTATTTCGCCCTGCCGCTGGAGCCTCAGGCGGCGACGCTTTGGATGCTGGCCGCCGGGTCTTTGGCGGGGCTGATCCTCACGCGCCGCACGTCGCCACAGGTTTTGCCGCTTCTCGTCGCCACGCTCGCCGTCACCCTCGGCTTTCTCAACGCCGGTCTGCGGGCGCATTTGGTGGCCGAGCCTGTGATCGGCTTTCGCTACTACGGCCCTGTCGAAGGCCGGGTGGTCAAGATCGACCGCTCCGCCTCCGAGGCGCTGCGGCTCACGCTCGATGAGGTTTGGCTCTCCGACATGCCGCCATCGCGAACGCCCGCGCGTGTGCGGGTCTCTCTGCATGGAGATCAGGGCTTTGTGACGCCAGAGCCGGGCATGCGGGTCGCGATGACGGCGCATCTCTCGCCGCCGCCCGGACCGACGGAACCCGGCGGGTTTGATTTTCAGCGTATGGCCTGGTTCGACCGATTGGGTGCGGTGGGCTATACTCGCACGCCCGTGCTCCGCGCCTCAGAGGAGGGGCCATTTCAACCGCTTATCGCGTTAAGCCGTTTGAGACAGGCCTTGTCAGATGCGCTCACAAGTCGTCTCGACGGACAAGTCGGCGCCTTTGCCGCCGCGATCCTGACGGGCGACCGGGCTTCGATTTCGGCGGAGACGGCGGAGGCGCTTCGCGGTGCGAACCTCTCGCATCTCTTGGCGATTTCTGGCCTCCACATGGGGCTTTTGACCGGCGTCGTGTTCTTTGCCAGCCGCCTCGCTTTGGCCCTCATTCCCGGCGCGGCGCTCAAATGGCCGATCAAGAAGGCGGCAGCGCTGTGTGCCCTCATTGCCGGGCTGATTTACCTCGCGCTCTCCGGATTTTCCGTCTCGACAGAGCGCGCCTTTGTCATGGTCTCCGTATTTCTCTTTGCGATTGTCCTCGATGTGCAGGCGCTCTCCCTGCGCGCGGTCGCTCTGGCGGCGCTCATCCTCTTGGTCATGACGCCCGAAGTGCTCACAGAGCCGGGATTTCAGATGTCTTTTGCTGCGACCACCGCCTTGGTGGCTGTGTTCACGATTATTCGGCGGCTCAGATTGATGGGGTCGTGGCCACCCGCGCTCCGAGGCGTGGCGAGTGTCGTGCTCTCCTCTGCCGTCGCGGGCATCGCGACCGCCCCCGTCGCCGCCGCGCATTTCAACCGGATTGCGGACTATGGCTTGATCGCCAATGTCGTCTCTGTGCCGGTCATGGGGATGATCGTCATGCCCGCCGCCGTCTTGGCGCTGGTTCTGTGGCCCGTGGGGCTACAGGGCGCGGCGCTCTCCGTCATGGCGATTGGCATCCGCTGGATTTTGGGGGTGGCGGAGACCGTGTCCGGCTGGGAAGGATCGGTGACGCATCTCCAATCTCCGCCCGCCACAACCTTGCCGCTCATCGCGCTTGGCGCGTTGTTCGTCCTTTTGTGGCGTGGGCGGGCGCAGCATCTGGGGGCGATTCCTGTGGCCTTTGGGTTCTGGCTTTGGGCGGCGGCGGAGCGGCCCGCGCTTTTGATTTCCGACGATGGGGGGCTTGTCGGGCGCATGACCGCAGAGGGCCGCGCGCTGTCCAAACCGAAAGGCGCGGGATTCGCGGCCACGGTGTGGTTGGAGAATGACGGCGATCTCCCGGATCAGGCGATGGCCGCCGCGCGGACCATGCCCGCGCTCGATGTCGGCGGGCTGCGCATTCGCCATGTGACCGGGCGGGGGTGGCAAGCGCGCGTCCTGGGCGCCTGCCGTGAGGCCGATCTGGTGGTGGTCAATCAGCCATGGGAAGGGACGGGGCCGACGGGCGGCTGTCTTTTGGTCGATCAGGCGTTTTTGACCGAGAGTGGCGCTTTGGCAGTCTCAGTTGCGAGAGATGGCGTGGCCTTGCGCACCTCCGCCGCCGCCTCGGGGCTCCGGCTTTGGAATACGCCCGCGCTGCGCTGGGAGAGGCCGCAGACAGCGCGGGCCGCACAGGCAGATTTGCCAGTTGGCGTGATGGGGATGCGGTTCGATGTGGGGCAAAGTCAACGTGAGACGCAAGTGGCCGCACGCACAAACGAAAGACCCCCGCCTGAGTGAGGCGGGGGCAAAACTTTAAAATCTAGCTGCGGCTCAGTAGCTGCGGATCAGGCCCACGAGACGACCCTGCACCTCGACGTGATCGGCGGGCAGGATGCGGGTTTCAAACGCCGGGTTCGCCGCCTCAAGCGCGATGCGATCCCCTATGCGTTTGTAGCGTTTGAGCGTGGTTTCATAGCCCTCGACCATGGCGACAACGATGTCGCCGTCTTTCGCCTGGCTGGTTTCGCGGATCACCACGATATCGCCATGGTTGATCCCGGCCTCGATCATGGATTCGCCTTTGACCTCAAGGGCGTAGTGATTGCCCCGACCCGAGAGCATGGAGCCGGGCACGGCGACATTCATCGCGCCATTAGACACCGCCTCAATCGGCACACCGGCGGCGATCTTGCCCATGATCGGCAGGTTGATCGCGGAGACGGTTTCAATCTCCATGGCCGAAGCGGGCGGCGGGGCGTCGGGGCGGTCGCCGTCGATCACGCGCGGGCTAAAGCCGCCAGACGTCGGCACGGTGGGCGCGCCGCCGAGGCTTTCGGGTAGTTTCACGATCTCGATGGCGCGGGCGCGGTGGGCGAGGCGGCGGATAAAGCCGCGCTCTTCCAAAGCGGTGATCAGGCGGTGGATGCCGGATTTGGAGCGCAGATCAAGCGCCTCTTTCATCTCGTCAAACGAGGGCGGCACGCCGTCCTTTTGCATCCGGGTGTTGATGAACTCCAAAAGCTGGAGCTGTTTTTTGGTCAGCATGGGCTCGATCCTCTGCATCCTCTGGGCGCCGGTCGGTGCGGTAACGCGCCCGAAGCCATTTCCTGTGATGTGCAGTTTCATCCTACCGAGGCCCATCTTGTGGTCGGGCCTTTGGCCCATTTCGGGATCGGGTCTTTCGCCCCCTTGGCCGGGGCTTTGGACCCAATGCACCGGAACGGGGGGCAGAGCGCCGGAGATCATGATCCGGGAGGCGCGTGCCTCTTGGCGTGCCTCCGGGTGAGTCTCTGAGCCATGTCCCTCTGTCCTGACCTGTTCTCTTTGGGGACCAAAGCGAACGGGCCCCCCGGTTTGGGGCAGGTGCCAGATAGGTTTTGCACTATGTTCTGATAATGTTCTGCCAAAGTTCCCGGTATGTGTCAACATTCCTCTCCGGTGCTCGCAGGGTTGCGCGCGCGGCCCGTTTGGCGGTGGGCCTGCGGTGAGAGGACGATGGCGTACGTGTGGTTAAAACGGCGTTAACCGTGGTTCAGAACCGAGAGACTTTGCCGCGAGACGGCAGGGTTACATGCGGATGATCTCGACCGTCTCGCCCGCGCGGCGGGCGGGGTCGTGCGGCGGGCGCACGAGGAGGGCGTCGGCATGGGACAGGATCGACAGGAGAGAGCTGTCCTGGCGCGAAAACGGACGGACGCCGGTCGGGTCGGTGATGGCGCGCATGTAATGTTCGCGCGGGCCGTTGGCGTCGATGTCCTGCAACAGGGGCAGGGTTTCGCGCGGCGCGGCGCGGGCCGGGAGGCCCTGAAGCGCGTTGAGCATCGGGAGGAGAAAGAGTTGCGCTGTGACCATGGCGGAGACCGGGTTGCCCGGAAGGCCCAGCATGAGGGAGCGGCCCATCCGGCCCGCCATGAGCGGTTTGCCGGGGCGCATGGCGACTTTGTAAAACGCACGATCAAGGCCCATGTCAGAGGCGACTTTGCCGACCAGATCATGATCGCCGACAGAAGCCCCGCCGATGGTCACGATGAGATCGGCGCCTTCGGCCATCTCAAATGTCTGGCGCAGGATCTCCTCGTCATCGGGGGCGATGGGCAGCATCCGGGCGATCCCGCCCGCCTGTTCGATCATGGCGGCGAGGCCAAAGGAATTGGAGGCGATGATCTGATCCGGGCCGGGGGTGTCGCCAGGCATGACCAGCTCGTCGCCTGTGGCAATGAGGACCACATCGGGGCGACGGGAGACGGTGACTTCGGGGGCGTTCATCGAGGCGATGAGCGCCACGTCGCGGGCCGAAAGGCGGCGCGGCGCGTCAATCGTATCGCCGATTTTGAAATCCCCGCCGGAGGGGCGAATGTTGCGGTTCTCGGACACAGGTTCCGCGAGGGTGACGCGGTCGCCGTCGCGGGTGACGTCCTCTTGGATGATCACGCGGTCGACGCCCTCAGGGATCGGTGCGCCGGTAAAGATGCGCACGGCTTGGCCTTGGGCAACTTTTCCCGCATAGCCATTGCCCGCCGCGCTTTCGCCGATGAGCGTGAATTCAGCGCCGTCGGAGCAATCCGCATCGCGCACGCCGTAGCCGTCCATGGCCGAAGCCGCAAAGGGCGGTTGGTCGCGGCGGGCTGTGACAGGTTCGGCGAGGACACGGCCATGCGCCTGACGCAGCGGCACGGTTTCCGTCCCGATGGGCGCACACATGGCGAACAGATGGGAGAGTGCGTCCTCAACAGAGATCATTTACTCGGCCTCGTAAGTTCCGGATTTGCCGCCCTCTTTGCGAAGGAGCCGGGTGGAGACGATCTCCATCCCTTTCTCGGCGGCTTTGAGCATGTCGTAGACGGTGAGCGCGGCAACAGAGGCGGCGGTGAGCGCCTCCATCTCGACACCGGTTTGGCCAGACGTTTTCACGGTGGCGCGGATGCGAATGCCCGGCAGGCTTTCGTCCGGGGTGAGATCGAGCGTCACCTTGGTGATCGGCAGGGGATGGCAGAGCGGGATAAGATCCGAAGTCTTTTTCGACCCCATGATGCCCGCAAGCCGAGCAACGCCCAGAACGTCGCCCTTTTTCGCCGTGCCCTCGGTCACGAGCGCGAGGGTCTCAGGCGTCATTTTCACAGCAGACTCGGCGGTGGCGAGACGGTCGGTGACCGCCTTGCCGGAGACATCGACCATATGCGCGTTGCCGCCCTCGTCGAAATGCGTGAGCTCCGCCATCAGGCTGGCACCGGATTTGCGAGGAGGGCGCGGGTGGCGGCCTCGACATCGTCCTGACGCATCAGGCTTTCACCGATCAGGAAGCAGCGCGCGCCATACTCGGCCATATCGGCGAGGTCTTGGGGCGTGAACAACCCGCTTTCGCAGACAAGCGTGCGATCCGCAGGCGACAGTTTCGACAGCTCGCGCGTGGTGTCGAGCGTGGTCTCAAAGGTTTTGAGATTGCGGTTGTTGACGCCCAACAGCGGGGATTTGAGGGCCAGAGCGCGCTCCAGCTCTTCGGTGTCATGCACCTCGATCAGGACATCCATACCGGCCTCAAAGGCGGCGGCTTCGAGCTCGGCGGCCTGTGTGTCCTCGACAGAGGCCATGATGATCAGGATCGCGTCGGCGCCCCAGGCGCGGGCCTCGGTGATCTGATAGGTGTCATACATAAAGTCCTTGCGCAGCACCGGCAGAGAGACCTCTGCGCGCGCCTGTTTCAGGAACTCCGGCGCGCCTTGGAACGACGGCGTGTCTGTCAGAACGGAGAGACAGGTCGCGCCCCCGGCCTCATAGGCCCGGGCGATCGCGGGCGGATCGAAATCCGGACGGATCAGGCCCTTGGACGGGGAGGCTTTTTTTACCTCAGCGATGAGACCATAGCCGGTTGTCGCGGCCGATTGCAGCGCCTTGGCAAAGCCGCGCGCGGGGCTTTGGGCCTTGGCTTGGGCCTCAAGCTCGGAGAGCGGCACGGCGGCTTTCGCGGCGGCCACTTCGTCAAGCTTATAGGCTTTGATTTTATCGAGAACGTTGGACATGGGGAGGTGATACATCTTGGGCGCGATCAAGGGAAGAGATCAAAACCGGTCCATGGGACGGGCGCTGTGCGGCCTGTCCCGAGCGTTTCGCGCCGGAAGGCATGATTTGGAATTGATTTGGAGCATGCTGGGCCAAGTCATTCAGAAATGTAACCACTTTTTGGATTTTTCGGACGCGCGAGAACAGGTGCAGCGGAGGCAAACTGACCACGCCTTTGAGAAAAACGCCGCCCCTCCATAGCCCAAGGCCTAGAAGGCCCCCGCGACCGGGAACGCCACCTACTGCGCCGAATCCGCGACCGAGGCCCTTGCTCCGGGTGAGGAAAACGAAACCTGGTCACGGAAAACGTCTCCCAGGACTACATCCTGCAAAAGCTGACGGACCGTGTGTCTTTCTACCAGCGCCAGTTCTACGGCACGATCTTTTACGTCGGCGACGAAGGCGTGCTGATGATCGACGCGCTCGAAGGCCGCGCCGACACGCTCAAGGCCGCTGTGGCTGAGGTCACTGACCTGCCTATCACCGCGATCCTTACCGTCCGCGTTGTGCCCTTTGCCGAGACCGCCCATGACCACGCCATGTCCATGTTCTCCGACCGCGAAGGCGATGAGATAGGCACCGCTTTGGTCGAGGGCCAAGGCCAGAGCGGTGAGAACAAAGACGCACCGGGATCATGTCTCGGTGCGTCTTTTATATGTGGCGGTTCAGGTCGCGACCATGAGTTTGGACAACCCATGGAAATGCCAGGTGTTGGCATAGACGGGCGGCTCTGTGAGGCGCAGGGTGGGGCAACGCTCAAAAAGCCGGGGCAGGGCGACACGCATTTCTAAGCGGGCCAAAGGCGCACCGACGCAGAAATGGATGCCCGCGCCGAAGGAGGTGTTTTGTTTCACCTTGCGGTTTGGGTCGAATGTGGTGGGGCGTAGGAAAGCATCCGGGTCACGATTGGCCGCGCCCAGCAAAAGCCCGATCTTGTCCCCGCGTTTGAGAGCATGGCCGAGAAAGGTCGTGTCCTCATAGACCCAGCGCTGGAACAGGTGCAGCGGCGGGTCATAGCGCAGCAGTTCCTCAATCGTGCCGTCGATCTTGTCCTCGGAGAGGGCGTCGCGTGGGGTGTCGTGCTCCAAAAGCGTCTTCACTGCGATGCCGAGACTATGGACGGTCGCCTCATGACCCGCATTCAGCAAGAGAATGCAGGTGGTGATCAGTTCATCGGTGGAGAGTTTTTCGCCATCTTCCTCGGCGGCGATCAGCGAGGTGATCAGGTCATCTGCGGGGTGCGACCGGCGGCTCTCCACATAGGTGCGCATAAAATCAGAGAACTCTGTCGCGGCCTTGGAGGCGGCCACTTCGATCTCCCGCGTGCGGGAAGGCGTATAGACCGCGACCATGGCGTTGGACCATGTGAGAAGCTCTTCGGCCATGGATTCCGGCACGCCCAACAGACGACAGATGATCCGCACCGGCACCAGTTTGCAAAAGGCGGGCAGGAGGTCGAAGTCGCCCTCCGGGAGCCGGGCCAAGAGATCGTCGGTGATCTCTTCGAGATCGGGGATGAGCGCTTTGATCCGGCGCGAGGTGAAGGCGCGGAGCACCAAGGACCGTAGCCGCCGATGCCGGTCGCCTTCCAGCTCAAGCATCGAATGCGCCTCAATGTCGTAAAACGCCCGGAGGTGTTCGGGAATGTCGGGCGCAAAGCCCTCAGGTGCCTCCCGGCCAAAGCGATTGTCCCGGAGCGCCATGGACACGCCGTCATAGCCCGCGATCACAGGGAGGCCCAACTCCTCCCACCAGACCATCGTGCCCCTCTCGCGGAGCTGATCATAGGCCGGGTAGGGATCTTGGACGAAAGAGGGATCGGACGGGGAGAGGGAAAAGCGCTTCATGCGCGGCAAGGTGAGCGGAACCGCTTTCCTTTGCAACTGTGCATTTGGTAACGTCGGGGGCAATGACCATGCACAGCTCTCCCCATTCGGCGCCCCCCACGCGCCCAGAGGCTCAGGGACGCCGCCCGGAGACGGGGGTGTCGCGGGGTCTGGCCGTGGTTTTGGGGCTTTTGGCGATTGCGCTTTTCGGGATGGCGCTGTTCGTCCTGTCGTTTCGCGCGGAACTCGATCAGGCCGCTGGGCGTGGGGCCTCTGATCTCAGCCTGTCTGCCGACCGCCTGACCACCGGGCTGCAACGCTACCGCGAATTGGCGGTATTCCTGTCCGATCACCCGACCGTTTTGGCGCTGAGCTTTGCCGAGAACCCCGGAGACAGCCCGCGACAGGCGACCTCCGATCTCTTGCAGGGGATGGCGGACAAGACCGGCGCGCATTCTCTTATGGTGATCGGCGCAAGGAACGAGGTTTTGGCCTCTGCCGGTGAGACCCGTCTGCCCACCGGGGCGCGCGCGGCGCTCACCCGGGCGATGGATGGCGCGCTGGGCGTGTCGCATTTCGTCGATCTCGAAGGGCGGCGGCGCTATGTCTTTGCCGCGCCTATCTTTACCCCCGGCGGCCCCGCGCGGGGCGCGGTGGTGGTGAATGTCGACATCGGGCTTTTGGAATGGGGCTGGCCGACGGAGACCTCCGCGATCTATTTCACCGACAAATACGGCGTGGTGTTCGTCACCAATCGCTCTGAGTTGGTGCTCCGCGGGGGGAGCGGCGGACCGATGCCCGTGACCCATACCTATTCTGTCTCTGGACACGATCTGTGGCGGCTGGAGGCGGGGCCTTACATCCCGTCGCCCGCACTTCACCTGACGCGGCCCTTGCCGGTCGTCGGTCTTGAGGCCGAATTGCTGATGGATTTGCGCCCGGTTTTGGCGATTGCGGGCCTACAGGCGGGGTTGGCTGCGGCACTCGCCCTTGTGTTTGCGGCGTTTCTTTTCTTTGCCATGGAGCGGCGGCGGACCTTGGCTGAGGCCAATCTGAGGCTGGAGGCGCGCGTGGCGGCGCGGACCGAGGCCTTGGAGACCGCGAACCGGGAGCTGCAACATGAGGTGCATGAACGCCACGAGGCCGAAGCCCGCCTCAGACGGGCGCAGGCGGACCTCGTGCAGGCGGGGAAACTCTCTGCGCTGGGCGAGATGTCGGCGGGGATTTCGCATGAGTTGAACCAGCCGCTTATGGCGATCCGGTCCTTTGCCGAGAATGCGCAGGCGTTTTTGGAGCGCGACAGGCCGGAGAAGGCGGCGGACAATCTCGGGCGCATTTCAGATCTGTCGCGCCGGATGGGGCGGATCATCAAGAACCTGCGCGCCTTTGCCCGCCAAGACAGCGAAAGCCTGACCAATGTCGATCTCACCGCCGTCGTTGAGGCGGCGTTGGAGATGACACAAGCGAAACTCTCGCGCGGCGATGTCACGCTCGACTGGACGCCTGAGGGGGCGGTCTGGGTGCGGGGCGGGGACGTGCGGCTTCAGCAGGTGGTGATGAACCTTTTGTCCAATGCGGTCGATGCGACCGAGGGCTGTGAGGAACGACGCATTGCGATCCGCATCGTGCCCGGCACGGGGCAGGACACGCCGACACGGCTCTCTGTCTCCGACACAGGGCCGGGGATCGCCGACCCGGAGAAAATCTTTGATCCGTTCTACACCACCAAAGAGGTCGGCGCGGCGCAGGGCATGGGATTGGGGCTGTCGATTTCCTACGGGCTGGTGCAAAGCTTTGGCGGGCGCATTCGCGGCGAGAACCGGCCCGAGGGAGGCGCTGTGTTCACGATTGATCTGATCCCCGCGACCCAAGGATTTGAGGAGGCCCAAGATGGCACATATTGATCGCGTGTTGATGGTCGATGACGATGCCTCTGTGCGCGAAGCGCTGGGCCAGACCTTGGAACTGGCCGATCTCGCGCCGACATTGGCGGGGAGCTATATCGAGGCCAAGGATCACATCACGCGCGATTTCGCGGGGGTGATCGTCACGGATATTCGGATGCCGGGCAAAGATGGCTTTGCGCTTTTGAGCTATGCGCAATCGGTGGACCCGGAGTTGCCGGTGATCTTGCTCACGGGCGAAGGCGATGTGCCCATGGCTGTGCGCGGGATTTCCGAGGGGGCGTTTGGGTTCCTAGAAAAACCCTGTGCGCCGAGCGAGTTTATCGCGGTGGTGGAAAAGGCGCTCAAGACCCGCGCTCTGGTCATGGAAAACCGGCGGCTCAAGCGTCAGGTCGAACAGGGCGACGCCGCTGCGCGTCTGTTGCGGGGGACATCCGGCCTGTCGCGCAAAATGCGCGAAGAGGCCCGCGCCGTGGCGCGCTCTGCCGCCGATGTCTTGGTGACGGGCGAGCCGGGGGTGGGCACGGCGAAAATGGCCGAGGTGGTGCATCTTTTGTCCGCAGGCTCCATGGCGCCGTTTTTCAAGCTGACGTCGTCTGACCTGACGCCCGACGCCATGTCTCAGGCCTTTGAGCGGGCGCAGGGGGGGTCTGTTTTTGTCAACGAAATCGCACGCCTGCCGAGTGTCACGCAATTTGCGTTGTTAGAGATTCTCGAAGGCCACGATCGCCCGCGCCTGATCGCCGGCACCTATGCCGATCTGCGGGGCGAAGTGGCGGAGGGGCGGTTCTCGCCCGATCTGTTTTACCGGCTTGAGGCCGCCGTGGTCCGCATCCCGCCGCTCCGCGAGCGCCGCGAGGACATTCCCGTGCTGTTTCGCCACTATGTCGACATCGCCTGCGAGCAAAGCGACCTGCCGGTGCCGGAGATCACCCCGGAAGTGATCTCCCGCCTGATGGCGCAGGATTGGCCCGGCAACGCGCGCTCCCTCATGAACGCCGCGATGCGCTTTGCCATGGGGCTGACCGAGGGCGAGGCGCAGGAAGAACTGGGGCTGTCAGAGCAACTGGCACAGGTGGAGCGGTCGCTGTTGATCGCCGCGCTCCAACGCCACCACGGCAATGCCACCGAGGCGGCGAAAGGCCTCAAACTGCCGCGCAAGACCTTTTACGACAAGCTCACGCGGCATGGGGTGAAGGCAGAGATGTATCGCCCCTGAGGGGCGGATTTGTCACGAGTGAGAGGAATGAAGATGCGTTTGAAAGCATGTCCCGTCGTCCTGTTGGCGGCAGTTTTGCCGATTTCCGCCGGGGCGACAGAGGCGAAGCGTTTCGCCTACACCCAGCCGATGGAAGGCGTCTACGAACAATATTGGACGACACAAGAGCTCACGCCCATCGACACCTATGCGGGACAGCCGCACCGGCTGTATGTCGAGGGGCAAGGTAAAATGGGCGAGTTCCACGGCATCCTGAGCCTCGACTGTGCGACGCCCCGGTTCTCGATGTGGCTCGCGCAGTCCGACTACCTTTCATCCGAGGCCGTGCCCGCCGAGGTGATTGAGGGTCTGCGGGCCACATGGTGTGGTGGATAGTCACTGGCGACTCATTTCACCGTGAAAACCGAAAAAGAGATATGTGCGGTTTTTCGCACATTGCTCAAATTCCACCGTGCGGGAAATCGCACACCATGCAAATGCAGCATAGCCGCCATGCGTCTCGTGGGCCTCTTAACGGTCTGAAACATAAACGTTTTCAAGAAATTTTCATCTTTCGGTCACGTCCCCTTGATGCACCGTGAGCCGCTTTGTTTTCTCTGTCGCAGACGCTTTCGGGGCCACTCCAGCCTCACCGCGCCAGACATTTGATTTCATGACAGGGAGGACACCCATGAAATTTCTCGCAACCGCCGCTACGGCTCTTGCTCTTTCTGTGACTGCGACCGCTGGCTTTGCCGCCTGTGACGATGGCGAAATGGTCATCAAGTTCAGCCACGTGACCAACACCGACAAACACCCCAAAGGCATCGCCGCCAACCTGTTCATGGAGCGCGTGAACACCGAGATGGACGGCAAGGTCTGTGTCGAGGTCTACCCGAACTCCACGCTCTACAACGATGATCAGGTGTTGGAGGCCATGCTTCAGGGCGATGTGCAGATGGCGGCGCCGTCGCTGTCCAAATTCGAGACCTTCTCCAAAGTCTACCGGATTTTCGACCTGCCGTTCATGTTCAAGAACATGGATGCCGTGGAAGAGTTCCAATCCTCTGAAGCCGGTCAGAGCATGAAAGAGGTTATGGTGCGCCGTGGTCTTTTGGGTCTCGGTTTCTGGCACAACGGTCTCAAGCAATTCTCCGCCAACAAGCCGCTGATCGAGCCGGGTGACGCAGCGGGTCTCAAGTTCCGCGTTCAGCCGTCTGACGTGCTCGTCGCCCAGATGAACGCCCTCGACGCCTCGCCGCAGCCGATGGCCTTCTCCGAGGTCTACGGCGCGCTCCAGACCGGCGTTGTGGACGGTCAGGAAAACACCTGGTCCAACATCTACGGCCAGAAATTCTTTGAGGTGCAGGACGGCATCACCGAAACCAACCACGGGCTTCTCGATTACATGGTCGTGACTTCTGTGGACTGGTGGGAAGGCCTCGACGCCGATATCCGCGACCAGCTCGCCACCATCATGGATGAAGTGACCAAAGAGCGGAACGCGGCCATCGCCGAAGTCGACGCCGACAACCGCCAGGCCGTGCTCGACGCCGGTGGTGTGATCCGTGAGCTGACCGATGAGCAGCGTCAGGCCTGGGTCGATGTGATGAAGCCGGTGTGGGCCGAGTTCGAAGGCGACGTGGGCGCCGACAACATCGCTTACGCGCAGGAAATCAACGCCAAGCACTAAGCTGATTTGACCAGACAGGGCCCCGACCAAACCGGGGCCTTGTCCGCACCCGCTTCGCGCGTCGCGGGGCGCCGGGGGTGTTCGGCACAAGGTCGGACAGAGGGGCAAAAGGGGTCACTCACTCATGACACACACTCAAGACAAGCTACCACAAACGCCGATGGCGCGGTTCTTTGACGGGCTGGAAGAGAACATCATCGCCGGGATTCTCGGTGTGATGACGCTCATCACCTTTGTCAACGTCGTGCTGCGCTACGTGTTCAACCATTCCCTGATCTGGGGTCTCGAAGTCGTGCTGATCCTCTTCGCATGGCTCGTGCTTTTGGGGATTTCCTACGGGTTCAAAAAGACCTCGCATCTGGGCGTGGACGCGGTCATCAACATGTTGCCGAGCCGCGGCCAGCGTGTTTTGGCGATCATCTCCGCCATCGCTTGTCTGGCCTATGCGGGGCTCTTGATGAAAGGCGCGTGGGATTATTGGGCGCCTTTTGCGGCGCTGCAACCGACCGAAGGCCGTTGGTTCCCGCTGGGGTTCACCGAGAATGTGCGCGACCGGGCGTTTTACGTCACGGATCAGGTGCCGATGCTCGGGATTTTCCGCTGGCTGGAGGATGCGATCAACTACGGCGACAGCTATGACAAGCTCCCGCGCGTTGTGCCCTATGCCATCCTTCCCTTCTCGGCGGCGCTGATCCTGTTGCGCGTGGTTCAGGCCACGATCCGCATCCTGCAAGGCAAACAGCACTCCCTGATCGTCTCTCACGAGGCCGAAGACGAAGTCGAGCGCGTGGCGCACGGCGAATACGAGGAATAACCCCCATGGATGTCGTCTTTCTTTTCGTCATGGTCATTGGCCTCTTGCTGATCGGTGTGCCGATCGCGGTCTCTCTCGGCCTCTCCTCCATGATCTTTCTTTTGGTGTTCTCGGACACCTCCCTGGCCTCCGTCGCGCAGTCGCTCTATCAGGCGATGGCCGGTCACTACACGCTTTTGGCGATCCCGTTCTTTATCCTCGCGTCCTCGTTCATGTCGACGGGTGGGGTGGCGAAACGGATCGTGCGCTTTGCCATCGCCTGTGTGGGTCACTTCCACGGCGGGCTTGCGATTGCGGGTGTGTTCGCCTGTATGATCTTTGCCGCGCTGTCCGGTTCGTCGCCTGCGACCGTGGTTGCCATCGGCTCCATCGTCATCGCGGCGATGCGTCAGATGGGCTATACCAAGGACTTCGCCGCGGGTGTCATCGCCAACGCGGGCACCCTGGGCATCCTCATTCCGCCGTCCATCGTGATGGTGGTCTATGCCTCCGCGACGGACGTGTCCGTGGGCCGGATGTTCCTTGCCGGTGTCATTCCGGGCCTTCTGGCGGGCACCATGCTCATGCTGGCGATCTATGTCATCGCGCGGATCAAGAAGCTGCCGAAAGGCGAATGGGCGGGCTGGGGAGAGATTGGCTCTGCCTTCCGCGAAGCCTTCTGGGGCCTCATGCTCATCGTCATCATCATGGTCGGCATCTACGGTGTGCCGGGTCTGACGGGCGCGATTTTTACCCCCACAGAAGCCGCCGCTGTCGCCTCCATCTACGCCTTCCTCGTGGCCTCCTTTGTGTACCGCGATATGGGGCCGCTGGCGGATCGTGACGGCACCGGGCCGACCTCTCTCATGGCGAAACCGCAGGCGCTTGTGACGGCCTTCTTCCACAAGGACACCCGCCACACGCTCTTTGACGCGGGCAAGCTCACGATCATGCTCATGTTCATCATCGCCAACGCGCTGATCCTGAAACACGTGCTGACCGACGAGCAAATTCCGCAGCAAATCGCGCAAGCCATGCTGTCGGCGGGCTTTGGCAAGATCATGTTCCTCGTGATGGTCAACGTGATCCTCCTCATCGGTGGTCAGTTCATGGAGCCCTCGGGCCTCATCGTGATCGTCGCGCCGCTGGTGTTCCCGATTGCCATCGAGCTGGGCGTCGATCCGATCCACCTCGGCATCATCATGGTGGTGAACATGGAGATCGGGATGATCACGCCGCCGGTGGGTCTCAACCTCTTCGTCACCTCGGGCGTTGCCGGGATGCCGATGATGGCCGTGGTCCGCGCGGCCCTGCCGTTCCTCGCGATCCTCTTCGTCTTCCTGATCCTCGTCACCTATGTGCCATGGATCTCGACCTACCTGCCCACGACGTTGATGGGGCCGGAGATCATTACGAACTGATCCGGGTCAACAAGATACGAGCAGGAGAGGGGCCTTCGGGCCCCTCGATTTTTTGGGTTTCCTCCTCGCAAACGAAAACGGCGCGTCCCTTGGGAGGGCGCGCCGTGAGTATTTGACCCAAGAAGAAGGGCTTAGTGCCGCGACGTCAGTTCCGCCAGCGCTTCGAGCCGCTTGAGGGCTTCGCCGCTGTCCAGGCTTTTCGCGGCCATGGCGACGCCGTCTTTGAGCGTCTCGACTTGATCGGCGATCAACAGCGCTGCGGCGGAGTTCAAAAGCACCGCATCGCGGTAGGCCCCGTGCTCTTCGCCCGCCAGAACGGCGCGGAGGCGCTTGCCGTTGCTTTCCGGGCTGCCGCCTTCGATTTCTTCATAGGCGTAGGTCGGAAGCCCCGCGTCCTCCGGGTGGACCACTTCCTCATGGAGGTGACCATTGTGGAGCGCGACAACTTTCGAGGTGCCGGTGATGGTCAGCTCGTCGGTGCCGTCCGAACCATGGACCAACCAGGCGCGCGTGGTGCCGAGTTTCTGGAGCGTTTCCGCCATCGGCATCAACAGCTCTTCGGAAAACGCGCCGGTGAGCTGGCGTTTGACGCCTGCCGGGTTGGTCAGCGGGCCGAGGATGTTGAACACGGTGCGGGTGCCGAGATCAATGCGCACCGGCATGACGTGTTTCATCGCCGGGTGGTGCATCGGGGCCATCATGAAACCGATCCCGATTTCAGACAGCGCCTCTTCGACCACATCCTTGCCGACCATGACATTGATGCCGTTGACGCCAAGGCTATCGGCGGCGCCGGAGTTGGACGAGAGTTTGCGGTTGCCGTGTTTGGCGACCGGCACACCCGCACCCGCAACGGTAAATGCAGTGGCGGTGGAGATTTGGAGCGTCGCCTTGCCGGTCCCGCCGGTGCCGACGATGTCCATCGCACCCTCGGGGGCGGTCACAGGCACACAATGCGCGCGCATGGTGGCGGCGGCGGCGGCGATCTCATCCACGGTTTCGCCCCGGGTGCGCAAAGCCATCAAGAGACCTGCGATCTGGGCCGGGGTGGCCTCGCCCTTGAAGAGAATGTCAAAGGCGGCTTCGGCCTCTTCGCGGTTCAGTGCGCGGTCGGCGGCGATCCCGATGAAGGGTTTGAGGGCGGTCAGCTCGGTCATGGCTCAGGCCTCCTCTGTCTGGGGCAATTGGGTGAGGAAGGTGCGGAACATGTCGTGCCCGTGCTGGGAGCGGATGCTTTCCGGGTGGAATTGCACGCCCTCGATCGGCAGCTCCTTGTGACGCAGGCCCATGATGGTGCCGTCCTTCAACTCGGCTGTGACTTCGAGACAGTCGGGCAGGGTGGCGCGGTCCACGACAAGCGAGTGATAGCGCGTGCCCTGCAGCGGAGAGGGCAGACCGGCAAAGACGCCTTTGCCCTCGTGATAAATCTCGCCCATCTTGCCGTGGACGATTTCGTGGCAGCGCACCACATTGCCGCCGAAGGCCTCGCCAATCGACTGGTGGCCGAGGCACACCCCAAAAAGCGGAATGCCTGCATCGGCGGCGGCATGGACCAGCGGCACGCAAATGCCTGCCTCAGAGGGCGTACAGGGGCCGGGCGAGAGAACGATGCCGGAGGGGCGGAGCGCCATGGCCTCTTGCACGTTCAACGCGTCGTTGCGCACCACTTTCGCCTGCCACCCCAGCTCACCGATGTAATGGACGAGGTTGTAGGTGAAACTGTCGTAGTTATCGATCAGGAGCAGCATGGTCCGAACCCTCTGGGCCGCATGAGAAAACGGCGATGGCAAAAGAAAGACTTCTCAGCGAAGTCACTGACCTTATAAGGGGATGATCCCGCGTTAAAGCCGGGTTATACATGTTCACAGGGGTCGCACAGCGTCAAGAGCAGCACGCGGGTCGCGACCGGAGAAATCGGGACTTGGCCACATGAATTTGGCGGGTCCGACAGAAAATGCGTCCGCGCCGGACATAGGCGACGGGCGAGCAGGCTGAGGAGTAGGACACGAATGGGGCGAGGGATTCTCACAGGGGTGATCTGGGGCGCGATCGTGGGCTTTGGGATTCTGACGCTGGCGAATGAGATCGCCGCGCCTGTGAGCGTGAGTTCGCTGACGCCGCCTGTGGACAGCCCCGCGCCGATGGAGAGCGCCCCGTCCGAAGAGAGGCCCGCGGGCCTGCCTGTCGCGGAGGACGTGCCAGAGGTTTCCGACCCCGAGGTTTCCGACCCCGAGGCTTCTGAGCCAGAGGTCGCTGAGCCGATGGACGCGCCTGTGACGGAGCCGGAAGAGGCTTCGGAGATGGGCGCAGAGATGGACGCAGACTCTGAGCCGACGGTCCCGAATGTCGAGACGACCCCAGAGGTGCTTGAGACGCCCGCAGAGACCGAGGCTCTGGGAGAGGTCGTCACGCCGAACCCCAGCCCCGTCCTGACCCCGCCGGAAACCCAGCCGCCCGCCGCCGCCGAGGCGGATGCCAAGCCAGAGGTGGAGGGCGTGATGCCTGAGGCCACGGACCCTGCGATGACGGCACCGGATATGAGTGCACCTGAGATGGCCGCGCCGGAGATGACCGCGCCGGAGATGACCGGCGAAGACACTCCCGAGACCACCGCGCCGGAAATTGCTCTGCAAGGGCAATCCTCCAGCGGTTTGGGGCAAAAGGTTGGCTCTTTCACCGACCGCGAGGATGAGCGCGTGTCTTCGCGTTTGCCGTCCATTGCCTCGGGCGCGGCCACGGGCGACGTTACCGCCCCGGTGGTGGTCGCTGATGATCTTCCGGCGCTTTTGGCCTATTCAGCGGATTACACCGCGACGCCCACGGGCCCGATCATGAGCATTGTCCTCGTCGATATTGCCGCGCTTGGCCCGGACGATCGCGAACTCACGCAATTGCCGTTCCCCGTCACCTTTGCCGTCGATGCTTTTGCGGTGGGGGCCTCGGATCGGGCGATGGACTACCGCTCCAAGGGCATGGAAGTGCTCGCGATGATCGGACTGCCAGAGGGCGCGACGCCGCAGGATGCCGCCACCACGATCACGCAGGCTGCCGAGCTTGTGCCCGTGTCCATCGGCTTTCTCGATGTGCCCTCTGCGTCCTTCCAAAGCTCGCGCCAGGTCGCGGCGCAGGTTGTCGCCTCGGCCCAAGACACGGGGCGTGGCGTGGTCACCTTCCCGCGCGGGCTGAACTCGCTCGAACAAGAGGCGCAACGGGCCAAGGCGCCCTCCGCCCTGATCTTGCGTGATTTCGATGGTGAGGGTCAGGACGTCGCTGCGATGAAACGCTTTATCGAACACGCCGCGTTGCAGGCCAGCACTGGGAAAACCGTGGTCCTTCTGGGCCGCTCGAAACCCGACACCATTCAGGCGCTGGCCGAATGGTCTCTGGGCAACCGCGCGGCCTCCGTCTCCATCGTGCCTCTGTCCTATCTTCTGAGCCGCTCGCGTCTTTGACGGAACTCTCGCGGATCGTGATCGGGTGCTCTGGGCATGCCGTGACTTGACAGGTTGCGACATTTTGTCATCCAATTCTCCCTGAGACCGGATTATCCGGCGGGGAGGATATTTTGATGACGGATACGACTGTGGTGGCGGCGGCGCCGCTGCCGGACGTGGCACATTTGACGCTAAAGGATTTGCGGCTGGCTTTGGCCTCCGGCTGGCAGGATTTTCGCCGCGCCAAAAGCTTTGGGATTTTCTTTTCGCTCGTCTATGTGGTGATCGGAATCGGGTTCCTGATTTTTGGCGCGGGCACGATCATGTGGACGCTCGCTCTCTCTCTCGCCTTTCCGCTCTTTGCGCCCTTTGCCGCCGTGGGCCTATATGAGGTCTCGCGCCGTCTCGAAGCGGGCGAAGCGATGGATTGGTATCAGGTGCTCTCCGTCGTCTGGTCGGAAAAAGACCGGCAAATCCCCTGGATGGGCGCGATCATCGTCATCTATGTGCTGTTCTGGTCCTTCCTCGCCCATATGATTTTCGCGCTCTTCATGGGGCTCTCTGTGATGACCAATGTGTCCACGTCCTATGAGGTCTTTCTGACCGCGAGCGGCCTCTCGATGATCGCGGTCGAATTGGCCGTGGGGGGCGTTCTGGCCTTTGTCCTGTTTTCCCTGACGGTCACGAGCCTCCCGCATCTCTTGGACAAGGAGGTGGATTTCGTGACCGCGATGCTCCTGTCCATTCAGGTGGTGAAACAGAATTTCTTCGTCATGCTGGTCTGGGCCGGGATGATCGCGGCCGTGTTGTTTTTGGCGATGATCCCGCTGTTTCTGGGGCTGTTCGTCGCGCTGCCGGTCTTTGGTCACGCGACATGGCACCTCTACCGCCGCGCGCTCAAATAGCGGCTTTGCGGCCCCGCGCGCTGACCATGAGCAAGAGGCCCGACAACACGATCACCCCCGCGCCGAGAAGTTCGAGCGCGTCGGGGCGTTCGCCGAACACAAGGGCCGCGAGGATCATCGCGAACAACAGCCGGACATAGCGGAAGGGTGTTACAACAGACAGCTCCCCCATGCGCATCGCCATGGTGAGGCTGGTGTAGGCGATGACGCCGACTGTGACGGCAAAGCCAAGCGCGAGGAGCGCTCCGACGGAGGGCATATGCCACGCCGCATTCGGGCCGAGGCTCAGGATGACCCCCGCCACGATCAGCGCGCCAAAGCCGGTCACGCCCAATTGCGCGTAGGACAGGACCGCAGGCGCCGCGCGCGTTGTCAGGTCGCGCCCGGCAAAGCCCAGCATGCCCAAAAGCGCCAAAACGGAGAGTGGTGTAAACCCATCGAGACCGGGGCGGATCACCAAAAGTACGCCGACAAAGCCGAGCGCAATGAGCGCCCAGCGGGCACGGCTCACCCGTTCGCCGAAAAACACCACGCCAGCCGCCGCCACGACCAAAGGCGTCGCCTGCAAGATTGCGGAGGTGGCCGAGAGCGTGTTGAGCGCCAGTGAGAGCGTGAAAAACAAGCGCCCTGTCACCTCGAACCCCGCGCGCAGGATCATCACGGGCGCGGTGATCACCGGATGAAACACGCGCTCGCGCCTGTGCCATGTCAGAGCAAGAAACACGCAAAACCCGCCGATGCCAAAAAGCGTGAGCACCTGTCCGATGGGAAGCTGTTCCGCCGTCGCCTTGAGCGCCATGTCTTCGAGCGCAAAGCACCCCATGGCGAGGACCATGAGGGCGGCACCTTTGAGAGTTCCGGCTTTCAGGGCCGCAGTGGGATCGGTCTTGAGCATATCAGTGATGTCTCATGGCGCGAGGGGCGCGCTCTTAGTCTCTAACGAGAACTTGCGTCACCCGTTCAGATCCGCCTCGGTCAGCACCTGCATTTCGGCGTCCGGGGGCAGGGGGGTGACGACTTCGAGCACATGGTTCAGTGCGACCACACAGTAGTGGTGGAGCGGGATTTTGTCGTCGAGGGACAGCAGGTCTTTTTGCACATGGCGCAAGAACACGGCGGAAGGGTTTTCGCGAAACAGGCTGGCGTAGGTGTCATTCTCGCCGGGGCGAATGTGGCTCTCGTCGGTGATCTTGAACGAGACGTATTCATCGAACCGAAGCGTAAAGCGCCGCGAGCCGGGGCGGACCTCAATCGCGGAGACCGGGCCGAGCATGTCGTCGATGATGGAGCTGCCTGTGCCTGCGGGGCCCGGTTCGCTCGGGATGCCCTCATCGAAAATGGCGGTCAGGCGGCGTTCATCCATGCGGCCCATGCGGAAATCCGCGAGGTAGAGATTTTTGACCTTTTCAAGTTGGCGCAGCGCGTCGACGGGCATCTGGGAGTTCCTGAGAAAAGCACGAGAAAGGAGGGGAAATGAAAAAGGCGGTCATGGGACCGCCTTCATCGTCTCTTTGGCCAAATGGCCCGATATTATTCCGGTTTCGCAGCAGCGGCGGGCTTCGGTGCAGGCTGAGGTGCGGCCGATTTCGCGCCGGTGGCCAGCGGATCGTCGGCGCGTTGCACGGAGCCTTCGAAATGCGCGCCGGATTCGATCGCGATGGTTTTGTGGATGATGTCGCCTTCGACTTTCGCGGTCGAGGTCAGGCGCACCTTGAGGCCACGCACGCGGCCGATGATGCGGCCGTTGACCACAACGTCGTCAGCCACCACTTCGCCTTTGATCGTGGCGGTTTCGCCGACGGTCAGGAGGTGGGCGCGAATGTCGCCTTCGACGGTGCCTTCGATCTGAATGTCACCGGTGGTGCGCAGGTTGCCCGTGATCGTGAGATCGGAGGACAAGACGGACGCCGGGGGCTTCGGCTTGGCAGCGGGTTGCGCGAAATCGGGCGCCGGGGACTTCGGCAGAGGGGGCTTGGCCGCCGCTGCTTCGGGTTTCTTGGCGTCTTCGGCCTGTTTGGGGCCCGGTTCGTTGATCCTGCTTTTAGAAAACATCGTTGGCAGCCTTAATGTATGTCATCGGATTGACGGCCTTGCCACCGACGCGGACTTCATAGTGAAGATGCGTCCCTGTGGAGCGGCCAGAATTTCCCATAGCACCGATTTGCTCCCCGCGCGAGACCCTTTGACCAACTTTCACCATAAGTTGCGATTGGTGGGCGTAGCGGGTTTCGATGCCGAACTCGTGTTGGATCTTCACCAGACGGCCATAACCGGACTGCCAGCCTGCAAAGGTGACGACCCCATCGGCGGTGGCGTAGATCGGCGTGCCGTAGGCGGCGGCGAAGTCGGTGCCCTCATGCATGCGGCCCCAACGTGGCCCATAACCGGAGGTGTAGCGGAAACTTCCCTTGAGCGGCAGGGCAAAGGGCGCTTTCTGCGCGGCGATGCGGTAGAGGTTGAGCGCATCCATGCGCTCGATGATCTGGTTCGCGCGGGCGCTGTCCGGGTCCGGGGTGCCGTTGCGGGTGGAGAAGGTGATCGGGGTGAGCGGGCCGCCCTGACCGGAATAGCCGTTTTTCACGGTGGCGATCAGATGGTCGGGGTCCATGCCTGCCGCTTTGAACATTTTGTCGAGCGGGGCGACGGAGACGGTCACGGCATCTTCCAGCTGGGAGAAGATGCGGTCGTTCTTCTCTTCCATGATGCGCAGGTCGGTTTCATAGGTCTCGGCCAGTTGCAGGGCGCGGTTGGCCTCGATGACCATATCGTCGCGCTCCTGTGCGGTGGCGTCGAGCGCCATGGTCAGCGTGTCGAGCGTCGTCACGAGATCGGTGTCGGACATGCCGGAGCCGCCGGCAGAGCCGCCGTTGAGCTGCGCGACGAGCTGGTCGGCCTCGGTCACGGCAGCTTCGCGGTCCTTGAGGGCGCGGCGCAGGTTGGCCTGTACGACATCGACGCCTTTTTCCAATTCGCGCACGCGTTCCTCGGAGGAGAGGAGTTGGCTCTGCATGACAGAGATTTGGGCGAGGGCGGTGTTAAAGCGTTCTTGCGCGGCGGCGGCCTCTTCGGCGCGCATGTCGCGCTCAGAGGCCAGTTCGGCGAGGCGGGTCTCAAAAAGGACCAGATCTCGGTTCGCCTGTTCGCGAAGGTTCCCGGAGCCGATGCTGTCCATCAGGATGATCGCCGTTGCGATGATCATCCACCCGGCGAAGATTGTCGAGCCGGTCAGCGCGACCAATTGTGTTACCGGAGAAATCCGCAGATAGCGTGTGTCCGTGTCAGACCGCAGAAACACCCGACGCTCGGGGAAACTGCGCTCAAGCATGTGGTTGAGCTTTCTCATCATGGCTGTGCTGAAACCGTCCTCAATTCCCATCCCTTTGACCGCTCGCTTTTTCGCCGTGATGTCCTCGCGGACGCTCCCCGGCGATATGGTCTTTCTGACCACACGATTGCGGTTGCAAACCTGTTAACGAAGCTGACCTATTGGGGCAACGCTTTTGCCCGGATAGTTTTGGGAATTATCAAATTTCCGCTGGATTTCCCTCATCTTGGGCGGTTTTTTGCCGATATTTGCAGCATTTCTCCCGACCTTCTGCGGCCCCTGTGCCCGGATGCCGCAGGGAGTTGTCCACAGGCGACAAGGGCGGGTCCAGCGCGCGTGCCTTAGGCCCAGGCCGCTGGCAACTCCTCAGAGAGGGGCCAGTAGAAGTCTGGCGGCATGCCTGCCTCTGCACGTTTTTCCTCGTTAAAGGGCGGTTTGGTGCCGCCGGGAAAATAGCGCCGGACGAGGGCGTGGAATTCGTCTTTCGGGTCGATCCCGTCGCGTCCACAGAGGAAATTGAACCATTTCGCGCCATAGGCCACATGCCCGACTTCCTCGGCGTAAATCACATTGAGCGCCGCCACTGTCTCCGGGTCTTTGGCCTGGGTGAAAACCTTGATCATCCCCGGCGTCACATCGAGCCCGCGCGCTTCCAACACCATCGGCACGACCGCGAGCCGCCCCATGATGTCGCCTGCCGTGTCCTCGGCGGCGCGCCACATGCCCGCATGGGCCGGGAGATCGCCATAATAGGAGCCAAGCGCTTCCAGCCGGTCACAGACCAGATTGAAATGCTTGCTTTCCTCATCCGCCGATTTCACCCAGTCGTCGTAAAACCCGAGGGGCATGGCAATATCGGTGAACCGCGCGACGATGTCCCAATGCAGGTCCACCGCGTTCAACTCGATATGCGCGATGGCGTGGAGGATCGCTTTGCGGCCCTCCGGGCTTCCGGGTTTGCGTTTGGGAACATCGCGTGGGTTCAAAAGCTCCGGCTTTTCGGGTCGGGCGGGCTGCATCGGTGGGTTCGCCGTCCCCAAGGGGATCGGATCACCCGCAGCCCGGCTGTCGCGCCACATCGCGGCGTATGTGTGGGAGAGGGCCGTCTTTGCACGACCGTCTGCGGTGCGGAGCACCTCCTCGGCCATGCCCGCAAGTGTCAGGCTCATGCTTTGGCGGCCTCAAGCACCTCTGCCGCGTGGCCCGCGACTTTGACCTTGGGCCAGACAGTTGCGATCTTGCCGTCCTCATCAATCAGGAAGGTCGCGCGCACGATGCCCCAGAAGGTTTTGCCATACATCTTTTTCTCGGCCCAGACGCCGTAATCCTCACAGACCGTGCCGTTTTCATCGGACAAAAGCGGGATGCCCAGTGAATGTTTTGCGCAAAAGTTCTCGTGCTTTTTTACGCTGTCCTTGGAGATACCGAAGACGGTGACACCGGCGGCGGCAAACTCATCTTTCAATGCGGTGAAATCGAGCGCCTCGGTGGTGCAGCCGGGGGTGTTGTCCTTTGGGTAGAAATACAGGACCACCTTTTGCCCGCGCAGATCGGAGAGGGTGACAGTCTCGCCGCCATCGCGCGGCAGGGTGAAATCGGGGGCCTGAGTGCCGGTCTCTAACATGACTTTTACTCCTCTTGGGGCATTCATGAGTTGCAAGGGGTTCGACTTTCGTTTTAGGGCGCTTTCAGCCAAGATAAAACCGACCTCTTGTGCCTCTTTGACTTGCCCCTTCACCTTGCTTGCGAGCTGTGCTGTGACCAACCCGTCTGAGATCTCCGAAAAAGACGCCGCCCCGCAGGACAGCGCGGTGGCGGATGCGGGTGTGTCTGAGGCGTCGAATGATGCGGATCTCGCGAGAGAACCCGCGCGCAAACCTCTGAAAACCCATCACAAGATCGGGATTTGGACGGGCATTCTCCTGGTGATTGTTGCGCTGGCTCTGGGCGTGACATTCCTCGCTTTCACCGGGCGGCAGATCATCCTGCCCGACGTGATCACGCAAAAGGTCGAGGACCGGATCAACCGCGATCTCGGCGGGCCAGAGGTCTCCATCGGTCAGATCGTCACTTTGGTGGAGCGCAATTTCATTCCGCGAGTGACCGCCCGCAATGTCGGCGTCACAGATGCCTCGGGCGCGGAGATCGCCCGGATCAACGAGTTGCGCGCGGTCTTGTCGCGGGAGGCCTTGAAGGCGCGCAAACTGGAGCCAGACACGCTCCGGCTGCGCGGGGCGCAGATCACCGTGCGGCGGCGTGAGGACGGCGAGTTCTCTCTCGATTTCGGGGGGGCGCAGGGCGTGGCGGGCAGCGGGGCCGAGGTGCTCGACGCGCTCGATACGCTGTTTTCCCAAGAGCCGCTGTCCACCATTCGCACCGTCGAGACCCGCGAGATTACCGTGACGCTCGAAGACGCCCGATCTGATCGCATATGGCAAGCGACGGACGCGGTCGTGACGCTCGACAACAGTGCCGACCAGATCGAGATCGGTCTGGATTTCGAGCTGTTCAACGGCACCGAAGACCTGTCCGACATTTCGCTCCGCTTCACCTCGGCCAAGGGATCGCGGGCGACGGTGATTGCGCTCAATATGACCGATGCGCCGACGCAGGACTTTGCCCTGCAAAGCCCGGCTTTGTCGTTCCTCTCCGTGGTCGAGGCCCCCGTGTCGGCGTCGATGCGGGCGGAGATCAATGCGGAGGGGATGCTCAGTTCCTATTCCGGCTCGCTCACGATTGATGCAGGCCAGATCAACGCCGGGCAGGGCGCGGAGCCGATCGCCTTTGAGGGGGCGCGCGGCTATTTCGATTACGACCCGGACCGCGAACGGATCACCTTCCCGGAAATCTCCATGTCGACCGACGCCCTTGAGATGAAGGGGCGCGGGCATATCCTGTTGACGGATTTTGAGGGCAACTGGCCGCAAGCCTTTACCGCCCAATGGCAATTTCGGGATTTGACCGTCGACCCGGAGGGCATGTTCGACGCGCCTTTGGTGTTTGATCGGTTCTCGCTCGATGCCAAGTTGACACTTGCGCCCTTTACCCTCGATGTCGGGGCGTTTGATCTCATTCGGGACGATCTGCAACTGCGCGGAGCAGGGCATGCGGAAACCACGGCGGAGGGCTGGCGCGCCGGGATCGACCTGTCGATTGACGCGCTCGATCATGCGGAACTGATGGCGCTTTGGCCCCCTGCGGCGGTGACGAAAACCCGGAGTTGGATGGCCGAGAATATCCACGCGGCCACCTACCGCGATCTCGATCTCGCTCTGCGGTTCGATCCGGGCGTGGCGCAGCCGCGTTTGGGGCTTGAGTGGGAGTTTTCCGATCTCGATCTGAGGTTCATCAAGACGCTGCCCAATCTGACGGGCGGCGCGGGATTTGGCACGATCCATGACGACCGGCTAACGATTTCTTTGCAAGAGGGGGGCGTCTTGGCGCCGCAAGGTGGGCGTGTCGAGATGGCTGGAACTGTCCTGACCCTGCCGGACATCACAGAAAAGCCCGCGACGATGGAGATCGCTCTGGCGACCAACTCCTCGGTCGAGGCCGGGCTGTCGCTTATGTCTGAGCCGCCGTTTCAAATCCTCAAAGACGCGCCCTTTGGCCCCGATGTGGCCAGCGGTCAGGCGCAGTTGACCGGCCAGATCACTTTTCCTCTGATCGCAAAGGTGATGCCGACGGATGTGAATTTCCTGCTGAGCGGGACGCTTGCAGATGTCGCCTCGGATCAGCTCATGCCGGGGCAGGTGCTTCGCGCCGAGCGGCTTGGCCTCGTGGTGGACCCGAGCGGTGTCGCCATCGCAGGGGCCGCGCGGATCGGGACGGCTGAGATGACCGGGCAATGGCGCAAGAATTTCGGGCCGGAGCATAAAGGCCAGTCCGCGATGACGGGACGCGCGAAGATCAACCAAGCCCTGCTCGACACGTTCAACATCACCTTGCCCGAC